>JBEVWG010000002.1:0-27500 GCA_040506705.1 Candidatus Thiodiazotropha sp. 6PLUC1
GTAGGGTGGGGCCCTGCCCCACCAAAATAGCTTGGTTACCTCAGAAAATTCTCGTTCTACGTAACAAATCCCCTTAAGTAAGTGCCATTCGGGCATGGCCTCTCCTTCACCGCAGAAATAGCTGCTAATCAGCAGCAGCTTAACGCTCAAACCTGATTTGCTGACATAATCTCATAGAGGCGCTCTCGCACAAGCTCACTACCTGATGTACTGCGACAAAGCTTGTCCATCAGCATCGTGGGATCCTGACAATTTCCAAGCGCCTGACTCATCACCGCATCAATACAGTGCCGCCACTCCTCCAACTCTGGTGATGCAGAATCTGGCAACAAGGCGCCACGATAAAGAGAGAATGCCTCACCACTACTCTTCCTTCGTAATGCTTGCCAGATTTCAATAAAGTCACCCCATACTGAAATTTGTAAACGGTAGGGACGTGAACCTATTTTGCCATCCAGCAGACGGCGCAGATGCGACAGTTCGGCTTTCAAGGTCGACAATGAAACCGCCGTATCGCCATAGAGCGCGGCATGTAATGTTTCCAGACTCAATCCTCTGGCATTCAGCGCCAGAAGACAAAGAATCTCTATCTGCCTCAGTGGTAGTCGAAGCTCTCTGCCACGAAACAGAACTTTGGGTTGCCCTAACGCATAGATCTCAAGTTCAGCTTTGGGTTGGTTGTCAGACAGTTCCCCAGCAATAGATCGTGCCAGCTCTGCAACTGCCGCCTCTCCCAAGGGGGTGTGTTGTTGCCACAGAGTTGAGATCGACAGAACGCCAGCACAATCCCCTCCGTTCGGGTAGCAGATTGGCGCCGCATAGGAGACCCAGTCGTGCGCAAAAGGCTGAAAGTGCTCTGAAGAAAATACTGTAGTGGGTCGACACAACGCCAAACAGAGCCCGGTTGCATTGGTCCCCATGGCCTGTTCATGCCAGTGACTGCCTACATTGAAGTTGATTCGATCTGCCCGCTGCCGGATTCGCTCACCAGCATGTCGCCAGATCAATCGCCCATTCGGATCGGCAATTGATGCAACCAGATCACCCTCCTCAGCCATCTCCACGATAGCGCTTAAAGAAGACTCCGCAGCTCGACCTATATAGGAATCCTGCCAATAGCGCTCTGCACAGGCCCGGTCATCTCCAGGGGCGTGCAATTGAAATGTCTCTACATCACCTACGCTACGCTCCCAGGAAGCGAGGATATCCTCTTGCAAGCCATGCGGTTCAGCCAGTGGCTGGCGATTTCGGAATCGACGCCATTGAACAGCGGTCGCATCCCTGCGCCTGGCAAGGCTCTCACTAGGAGTGCTGTTGTGCTCAGAGAGCCGATGATTTTCATAGACATCAGATCTCTCCACTGCTGTAGCAGGGTTAGTCATACAATCCTCCGTTTATCATTTTAATATCGATAGACTGCTGGCATACGGAATGGCAGTTTTCATGCCAGGCAAATGGAGGAGGAGCCTGCCTATTGGAATTTAATACCAATAGATCAATTAGTTATTAGACTATTGGGCGAATTTCACCAGAACGTCTACACTCATAGCTCACTTAATTGACAACCCCAGCCAAGTGATCTGTCGCAAAATGCGACACCCTTGCTGTCGCGCCACACAGCGCAGATGCGGAGAAACAATGACAAAGCACAAAGCCCTTGGAGCCGACACCACTACCGCACGTCAGCTCTTTTTCGAAAAGGGCCAGAACCCTGCAGGCTTGGTGCCTGAAGTTATTGCGCGCTCATGGCAACGATGCGCACAACGGTTGGATAACAGCCAAACTTCCCCTCCATTGCGAATCGACAGTAACCAGCTCAATGAACGTCGGGAAAAAATGGCGCGATTACGGGGTGTTGCCCAACCCGAAATGGATGCCCTGGCTGAACTGGTCTCCGATAGCGATAGCCTGGTATTGCTGGCAAATGATGAGGGGCTGATCCTGGATGCCGCTGGTGGGCTCAATTTTTTGCGTAAAGCCCAGCAAGTTTACCTCCAGCCAGGGGTACACTGGACTGAACCCGAACGAGGTACCAACGCCATTGGTACCGCACTGATCGAAAAAAATCCTGTGCTGGTTCAGGGCGGTCAGCACTTTCTGGATGCCAATACCATTTTGAGTTGTGCCGCTGCGCCAATCGTATCGCCACAAGGGGAGCTGCTGGGTGTACTTGATGTCTCAGGTGATTCTGAACACATGCATCATCAAGCCCTCGGTATGGTGCGACTTGCCATCCAGATCATCGAGCACAGATTGAGCAGCAGCAATGCAGCTCCGGGTAGCCTGCTTCGGTTTCACCATCGACAAGACCTGCTGGGCACACATCGAGAAGGCATACTGATTCTGGATGACAACAAGGTTGTCGGCGCAAATCGAATTGCCCTGCAGTTACTCGATGCCGACTGGCAGAGACTAATCGGCAGCAACGCTGGTCAATGGTTGCAGCTTCCTAGTTACAAGGAGAGTATCTCCAACCATGGGATGAAATCCCCAAGAGGGCAGATCTTCCACAGCAAAATCAACCATCGTCAAACACTACAGGTAGCCACCAACAGCCCCAAAGCCGCATCACAGGATCAGCACTATTTCGATGCAACCACATCAGATCTTCTGCATAAGGCACGGCGTGTTCTGGATGCCGGAATCCCGGTACTGATCCAAGGTGAGACAGGGGTTGGCAAAGAGGTTTTTGCCCGTCGCCTGCATGCCAGCAGCCAACGTCAAAGCGGGGCATTCGTAGCAGTCAATTGCGCCGCCCTACCGGAAACCCTGATCGAATCAGAGCTGTTCGGTTACACCAGTGGTGCATTTACCGGCGCCCAACGTAGCGGTATGCCTGGCCGTGTAAGGGAAGCTGATGGCGGCATTCTTTTTCTCGACGAAATAGGCGACATGCCCCTCAACCTTCAAGCCCGTCTACTGAGGGTGTTACAGGAACGCCAGGTCACACCTCTGGGTGGAGGACAACCGATTACAGTCGACTTTGCCCTTCTCTGCGCCACCAACCGCGACCTACCTATGCTTGTGGATAAAGGCGAGTTCCGTGCAGACCTCTACTACCGAATTCAGGACTTCACCCTTCAGCTGCCCCCTTTGCGTGAAAGGGAGGATTGTAAGCAGATAATTGAAGAGATGATGCGCATGCTTGGGGGTAGTGAAAAAGAGCTGACCTTTAGTGAATCAGCAGTGGCCGCCCTGGTAAATTATGATTGGCCAGGCAATCTGCGCCAAGTAACCAGCACACTGCGCACATTGATTGTGCTCAGCGATCCGAAACAGACCATTGACCTGAGCCAATTGCCGGGTGAGATACAAAAGCCCCGCATTAACACTCGGACAGATAAAACCGACCTCAAGCAACTTACCCGTCAGGCCATCGAAAAGGCACTCTCAGAGAATGGAAACAATGTCAGCGCCACAGCTCGTCAGCTTGGCATCCATCGCAGCACACTCTACCGACAAATGGCAAATTACAACGACCAGGCTTAAGCCCATGGAAAGCAATATATTTTTTGCACGGAACAATTCTAAATTCACTCCCACACGGCTATCTCAATAGAGAACAATCTAAAGGAAAGGTTACACAGGCCGAAAAGCTCAACAGTTAACAGCTGTTAACAATGGATATCTTATAATTACAAAGCGGGGCTTGTTATGGGGCGAATCAACGTCGGCACCAAAATCGCAGCTGGATTCGTTACTTTGGTCCTGGTTTTACTGGTTACCGGTTGCACCAGCTACTGGATCATCAATTCCCTTTCGATATCCCTTGCCAATATCACCGGCCCGGTATGGGATGCCATGGCAACCACTGAAGCAGGCATCCGTGCCGTTCAAAAGGAGCTGATCGCTGTAGACTCTGTATTATTGGGAAATGCTAGCGATCACACAAAAATTGAACAAGCCAAAGATGAAGCTCAGGTAGCATTAGATAATCTGATCGCCAGCAAGCAGGTTGAAGCTGGTGTCATCAACGACCTGAAGACCCGAATGCAAAACTTCTCCGCTACCCAGGGCCAGCTCATAAAACTTCATCATGACTATCTGCAAAGAGAACAGGCACTAACTCAAAACAGTTCAAGTTTTCTTGATTTCCTGGTCGATGTGGAACGCATCTCCAGTGAAGAGATGATGCGACAGGATATGAATGCCGAGAGTGGCTCTGAAACTGATGCCGATGCAGTAGATGAACAAGAGAGATGGGCTTCGATCAATGCAGCTGGAGAGTCAAAACTTGCGCTTCTGAGCCGCCTCGAACTCTATCGCCGTTTCAAGGAAGAGAGTGACACAAGCGACATCATCTCCCGCATCAATCTACTCCATGAAGATTTGGCCTACGCCATTGAGACCATTGGCGAAGACCCCCTATTCGAGCAACAGGTCAAAAACGGAAAGTTCGACGGAAAGCCATTCAAGCAAGCACTGGTTAGCCTGACGCAGGAGCATAAGGCACTTTTACAAGCAGTGATGGAAGATCACAAGAAGATGAAGACGGCCCGTCAAGCCTATTCAATCGCGGCTGATGAACTGATGCAGATTGGCGAGCAACTGAATCAGCAGATCCGTCAGAAGGTGGAAACAGAGAAACTGGATCTCAGTGACCTGGTTGAAACTGGCTATCAGATCTTAATACTTGCGGTGATCCTTGGCGTACTGATATCCATACCAGTCTACTGGATCACAGTTCGAGCTATTGCCGGACCTATCCGCGAAATTCACAGACAACTCGAAGCCATCTCCCAGGGAGACGGTGATTTAACAGTACAGTTGCAGATCAAGAGTCAGGATGAAATCGGTGATCTGGCCACTGCCTTTAATCGTTTTGTAGTCAAGCTGAGAGATATGGTTGCAGGGCTGCAAGTCTCCACCCATCGCTTGCTTGAGACCACAACTCAAATCACCGAGGTTTCCACTCAGACTGGACGGGAGGTTGAGACTCAGCGCATGGAGGTAGAATCAGTCTCCACTGCCATCAATCAGCTATCCAGCAGCTTCAGGGAGGTTGCTGACAACACCACCCAGGCCGCACAGAGCGCTGAAGAAGCCGACCGGGAAAGTGGTAATGGCAAACAGATCGTCCTCGATATGGTATCGAAGATTAAAAATGTAGCCGAAGAGGTTGACCGTGCAACCGCTGTGATCAGCGGCCTCGGAGAACGCAGTCAAAAGATCGAGAGCGTACTTGATGTAATAAGAGGTATCTCAGAGCAGACCAATCTACTGGCCCTCAATGCAGCCATCGAAGCGGCCAGGGCAGGTGAACAGGGCAGAGGCTTCGCCGTAGTAGCAGATGAAGTACGCAGTCTTGCAGCGCGTACCTATGACTCCATCAGTGAGATACAGGAGATGATCGACCAACTCCAGAGTGGCGCTGCAGATGCAGTTGAGGCCATTCAGGATGCCCATCGAATTGCCGATGCCAGTGTCGCACCTGCAGAACAGGCGGGAGAGAGTCTCAACCAGATTACAAAAACCATGGCTGATATCTCACAACTCAATCAGGATATATCAAGTGCTACTGACCTGCAGCATCAAACTGTTGTCGGTGTAGACCAAAGCATTGTCAATATAAACCAGGTTGCGATACAAACATCAAACAGCACAGAAGCACTGAGTAATTCCACCCTTGAACTGCAGGCCCTGGCTTCAGAACTGGAGTCTCATGTTGGACGATTTAAAGTGTAAATCCTCATGATCAACCAGACCGATGAATAAATCAGATATTAGCGGTCAACTGCGATATCCAGGTTAAGGGCGCATTTATTATTTCATAGCAGAGTTTAGTGCCATTTTCGGCAATCGATCATTGATATTGATATAAAGAGCCAAAGCAACAATGATCAGCTCAAACAAAAAAGTCCAATGCAAAACAAAGTTAAGCCACCATGGCGTGTAGTACGAAACCACCCCGTGTAGCGCATATGCCCTATCACTAAAAGGAGCCAACCAATATATATTCCCTACAACACTATCCAACAATAGATGTATGAAGCCACATAGGGAAAACACCATAAGGTAATAAGTAGATATTACCTTTCTAAATACGACAATCGATACTATCGATACAACCATTAAACAGGCCCAAACAATCGGGTAGTGGGTGTAATATATATGGTGATCATATTGTTGATTGTCTATAAAATAAAAATAGAACAGATCAAAATCCGGTGCGATCGAGCCAAAAATGCCACTCGCCATCATCCTGTTTCTAGCATTAGCAGTTAGACTTAATTTCCGACAAATCATTCTAGAAACCAAGTACCCAGCTGGCGCATGAGCAATAAACATTTCAGATACCTCAGTAGATGATCAAATCAGGGGCGCGCTGTGATCAGCAACACCCAATACCACCTAAGATGAGGCGATCTGATCAGGATCAACCCGACTTCCAATCTTAAACGACAGATCATCTGTAACGGCATACCAATCGACTCGACGAGTTACGACCATCACCAAACTGAGCACACCGAATATAAGCAGAGATCCCATCAGTAACGAGTTATCTTCTGAGCTTAAAATACCATAGAGCATGCCATAGAGAATCAGCAACGCAGCTGTTATCAATCCACCATTTTTAAACGAATTCAGAACACTACTGATGTAAAATCCAATCAGTGCAGTTGAGGAAAACGTGGCGATCATATACGCATATAGAAAGGCCATATGCTCGGATAACGATATTAAGAGTAGGTAAAAAATACTCAAACCCAACCCAACTAAGAGATATTGCATTGGATGGAGACGCAGCCCTTTCATTATCTCATACAGGAAAAAACAGACGAAGGTTAGGCCAATAAACATTAGCGCATATTTAACTGAACGCTCACTCTGTTGATATACATCAACAGAGTTAAAAAGCTTAACCCCAAAACTATCCTGTATCAGACCTGAACACTGACCACCCTGACAGGACTCGATAAACTGTGGCATATTGCTTGAAAATGACGATAGATTCCAAGCTGCAGTAAAACCTTCACCACTTATCTCTCGACTGGAAGGAAGGTATCGTCCGATAAAACTTGGATCTGGCCAATCTGCCCTAAGACGAACACGAGTACTCTCTCCAACCGGGGAGAACTTCAGTAACTCCATACCATTCAATCTAAGATTAAAACTGAAGTCGACAGCCCCTTTTTCTACCTCTATCTTACCTATAGGCGCATGCATACCGTTGCTCATCTCTTCTAAGCGCGCATCCGGAACAAACGTATATACTTGTCCCTGCCATTCAAGTAGCGGTTGATCTTCAATACCACGAACATCACTAATTACCACTGACAAATAGGCATCTTGCCAATCAATATCATGGTCGCTACTCTTTAAATACTCCTCCATCTTTTTAAAATTAAACTGCCCGGAAACCGTAACATCACTATGATAGACGGGGACGGAGTATATTCCTCGCTTGCGGCTTTCAGATGAGACTTCACCATCTATCTTGAGCACAGCAGGTGCGATTAATAGATTTCCTTTTTTAGTATGTTTTTTTATTACATAACGTTCATTCTTACTATCCCACACACTCTTCGTATAACCCTCTCTGTATGGAATAACCAACAACGGCCCCAATACCTGCTGCTCACCTGTCCAACTGGCTGAAATACTCTGCCTAGCCAGATCTCGATAGCCACTGCGCTCATATACAATCCCCTCTATCATAATCAGCGGGATCATCAATAACCCAGTGAGCAAGGCTATCACCATAATTTTTTTAAGTACTGGATGATTCATAGTCTTCTCCTTTATGCTACTAAAGGTGACTATAAATAGTGTATGTGTGTTTTTTATGTGCTTGATATGTGCTTTTGGCACACATAGAAAGGGTGAATCTTGCTATGAAGCGTCACGATAAGATATCACAGGCAGAGTCAAGCAGGCGGTAGCGCCGCCTACTTCTCGATTTCTCAGGCTTATCTCACCACCGTGCAGTTCTGCCACTTCACGCACAAAACTAAGACCCAATCCACTGCTACGACTACCACCATTCGGCCGGGATAAGGAGTAAAAACGCTCAAAAACTCTCTGCAGAGCGTAGTCTGGAATTCCTGGGCCTTCATCACTGACACTAAACATCCAATCCCCCCCTTCAGCCCAACTCCTCACTTCAATTACGCCACCTTCCGGAGAGAAATCGATAGCATTATCAATGAGATTCCCTATCGCCTGTCGCAGTAAAAATCGCTCAGCGATTGGTTTCTCCTTCATATCAAGCTTGCATTCAAATCTTATGCCAAGGGGTTGCAGTCTCCACTGGCGATCTTCACACAGCGACTGAATCAACTGATCCATGTCCAACGGCACTGGATCGATAGGATTCTGTTGTTTCTCCACAGCAGCCAAACGCAGAAGTTGATCCACCACCTGATGCAGACGCGCGGCTTCATTCCGAATGTTGCCCAAAAACCGTTGTCTATCCTTCTTTTGCATATCCTCATCAAGCAACTCTGCAGTACCTTGAATTGCAGCTAGAGGACTCTTTAACTCATGAGTCAAACTATGCAGGTAGTTCTCAACATAATCTTTACCCTCTAACTCGCGCCGCATGTCATCCATAGCCTCTGCCAGTTCTGCTAATTCACGTTCCCTCAATCTGGGCACTTCGGGATGATGACCATCACGAACATTCTTAGCATAGGCAGTCAATTTACGTATGGAAAAAGTCAACCAATAGGTTATTAGGATACCCACTCCAAGTGCAGCCAGAATCATCAAAGCACCCTTCTCTTTGATATTTGCCAGCATACGCTCAACGAAGGGTTGAACAGCAACACTGGGCTTCCCTACACTGACAACACCGATAATTTTGTTACCCCACCTGATCGGTGCTGCCACATACATGACACTACTAAAATCATCATTCGGATCTTCCTGGGTGGTTCGTGCCCCATACTCACCCAGTAGCGTCAAATAGACATCATTCCATTGCGAGTAGTCTTGCCCTACCTCTGCAGATTTTGAGTGATATAGCACTGAACCATGCACATCAGTTATATAGACAATCATATTGGGATCACGTTTCTTCAGGAACCAAATACGAGCATCCAGCCTTCGCTCTGAAAATGCACTCATTGCCTTCTCGAAATGACCCTCGTGCAGTCTGCCGTCAGCCACTTCTTCCGCTACCAGTTCTGCCAACAGATTGGCAGTATCAACTAACACCTCCTCAAGTGACTGACGCATACCCGGGACAAGCTCTGCGGAGAAACTTCGCATAACAAACCAGATTGCAAACCCGAGTAGCAAGAAGTAGGCGAGAAAAATCCTGACGCTAAGTTTCACTAACCGTACCGCTGATACTGTAGCCTATACCACGATGAGTCTTAATTGGATTCTCACCCTCTCGAACCAGTCTCAACTTCGATCGCAAGGTTTTTATATGAGTATCCACCGCACGCTCCAGACTCTCACCTGATTCAGGCCAGACCCGATCCATGATCTCTCCCCTGGAGTAGATTCGTTCCGGATGTTGTAAAAGCGTTCTCAGTACTTCGTATTCATAGCGTGTGAGATCAAGCCAGCTATCATGGTATTTAATTCGGTAACGATCACAATCAACAGCAAAAGTTGTCTGAATCGTTTTTATTGGAGTTGCAGTTTTTTGGGTACGCTTTAGAATTGTCTTGACTCGTGCGGTCAACTCTCTGGGACTGAAAGGTTTTCCCATATAGTCATCACCACCTATCTCCAAGCCGACAATCCGATCCACTTCATCATTGCGTGCCGTTAAGAAGATGATAGGTATCTCAGAAAAGCGCCGTATCTCTTTGCAAAACTCAAATCCATTCCCATCGGGTAGGCCAACATCAAGAACCAAAAGAGCCGCCTCAGGGTGTACTTTCAGCCAGGAAACCCCTTCACTACCCAGCTTGAACCATTCAGTGGAAAAGCCCTCACTTTTTAGCGCATATAGCACCATATCTGCGATGGATGATTCATCTTCAATTAATAAAACAGTCTGCAAAATATCCTAGTCCTTTATATTCACCACGCTATCATTTAATCTCAAATTCGAACCAATATGGCTATCCTGATGCTCTCGCAGCCAGCTTCCCTGCTTTTTTTCTGAAGTTACTCTACCTATTAACCTGGCGACTTATTAAGATTAATGATTGTAATGTAACAAATGTTCCAGACAATCCCGCTACAGCATGCAAAATAACCTCAGTTGCGACAATCATGCTGCACATGAGACATATTAGCAGGAGTTAACAACCATGACTGTAGAACGAATTACAGTCTAAGTTTCGACTGAAAAGATCAATGGCACCATGACCAAGGTAACAATCAATGCCAGTACCTGGAGCGGAACACCAATCTTCAGAAAATCACTAAAGCGATAGTTACCTGGACCAAGTATCAATGTATTTACCGGTGAGGCCACGGGTGTCGCGAATGCTGTGGAAGCTGCAATCGCGACTGTCATTAAAAACGGCGCTGGAGAGAGTCCCATATCGAGCGCAAGGTTAAGCGCGATCGGCGCAATCAATACTGTAGTTGCCGTATTGGAGATAAACTGACTAAACAGTGAGGTAAGCAGAAACAGCCCGCCCAGTACCGCCCTGGGCCCCATATCATGAAAAAATTCTGCCAAGCTAGTGACCATCATGCCTGAACCACCTGTCACTTCCAAAGCACGCGCCAGGGGTAACATGCCTGCAATCAGCACCAGACTCTGCCAGTTCATAGACCGGTAGGCCTCATCCATACTGACACACCGAGTTGCTATCATGGCAAAGGCACCCAACATCACTGCCACCAGATTAGAGGTAAGCTGAAGGGTCATTACAATCAACATACCTAAGGTGACCAATACAGCCCAGGGCGCCTGGTTTCCATGCCAAGTACGCTCGACTATCTCCTGAGGCAGCTCCAGCAACGCCAGATCACGCCTGGGGCCGTTCATCTGTTCCAATGCTTCCCAAGGACCGGCCAGCAACATCATGTCGCCCGCCTCCATCCTGGTCTGATCAAAATCGAGCGCCATTGGTTGATCAGCCCGTCGAATCGAGAGTACAGTCAGACCCTGACGGTTGCGGAAGTTACCCTCTCGCACGGTCTTGCCAACCAGCGGTGACCCTGGCACCACCAAAGCCTCAGCCATACCGAACTGGCCCTGTAGACGTCTGCGCAGCCCGGAGGGAAAACCCAGGTCACTTAGTCCCAGATAATCTGCATGGCGATCTATTATTGCCTGGGGTGCCACTACATATAGTTCATCCCCCTGACGCAGGCGTGTGCCGATCAAAACCGGCTTCAAAGCAGTCAATAGTGCGCCATGTCGCTCCACTGCCATTACGGTAATAGCGAAATTTCTTCTTAATCCAACCTCACCCACAGTCATATCACAAAGGAGTGATCCGGTTCGAACCTGCAGTCGGTGCAGTCCCTCCGTTATACCGTACTCCTCTGCCATGTCATGCAGGCTCCGCCTTGCCAACTCACCTTCAGCCACCTTTCCGCCAGGCAATAATCGCCTTCCCATAGTCAGCATGTAGACAATACCAACAAGCAGGATTGCACCACCAATAGGTGCAAAGTCAAAAAAGCCAAAACCTTCCATGCCGGCATCCACCAAGGCCCGACTAACTGCAAGATTTGGCGGTGTACCAATCAGCGTCAACATACCACCAATGAGCGAAGCAAAGGCTAGTGGCAGCAGCAATCTACGTGCAGCCAAGCCAGCAGAACGGGCCATGCTCATAACCACAGGAATAAAAATTGCCACCACACCAGTAGAGCTCATAAAAGCGGAGAGTATCGCTACTGTCGGCATCAATAGAAGAATCAGATGCCACTCACTACCTCGTCCTATGGTAGCAATGCGCTGTCCAACCCACGCTGCCACACCGGTTCGATGCAGACCTTCCCCAATAACAAACAGCCCAGCTATCATCATCACCAGTGGATCACCGAAGCCAGCAATAGCTTCGGAAGGTGTAACCACACCGGAAATCGCCAGAGCAAGAATTACAAAAGCTGCGGTCAGATCGAGTCTTACGCGACCGCTAAAGAATAAGATTATCGCGACAAGGATTAGCGCGAAGACAAAGTAGGGTTGCCAGATCACATGGATTCCAGGAGTCAGCTATTGAATTGTTTCGATCCACTCATCAGAAGCAAGTGGAAGCCTGAAAAGGGGTCGATTAAAGCCTAACTCTAATGCAATCAACCATCCTCTTACAGTAATACCAGATTATCCCTATGTATTAACTCATCCTCATCCACATACCCCAGAACCTCTTCAATGCGGCTGCTGGGTATACCCTTCAGACGTATCGTCTCCTGGGCACTATAGTTGACCAGACCCCGGGCAATTTCATTTCCAGCAAGATCAAGGCAGACGACAACTTCGCCACGCCCAAAATCTCCCTTAACGTCACAGACCCCAACCGCCAGCAGACTGCTCCCCTGCTCACGTAACACACGTACCGCACCATCATCCAAAGTCAGGCTTCCTCGTGGTTGAAGCTGACCAGCTAACCAGCGTTTTCTTGCCGCCTGTCTCTCCTGGACTGGTACCAATAGTGTTCCAACCTCCTCACCTCGGGAAATGGCATCTAGAACATGCTGAGTTCTACCCGATGCGATAATCGTACCTGTACCGGAACGAGCAGCCAGCCTTGCAGCCCGTACCTTGGTTACCATACCCCCCAAACCGAGCCCACTCGCACTGCCCCCTGCCACAACATCGAGTTGCGGATTATCGACTCGCATCATATTGATCATAGAGGCATCAGGGTTGAAGCGTGGATCAGCATCAAACAGACCCTCCTGGTCTGTTAACAACACCAACAGATCAGCCTCGATCAGATTTGCCACTAAAGCAGCCAGGGTATCGTTGTCTCCGAAACGAAGCTCATCGGTTGTTACCGTATCGTTTTCGTTGACCACAGGAACCACACCCAATTCAAGCAGGGTACGAAGCGTACTGCGCGCATTCAAATAGCGGGAACGATTTTCAAGATCATCCCGGGTCAGCAGAACTTGAGCCGTGTGCAGATCATATTTTTGGAATCCCGCCTCCCAGGCATGCACCAATCCCATCTGGCCTATGGCCGCCGCCGCCTGCAGTTCATTTAGATTATGAGGACGGGCTCTCCAGCCCATTCGACTCATACCTTCCGCGACAGCTCCAGACGATACCAGCACCACTTCATTACCGGCATGCCGGAGTGCAGACATCTGTTCAACCCATGCAGAGAGTAATTCATGGGATAAACCCTTACCGTCAGCAGTAAGTAATGCGCTTCCGATCTTTATAACCCAGCGCCTCGAACTGGTGATCTTTTCCCGGGAAATCATTTGCTACCTGATGTGGTGGTTTAAGTTAATCGACTATCCCATGAGTGATTCTGCTATCAGCTTTGCAGTGGATCCCACTCAGCATCATCATCTTCTTCTACAGGCTGCTCCTCAAGCCGCCAAATCTCCTCGAGTCGTAACATGAGGTCCGATACAAGTTGCTTTGTACCCTCACCACTTACTGCTGAGATGCCATAAACCGGCCCTTCCCAAGCCAATGCCTCACACAGATTGCGACTTCTCTCTTCAAAATCATCTGCCATCAGCAGATCTTTTTTATTCAGCACAAGCCAACGCTCTTTGGTTGAAAGCTCATCAGAATAACGCGATAGCTCCTTTTCAATCTGACGAACTTCAGCTGCACTGTCAATGGTCTCATCCAATGGTGCAATATCTACAAGATGAAGCAATAGACGGGTACGGGAGAGGTGCTTGAGAAACTGCAATCCAAGACCTGCACCCTCTGCTGCACCCTCAATCACACCAGGAATATCGGCCACGACAAAGCTATGATCATGACCGAGACTGACAACACCGAGATTGGGATAGAGGGTAGTGAAGGGGTAATCCGCTACACGGGGCCGGGCACTGGAAACCTTGCTGATCAGGCTCGACTTACCCGCATTCGGCATTCCCAACAGACCAACATCCGCCAATAGAATCAACTCCAGGCGTAATTCCCGACGATCACCTTCAGTACCATAGGTAAATTGCCGTGGTGAACGATTTGTGCTGCTTTTAAAGTGCACATTACCTATTCCCCGCTCCCCCCCCTTGGCGACCAGCATACTCTGCTGGTGCTCCAGCAGCTCACCCAGTAACTCCCCGGTTTCGTCATCCAGAATACGTGTGCCCACCGGTACTCGCACCTTGAGATCACTGCCTTTTCGACCGGTACGTTCACGGCCCATGCCATTCTGGCCACGCTCTGCCTTATGGGTTCTCTGTGTGCGAAAGTCCACCAGGGTGTTGAGGCCGCTATCGGCAATCAGGTAAACACTGCCGCCATTGCCCCCATCACCACCATCAGGCCCGCCTTTGGGAATATACTTCTCGCGCCGAAAACCGGCACAACCATTTCCCCCGTCTCCGGCAATAACTTTTATCTTGGCTTCGTCTACAAATTTCATAGGCTGATGTACTGTCTCATACTAATGCGTGAAATCCGCGTGACGCCAGGCCATCGTCTGAGTTGCGCTGCCTGACAAGGAGCTGCCATTGTTGGCGCATCGCGCCTTGCCTTGGAAAGAGTGCAAGCCTCTGATATCACGCTTGAGTTAGAGACAGTGCACTAAAACGCAAAAAGCCTCGTACACAGACGAGGCTTTTGAGCGTTAATTCCGTAGTAATACTAGTCGGTAACAACGCTCACATATTTGCGATTGCGAGGGCCCTTGACTTCAAACTTCACGGTACCGTCTGCTTTGGCAAACAGGGTGTGATCCTTGCCAATGCCAACATTTACGCCATTATGGAACTGGGTGCCACGCTGACGAACGATGATATTTCCAGCTTTTATAGCCTGATCACCGAAAATCTTGACGCCAAGACGTTTGGATTCCGAATCGCGGCCGTTACGTGTACTACCGCCTGCTTTTTTATGAGCCATCTCTCTCTCCTAACCGCTAATGCCAGTGACTTGCAACTCAGTGAACCACTGACGATGCCCCTGACGTTTCATATGGTGCTTGCGGCGACGAAACTTAATGATCTTCACTTTCTTGCCACGACCAATGGATTTAACAGTAGCCGTTACCTTGCCGCCTTCAACATAGGGCGTACCGACTTTCACATCATCACCATTGGTGATCATAAGAACCTTATCCAGCTCCACCGAAGCGCCCTCATCAGCAGTCAGCATTTCGACTTTGATGGTATCGCCTTCAGAAACGCGGTACTGTTTTCCGCCGGTTTGAATTACCGCATACATTGCATTAATCCCCGAAATATCCCGTTATTCCCCCAGCCAGACATCTGGCGAGGTAAAGAGCCGGAATTCTACCCGTACACTTTCAATGGGTCAACCCAAAGCGTGTATCAATTCTACTGAAATTACCCTAACCCTGTTTGTTGCGCTTTAAGCCTGAGCGACGGCACGCTTTTCAGCCTCGATAAATATCCGTTTTATCTGGGAAAATTCTGCTTTAATCGCCAAATCCATCTCTGCTATCGACTTCTCAACCTGGTCAGCGGTCAGATGATCCTTAAAGTCCACGCTGAGATTGACCAACACAAAATCCGGCCCCATATGCATGGTGAGTACTTCATTCACGTGATCCACGCTCTCCTTATCAGCAACTATTGCCTTAATACCTTGAATCACAGGCTGATTTGCACTCTCTCCAATTAATAGACCCTTCGTCTCATAGGCGAGCCATATCGCTGTTCCCACAAGTATTAAGCCGATTACTACCGACGCCAAACCATCGAAAAGCGGAAATCCGGTCATCTGCGCCAGCATAACGCCTAAAAATGCCACAATAAGTCCCAGCAGTGCTGCCGTATCTTCGAACAAAACAACAAATATAGAGGGATCTTTTGCCCTTTGAACCGCCTCCATATATCCCCATTTACCTTTCACCTTGGTGAATTCCCTGAAGGCGAATAGCCAGGCTGCCCCCTCAAACAACATGGCTAACCCTAGTACCACATAGTTTATTATCGGGTTACTGATCGGTTCCGGGTGCTGAATATGTTTAATCCCTTCATAGATAGAAATACCGCCACCCAGTGCGAAAATCAGGATCGCAACGATAAAGCTCCAGAAATAGATCTCCTTGCCATAGCCGAAAGGAAAAGCCTCATCCGCCGGTTTTTCAGCACGGGCCATGCCATACAGCAGTAACCCCTGATTCCCGGTATCAACAAGGGAGTGGATGCCCTCGGATAGCATTGCAGAGCTACCAGTAAAAAATGCAGCGACAAATTTGGTAATCGAGATCAATGAATTACCAGCCAATGCTGCGAAAATAACTTTTTTAGAACCAGATGCCACAACCAAACTCCTTCAACAGGTAGCCAATAAGCCGATCAATGCGACGCAGAGTATATCCTTTCTCAGCACCCAGGGAGTTCCGTCAGCTAAAAAAAACGTTAAGAGATCATCGAGTGGATTTATTCTGAACATTAAACTCTGTGTGAGAGGTATTGTTTGCAACCCGCCCGGAAAATATCGTGGTTAATTCAGATGCAGGTAGAGGGTGACTGAAATAGAATCCTTGTAGAGCATCACATCCATATTGGCGTAAGTTTTCTGCTTGAGCTTCAGTTTCAACACCCTCAGCAATGACATCAAGTTTTAAACGTTTCGCCATTTCAATGATTGTCATAGTAATCTCTTTTACACTTTCATTATCCTGAAACTCACGGGTAAAAGACTGATCGATCTTGATACGATCAAAAGGAAAATGTTGCAGATTACTCAATGATGAGTAGCCTGTACCAAAGTCATCGATTGCAAGCTGTACACCCTCTTCCTTCAACAGACGCATAGCAGATCTTGCCTCATCAAGATTTTGCATGACTGTACTCTCAGTGACCTCCAATTCTAAAAACCTGGGATCAAGCCCGCTGTCATCAAGAGATCTACGCACTTCAGCCACCAGGTTCTTGTCACTGAACTGCACTGGTGAGAGATTAACAGCCAAACGTAGAGGCCCGAAGCCTTCATGATTCCACTGTTGCACCTGTTTGCAAGCCGTGCGTAACACCCACAAACCGATTGAACGAATTAATCCAGTATGTTCAGCAACCGGAATAAAAGCGCTGGGATAGACCAGACCTAACTCAGGATTATGCCAACGTATGAGCGCTTCAACTCCAAAAATACGTCCGTTACCGGTAACTACCTGGGGTTGGTAGTAGACCTCGAATTCACTGCGCTCAATCGCATAAGTAAGCGCCTGTTCCAACTGAGATCCCTCTTTAACCTCTTTAGCTATCTGCTCAGAAAAGAGACAGATGGAATCTGTATTCTGCATACGTGCACGAAACACAGCCATATTGGCATCACGCAATAAACTCTCTCCATCCTGACTTTCGGTAGGCCAGAGACTCAATCCTATGCTCGGCCCAAGAAAAGCAGAATTACCCTCGTACACCATAGGTTGCTGTAATACAGCAAGAAGATTTTTCGCAATCAAGTGCGCTGACTCCAGGTCATTAAGTCCATTCACTAAAACACCGAAGTCATCACCACCTAGATGAGCAACAAGATCATCGCTTCGCACCACATCACGAATCCGCTGTGCAATCGCTTGTAATAACTGATTACCAGCTGCTCCGCCGATGATTCCGCCAGCAGAGCCCAACCATTTAACATGCACAATCATCAATGCAGAGCACTTGAAATCATCAGAGCCCGAACTGCTCAAGCCTCTCAAATATTCATCCAATGCGTATTGATTAGGTAAGCCGGTTACAGCATGGTGCATAGCCTGATCATACATTCTGATGTTCAGTGACTTGTTAACCTGTCTCTCATGCAGATGAAGCCAGACCCCCCATAGCGGGAAACCTATAAGTAGTGGAACAATCGAGGCAGCAGGGGCAAACCAGACTTGGCTGAGAGACAAGGTAAGCCCTGATAGAGCGGGTAGACCAACAATCGCAATCAGAAATAGAACAATAGACAGAGGAAACCTGGTTGAAGACAGCACCAAAGCAATCACCCCTGTTATGATCAAGGTCAGGAGCAGATGATATCCATGATCCATCACTCTCAATAAGCTGCCATTCAAGAGACCACTCAGCACATGGGCATTCAACCTGACCCCTGGCATGCGCTGATGACTCTGGGATACTGGTGTAGAAATAACATCACCCAGACCGGTAGCAGTTGAGCCAATCAATACATACCGACCTTCAATCCTCGATGCAATTTCATCATCATTGAGCAGTTGATGAACAGAAATGGTTTCAACTGTATCCGGACTTGGATCATAAGGAATTAAAAACTCTCCGGAGCGCAGCCAACTTGACTCACTGCTCATTGGTGACTGTTTATTGACCACACCAGGCAGAGAAATCTGCTCACCTGCCACATTCATAAGCGCTAAAGAAAATGTTGCCCAACGGGCATCATCCAGTCCAGCATGCAAGAAAAACCTACGGCAAAGCCCATCACTGTCGATCTCAAAATCAACATGTCCCAAACCAGCTGCAGATGATGCGAGTATGGGAAGCGGCAGCACCTCTGAAATCGAAATACCTGACAAAGGATTACTGGGTGCCACAGCAAGAACGGTAACCCCGTTTGCTGCAATTGCTTCGGCAAAAAGTTGATCGGCCTGAGGATCGTTCCGTTCAGCTTCAGAGAAAAGCACATCAAATCCAACAACCCGTGCATTCATAACTGTCAAACGATCAAGCAGTTCAGCATGAAAACGCCGGGACCAGGGCCAACGACCAAGCTCCTCTAGACTCTTATCATCAATGGCGACTACCACTAACTCGTCACTGATATGATTATCAAGAAGATTGAGAAAGTAGTCGTAAAACAGAAAGTCGAGGCGCTTAATTGCCGCACTGCCAATGAGTACATTGGCACAGACAACTAAAGCTATCGCCAGGATAACCTGACTGACTTTTCCTTTATTGAAAAAGTGCTTGAACATTCCTCTACAAAAACAGTAAACCGTAAATCAGACTTGCAGGAACTATCCAAACGCTTATACCAAGCAGAGGGTCGATCTTGTGGACATCACTCCATGGCCCCTGATAATCATCCTCGTCTACTACACAGACTCTCAAATAGCGTAGTTGACTATAGATATGTTCGATTTCAATCTCATTTTTCGAGACAACTTGATCAAGTTCAAGATGGTTGAAGTCTGGATCATGAGCTATCTGAACATGATAACGATGATCAGAATCTAGCTGTTGCCAGGAGCCCATAACTCGCTCTTCAGTAACCACCATAGTGACACCAGGTGGCTCCAGTTCAGATCTGAGACGCCATGAACGAACGATTCCGGCAGGCCCCAGCTCTCCACTATCTGATTTCGCAGCAACACGCCAATAGTAGGTTCCCGGTTCGTAGTAGGTTCCCGGTTCGGATATATCGGTCAGTTTGATATGATCGACATCTTCAACCTCCCTCTTAATGACAATATCCTCGAAAGCCAGATCCGTTGCGACTTCCAGGAGATAACCACTCGCATAGTCGGGCCTATCCCACTTCAGCTCAATATCGCCTCCCTGCAACATCTCTCCATCAGCCGGGCTAAGTGATTGCGGTGGTTGAGGATGCCTGTCAAGAATAAGCCTCTTAACCGTGTTACTGCCTTCCAGCCCATCTGCATCGATACCTCGAACGCTTACCCAATAGTCTCCATCTGGTAGATCCGGCAGGCTAAGCTGATGATCAGTAACGACCTGTTCCCAGAGCAGAATATCCAATTGTTGATTATCACTGACCTCTAGCCGGTAGTTTTTAGCCCCCGCGAGCTTTTGCCAGCCAAGTTGCCAATCCAACTCTCTTAGAGGTTCGGGAATTTCATTCAGTTTGGGTGGTGATAATAGTTTTCGCGGTGGTATTGGTGGCTGCCCCTGAGTTACCTGGGTACCAAACCCGGCTTTAACCAGCGCTTGCTCTTCAGCGCCACTGACCACCACATCCCCTTCCAGAACCTCAATGTTAGAGGATTCTCCATCCAGGCTGACAGCCGCACGATAAGCTGTACCTCGAACTGCAGTTATTGCAGATGGTGTATGAATTTCAAAACGTGATCCAGGACCTTCGGAAGGTTTTACTCTGGTTTGTATACGGCCGCGACCCAGATGCAGTCTTGAATCAACCATCCCTGTCTCACCATGGGCACTGAGGTGGTCAAAGCGCATCTCTGCATCACTGTGCAGTGTCAACCTTGTGTCATCAGCAAAGACAATAGCAACACTGCTATCTTGTCCTGTCTTCAGCGTATCCCCCAAATGGATCAAAGCACCAGGCTTGAGGTCATTCAGAGCTGTTCCATCTGAGCGGGTAATTTTGACTTGACCACCAATCAATTCGATTCGTGCAGGAACTGCATTGCTACGAATCCACTTCATCGGGACCCTAAGCCAACTGCCGGGCTGCAAGCGTTTGGGGTTCTTGATGTTATTCAGCTTTCGAAGCTGTTCGAACCTCATCACACTGTCTAAGCACTTGGTGCTGAAATCCCACAGGTTGTCACCATCGACGACTGTATATACCCAATCTGCAGAGTGTACAGGCATGGAGAGCAACATAAAGAGAAGTGCAGATTTTAATAATGAGATTCGCTTCAGCAATGGACTTCCCCTTTTTGTCCCAAGATTAGCGATATTGTTGAACGCCCATCAGGAATCCAGATCATGAATTCGAATAAAGTTCTTTATGCAATAAGTCTATACCAAACACAATACACTGACAGCTCATCCAAATCATGAAAGTGCAGAATAACGGTTAGGTTCCACCCGATCCAGGTCGAAATGAGTCACCAAGCTTCCATAGAGCAAACAAAATTTAGACATCGACAGCACAATGGCGCCCTAAATCAGTTAAATTTAGATTTATGATAAAACCGGGCTAATCGATAAGGAATTCGATCAAAAGGATCGATATTCGGGAAAGCGCAAGGTTACACAATCCCGCTGAGCGCCTGCAATTACGCAGGTTAAGGAAAAATGGAGCCGGCGAGAGGATTCGAACCCCCGACCAGCTGATTACAAATCAGCTGCTCTACCAACTGAGCTACGCCGGCTAAGGAGTGCGAATTCTAAGCGTTTCTTCTCTCTCTGGCAATCCTAACGACACTCAACAGCCTTAGAAACCAGTTCGGGAAAATCTTTCACCAGTCTGGACCAGTCTTGATCACTGATTCCAGTAGGGTCGTTTGCCTGATACCTGAGCCAATAATTGGTTTTTTCCCGGTATCGAGGTTGAATAACCGATTCAAACCCTAATGCATCGATTTCACGTTTTCGATCCCCTGCACGAACCTCATCCCGGAACAGTCCCAGGGAGATGGCGTGCACCAATTCACCACTGGTAAAGCGCCACAGGTCTGAAACACCGGATTCTTCCAACCTTTTCGCTATCTTGACCGCCTCCCTGCGGGTAGCTTGTTGCGGAATAAGTACCCAATACCCGGCCTGCTCATTACGCGTTTCCGATTGAAGTTCAGGTTTTAATCCAAGTGCGCGGAGGCGAACAGATATCTCTTCCGCCGCCGATCTGGTTTCCACATACCCAACCATGGCGCAGCGTGGCACCACATCAGATGTGGTGACCATTTCCGGCTCAACTGCAACATCAGCTGTTTCCGAGGGCTTATCAGCTTCCAGCTCCAGTTCAGCCTGAGATTGAGCCTCAACAACAGCAGCGTCAGCAGGCTGGGTTTGTTCAGCTTCAGGGTCGGCTTTGCTATCCATAGTTTGCATCGCCTCTTCATCTTTCACAGTATCTGTTTCATCGACCGTAGCGCTTTGACTAAGCTCACTTGCAAGTCTTAACTCGCCTACATCAGTCGTAGCGTATGATTTCTCTACCTCCTGCTGTTGAGGGTAAATCAACAGAAACAGGCCAAGATTAATCAGTATCAGAATAAAGAAGAACCATTTCATAAGTCAGTTTGTTTAACCTAAAAAGATCAGTTGGGCAGCGTGATTCACCCAACAGGTGACCAAGACCGTCGCAGCTATTTTCAAAAAAATCAGGAACCTGCTATTAGAATGGAGCGGTCAACTGATTCTTTTAGGTTTAAGTCGACTGTAAGGCCAAGCCTTGTAAAACCAGATCGGGTACGATCTGGTGAGCAATCATAAGATATTCAGACAATTGATGGGCATTTCCACCGGTAAGAATGCATTCCACGCCACCACCACAAATTTCCTGCAAACGCAGCAGTGACCTTTCTACCATGCATAGGTGTGTCAGCATAGCACCACTTTGAACGGCTGTTGCGGTATCAGTCGCAAATTCACTTAAATTCAAGTGATTGTTATCTATGGAAAGATCTGTATTAAGATCAAGACATTTGGCATAAAGTTGCAATCCAGGGATTATGGTTCCACCCAAATGGCATCCTTTATCATCCAAGCCATCAATCGTAGTTGCCGAGCCCAGATCCACCACAATCACAGGCCTGTTACAGATTCTGCGCGCAGCAAGTAGAGCCAGCCAGCGATCCACTCCCAATTGCGAAGGTGTAGCATAACCGTTGACTACCCCTAATTCCCGCTGCACTGTTTCTGATATCCGCACGGTAGCTTGCCAATGCCGAGTGATCCATGAGGTTAGATTATCGACCACTTTCTGCTGTCTGACAGAGGCAATATGCACTTCCGCAGGTTCAGCCATATCAGACCATGGGGTATCAATTACCTCGGGTAACTCTTGAGAGTTTGCTCGATGAACAACTTGAGACTGCAAATCCTTTTCACTTGCCCATTTGATCAATGTATTGCCAATATCAACAAAAAGCTTCATGACAAAACCTATCCGGCTCTCCTTAGACTGACTTCACCAGCATGAAAACAACGGGGCTCCCCCTCGATCCGAATAAGGATTCCTCCGGAGTCATCGATACCGAGGTGCTGACCATTTTGGGCACGATTGGCACTGCGGATTACCACCTCTTTCCCCATAAACAGATCACTGGCATGCCACTCATCTATAAAACTTCGCAACCCTTCAGCTCTATATTGTTCCGCAATGTCACTTAAGTGAATAGTCAAACTGGCAGCAAGTTCACTTCGGCTACAGGCTACAATTTCAGGTATCTCTCGTAAATCACTCCAGGGCTGATCTATCTCTTCTCCCAGGCTACCCATGCCAACATTGAGACCGACACCCACAACCACCTGAGACGGACCACTGGTTTCACCTGACACCTCAAGCAGCAGTCCTGCCAACTTTTTTCCCTGCCAAAGAATATCATTGGGCCACTTAAGCCCTGCTTGATAACAATTCAGTTGACGTAACAGTCGTAAAACACCAATTGCCGATGCCAGACTTAGTCCTGCTACTTGCGTCGGAGCAAGGTCAAAACGAAACAGCATGGAAAAATAGAGGTTTCTGCCAAAAGGCGATACCCATTGGCGGCCATGCCGACCTCTACCGCCATTTTGTTGCTCAGCCAAACAGACAGACCCTGACTCAATCCCCAAAGCAGCCTGTTGCATAAGCCAGCTGTTGGTGGAATCGATTGTAGTGTGAATATTCAGTGAAGGTAGAGTGCCTGGATTTGATTGTTGTAATCGTTCAATTATCTTTTCACGATCCAGTAAATCAAGGGACTCACTGAGCCGGTAACCCTTACCTTTAACAGCATCGATCCCAAGAAGATAGCGGTCCTTCACGAGTTGTAGTTTTTTCCAAACTGCAGCACGGCTAACACCAAGCTTAGCGCCCAGCTCTTCACCAGAGTGGAAGCGCCCATCCGCCATGATTTTAACCAAGTCAAAATTATCTGACATTACCCATCAACCATGCTGTCAGTCGATTTGCCGCCTCTGTATCTTCCTCATCGGTCAGTTTAAAATAACAGGTATCTTGCGGCGCTTCTGTTGGCTGCAGATGGATAGACATCAACATGTCACGTCGAAACAGATGAAGTTCAATAGTGCAACCCAGGTCAGTGTCGGCTATATATCTTTCAAGTTGCTTGGCATTTACCCTAAGTCCATCTACTGCAATAATCTCATCGCCAGCTGATAACCCACTATTTTGTGCTGCGCCTCCATCAAATACCTGCTCTACACGAATTACCCCATTTTTATCTTTCCATTTCGCTCCAATCGCAAGAGTGACACCAGGATCAGCTTCGGATTTACGAACTATGCCACCTTTATCCTCCTGCGACTTTGCCGGCATCAGTTTCAACTCTACACCGAACAACTCGAGACACTCTGTAAGGGGTAACTCAGCTGTTGAACGAAGTCCTAAATCAAAAAGTGGCTTGAGATCCAACGATGTTATCTCGGTGGCGACCTCTTCAAAACCATTTTCAGGTACACCTTTACCAGTTTTTCCATAGCGTAACCACATCTCACGCATTACCTGATCAAGTGATGAGGCACCGTTACTCTGCAAACGAATCGTCAGATCAAGTATCAAAGCAAATAGAGCACCTTTTGCATAGTAGCTGACAATTGCGTTGGGGGCGTTCTCATCCTGTTTATAAAACTTGGTCCAAACATCGAAACTGGATTCTTCAAGTGTCTGCTTAAACCGCCCACTACCACGCATTACCCGAGTCACCGTCTCAGCTAACATTATGAAGTATTCGTCCCGTTCAATGACGCCACTACGGAGCAACATCAACTCGTCATAGTAAGAGGTAATACCCTCGAAAACCCATAATTGGCGCGTGTAAACTTCGTGAAGTGTGCTCTGCTCAGTAAATACCTTTGGCGTAATGCGTTTTACATTCCAAAGATGGAAATATTCATGACTGCATAGGGCCAACAACCTTCTATATCCTGCAGAATTCTCCTTAATTCGTTTTGGAGGTATTTCATCACGGGGAAATATCAAACTGGTAGAACTTTTATGTTCAAGTCCGCCATACCCGTTATCGACCAGACGTAATAAAAAGAGGTAATTTGTGGTTGGAAGTTCTCCGAATAGCTCAACCTGTTTTTTACAAATTAAACGTAAATCGTTACAAATCTTCTCATGATCAAACCTTTTAGTACCACTTACAACAAATCGATGTTTGCAATCAGCTGCCTCAAATTCACTCTCGGAAAAGTGACCAATCTCTGCCGGACAATCGATTAGTTCTTCATAGTCTGTAGCTATGTATGTCCCAAAACCCGATTCGTTACAGCTTTCAGGGCTTAACGGGTAAGCGACATTCCAGCCCAGTAGTTGTTGATCTTCTGGCGCTACTATTTCCAGCGAGCATCGGCTTTGCTCTTGCCCACTTACCCCTAAAAAAACTGCTGGACCATTAAAATAAGCGTGATTGATATCAAAGTGAGCTGATCTCACTGACAGTTCCCATGCGTAGATAAGATATCGAATTGTTAACGCACCCTCTACAGGCTCAATTTGCCAAGTCTGTTTATCAAGTTTTTTCAACTCAACATGCGCTTTATTGCATGACGCTTGAATAGATGTGATATGTCTGGCGTAATCCCTTATCAAATAACTTCCGCGAATCCATGCAGGAAGGTAGACGACCTGACCAGAAGGATCCGGGTTATTTATGGTAATTTCGACTTCGAAAGTATGTGACTGCGGAGATTTCAGTCGGATTTTGTAGTAAATCATTCTCAATTCCAGTCTTGGACAGCCATACGACCTTGTTCATTGACAGGACGAGCAATCAGTCCAGAGTGCGTTGCACTAACCCGAAAGCGAGCGCCTTTTTTTATTGGCATGTAGACCGAACTGCCATACATCACATCTAAAATTCCAAACCGATCTATCAGGTATGATAACAGACCATCCAATTGAACGATTTCTGATGAAAGATGGTATGACTGTTGATCTTTTTGGCTATTCCGATACAACTTTCCACTTAGTGTCTCTAATCTCACAATGGGCTCTTTACCAAGCACAGTAAACCAGGGTTTCCATTTTATAAATCTGGCGTCAACTCGCCACTCATCCGCTGATATAAGATAGTTTGTTTCTCTACCATCAATAGTCAAATTTACACTGGCTCCCTGATCTGTAATCTCAGAAACCATCACCTCTACCAACTCAACTTCTTTAGTTAACTGAATATAAGTTTGAAGATTTAATAGAAGCAAAAAAATTATTGTTGCTGAAAAAACAAGCATGGATCCGAATACACCACTAACACCTCCCCTCATTAGACGCCTTTGTATAATAATTTGGCGCACAGAGAGTATAAGTAACGACGATCCGATAATCAGTAGAACAAGGGCTATGAGCATTTGATGATATTAGGGCCTGTTAAGACTAATGAATCTGTTGGCTAGGATTTTACGCTTTATAGCAAAAAAAAACCCCGTATCGTTTCCGATACGGGGTTTTTACATAAAAACCTGGCAGTGACCTACTTTAACATGGGGAAACCCCACACTATCATCGGCGCTATGTCGTTTCACTTCCGAGTTCGAGATGGGATCGGGTGGTACCAACATGCTATGGCCGCCAGGCAAACTGTTGGAGTCGCCCCAGCTGGGACGACTCGCATTCGGTTAGATCGCTTAAGTTTATTGAGTATGCGTTTGCTCGAACCAAACCCAAAACGTTTGGGTGTTATATGGTCAAGTCTCACGGGCAATTAGTACTGGTTAGCTTCATACATTGCTGTACTTCCACACCCAGCCTATCAACGTTGTAGTCTTCAACGGCCCTTCAGTGTCTTCAAGAGACAAGTGAGATCTAATCTTGGGAGGGGCTTCCCGCTTAGATGCTTTCAGCGGTTATCCTGTCCGTATTTAGCTACCCGGCAATGCCACTGGCGTGACAACCGGAACACCAGAGATACGTCCACTCCGGTCCTCTCGTACTAGGAGCAGCTTCCCTCAAATCTCAAACGCCCACGGCAGATAGGGACCGAACTGTCTCACGACGTTCTAAACCCAGCTCGCGTACCACTTTAAATGGCGAACAGCCATACCCTTGGGACCGACTTCAGCCCCAGGATGTGATGAGCCGACATCGAGGTGCCAAACACCGCCGTCGATATGAACTCTTGGGCGGTATCAGCCTGTTATCCCCGGAGTACCTTTTATCCGTTGAGCGATGGCCCTTCCATACAGAACCACCGGATCACTAAGACCTACTTTCGTACCTGCTCGACTTGTCTGTCTCGCAGTCAAGCACCCTTATGCCTTTGCACTCGTTGCGCGATGTCCGACCGCGCTGAGGGTACCTTCGTGCTCCTCCGTTACTCTTTGGGAGGAGACCGCCCCAGTCAAACTACCCACCATACACTGTCCCTAACCCGGATAACGGGTCGAGGTTAGAACTCCAAATATGTCAGGGTGGTATTTCAAGGTTGGCTCCACGAAGACTGGCGTCTTCGCTTCAAAGCCTCCCACCTATCCTACACAAACATATTCAAAGTCCAGTGCAAAGCTGTAGTAAAGGTTCACGGGGTCTTTCCGTCTAGCCGCGGGTACACTGCATCTTAACAGCGATTTCAATTTCACTGAGTCTCTGGTGGAGACAGCGTGGCCATCGTTACGCCATTCGTGCAGGTCGGAACTTACCCGACAAGGAATTTCGCTACCTTAGGACCGTTATAGTT
>JBEVWG010000002.1:32500-222539 GCA_040506705.1 Candidatus Thiodiazotropha sp. 6PLUC1
CGGTGGATCTGTGATACCAATATAGTTATTAAGCGACTTGGACATCTTTTGCACACCATCCAAACCCTCAAGAATAGGCAATGTGATAACCACCTGCGGCTCCTGAGCGTAGGATTCCTGGAGCTGGCGCCCCACTAACAGATTGAATTTCTGGTCTGTCCCCCCCAGCTCAACGTCAGCCTTGAGCGCAACGGAGTCGTACCCCTGCACCAAGGGATAGAGAAATTCATGGATAGCGATTGGCTGACCACCGGTATAGCGCTTATTGAAGTCATCCCGCTCCAACATCCTGGCTACGGTATGTTTTGCCGCCAACTGAATCAAATCAACAGCTGACATCTCCCCCATCCAGGATGAGTTAAAAAGCACAGTAGTCTTGCTGGGATCAAGAATTTTGAATATTTGATGCTCATAGGTCTTGGCATTTTCCAAGACTTCATCTCGTGTTAGTGGTGGCCGGGTGGCACTTTTCCCTGTTGGATCTCCGATCATGCCGGTAAAATCCCCAATCAGAAAGATCACTTCGTGACCCAACTCCTGGAATTGCCTGAGTTTATTTATCAGAACAGTGTGGCCGATATGTAAATCAGGGGCAGTTGGGTCAAATCCTGCTTTTATTTTGAGTGGTTTGCCACGCTCGAGCTTCTTGACCAGCAGCTCCTCAGGCAAAACCTCTTCCGTACCTCGTTTAATTAGATCTAGGGAACCTATGACATCGATCATTTATCAAATCTCAAAAATTAAGACAATGGTTGCACACTCTACTAGAAGCATCTGATAAAATTAACCATTAAGCGTTATGATTCTTTGTTCTATCATTAAGACTTATAACCGAGTTCTAATATTGAGGTACCTTACTGCACTATTGAATCGTGCAGCAATTCATCATGCAAGATTTTAAATCGTATACATTAGAGAGAAGACCCGCCAGAGGCCAGCTTGTAAAGCGCCTGGTTTTCGCTTTGATTTTCCTGGTTATTCTTGCATTGGGTTTCCTGTTTCTGATCTCTAATCCGGGAGATGCCCCCAAATCAGAAACGCGCCAGAATTCTGAATCAGAGAGCCAACCTGAGCAAAATAGAAAGCTGATTCTTCCTCTGACCCTCCCAGGACAACCCGACGACAGTAGCCAGCAGCCCCCCGAAAACCAGAGTCCGGCAGGATTCATCAAAGAGGCGGTAGCCGCAGATCAGCCAAATACCCCCATAGAGCCAGAAGTCGTCCCGACTGAACCAATAAAAAAAGAGACCCACGAAATCTCTTACAAGATTCGCAGTGGTGACTCAATGGCCTCTATATTTAAGAAACATGATCTCAGCGCCAATCTGTTACACAGGATTGTTCACTCCAGTAAGACCGCGAAGCAGCTAACAGCTATTAAGCCGGGAGAGATGCTCTATCTTGAGTTCGATTCAGAACAGCAACTGGTGGCTCTACGCTTGGCACACAGCAAGATCGACAGTATTGAAATCGCGGTGACAGATGATGGCTTCGATGCCACGGAAATGAGTAGAGCGGTTGATACACGCAATGCACACTTGAGTGGTGTAATAGAAAACTCACTCTATCTATCAGCAAAAAAAGCGGGCCTGCCTGAGAAATTGATCATGCAACTTGCAGATATCTTTGGTTGGGATATCGACTTTGCGCTAGAGATTCGATCTGGAGATCGCTTTACCGTAATTTTTGAAGAGGACTATCTGGACGGCGAAAAATTGCGGGATGGCCCAATTCTGGCCGCCGAATTTATAAACCAGGGCCGTACCTACCAAGCATTACGCTATGTCGATGACACTGGACACGCTGACTACTATACCCCTGAGGGTAGAAGTATGCGTAAAGCCTTTTTGCGTGCCCCTGTAGATTTCAGACGCATTTCTTCAAAATTCACCAGGGAGCGCTGGCATCCTGTACTTGGTAAAAAACGGCCTCACCGCGGTGTGGATTACGCAGCGAGAACCGGCACACCCATCAGATCCTCGGGTGATGGGAAAATCATCTTTCGTGGCAAAAAGGGTGGATATGGCAACACATTGATTATCCAGCATGGTCAAACCTACACCACACTCTATGCTCACCTCTCGCGCTATAACAAGAAAGCAAAGAAAGGTAGACGGGTTAAGCAGGGGCAGGTCATCGGCTATGTAGGTAAAACAGGAATGGCTACAGGCCCCCATTTGCACTATGAGTTCAGAGTCAATGGCGTTCATCGCAACCCTTTGACTGTGAAATTGCCAGCGGCGCAACCAATTGCAAAAAAATATCGCGATGACTTCCAGATCAAGGTTCGACCTTTGATCTCAACATTGGAGACTATCAGTCGCACACTTGTAGCTGATGCTAAAACCCAGCTTTAGAGCTGACCCTTACCTGGATCAAGCCTTGGTTGCATTAATGTTGTAGCCGTTGAATTTGTTTTAATTAACACTAGTGCATGGCAAGAGTGAGGTCGATATACCTGAGAAGCTTGCCAATCAATTGATGGCGTTTGTCGCTTTAGAGTTTGATGCTTCGTAGATGACTGTTCTATTTCGCCCCTGCTGTTTGGCCATATAGAGGGCGCAGTCTGCCGCCTCCAACAAACATTTCGACGAAGACTCCAGACATTGACTCAAGGATGCCAAGCCAATGCTTATGGTAATGGAGACACCATCAATAACGACCTGACTTACAGCTTTGCGGATATCTTCCGCTGTCTTCATTCCACCCTCTACACCTGTACCAGTCAAAATCACTGAGAACTCTTCACCACCATAACGACAGGCATAATCTGAATCCCTTAGCCGTTTCATCAAAAGGTGACCGAAAGTCTTTAACATCCTGTCACCCATACCGTGACCATAGGTATCATTCAGTCGCTTGAAATGATCCATATCCAACATCAGCAGGGTCAGGGATTTGTTTCGCTCTTTTGCCTCAGAAACTGACTGGGCAAGCACATCAGTGAGTGAACGCCGATTCAATAGCCCCGTCAGCTCATCCTTATAGGAGATGGCCTCCAGGTATGCTTCACGGTTTTTTTGTGCAGTCACATCGCGAATCAACGCAGCCTTACCGAGCATCTCACCCTGCTGGGTATGTATACAGGCAGCCATTACACTCAGATAGCGCTCGCCTAACAGAGCAGTCTCAGCATAGTTCGAATCGGGATGCTCCAGCAGTCTCTTCATGATTTCCGGATCGTCGACCAGATTCTCAAATTCCTGGCTGACAATTTCTGATCTTTCCCTTCCTATCAACTGTTCAGCTGAAGGATTTACTAAAACTATATCTCCTTCATTATCTGTAACAACAATACCTTCACCCGCATTAAGAATAATGGTGGTTAGCTTATCCTGCTCTAACTCCATACCTGTATAGGTTTCAAGCAATTTTTTAGTCATTCTGTTGAATGAACGAGCCATGTGACCTAACTCATCCTCACTCAACTCAGGTACCTGTTGATTCAGTTTCCCCTGCTCTACCCGATGCATTGCAGTAGTCACCCGTCTTATTGGTGACATAACCACATTGTTCAACAGCACATAAGTGATCGACAAAAACAGAACCAACACCACAAAAAGCACCAATGTGGCCCAATTTCGACTCTCCGAAATCGCCTGATCAATATTCCGCATTGAGGTTGTAAGTTGAGCAAAGCCAATGATCCCATTTGCACTACCATGGCATCGATGGCAAACAGACGTACTGAGAATGGGTGTCAAAACCTTATATTGTTGCTTAGCATCATCGATAATCCGGTATATTTCACCGCTGCTCCTTGCGCTAACCAAGGCTGGATCATCGTTTCCATACAAACGATTAATCTCTGTCTCTTCACGTTCAATAAATAGCGTTTCGCCATTTAATTTATTGACCTTGCGTATGGTGTCATTGTCGAGAAATGCCTCAACACCATTCAAACGCACAAAGCGGAAATCTTCTAACTCGAGTTCACTCTTGATCTCTTCTGCATAGCGCTGGGCAATATTCGCTTTGCCCGTTTCCATAATTACTCTGAGCCCCGCCACAACCGTTGAGACCATGCGATCAGTGACCAGCTTTTGCTCTTTGATGATAATTGCGCGTTGGCTTTGGGTGTAGAATAGAATCAATCCCACCATGGATACCATGGCAGTTATACCGACCACCATCAAGATCTTCGCGCCGATACTGTTTTTTATCATGTCCTGTTGAAACCCGTGACCTGATCACTTCATCAATTTTGTTTTATAAATACCCTCTTATCCATAAGCGTGGTATATACCAGACTCTCTTTTTCAACTAGTTTGTTTAAACAACATTGTCAAAGTGTGAGACTGGCAATGCTCAACCTGTGGGAAATTCCAATAGTCCACTCAGGAATCAGAGTGGAGCCAATCCATGCAAAATAAGGAATATCCTTCATATCATCGACCATTTACAACTTGCCTTTAGTAATCTGATATTTCACTGCCCTGGATCAGGGAAGTAGTTGATACTAATAAAGTAATATATAAGCATTCAAAGATCTCGGGTTCCAGGTCCATGCACACCTCTATCCAGGATACTCATTTCCTATTGCGTCGGCTCCATTCTCTGCTGGGCCTCCTGCCCATTGGTGGTTTTTTACTCTTTCATCTTTGGGAAAACTCCCAATCTCGGTTTGGCCCCGAGCACTATAATGAGCAGGTTGTTGGCTGGCTTCAAAGTCTCAACTATCTAACCCTTCTAGAGATATTCATGATCGCACTGCCGCTGTTGCTGCATGCAGGCTACGGTTTGGTGATACTGAAGAGTGGAAATAGCAATTTATCCACCTTCCCTTGGGCGGGAAACATCCGTTACAGTCTGCAGCGATTTTCCGGCATCGCAATTCTGCTGTTTTTGCTGATGCATATTGGCTGGACTCGTTTATGGGGAATATGGGAACCTGACATCAAAGCTGACCTTTTCACTCACATGCAGCAATTACTCTCTCATCCAGTCATATTTCTTCTCTATTTTTTCGGGCTACTGCTTTCCATTTTTCATCTATGTAACGGTCTATGGAGTATGGCCATCAGCTGGGGTATTACAACCACTCCTCAGGCTCAGCGGATCTGGCTCTACGTCTGTAGCATACTGTCGCTGTTGCTGTTTGCTCTTGGTCTACATGGCATGCTGGGCTTTTTGCTATGAAGAATCGACCCCGTAAAGTAATTGTCGTTGGTGGTGGTCTCGGTGGACTATGGGCAGCACTGCGAGTCGCTGAGGCCGGCTTTCAAGTCGAAATATTCTCCCTGTTCGAAGTAAAAAGATCCCACTCAGTCTGCGCACAAGGTGGTATTAACGCCTGTTTTGACACCAAAGGGGAGCATGATTCTGTTTGGCAGCATATCGTTGACACGATAAAAGGCGGATCATACCTGGCCAACCAGCCTCCGGTTAAATCGATGTGCGAAGAGGCACCAGGCTTGATCCAAACCTTCGAACGTATGGGAGTTACTTTTTCCCGAACAGCTGAAGGAATTCTCGATCTTCGCCTGTTTGGCGGGGTCAAACATCGACGAACTGTATTTGCCGGTGCAAGCACTAGACAACAACTACTGTATGGCGTTGATCAGGAGGTTCGTCGCCAGGAGTCGCTGGGAAGAATACAAAAATTTGAGTGGTGGGAATTTCTCTCCCTTGCGCTGAATAGTGATGGCGCCAGCCAGGGAGTCATCGCCATGAACCTAAGAACCATGGAGATCAAACCCTTCCCCGCTGACGCTGTGATTCTTGCCACTGGCGGTATGGGACAAGTCTATGGCCATCGCTCCACCAACTCCACCAACTCCACTGGCGCTGCCGCCTCCAGGGTCTATCAACAGGGTGCATGGCTAGCCAACACTGAGTTCTTTCAATTTCATCCAACAGCCATGCTGGGAAAAGACAAGACACGCCTGATGAGTGAAGCTGCCCGGGGTGAGGGGGGTCGCATTTGGGTTCCCAAAGATGCTGCTGATCGACGTGACGCCAAGCAGATTCCAGAAGGGGATCGATTCTATTTTCTGGAGGAGTGGTATCCAAGCTATGGCAATACTGTGCCTCGCGATCTCGCCTCAAGAGCGATCTGGGAAGTGGTTCATAAAATGGGAATGGGGGTTGCTGGGGAACACAAAGTCTACCTTGACCTGACCCATCTCAACCCCGGATTTATCGAGCAGCGACTACATGCGATTCTAGACATATATCGTAAGTTCCACGGTTCCGATCCAGTACATGAACCTATGGAGATCTACCCTTCAGCACACTATGCCATGGGGGGACTTTGGGTCGATTTTGAGAAGGATGATTCCACTGGAGGTATCAAGTCCGGCAGCCCACGAAATCACGCAACCAATATCAAAGGCCTCTATGCCTGTGGCGAATGCGACTATGGCTACCATGGTGCAAACCGGTTAGGTGCCAACTCCCTGCTCTCTGCCTCATATAGCGGCCGGGTTGCCGGGGAGTCTGTCGCCAGCTACCTTAAAAGTCTGCAACAGGGTCACCATGACGACAACCACGAGATATTTAGGTCAGAGGTCATGCGCCAGAAAGATATCAACACAAAACTCATTAACAACCAGGGAGAGGAGAACCCCTACCAACTGCTGCACGAACTGGGTGAGCTGATGTCGAGTCATGTGGGTGTGGTGCGGGACAATACCCGTTTACAGCAAGCAATAGAGCGACTGAAAGCGTTGCAGGAACGCAGCCAAAGGGTCAATTTGAAGGAGACAAACAACTGGAGTAATCAAGGCCTGGCGTATGCACGTCAGGTTCAAGAGATGGTACTCCTGGGCGAAACTATCGCGACCAGCGCGCTATTCAGAAATGAGTGTCGAGGCGCCCATTTCAAGCCAGAGTTTGAATTAAAGATACCAGAGAATAGTTACCCCGGAGACCCGGCATACGAAAACTACCGTAGCAAGTGGAAAGAGCAGAATGAAAGCTGGCTTAAAACCACGCTTGCTAAACATACAGCTGACGGTCCTAGCATTGAGTATGCAGCGGTAGACCTTAGTGTATTAGCACCAGAGGAGCCACGAGACTATCGTTGAGGATCTGGCTATGGCAGAGAGAATCGAATTTCATATAAGAAGACAGGATACCCCTTACAGTCCCCCCTATTGGCAGCGTTTCGCAATTCCTTATCGAGAGGGCCACAATGTAGTTTCTGCGTTGATGGTGATTCGAGAAAACCCCATCACCAACGACGGTCAAAGGGTAGATCCTGTAGCCTGGGAGTTTAACTGTATGGAGGAGGTCTGCGGTGCATGTACCATGCTCATCAATGATCGCCCCAGACAGGCCTGCTCAACTTTAATCTCATCCTTGGAACAACCCATAAAACTCGAACCAATGAGTAAATTTCCTGTTATCAGGGATTTGATGGTAGATCGTTCCCGTCTTTTCTCAGACTTGAAAAAGGTTCATGCCTGGATCGAGATCGATGGTGCATGGGATATTCACCAGGGTGCGCCACGAATATCCCCAGAGGCATGGCAAGACAACTATCTATACAGTCGTTGCATGAGTTGCGGCAGCTGCCTGGAAGCCTGCCCTCAATATGGACATGAGCTGGCTTTTGTCGGTCCGGCGATACTGGCCGCCGTTCGACTGATGAACAACCACCCAACAGGGAAATATCATAAGCAGAAGCGCCTGCATGCCATTATGGGCGAAGGTGGTCTGAGTGACTGTGGCAATGCCCAGAACTGTGTTCAAGTCTGTCCCAAGAAGATACCTCTCACCACAGCTATCGGAGAACTCGGACGACAAACATCACTGCAGATGCTCAGAGACCTGTTTGGGGCCAGCGAATGAACCTCGACACACATCCTATTGTCTGAAGAGTTCAACTTATCCAATAGAATGAAATATTGTTAGTGCTTCTAAACTAAAGGAAGGCTAATTCATCGCCTAGCTCGTAACAATATGTCACAGTAAGTCGACACGTTAGTGTTTATGATGATATATCCGGATTGGCCAAATACTTTCCCTCTCCATATACACCCAACCCTTACATAACCGAAGGAGAATCAATGATTATGAAAAGTACTCTCTGCTGCATGATTGTGGCACTCATAACGCTACAGGCCTGTACCACAGTCGATCCCTATTCACGGGAAGAGAAGACTTCCAAATCAACTACCGGGGCTGTAATTGGAGCTGTAGCCGGTGCTGTGATTGGTATAGCCAGCTCAAAGGATAAAAAGAAACGAAAGGAACGCGCACTTAAGGGTGCTGGTATCGGCGCAATTGCCGGTGGCGGTGTGGGCTATTACATGGATGTACAGGAAGCCAAACTGCGTCAGCGCCTGGAGAATACTGGAGTCAGTGTTACTCGTAATGGCGACAACATCATTCTTAACCTGCCTGGCAATATTACCTTCGAGGTGAATAAAACAGATGTAAAACCCGATTTTGTGGAAATTCTCGGTTCTGTTGCTTTGGTACTCAACGAATACAAGTCAACCATGATCGAAGTCGCCGGCCACACCGACAGCACAGGATCAGAATCCTACAACCAGCTACTCTCACAACAACGAGCCCAGTCGGTTTCCGATGTTCTTAACCGCAACGGAGTGACAGGTGTTCGAATCGATACTGTTGGCTATGGTGAAAGTCGTCCGGTCGCATCGAATAACAGCCCGGCAGGACGTCAACAAAACCGCAGGGTTGAGTTGACTCTGCTACCTTACATTGAGAATAAATAGGTGTCATTGAGTAGATCCTGACAACCTTCAGCAGGAAATTTCTGAACAGACAAAAGAGGCGCCTAAGCGCCTCTTTTGCTATGTACAGAGGGTGAAATCAAACTGAAAATGAGGAACCGCAACCACAGGTTGTGGTTGCATTGGGATTGCGAATAACGAACTGAGCACCCTGCAGTCCCTCGCTGTAGTCAACTTCAGCACCCATCAGGTATTGCATGCTCATCGGATCCACCAGCAGTGTGACACCACTGGTAACTACTTTGGTGTCACCCTCGGTCTCATTTTCGTCAAATGTGAATCCATACTGAAACCCGGAACATCCACCACCTTGGATGTAGACCCGTAGCATCAGCTCCGGATTACCCTCTTCCTCTATCAGGGATGCCACTTTAGTGGCCGCTGCTTCTGTGAAAAGGATCGAATCGTTGGTTGTTTCTAAGCCGCTCATGGTTAAATCCTGCTCAATTCAGCCTGTTTAGTACAGGCTGAGGGTCGTTTCGTTACCTCAGAGTATGCAATTACCGAGGAAAACAGTCAAGTATTATACAAACCCCAATCTAGAGGGTTATTCCTCAGTGGTGTCAGATGCTACGGTTTTGCTAACCGGTTCACTCTGCTCCTCTTTCCCATCATAGGCCAGTTGCAGCGGATCCTGATCGGCCGCATGAATCAATTTCCCATTCACCTCAGCCCCCATTGCCATCTCCAGCATGGAATAGGTCAATGTCCCTGTAATCCTTGCCTGGGGGGCCAATTCAACCCGGTTTCCAGCGAATACATCACCGACCACTGTTCCATTCAACATCACATTGCCTACCCTGACATTACCATCGATTGTACCCAGTTCACTGAGTGTCAGTGTTGCTGATGGGTCTTCCTGATCGGAGATGACGTTACCTTTTATGGTGCCATCAATATGCAGACCATTTTTAAAGGTAATATCTCCCCTGATTTCGGTTCCCGAGCCAATCACCGTTGTGATTCTGGGGGTACGCAATTTTTTCTTACTGTTACCAAACATGGTTCATTTCCTATATAGACCTCAGGAAACCGGCGACCATTCGAAAGTCTCATCAACAGGGGCAAGCTTTTTACCTGTTGGTTTCACTTCAATCAAAATTTTGGCCGGTTGAAAATCAGTGGGTATATGCAGCATACCTTCTACGTTCTGATAATATCTGAAACGCATCTTGTGGCTGTCAAGCTTCTCATCATGAAGCTGTTCCAGGTTCATCACCGTGGCTTGACCTCCTTTCAAACCGGAAATGCTCATTTCGATCTTACCTTTAACCACCGAGCCGCTGTTGATTACCTGGCTAACCGTGTATTTGTAGATATATTGATGCGCTTCAAGTCCTGCTTCCAACTTGAAATTCTGCACGCGTAATACCTGTTTCTTGGACGAAGTGGAGACAATACCTCTAAGAAAAGCCAGCTCCTCTTCCATCTTTAGGCGCTCACTCTGCATTGACTTGATCTTGTCTCGAATCGACAGCAGGGCCTCTCTATCGACCTCTGCCGCCTGTTTAACCATGGCCAACTCCCTTTTGAGATCATTTCGCTCCTGCTTGAGGATCTCCATCCGATCCTTTCCGCCAGATTGCAAACGGGCCAATCCATCGGCGATACCGCTCCCTCCCTGCTGATAGGCAAGCCAGGCCACCCCGCCCAGTATCAACATCACTAAACCCAGACGTAACCATACCGGCGTCCCCTGATGGGCCGCAACGATCTTTGGTACACGATATTTTTTATCAATACTCATGGATCATGGCATCAATGCAACTTGTTCCAGTCCGCAATCTTCATCAAGTCCGAACATCAGGTTCATATTCTGCACTGCCTGTCCTGCAGCCCCTTTGACCAGGTTATCAATTACAGAACTGATTACGACCACATCGCCATCCATAGGGCGGTGCACAGCAATACGGCAGTGGTTCGAACCACGCACACTGCGTGTCTCTGGATGTGAACCTGGCTGTAGAACATCGACGAAAGGCTCGTTCGCATAGCGTTGTTCATAAAGGAGTTGCAGATCCAGCTCTTTCTCACCAAGGCGGGCATATAGGGTTGCCTCTATTCCCCGCACCATTGGAACCAGGTGGGGCACGAAGGTTAACTGAACACCATCCCCAGCGACCAGGCTTAGAGTCTGGCTGATCTCAGGCTGGTGGCGGTGACCAGGAATACCATACGCCTTGAAGCTCTCACCGACCTCGCCCATCAATGTACCGACATTTGCCGTGCGACCTGCGCCACTCACCCCCGACTTTGCATCAGCAATCAGCTGTTTAACATCGACCAGCCCAGCTTCCACCAGAGGTAAAAAACCAAGTAGTACAGCCGTAGGATAGCAGCCCGGATTGGCGACCAGACTGGCATTTTTGATCGCCTCGCGGTGCAGCTCAGGTAGCCCATATACAGCTTCAGACAGGCGTTCAGGGCAGGCATGAGACATGCCATACCAATGCTCCCAGGTAGCCTGATCCCGAATTCTGAAGTCGGCAGCCAGGTCGATGACCCGAATGCCTTTCTCCAGCAGTTCCGGCACCTGTTTCATGGCCACCCCATTAGGGGTTGCGAAAAAAACCAGATCACAACCATCGAAATGGGCAGGCTCGGGTTCAACATAGGCCAAATCAGTATGGCCACGCAGGTTGGGAAAAAGATCTGCAACTGGTCGTCCAGCTTCCGAACGGGAAGTAATGACACTCAACTCAGATTCAGGATGTCTGCTCAGTATTCTGAGCAACTCGACACCGGTATAGCCTGTACCACCAATTATACCTACTTTAATCATACCTTTACCTACCAGCCAGAATGAGCCAGCTAAGCCAAATAAAAAAGAGAAATCGCAGATAGCTGGAGGAATTAACATGGCCTTTCGAGTTCAAATACCAGCTTCTCTGTGGAGACAATCATAAGCTTTGATTAATCAAAGAAAAAGCAAAGCAGGGTAAAATCCTAAACATTTGTGAACTTGAGGTGAAATAGGGGTACAAAAACCACCAGGGAGTGGAATTTCAATCCAATAGGTATCACATTAACAGTAGAGACATCTAGCGAGACAATTGACTATGGAAACCATCGACACTCTGGCACTTACCCTTGGGGCCAGCTGGGCAGCCGGCATAAATCTCTATGCGACCATTCTTGTGCTGGGCTACCTGAACCTCACAGGGCACGTTGTATTACCACCAGGCCTGGATGCACTCAGTGATCCGCTCGTCCTGGGTGTGGCAGGTATGATGTATTTTATCGAATTCTTCGCAGATAAAACGCCAGGTGTAGATAGCGGCTGGGATGCCATACATACATTCATCCGCATCCCGGCAGGTGCGCTACTGGCTGCAGGCGCAGCCAGTGGTATCGATGTTAGCCAATCAGCAGAACTCGCTGCAGCATTGATGGGTGGCACACTGGCGGCGGGCAGCCATTTCACCAAAGCAGGGTCCAGACTGCTTATTAATACCTCTCCAGAACCAGTCTCCAACTGGACTGCATCAATCGCCGAGGATCTTGCTGTGATTGGTGCTCTTTGGGCTGCACTCAACTATCCGCTAGCATTTCTGGTGATGTTAGTCCTGTTCATTGCTCTAATGATTTGGGTGATGCCGAAGATTTGGCGCGCATTGAAAGCTCTGACTCAGAGAATCACTGCTTTTTTTAAAGGCACAAATCGAGAGGATGACATCAACCTGGCAGAGGGTCGCTCTGAAACCCTGAAATCACTTTTCCACGCTGCAAGCAGTGCAGACAATACAACACACAAGTAGAGCGTGATTTCAATCTATACAAAGAGTCTCTGGCACTCTTCAAAGGATCGAATAAGAGTATCTTCTATCGATACACCGGAAAACCAGTTGCCGGTTAATCCCAGGGATTGCCCTTTCAATTGCTGGTCGATCACTTCAACCCGCTGATGGTGGCCCAAGCGCAGTGCGGGCAGACGATTACGGTAGCTTGCACTGCCAACAATCGCCTCTTCATCCACACCAAGCACCTTGGCAATGCGTCTATCTCGGCCCACCTCATCCAAAAGGTCAGGCTTGAAATGAAAAGTAAAGGCGCGATAGGTTTCATCGGGCACAGGGTCCCGCGAAACCACTGAGTAAAAATCGTCATCCTGAGCGATAATGCCCGCAAGTGGGGGAAACTTGATACGATCAGCACGAACCAAAACTGCCTGGCTATCGATTTCACTCATTTCAATCTCTGCCAGATGACAGGCTAACTCTGGCATCAAACCTGCCATCAGAGTAGCTGCGATATCTGGCGCCACGGCTAAAGCCAGACGATCAGCCTGAACCGGCTCTCCGCCCTCTATTTCAACCAGATATCGATCACTGATGCGCTCAATCCGGATTACCCGGCTTTTAGTGCGGATATCGAGTCCTTCTGCAATGCCGTCAGTAAAGGATTGCAGACCTGAAGCGCCAGTAAAGCTACGTATCACCTCTTTACGTCTTGGTTTTTTGCGAAATAGCGCATCAGCCGGAAAACTACCGGATGGCTGACATACCACAGCATCCAGGGCCGGCCTGAGGACTTGTCGAAAATTTCGAGTACCGATAATACGACCGAAATACTCCTCGACCGAATGCCCCTCCTTTTCAGTCGTCCATAGTCGAGGCAATACGCCAAGTAACTCCCACATACTCAGTTGCGAGGGTATTGATTGAAGTTTGTTCCCAATCAGCATCTTATAGCGCAGCTTTAGTTTTGGAACCAGGCTGTCGAGCTGACCAGTCTCTTCAAGTAGCTCCAAAAGATTTCCGTAGCTGTTGTAACAGGTATGGCTTCCAAGTTCAGCCCAGATCTCTCCATGGTCTGTCTGGAATAGATGGGAGTTAATAGCCCCCCCGATATGGTCGCTGGCCTCGATGATGACTGGCTTGAAGCCATAACGTCTTGCCATCTGCGCCAAACCCAGACCACTAATACCGGCCCCTATTACCAAGAGATCAACTGCTCCAGGTTTCATCACTCCACCTTAATCCAGCTATGCCACCTGGTTTTTAACAATCCAGACAGACAAATATTTTGATAACCAATTGTATTTAGTAACCATTTATAAACAATCACATAAATACTCTAAAGCATACCAGCCATGCTGAATCAGGGATAAAAAAACCGTGCGAGGACTTAATGCCCAAGCACGGTTTATTTACAATTCAGAACTTAAGGTTGGTCTAACTGCAACCGCCGCCACTCGAGGAGCCGCAAGTACCACAGCCACCACCAACTGGTTGCATGTTATTGAAAACGAAACTGGCATTACCATCTCCCTGATCAACAAAGTCGATTTCAACACCACGCAGATATTGCAGGGTACCGTCATCAACGATCACTTTGAATCCTTCACAATCCAAAACGCCATCGTTTTCATTGATCTCATCGCTGAAGGTCATGCCAAAGCTTATCCCGCTGCAGCCACCAGGTGTAGCAAAGACGCGTACTCCCTGAATATTCTCGTCAACCTGTTGAAATAACTCGCCCATTTTGGTCTGAGCGGTGCCAGTCAGGGTTAAATCTGTATCGGTCAGGGCATTTGAATTCATGCCATTTCTCCTGGAAAATCACTCTTGATGGCCGTTATGTTATCAAGAAACTCAAGCTATTTGCCAATTAACTTAGAATATAAGTTGGTTTTTACGGAATAACAGCAGGACTACATGGCAAGTTGATCTCGAGCATTGAGCTCGAAAAGATGGCGCTCAGCATCCAGCAGATGCTGCCCCCAATGCAGATGAAAGCCTTTGTGCCAACCTTCAACAGCCTGTTCAGGCTCTCCATCAAGCATCTTAAGACCACTTTTGAGCTCGCAGTATATATCTGTCAGATCATCAGCCAGACTGCCGCTCATACTCTGCCCGTCACCGGCCACATCGAACTCCATCCAGTATCCATCACGTTCACCAAGCAGTGTCCGCATGAAGGTGTAGAGCTCAAATCGAGCATCCAGGTCTGCCGCTGTATAGTGGGTATTCCGAGGGGTCGGCAGATTAAGAGCACTGACCGCCTCATGCAGACGAGGCAACAAACTGGCGACCTCTTGCAACCACTCGGTGTTGCCATTATGTAAAGATTCGACTAATTCGCAATAGCGTCTAGCCAGTGTTTCAAGTTTTTGAATGTTTGGGCTCATAGTCTCTTCCTCACAGCTATTTTCGTTGTCCTTCCTTGGTGTGTACCCAGGGATCTTCTCCCGATCCCAAAAGAAACAGCTGTACGGCACCTTGATTAGTCGCTCATATCAGATTCTAGCAGTGATCCTGATCAATCCTAGGAGAAACCCTTAATCTCCCTCGGCACATCGATTGATAAAATATATATGCTACCTGCTATTAAAACTGCCAATTCCGTTTCAGAATCACTGGGATATAGGACAACGAGGGCGAAATCTACAGCCATGCGGAGCAAATGACAACACCAACAGCCTGATCCCTGCTCCGATTCAAAAAAGGATACAATGAGCAGATGCAAACAGAGAGCAATTATCGCCCGGTGGTTCTGGCCATCGGCGGACATGATCCTGGTGGTGGCGCAGGAATACAGGCAGACATTGAGTCCATTGGCACTAATGGCTGCCATGCCGCCACGGCACTCACTTGTGTGACGGTGCAAGATAGCTGCAATGTTGATCAGTTGATACCACTTCCAGCGGAGACACTCAGCGCCCAATGTTCGGCGGTACTCGAGGATTGCCGGGTTGAGGCAATAAAAATAGGCTTATTGGGGAGCACTCATGCCGTTGAGGCCGTTATCAAGGTTCTTCAGAATCACCCCAAAATCCCGATAGTTTTCGACCCGGTACTCTCTGCGGGGGGAGGTAATGATCTGACAAGTCAGACACTACTCAGCATAATCCAACAGCGATTACTGCCACTATGCGATCTGATCACCCCCAATACTGAAGAGGCCGCCAGACTCTCAGGGCGTGGTGATGCTGCTTCTATTGATCAGCATGCTGAAACTCTGCTCCAGTTGGGCGCTCAATCTGTTCTGATCACTGGAACCCACGATTTGAGTGACTCTGAATTGGTTACCAATCGACTTTACCAAAGGAAAAAAGCACCTGTTCTCTCCACCTGGCCTCGTCTATCTGGTGAGTATCATGGCTCAGGCTGCACCCTTGCTGCCGCGCTTGCTGCCCATATTGGTTTTGGGGATTCGATTGAAGCCGCTACGCAGAAAGCGCTGACTTACAGCTGGGATTGTCTGAACTCCGGATTCAGAACCGGAAAATGCCAATCACTACCGAATCGATGGCATCACTCCCACAATAGACCTGAGCCACAATGACAGCAGTTACTAAGGGTTTAAGGGGGCTCTACGCCATAACAGACAACAAGCTCTGCCCTCCGGAGCAGATAGTTGAGCAGGTCGAATCAGCTCTGCGTGGTGGTGCACGCATCATTCAATACAGGGATAAACGAGAAGATAGATCAAGCTGTGAGGAGGAGATAGTTGGAATTCTTGCCCTGTGTCACCGATTTGAGGCGTTGCTGATCATCAATGACGACATCGACCTGGCCAAAAAAACGGAAGCCCATGGGGTGCATCTTGGAAGAGACGACGCCTCACTTCTGCAGGCACGTAACATACTGGGCCCAAATGCCATTATTGGCGTCTCCTGTTATAACAGCCTGGATCTGGCAAGAGATGCTGAAGCCAACGGTGCTGATTATATCGCTTTTGGTCGCTTCTTCCCTTCTCGAATCAAGCCTGAGGCTATACAGGCCGAGCCGAACCTGTTGATCAGAGCCAAGCAAGAAATAACTAAGCCGCTGGTTGCCATTGGTGGAATAACGCCGGAAAATGGCGCCCCACTGATAGCAGCAGGCGCCGACATGCTGGCGGTTATACATGGTGTCTTCGGACAGCAGGATATCCACTTGGCAAGCCATCGTTTAAGCGCCCTTTTCACGCCGTAGGAGAAAAACATATGAGTCGTTCCGAGGAACTCTTTCGTCACGCACAACAGCACATACCTGGTGGAGTAAACTCCCCTGTAAGGGCTTTTAAGGGTGTTGGAGGCGATCCGATATTTATCGACTGTGCAGCCGGACCCTACATTTATGACCCGGAGGGTAGACGCTATATCGATTATGTCGGCTCCTGGGGACCGATGATCGTCGGCCACTCTCACCACGAAGTGATTGATGCCGTTGCTTCCATTCTCAACAAAGGACTCAGCTTTGGCGCGCCCACCGAGTTGGAGACGCAGATGGCTGATAAGGTCTGTGAATTGGTACCCAGCATGGAGATGGTACGCATGGTCAGCTCTGGAACAGAGGCAACCATGTCAGCCATCCGCTTAGCAAGGGGTTTCACAGGTCGCGATAAAATTGTGAAATTCGAAGGTTGCTATCACGGCCACTCAGACTCGCTGCTGGTGAAGGCTGGCTCTGGCATGTTAACCCTGGGAGAACCCTCCTCTCCCGGCGTTCCAGCCAGCCTGGCGGAACACACAGTCACCTTGAACTACAACGACAGTCAGCAGGTTCGAGATGCCTTTGCACAATTTGGTGACCAGGTCGCTGCGATCATCGTTGAACCTGTTGCGGGGAATATGAACTGCATTCCACCCCAACCCGGATTTCTTGAAACCCTGCGTGAAGTTTGTGATCAGCATGGCACTGTATTGATCTTTGATGAGGTAATGACAGGGTTTCGGGTTGGCCTTGGCGGGGCTCAGGCACACTATGGCATCAAACCCGATTTAACCACCTTGGGCAAGGTGATTGGCGGCGGTATGCCTGTCGGTGCATTTGGAGGCAGGCTCGATATTATGCAGAAGATCGCTCCTCTGGGACCGGTCTATCAGGCCGGCACACTATCTGGTAACCCAGTCGCTATGACAGCAGGATTAAAAACTCTCGAGCTAATATCTGAAGCAGGATTTTACCAACGTCTCTCAAAAAAGGTCGAGTCTCTGGTTAACGGCATTATGACGCAAGCTCAATCCGCCGGAATCCCATTGGCTGAAAATCATGTCGGGGGCATGTTCGGATTGTTTTTCACTGACCAGGGTTCTGTCACAGATTTCCAGGGCGCCACCAACTGTGACCAGGAGCGCTTCAAGACCTTCTACCACGCCATGCTGGATCGAGGGGTCTATCTGGCACCTTCTGCCTTCGAGGCAGGATTCGTTTCTGATGCCCATAGTGATGAGGATATCCAAGTCACTATCAATGCAGCAGGTGAGTCATTCGTGGCACTAAAAAATTGATCTTCCTCGCCCGGTTTGTGCTGGGGTTAACCTTTATTCAGCTGGCAGGATGCAGTTCAGACAGTGTAAAACTGACGACCTATGAAGCATTGGAATTTCAACGCCATCAACAATGCCTTAAACAACTGGATAGCCGCGCATGTGATGAACAGGCAAAAAGCTATGAGGAGTACAAGGCGATGCGTGATAAACATACAAAGGCAGAATAGACCTATCGTATCTCACTCATCGGATATTCCCCGATGAGTGAGTTCTTTGCACCTCTGTTGATATGGATCGGCGAAAACCCCCTGTGGGCTGGCATTGTAGTTTTTCTAGTGGCCTTTTCGGAATCTGTTGCACTTTTTGGCCTCTTGGTTCCAGGGGTGGTAGCGATGTTCGGTTTCGGTGCGCTGATTGCAACCGGCACCCTCGAATTTTGGCCTGTGTTCTGGTGGGCTGTAGCAGGCGCCGTGGCCGGAGATGGCTTGAGTTTCTGGCTTGGCAGGCACTATCAGCAGGGGCTACGAAAAATCTGGCCCTTCAACCGCTACCCTAAAACCCTCTACCGGGGAATCGATTTCTTTGAGAAATATGGTGGAAAAAGTGTCGCCATTGGACGCTTTTTCGGCCCGGTACGAGCCATTATTCCCTTGGTGGCAGGGATGCTGGGGATGTCCACCTGGCGCTTTTTTATCGCTAATCTCAGCTCTGCCCTGGCCTGGGCCCCGATCTATCTTTTACCCGGTATCGTCTTCGGAGCTTCTCTTGAGCTCGCCTCAGAGGTTGCATTCAGGCTGGTCATACTGATGCTGATGTTATTGATACTGGCCTGGGGACTTTTTAAACTGGTTCATACCCTGTTTCGACTATTTCAGCCTCACGCCAAGACGATGATCCAGAAAAGCTTTGAATGGGGACAGCTCCATCGTGGATTTCGATCAATATCTTCCGCCTTGGCAGATCCGCAACACCCAGAAGCAAAAGGATTGGCTTTTCTGGCAACCCTGCTGCTGCTCACCACGTTATTATCTGTTCTGCTCACTGGAATTGTTTTGGATGGCTCACTGACAAAGTCAGCCAACGAGATGATCCATAACGCGCTACAGAGTCTGCGAACACCCTGGGGTGACCAGGCTATGTACTTAATAACCAGCCTTGGCGATCTATCTACCACACTGGTTTTCGGAGGCGCAACAGCAACGGTTTTGCTTTTACGAGGACACTATCGCACTTTCTACTATCTGCTTGCTGCAGTTGCTTTCGGCCTCCTGACCCCACTACTGCTAAAGTATGGTTTACGCATTCCTCGCCCCACCACATCACCGGATCAGCTGGGGCTCTGGTCTTTTCCTAGTGCACATGTACTGCGTAGTGTCACACTCTATGGTTTCTATAGCATAATGGTGGCGCGTATCCTGAGCCATGACTGGCGTTGGCTTCCATATAGCATTGCCACCGCCATTGTGGGTGCCGTTGCCCTGTCAAGACTCTATCTTGGTGTCCACTGGGTTACAGATGTACTGGGCAGTTTAACCTTAGGTATCGCCTGGCTGGCTCTACTCGGAATCGCTTACTATCACCATGTTGAAGCAGAGTCCCGTATTTCGGCAATTGTTGCCACTGGGCTGGCAATCCTGACACTTTGCTTACTCTTTCAAGGGTGGCATTTAAAGCAGAATCTACTGCCCTATCAAGTCCAAGTCGAATCCCAGATACTCTCGCAGGCTAGCTGGTTGTCAGGCCAAGAGGATATTCCAGCATCACGCCATGATCTACGAGGTGCAGACAATCACCCTTTGAATCTTCAATACTCCGGGGATTTAGAGCTGCTGGCAGAGCAGCTTTCCGCGAAGGGGTGGGAGCCAGCCAAAATAGTAAGCTGGGATAGTGTGTTACGACTACTCTCTCCGAGCACCCCTTTAGCAGACCTACCTGTATTACCCCATGTACATAATGCCAGCCATGAAAAACTGGTACTGGTTAAAAACCTGTCACTGAATAAGCGGATTGTCCTGAGACTCTGGGCAACCCGGTTTACCATTGAAGCTCCAGGTGATCCTCTATACCTGGGCAATGTTTCGACCCAACGGCCAGTGAATTCGCTCGGCTTATTGGTTATTCCACGCACTGAATCAGACTTCACCACCCCGACTAAACAACTGTTGGAAGATTTAGAACCGAATGAAAAAATCATAAATCACTCTTTAGTGTCGTCGGTTTTACTGCTAACAGCAGAAAAAAATTAGACCACTGAAAAAAACTCTGATAGTGCCTGAGCTAAAGCTCCAGACAATCCGGCCGATTTAAAAGTAACTCTATCCAGGGGAGGAATAAGAGCGTATAGCTACTTTTGAGTGTTTTACGTAATATAATCAGGTGAGAAATCGCTTACCTACCCCACTAAAAAATAAGCCCAAAATGATCAGGTCACTTACCATAATATTCTGTCTGTTGTTTTGCGTCTCTGACCTTTTGGCTGAGCCGAATGAGGTACGAATTGGCGTTTTGGCAAAAAGGGGTTATGAGAAAAGTCATCAACGTTGGGATGCCACCGCCGCTTATCTTTCTGAATCCTTACCTGAATACCAGTTTACAATTGTGCCTATGGGATTCGACGACATTCCCGTTATCGTTAAAAACAAGCTGGTTGATTTCGTTATTGTCAATTCTGGGATTTATGTTGACCTTGCAGTGAGGTATGGCGCCAGACGAATCCTCACACTGGTCAACGAACTCTCACCTGGTAATCGTACATCTCAGTTTGGCAGTGTTGTATTCACACTAGAGAGTCGTGACGACATCAAACGTCTGGAGGATCTCAAAAACCAACGGATCGCAGCGGTGCATACCACTTCATTGGGCGGCTGGATAATGGTTCAACGGGAGTTCAAATCCCACGACATTGATCGCTGGGATTTTGCTGCACTAAGATTCTTGAACACTCACGATGCTGTAGTCGACGCAATTCTAAACCGTGAAGCAGAGGTTGGTATAGTCAGGACTGATACCCTGGAGAGAATGTCTCAGGAGGGTCTGGTGAATATAGAGGATTTTCGTATCATTTCTGCAAAACAGCATGATAATTTTCCCTATGCTATCAGCACCCCCCTCTATCCTGAATGGCCTTTTGCACTGCTTCCCCATACGCCTTTGGAACTTGCGCGAAAGGTCTCTATTGCGCTATTAAGTCTCCCCCCCGAACATCGCGCTACAAATGACGCAAATATATATGGCTGGACAATTCCTGAAAACTACCAGACTGTTGACGACCTGCTACGCCTGTTGGCATTGCCTCCATACGACAAGAAACCCCATGAAAAGCTGATCAATTCCTTAGCCAGATATTGGTACTGGTATCTACTTCTCTCTCTAATACTCTTGTCAATAGCGATTCTCAGCATGAGGGTTATTCGGCTTAAGCGCTCCCTGTCAGAGCATAAAACGACCTTAGAGATCAGCAGGGAGGCTCAGGTTGCCACTTTCGAACAGGCTGCTGTGGGGTTAGCTCATATCATGCCAACTGGCCAGTTTTTAAGGATGAATCAAAAACTCTGCGACATTATTGCTCTGACCAGACAACAGATGAGAGAGATCAACCTCAAAGATCTTCTCTATAGCGATGATCTACCCGCATGCATTAAAGCCATCGATCAACTTCGCCAAAACAAGTTGGCCAGCACTTCCCTGCAAGTACGCATAAATTGTGCCGACGGCCACTCTAAATGGATTCAGCTCTCTCTGTCTACCAAGCCTGACATCAGTGGACAGGTAGATTATTTAGTTGCTGTAATTGACGATATCGATAAGTACAAGAAACTTGAAGAAGAGGGCCATCGGGCACAACAACAGAAAGAGTTGATTCTGGATATTGCTGGAGATGGCATTATCGGATTAGATAATCAAGCCAGGCATACCTTTGTCAATCCTGCCGCTGCCACACTATTGGGATATACCATCGAAGAGATGATCGGCAAAGATAGCCATCAACTATGGCATCACAGCTCCGAAGATGGCTCACCTTTACCATCAGTTCACTGCCCCATTACAGGAGTATTGAAAAGTGGGGAGACTCAACGGGGGGAGAAAGAGATTATTTGGAACAAGAGCGGTAATCCTGTGGAAGTTGAGTATATCAGCACCCCGATCAAAGAGAATGGAAAAGTAACCGGTGCTGTTGTGGTTCTACATCAATTGACTTCTGATCAACCAGACTCTCCCCCGCCACAATTGGCATCATGAATATCGGCAGATTCTTACGCTACTACCTTCTCTTTCTCATACCGACAACAGTATTGGTAGGTCTTGCATTCTGGGTGCTCTATTCCCAGACCGAAAACAGTGTCAATAATGAGATGAAGCTTGAATCCAACATTCTCATTAATCAGTTGAGTGATCAACTGAGCATGGCATTTATAGAGATCCACTCAGATCTGAGGCTGCTGGCAGAGCAATATAAATTACATGGCTTGGATCGTGTTACCAAGAACCCCGCTGCCATTAAAAGATTGCAACAACTATGGATCTCCCTGGCAGATCAGAGAGGTCGATACGACCAGATTCGCTTTCTCGACAACCAAGGACAGGAGATTATCCGCATTAACTATAATGGTGGCGCTCCCTATCCGGTAAGTAGTGACAAGCTTCAATCAAAAAAGCACCGATACTATTTTGTAGAGGCCATCAATACGCCTGTTGAAGAAATTTGGAATTCAATACTTGATCTCAACATCGAGCGAAAACAGATAGAGTTACCCTTAAAACCGACCATCCGTTTTGGTAGCCGAATCGATATGGCTGATGGCAAGGCTGATGGGGTAATAATTTTGAACTATCTTGCCAGGCAGTTACTGAACGACTTCAGGCAAATATCAGCGGGCTTTTCAGGACAGGCCATGCTACTCAACTGGCAAGGCTATAGCCTGGTTAGCCCAGATGCTGCCCAGGATTGGGAATTCATGTTTCCTGACAGTCCTCAGGCAGGAATGAACGTAACTCACGACCAAGCGTGGCAAGAGATCCAGAGCAACCATCAAGGGCAGTTGTTCAATCCACGGGGACTCTACACATTCAATACCATTGACCCTTCAGGTATTTTTCAAGCCACACAGGCCTGTAAGGGGTGCTTGAGAATGATATTGCATGTACCTAATGAACTGTTACAGGCTAAACTTTGGCGTAAGCTCTCCAACACCATACCTCTGATAATCTTTATCTATCTACTGCTGGCAATAGCTCTTGGCATAGCACTTTGGCAGAGAGAGAAACGAAACGCGGACAAACAGAAGATTGATGCTCTTAATCGAAAAATCACCAATGAGCATGAGCTTTTCCTAAATGGCCCAGGCGTAGTTGCTAAACTGCGAAACGAAGTTGGCTGGCCAATATCATTCGTTTCGGCAAATATCGAAGAGTTGCTGGGGTTTGATAAGGAATATTTTAAATCGGGCAAAGTCACCTATTCCAGTATTATAGATAGTGGCTATTTAGAGCAATATACCCAAGAGACACTGGAGGCCGAACGAAATCGCTCCATCACATTCAACCGTTCGCCATACCTGATTGTCGACAATAAAAATAACCGAAAGTGGGTAGATGAAACCACCCATGTTATTCGTGACAACCAGGGCAGGTTGACCGATTATTTTGTCCATATACACAATGTCACTCAGCTGAAAGAGACAGAGCAGCAACTCACACAATCAAGGGACTATATCCAGAAAGTGGTCGATACTATTCCCGACCCAACCTTGGTAATTGACATCAATACCTTCGAACTGCAACTGATTAATCAATCAGCACTCGACCTTTACAACAATGGCCAAATAATCACCTCGAATGCTACATGCTACCATCTCTCCCACAAGCGCACCTCACCCTGTAAGGGGCAGCTCGACCCCTGCCCTATCAAAGAAATCAAAGAGAAGAAGACAACAGTATCGGTCGTTCACAAACATTTTGACCACCAGGGTAATGTGATACATGTAGATGTACGCGCAACTCCTATTTTTGATGAATCTGGTGAGAATATAATTCAAATCATCGAGTCTCACCGCGATATAACCGAGACAGTGGAGATGGAGAAAAAACTCCAGTACATCGCTGAAACCGACAGACTCACACAAATTTTCAATCGTATGAAATTTGATGAGGAGCTAAAGAACCAGATCGCATGGGCCAGTCTGACCAACAACCGATTTGGCTTGATAATGTTCGACCTGGATAACTTTAAACAGGTCAATGACACGTATGGCCATGACATGGGTGATCGGGTGCTGAAAAATACGGTGGATCTATTGACCGGTAGAATCCGAAAATCAGATATTCTTGCTCGATGGGGCGGTGAAGAGTTCATGATAATAGCCCCACTGATCGACACCAAAGAGTTAAGAATTCTGACAGAATCCCTACGCTCTGCCATCGAACAGCTAGAGCATGAGAAAGTCGGCAACGTAACTGCCAGCTTCGGTGCCAGCGTTGTAAGATCAAGTGACAATATAGACACACTGCTTAAGCGGGTAGACAGCGCTCTATATGAATCCAAGCAGAAGGGGCGTAATCGCTGCACTGTATTTTAAGCAGCGACAGACTGTTAGATTTATACCCCCATCCCACAGCATAATTCCCTCTCAGTCATCATATTTATTATCACGACCAGCTAAAATATGACCTGACACACTTATTTAAAAAATCGTTGCAGTTCAATACAACAACCACCCTATCCTTAGCCAGAAAAAAAACGTACTATCTGCGCCATCGGCTGCTTGACCGCTTAAACCTAAAAGATCAGTTGGGCAGCGTGAAGTATGCGTTTATGGAGGCGCAGCCAAACCATGACGTGGTTGTGGCAATATTTTAGATTTAGAGGCTTCGAATGAAAAAAACGATCTACATCACCGGCATCACTCTGCTCGCCTTGACTCTTACTGGCTGTAGCGACTCAAATGATTTTAAACCAGTAGCTGGCATGGATGGTATGGATATATATGCCAATGCCTGCTCTAGCTGTCATGGCAGTAATGGACAGGGCAAATTCGGCTTTTTACTTAAACTCGCAGGCACCGATGACTCCTCAGAAGAGATCTCTGAGAAGATCATTAACGGCGGCCATATAATGCCAGCCTTCCCAAACATCAGTCAGCAGGAAGCGGAAAAAGTAGCGGCCTATCTCAAGGCACAATAGTTACTAATCCGGCACCTTAATAGCCATGTTCAGGGCTATAAGCGTGCCCTTGATCAAGGCGCGCGCGGGTCGCCGAACCTGCTACACCTGACTGAGCCACTCCTGCAGCCTCTAATCAAAAGATATTTAGTGGCAGGCCATCGACTGTTTCTTACGGATGGAAGTAGTGTTTCACTCTCCCCACCTTGGGGAGAGATTATTCTCAACATCCAGTTGATCCAGAATTCTGGACACCATGAAATCAACAATATCCTCAACGCCCTGTGGATTGTTATAGAAGCCGGGGTTTGCTGGCATGATCACAGCCCCTATACGGCTAAGCTTGAGCATATTCTCCAGGTGAATTTCAGAAAAGGGGGTCTCGCGAACTACCAGGATCAACTTTCGACGCTCTTTTAAGATCACATCTGCAGCCCGCTCCATCAGATCATTGCTGGCTCCGCAGGCAATGGCTGATAGCGCACCAACAGTACAGGGACAGACGACCATCGCCCTCGGTGGATTGGATCCACTGGCCACTGGCGCCATCCACTGCTGACGTCCAAACACCTGCAACTTTTCCGGGTCAGCATTGAAGCGCTGGCATAGTACCTTCTGCGCTTCGGTTGGCTGAGATGGCAGCTCCAATCCAGACTCCATCTTCAATACCACTTGAGCGGCCTGACTGAACATCACATACAATTTCTGATCTGCCTGGACAAGAGATTCGATCAGGCGCAATGCATAGGCGCTTCCCGATGCTCCGGTAATGGCCACAGCGATCGCTTTTGTTTCATTAGTCATACCCGACATTGTAAAGCATCCAGCAATCTTTGATGTATCCCCTCAAATCCGCCATTACTCATAATCAGGATATGATCTCCTGGCTGAACAATATCCACTGATCTGTCGATCATCCCCTGGGTATCGCGAAACACCTCAGCACGGGAACCCAGTGGCGCCATAACGGACTCCGCATCCCACTCCAGATCACTGGGTGCAAATAGCATCACTCTGTCAGCCGCCTCCAGGGCACCAGTCAGGCGCCGGGTATGAATATCCTGCTTCATGGTATTGGAGCGAGGCTCAAGCATGGCGACGATACGTGCATCTCCAACCTGACTGCGTAGACCATTCAGGGTAGTTTCAATTGCAGTGGGGTGGTGAGCAAAGTCGTCGTAGACACGGACGCCCGCGACCTCTCCCCGCAGCTCCATACGGCGCTTAACATTCTTAAATCGTGACAAGGCGGAAATGGCAACGCCAGGGGGAACCCCGGCATGTCGAGCTGCCGCGATAGCAGCCAGTGCATTGGCAACATTATGCTGCCCAACCAGGTCCCATTCGACACGCCCCTGGGATTGCCCACCACAGATTACATCAAATTTTTGACCATCCACTGAGGCATCAGCAGCATACCAATCTGTTTCCCCTATGGGATCGAAATACTCCATCGGTGTCCAGAGACCCATATCGATCACCTGGCTGAGATTTTCATCGTTTTGCGGCGCCACGATCAACCCCTGTGAAGGGACTGTACGTAGCAGATGGTGAAACTGTCTCTGGATCATCGCCAGATCATCAAAGATGTCAGCATGATCGAATTCGAGGTTGTTCAACACCAGGGTACGGGGGCGGTAGTGTACAAATTTCGAGCGTTTATCAAAGAAAGCAGTATCGTATTCATCTGCCTCAACCACAAAAAATGGCGAGTCACCCAAGCGGGCGGATACCCCAAAATTCTCCGGTACACCACCAATCAGATACCCAGGATTGAGTCCCGCATCCTCAAGAATCCAGGCCAATAGACTGGCTGTACTGGTTTTCCCATGTGTTCCGGCAACGGCCAGCACCCATCGCTCAGGTAGAACATGTTCAGCCAGCCACTGCGGACCAGAGGTGTAGGAGAGCCCCTGATTGAGCATATACTCCACCGCAGAATTTCCCCTGGACATGGCATTTCCTACCACAACAACATCGGGAGCAGGATCAAGGTGTTCAGGTTTAAAACCCTGCATCAGATCTATCCCAGCCTGCTCCAGTTGCGTACTCATGGGAGGATAGACATTGGCATCCGAACCACTCACTTTATGACCCAATGCTCTTGCCAGCAGGGCAATGCCCCCCATAAATGTGCCGCATATTCCAAGGATATGTAGATGCATCAATCAAGTACCGGAAAAAAGATCGCTATCAGACTACCTGCGATCATGGTGTAAAGCAGTGCCGCAGCAATACCTACATTCAAAGAAAAATCGAAAGTGTGCCGTAATATATGGCCAAACACGACGATACCCCAGGAAAACACAATCAAAAACAACAGACCTGATTCCACCGATTGACTCTGCTTTCCCCAAGCGATCAATGGCAACACCAACATACCTAACAGAAAACCGCTCAACATAAGAGCCGTAACTGCTTGAATAAATCGTTGCGACAACCCTCTCATACGCAGTGCTGTATAGAGCATGCCCAGCATCAGCGCCAACTCAAACAGGGTTTGCCAAATGGCACGGCCAAGCCCCGACTGGCCATCCGTCAGCATCAATACGCTGACAAACATATTCAACAGGATAGTAAGCCACAACAGATGTATGGATAGCGGTAGATCCTGCGGGCCACGTTTGAGCAGGCAGAGTTCTATGGCAGCATTGAGCAGTGCCTTCAAAGAAGCTTACCCAGGGTTCGGTCAATCGCAAAAGGGCTCCACGACTGACATACGGGCATCACTTCCAGAGCATTGATATTGATGTGTGGCGGTAAGGATGTCACCCAATAGACGATTTCGGCAATATCATCTGCCGTCAAGGGTTGGGTGTCCTTATAAACATCTGCTGCCTTGTCACTATCCCCTTTCATTCTGACCAGTGAAAATTCAGTCTCAGCCAGCCCCGGCTCGATATTGGTAACCCTCAATGGCGTGCCAATCAGGTCTGCTTTCAAGCCTCTGGAGAACTGCTGCACGAATGCTTTGGTAGCACCATAGGCATTACCACCGGGATAGGGCCAGTTAGCTGCAACTGAACCGATATTGACAATGTGCCCACGTTTACGTTGAACCATACCAGGCAGAATCAACCGGGTGATACGCATCAAACCCTTGATATTGGTGTCGACCATAGTCTCCCAATCCTCAAGATCAGCTCGATGAGCCGGCTCAAGACCAAGGGCCAAACCTGCATTGTTGATCAACACATCGATCTCACGACTGGATTCTGGCAGCCGCTTTAGAAAACCATCCACCGCTTGACGGTCGGTAACATCCAAAGTCTCGACATCAACCTGCCCTGCTCCTGAGAGGGACTCTCTGAGTGCATGCAGCCGATCCGCTCTGCGGGCACACAACACAAGATCGTCACCTGCTTCAGAGAAGCGGCGGGCACAAGCCTCACCAAAACCGGATGAGGCGCCTGTAATCAACACTCGTTTTTTCATGGGTAACATTAAGGTTGTACTGAATTTTGTGACGGGTCATCTGCCCAGCCAATCTTCGTTCCACGTCCATTCAAACATAATCAAAACGGCTTTTGAACCTGGCCCACGCCATCTCTCAAATCATCGTTGTTGAATAACGCGTCTAGCCACGCAACCGTTTTTGGGTTAGCGCAATGCTCAGAATCAAGGTCACTAGCAGCATCATCAGAACCGTCAGATTTCCAGTCCGGGCATAAGGGGTCATGCCACTCAACGGCAGAATCTCTCCTTGCAATACATCCTGCTGCTGTAGCGCCGATCGCCCCTGAAGCTCGCCAAGAGGCCCAATGATTGCAGAGATTCCAGTATTCGTGGCGCGTAACAGATAGCGACTCGTTTCAAGGGCTCGCATACGGGCAATCTGCAGATGTTGATGGGGAGCCAGGGAGTCGCCAAACCAGGCATCATTACTCACATTGATCAGGTAAGCCGCCTCTGGTAATGCCTTAATCATCTCATTTCCAAAGGCATCTTCATAACAGATCGACATACCAACGGCGTGATTACCCACCTTCATCAACGGTTTCTCTTCGATGCGAGCGGAGAAATCAGACATCGGAATTGTAAACAACTCAACCAGAGGCCAGAGTACCGATTTCAGTGGCAGATATTCAGTAAATGGCACCAGGTGTCCCTTGTAATAGCTACCCCTCTCCTCATTACCGAGAGCCACCAGGGCGTTGTAATAGTGTTCCCGAGAGGAATCCATCTGCACCACACCGAACACCAGGTTTGAATCATGATCCCTGACCCGTTTTTCAAGTGGCTGAATAAACGCCGCTTCAACTTGATACTGAAAGGCAGAGACTGCCGTTTCCGGCCAGATCACCAGATCTTTATCGAGATTATCCCGTGAAAGATTGGCATACAAGACCAAGCTGGGGGCCAATTGCTCAGGCGCCCATTTTTGCGCTTGAGGTATGTTGCCTTGTATCAAAGCAACTGTGACAGGTTTACCGTTTTGGCTACTCCACTCTATCTGGTTCGTCATCCAGCCTCCGAGCCAGATCACCACCAGACCTGACAGCAACCAGATCCTGCGACCCTGAGCATCCAAGAGGTGAGACAATAACCCTGCAGTGAGCGTGACAGCCCAGGTTATACCCAATACGCCAAGCAGAGGTGCATATCCTGCGAGTGGTGAATCAACCTGAGAGTAACCCAACTGCAGCCAGGGAAAGCCGGTTAAAAACCAACCTCTGAGCCACTCCATCAAGACCCATAGGGAGGGATAGATCAACAGCAGTTTTGGTGTAACGGCAACTGATTCAAAGTAAGAGGCAACCCATCCCAGCAAACCGTAGTATAGGGACACAAAGAGGATAAACCCCAGGGTAAGCAGCAAAGGAAAGAGCCACCCCAGGTCTCCAAACTGGGCGACACTGACATACAGCCAGGAGACACCACTCCCTAGTAGCCCCACACCATAGGCAAAACCCGTTTGGAAGCTAGCGCCTCTGCCATGGTGCCAGATAAGGAAGAGCAGAAGCGGGCTAAAAACCGCCATCAACCAGAGATTGAAAGGGGCAAATGCCAGCGTGGCAAGTCCACCTGAGATAAAGGCCGTTAACCGTGGGGCGCGTAATAGCAATTGCACTGTGGGTATACCTTCCATCCTCTAGCCGACAGTTGGGTTACTTACTTTTTTCAAGCTTACTATTAACCCGGCGACTAAGTATGTTGTCTTCAGCCATAGTGCATCTGTTACTGGTACAACAATCAACTCAACCATAGTCAACTCTCAAACCTACCTCTATTTGTCTCTCTATAGCGGAGATAGCACTGCTTCTTAAAATTGAGCTGATGAACTGCTTACGCTTGCGGTTCGTCTTCAGGTGTATCGTGTTCATCCTCTATTTCGCCAACGATCTGCTCAAGCAGATCCTCCAGAGTCACGATACCCGCTGTTGAACCATATTCATCAACAACAATGGCCATATGGTTACGGCTCAATTTCAAGTTCTTTAACAGTTGGTTCAGGCGCATCGCCTCCGGAACAAAGAGTGCTTCACGCATAACCTCAAGCAGATCAAATTCATCTCGCTGCTCCTTTTGAAAGAACGGCAACAGATCCTTTGATAAAAGCAGCCCCAGAACCTCATCCACATCCTCTCCGATTACCGGCAGTCGGGAATGAGCTGACTCTATGGCGACCTTTAAGACCTCATCCAGACTATCTCCAGCACGCACCACCTCCAGCTTGGAACGGGGGTTCATGATGTCCCGCGCTCGCCGCTCGGAAACCAGCATCGCACCCTCCATCATGCTCAGAGCGTCATTGTCAAACAACTCCCTCTCGTTGGCCTCCTTCAATAGGCTGTAGATCTGCTCCTTGTCTTGCGGTTCACTACCAAACATTCGACTGATTCGTTCCAGCCAGCGTTTGGAGGAACCGCTACTTAATCGATCTTCGCTGTTCATTGCTTCTCTTTAATGTAGGGGTCTGAAAACTGTAGGGTTTGAAGGATTTCACGCTCTCTATCCTCCATCATCTCTGCCTCCTCATCGGTCTGGTGATCATATCCCTGCAGATGCAACACACCATGAATCACCATATGTGCCCAATGGGCCTCCAGGGTCTTGTGCTGCTGTTGCGCCTCCCGAGCGACCACTGGTGCACAAACCACCAGATCACCGATCAAAGGTGTTGTAACCACTTCAGGGGCATCAAATGGAAAGGAGAGTACATTGGTCGGCTTGTCCTTGCCTCGATAGTCCCGATTCAACTGCTGGCTCTCTGGCTCATCCACCAAACGGATGACCATTTCCACCTCATTCTCACCGGTCTCGAGTGCGGCTTCAGCCCAGGCAAGCAGTTGTTCATCTTGGGGCAGACCCTGAGATCGCTCAGCAACCCTTTGAATCTCCAGCATCAAGCGACTCATGTTGGCGGTCAGGACCTCAGCTCGAAGTCATCATAAGCACGAACCACCCTTTGTACCACAGGATGGCGAACCACATCGCGAGCATTGAAGAAAGTAAAACTGATACCTTCGACATTGGCCAGTACTTCCGTAACCTGACGCAATCCGGACTGTTGCCCCCTGGGCAGGTCGATTTGAGTCACATCCCCTGTGATTACTGCAGTTGAACCGAATCCAATCCGGGTCAGAAACATCTTCATCTGTTCGGGTGTTGTGTTTTGCGCCTCATCAAGAATGACAAAGGATTCATTAAGGGTACGACCGCGCATGTAGGCCAGTGGCGCAATCTCAATGATATTCCGCTCCACCAGCTTGGCGACCTTCTCAAAGCCCAACATCTCATACAAGGCATCGTAGAGCGGACGCAGATAGGGGTCGATCTTCTGTGCCAGATCGCCAGGCAGAAATCCGAGTCGCTCACCGGCCTCTACCGCAGGCCGCACCAGCAGGATACGTCTCACCTGGTCACGTTCCAGGGCATCCACTGCACTGGCTACCGCCAGATAGGTCTTACCCGTTCCAGCAGGCCCAACACCGAAGTTTATATCGTGAGTGAGCACCTTATGCAGATACTCTTTCTGATTCCCACCCCGGGGACGCACCAATCCACGGCGGGTTTTGATAACTGTTTCGGGCAGATCAGCCAGCTTATCCTGGTCAAGTAATTCATCCACGCCTGCTTCCTGTAAAAACAGATGCACCCGCTTCGGTTCCAGCACCTCATTCACAGAGACGCGATAGAGATCCTGCAACACCTGCTCTCCGGCTTGAATGGCATGTCCCTCTCCAATCAGACGGAAATGGTTACCCCGATTGTTGATTTCAATACCCAAACGCCGCTCTATTAGGCGCAGGTGTTCATCCAACTGACCGCAGACATTGGCAAGTCTTGAATTGTCCGCTGGCTCCAGAGCCAGATCGAGAGATTGAGGATGTTCAGCCAACTGCACTTTCCTTAAGCCGGCCTGACCATTCGCCTCGCAGCGAATTTGGCAGTGCCTCGGTGATTCGGACTTCGACAAACTGTCCAATGAGATCGGCTGGTCCATCAAAATTAACCACCCGGTTATTTTCGGTACGACCCGCCAGTTGTGCCGGATTCTTTTTCGCTGGTCGCTCTACCAAAATGCGCTGGGTAGTTCCCACCATCTGGCGACTGATGCTTTGCGCCTGAGTGTTGATTAACTGCTGCAGCCGCTCCAGACGTTTCTGTTTGACTTCCAGCGGTACATCATCGGGCAGATCTGAAGCCGGTGTACCGGGACGGCGACTATAGATGAAACTGTAGGAGTGATCAAAACCGACCTCTTCGATGAGCTGAAGGGTCTGCTCAAAATCCGCTTCAGTCTCACCGGGGAATCCGACAATAAAGTCTGAAGAGATGGTGATTTCAGGGCGCGCTTTGCGTAAACGGGCTATTTTCGCTTTATATTCAAGCACCATATGCCCCCGCTTCATCATCGCCAATACACGGTCTGAACCGGACTGCACTGGAAGATGCAGAAAACTCACCAATTCCGGAACCTGAGCATAGGTCTCTATCAGTCGATCAGAGAATTCAACGGGATGGGATGTGGTGAAACGAATCCGCTCAACACCATCGATTGCCGCTACGAACTCGATCAACAGGGCAAGATCAGCGTGCTCTCCATCGTCCATCTCTCCCCGATAGGCGTTCACATTCTGACCCAGCAGATGGATCTCGCGAACCCCCTGCTCCACCAAACCTGCCACCTCAGCGATGACATCATCGAATGGGCGGCTGATCTCTTCACCTCTAGTGAATGGCACTACACAGTATGTGCAATATTTTGAGCATCCTTCCATGATAGAAACGTATGCCGTTGGGCCTTCTGCCCGGGGATCAGGCAGTCGATCGAACTTTTCGATCTCTGGAAAACTGACATCGACCATCGGTTGTCGCTGAAGACGAACCTGTTTCACCATTTCAGGCAACCGATGCAAGGTCTGAGGACCAAAAACCAGATCCACATAGGGGGCTCGCTGCCGAATGGCCTCACCCTCCTGACTGGCCACGCAACCACCCACACCTATGACCAGGGCGGGATTACGCTCTTTCCAGGGTCGCCACCGCCCCAACTGGGAGAAGACCTTCTCCTGAGCCTTTTCCCGAATAGAACAGGTATTGAGAAGCAGCACATCCGCCTGCTCAGGGTCATTGGTCAACTCCAGACCTGCGGCCACGCGCAAACCATCCGCCATACGTGACGAATCGTACTCGTTCATCTGACAACCGAAGGTTTTGATATAGAGTTTTCCGGCCATTATCCCAGAATCCGTAGTCGAACATGGACATGTAGCGTTAATGAGTTCACCCAATGGGGGAACATAAACTTCACTATTTGAAGTGGCATATCATTACCTTACATCAGATATCAGCGATCGACTGCGGAATCTCGGATCATCAATCCGCAGTTCAAATTAAGGGTCGCTATATTATAGCTTGTAGGATTGAGATCCAATCCTAATTGGCCAGTGTTGCACCCATATGAATCATATCGAGCATCAATAAGTAGTGCGATAGATATCAAGGAAAGTACTTTATAGGTAAACATTACGAAGATACCCACATCTGAAGTGGGACATTTGATGGCAAGATAGTGCCCTAACCCGGAGGAGGTACACTAGTGTGGTGCGTCATATAAACCCTATATTTAGACAAGGCCAATCTCAGTTTGCGTTTAAATCACCTGCCTCGCCCTGCGGGAAGCCACTAGATCTGTAGCAACGCCTTGATCTGTTCCGCGTGGCGATCTGATTGGTATGTCAGTCGTAGCCGATCAGCATTAACAATGGCCCTGAGTTCTCCCAGAGCTGTATCGAATTCATCATTAATCACTAAATAGTCGAACTCATCGTAATGGGACATTTCACTCACAGCCTGCTGCATGCGTCCCTGGATGACCTCCTCACTATCCTGTCCCCGGGCACTCAGGCGTTCATGCAGTGCCTCAGGGCTGGGTGGCAGGATAAAGATCGACACCGCCTCAGGAAAACGCGCCCTCACCTGACGCGCCCCCTGCCAATCGATCTCCAGCACCGTATCCCTACCCCCATCCAGCTGCCCCCTGACCTCAGCCTCAGAGGTTCCGTAGTAGTTTCCGAATACCTCTGCATGCTCTAAAAAAGCGTCGGATGAAACCATCTGCAGGAACGTCTCCCTGTCGACAAAGTGGTAGTCCCTGGCGTTCTCTTCTCCTGGCCTCATCGGTCGGGTGGTATGGGAGACAGAGACATGCAATTTGCCATCCTGCCCACGCAGCACTTTCAAGAGACTTGTTTTACCTGCCCCGGATGGTGCAGAGAGGATGTAGAGCGTGCCTGTGGCCATTTTGAGTCCTGATATATGGATATTGGTAATTTTCAAAAATTGAAGCTGGGGCGCTCACCGGGCGCCTCGAAATAGGGCATCATCTTATCCGCTAGCTTGCCGAGTGTCTCGGCGCGATTGGACGGGCTGGGATGTGTACTGAGAAATTGCGGTACCCGGCTAGCAGACACTTCGCCCATCTTTTTCCATAGCGTGGCCGCCGCTCTTGGATCGTATCCAGCCTTGGCAGCCAACTCAATACCGATTCTATCTGCCTCCTCCTCAGCTGTGCGGCTATTCGGCAAGTCGATTGCCAATTTTGCCGCCATCATAGAGCCGGCAAGCACTGCCCGGTTGTCAGTCGATGCAGCTACCGCAACCATCCCCAACTGACTGGCCATAGCGACAGACATCTTCTCAGCAGAGTGTTTGGCCAAGGCATGGGATATTTCATGAGCCAATACCTGAGCCAACTCATCATCAGTTGGCTTTACCTGCTCAACCAGCCCGGTGTAGAGCGCCATCTTACCCCCAGCCATCGCCCAGGCATTTACCATCTCCGGATCATCCAGTATCTTCATGCTCCATGCCCATTCCTTAGTCTCTGGACGCATCTCCACTGCCTGAGCGATGAGACGCCCAGTGATACGCGACACCCTGGCTTTAAGTTGTGGATCACTATCCAGTCTACCCTCCTCTTCATAGGGTTTTAGCATCTCAATATAGGCCGCTTTCGAAGAGTTGATCGCACTCTCTTCACTGATGATCATCAACTGCTTGCGCCCAGTGGGACTGGTGGTACAGGCAACCATGATCAGAAGAAGTAATATACTGGTAAAAGAGCTACAGCGTTTCATCATACTAGGGCCTGTTAACACGAATCGAATAGGATCTGACTATTACAGAAAACAGAACAATTCAAAAATTTGGATCAATTCATAGCTCATAATATCGTCAGACAATTATCTAGTGTACCTCGTCAGTAAGTGGTTGGAAAAACCACACATTTTCAAGGGCACCTCTATTATTTCAGCTGAACGGCCTTGCCATCAGATTGAAGATAGCATCGCTCAATGACAGCACAATATTTATGAGTTAAAGACCACCCGGCATAGTGCCGATACAGGTATAGTCTCACCCTACACCAATCAAGAACGATATAGACTGCTTTTCATAGGATTCATGCATTGAAAGATCAAAGGAATCGTCGGCAGCATCCGCGACTTAAGATAGATATTCCTGTCACCATCGAATTTCAATCTCAGGTCTACGATGGTTGTCGTATGCTCAACTACTCCCGGGGTGGTGTCTATCTTCAGTGTCTGAATGAAAACCTGAACGACGTCCTCACTCATGGCTACATAGCTGAGCCTGAGCGTCAGAAAGTGCGGCTATCGATCTCTGACACTTCCAGTCAGGTTGCTGTCGAGGTAGTCTACTTTGATAACGGTGGAATGGGCGCCGCATTTAGCGACAGTGGTGGCGACAGGCTCTACCAGTCTCTCTCTGCAGAAGCGCAAAATGAAGATACCCGTCAAGAGACCGGACATATAACCTCTGATCCGGAGCAGAGTCGAAAGGCAATCAATCAAGTCCAGAAAACAGCTAAACCTTTTCTCAAAAATTGTCTGCTCAGTTTTTCCGCTCAAGCAGAGCAGGAACTTCAGCAGAGGATTACGGATACCAGTGATCCACAGGAGCAATCCAGCCTCTTCTTCGCACTCAACACATTGGAAAAGGATCACCAAACCTTAGCTGAAGAGTTTATTCAACAAATAGAAATCAGCTTTACCGAACTGACAGGAGAATCCAAAGGCAAATTAGACTCAGAACCCGAGCAATTGGATGAGATGGCCTTGGTAGAGACACAAGAAATTGAGACATGGATTCTGGTGAATGATGTGGCTCGCCAGCTTGAATCCAAAGTTTCCCGTCAGCTCTACCATATTGAGTCAGCACTCAGTTATCTATGCCAGGATAATATCCATAACGAACTCAATCCGATCTCTCCAATCACTCTGTTGAGTACATTCAAAAATAGTTTAGATGGCTATCAGTTTGACGCTCAAATCACCAAACTGCTCCTGAATAGTTTCAGTAAAAACCTGCTTATTACCCTGAAAACACTTTATGAAAAACTGCTGCAACAGATGCGACAGCAAAAAATAGTCGGGGAAGCTGAAACCAAAAACCAATGGACTATTGTAAAAACAGCCGAAACCGGCACTATCTCCGACAACCCTATAGAACATCTCAGTAACTTACATCAACTCCATCAAACGGAGGATACTCAGTCAGCCACACAGGGCATGTCGGCAGACGAACAGAAGGAGATACTGACCAGTATTGCTTCTCTATCGCAACAGCAGACCGCCACACTGCAACAGCAAATTGAGAACCTTCTACAGCAGGAGAGTAGTAAACCGATTCAACTATCCGCCGAAGCCAGAGCTGCCATCGGTGCGGGCGAGGAGCTGGTCGCCACACTGAGCGAAGACCCACTGATCAGTAACGAATTACGTTCACTGATGGGCAGCTTAAAGTTTCTGATCATCGAAGCAGTTCTGAAAGATACCAACCTGCTTGAAAACCCTGATCACCCAGTACGGCACCTGCTCGACTCGATTGAATCAATGAAACCTTATGTGAATAAGGGCACCCGTAGCTCAATGCTAAGAGATAGAGAATCGCAGCAATTGGCAGTGATCACTGAAGCGGTGGAAAGTGGCCACTATAGTCATATCGATGAAGTGACAGATGAAATCATCAGGTTGCACAAAGAGCAGCTCAAGCGATTTAAAACCAATCGAAAGCTCTCTATCTCTCGCTGCCTCAAAGATGAGAAACTTCGACAGGCCCAAACAGCAACTTATGAGGCCCTGGCCAAGCTTCTACTTGACCAAACAATCTCTCCCATAGTCGATAAGCTGTTTCGGTTTGGTTGGGTCAATCTGATGGTTCAGACTGCAGTTTTAGAAAAAACCGGCGATAAAGGCTGGCAAAATTATCTTCAGATAGTAGAACAGCTACACCAAATTTTTACCGACCCACCAGGCGAGCATCATCTTACAGAGATTCAGCAGAAAGCACTGCTCTCTACGATTCACAAAGGCTTTACCGACTACCCAATCTACGCCGAGCAGGCACAAGGGTTTGAGCTGGAGTTGCAACGACTGCTTGAATGTGGCCTGGAAGGTGACAATTTTCCCCATCTGCGAATAGAAGCCAATAAAGCCTATCTACACCACTACTTTCAGGGGATGAACATCCACCAACCAACCAGCACCCCCTCAGTAGAAGATCAGCAGTGGCAAAAACAGTTGAGTAAGTTTGCTCTCGATACCTGGCTGGTGGAGCAGGAAGACCCTGAGCACCCCAGAATTCTCAGTCTGGCATGGAAGAACCCGAAATCAGGCAGGTATCTACTGGTAGACGGAGATGGTTTCAAAGCATTGGATGAGGCACTACCACAACTTGCAAATCGTTTTGCCAGCCACCATATCCGTCCAATGGAGAGCTCAGCAAAACCGATTATTGAAAGAACCATTGAGACCATCCTTTCCAATACTTATAACGACTTCAAACAGGAGTCGGATATCGATCCTCTAACCGGTCTATCCAACCGACGAGCCTTTGAGTCTGAACTGAAAAAGCATATCGATGGATGGCAATATGACAACGCAGGTGTACTGCTTCAGATAGACCTGGATAAATTCCAGGTGGTCAACGATCTTTGTGGATTCGAGGGCGGCGACAAACTACTCCAGACTGTGACAGACATTCTACTCAGCTATCTGCCAGACGATGGTTTCCTGGGGCGTATCGGTGATGATGAGTTTTCCCTCCTATTAGGGAGGCAGAATCTCGAGATTGGCTACCAATCTGCAGAGATGCTTCGCCAGGCAATCGATGAAGCCTCCTTTAAATGGAAAGGGAGGCTTATTCCAGCAACAGCCAGTATTGGTGTTGTGCAGATCGAATCGGATGCTCAGAGACCGGATAAACTGATGCAAGCTGCCTTGGCTGCTTGCAACACGGCCAAACGGAGCGGCGGTAACTGCACACGCATCTACCTTGAAAGTGACCCTGTCTATCAGGCACGCCAACAACTGGTAGAGTCCCTGCCCACAATCAAAGAGGCATTGGCGAAAGGACGTATGGAGTTGTTTGTTCAACCAATAGTACCTCTTCAGGCAGCAAATACACTGCCTCATCACCATGAGATCTTACTGCGTATTCTAAATGACGAAGGGGAACTCGAATCCCCTGTCTCATTCATACAGGCTGCAGAAACCTATGACTTGATGCGGGATGTCGACTTCTGGGTGGTAGACGCATTTTTTCAACAGGTTGAACCCTATGCTGACCGCCTGCCAGAGGGGCACAGTTTTTCTATCAACCTCTCAGGCAAATCACTGGGAGATGGCGAATTCAAAGCTCAACTTATAGATCGCATTAAATCATCATCCCTACAGACCAGGAATTTTGGATTTGAGATCACAGAAACAGCACTGGTCGGGGATATCAGCGATACTGCCGATACGATAAATGATATTCGTGCACTTGGCTGTTCGTTTTCACTGGATGATTTTGGCTCTGGATACGCCTCTTTTTCTTACCTGAAGGACTTCCCCGTGGATTATGTCAAGATCGATGGCATCTTTGTACGGGAGATTCTCAACAAACCGGCAGATTACGCCATGATCAGTTCGATTACTGAGATCGCACACTTTATGGAAAAAAAGGTAATCGCTGAGTTTGTTTCAGATGAAACCACCAGTCAGGCCCTGAAAAACATAGGCGTGGATTATGGGCAGGGTTATCACTTTGGAAAACCAAAACCTCTGAAGGAGATGTTGGCAGAAATTATCGAGGTAGATAATTGACGCTACTCTTTTAAACCCGGCGAGCAAATAGTTTACCTTCGGCTGTTGTAGCTACTAACCAGACCTTAGATATCAATTTCTATGGCCTGGTTAGTAAGTATCCTCTGCAAAATCATGAAATGGCGGCTTCATTTAAGCTAGAATGGCGGGATTTAAAGCTTGAGCCAGGAAACAGTATGTTACGCGCCACCCTTCAGTCACTCATAATCTGTCTGCTGCTTGCAGGCTGTGGCCTTTCTCCTGAACCCTCCAATGTAAAGATCAGTAAACAACCAGCTGAGGGATTGACTCAATCCTCGTTCGACGAAGGATACCTTCAGCAATTGACGGATGAGTATCAAAAGGGAGCAGAACAGAGTCTTCAGCAAACCTACGATCGAAACAACATTCCGCAACATGAGCGATTCAGCCACGCCCAAGCCAAGGGACACTATGAGTGGATAGGTGAACGTCAGTTGGCAGTGATCGACCTCATATACAGCAATAATCCAATGCGGGTAATGCGGGTGGTAGGCATAGAGGGAGACCAGCTGGTAACTATCAGCTGCATATCACCTCAAGGAGCCCAGCTGGATATCAATAGTGAAACAGGGGATTGCGCTGAGGCAATCTCTAAACATTTTCAACTGTAATATGTTAGGGCCTGCTAACACTAATCGAATAGGCCCTAGTAAAGCTACGATCAATTTTTTGATTGCCTTCACAATAGGTTTGGTTTTTATTAATTACACTGCTCCCGTGGAATAATAAAGGCTGCATCATCATGAATAACAAGGTAGTTCGTTCATTCTCTGTTGTTTTCTTCTTTCTCTGCTTTGTGTGGCACACCGAAGTGCTCGCAGAGACAGAACTGACACTCCACCCGATCAAGCTGACCAGCAAAAGGGGCAATCACAGCGAACAGGAACTATCGGTACTATCGGTACAGGAGCAAACAGGCGCCGACGATAACTGGAACACCTATAAGGAGTTCTATACCGGCTCTGGAGGCTACACCGGAATCTTCTCCTTCGAACTTCCTGCAGACAAGGATCCATCAGCAATCAACACCCTGTCGTTTGCCGCCAACTACAAGGGTCCCACCCGCTCAGAACAGCGCTGGCGGTGGCAGATCAGGGACTTTGTCAGTGCCAAGTGGATATCACTGACGGATAATTCCGGCGTACCTAACTGGGAATGGAGCCTGATCCGCGCTGAAGTGAGCGGCGCCCCTGATCGCTATATAAACAGGAATAACAGACTCAAACTGCGCTATTTCACCCGCAATGAAGGGGATGACAGTGACCTCGACTATCTGGCTCTGAGCATTAGCTTACAATCCGCGGATGAACCACCACCACCGCCACCACCTCTTCCAGGCGACATCTGGCAACCTGCCCCCGGAACCTCGTGGCAACTGCAGCTACAGGGTGATATCGACACCAGCTATAACCTTCAGATGTACGATATCGATCTCTTCGATACTCCGCAGAGCCTGATTGACCAACTCCATGCCCAGGGTAAAACCGTGATTTGTTATTTCAGTGCAGGTAGTTGGGAAGAGTGGCGTCCCGATGCCGATCACTATCCGTCCACTGTAAAAGGCAACAGTAACGGTTGGCCCGGTGAAGCCTGGTTGGATGTCCGGCGTCTGAATGAACTCGGCCCCATACTTCAGGCACGTCTTGACCTGGCGGTCAGCAAAAACTGTGACGGCGTTGATCCAGACAATGTGGATGGTTATACCAACAACACCGGTTTTCCGCTTACCTATCAGGACCAGTTAGACTTCAACATCTGGTTGGCTCAGGAAGCGCACAACCGGGGACTCTCTGTTGGTTTGAAAAATGATTTGGACCAAATTGAGGATCTGGTTACCCATTTCGATTGGGCGCTCAATGAGCAATGCTTTCAATATAATGAATGCGATCTGCTATTACCGTTTATTCAGATGAATAAAGCTGTATTTGGCGTGGAATACAAAGGCGATCCCACTCAATTTTGCCCTCAGGCAAATAGCATGGGTCTAGACTGGTTGTACAAGAACCTCGATTTGGACGCCTGGAGATTGGATTGCAAGGAGTACTGACAGGTTGAATGGATTTATCTCCCTCACACAGGGATATGCAGTGCGAGAACCCGGTGAGTCTCACCGGGACTGTCATTTGAACGACATCGGCTGCAGATAACTCCCTGACAAGCTACTGATTTGTAGGCTCTGAAATCTGTTTGGCTTTAACGATTTCAACGCTATCACTATAAGTCGTTATCACTTCAGTAGCAGCATCCCACCCTGATCAGGAAAAATAATCTCTAATCAGTGCCCGATAAAAAGCCTCAATACCCTTACAGATAAAGTTGAGATTGCGGAATCTCAATGCTTGTCGGGACAACTTTCTGAAAGATGCGCCAAATCTTTTTGATCAATAACCATCCCAGGAAAGCATCTCTATGAAATATCAGAAAACAATTTCCAGTCTGATTTTAGCCATTTCCATGGCTACCTCATCTGTTGCCATGTCAGTTGAAAACACCATTCCCGATGATGCTAAGCAGTCTCACGCCATTGTTGTTGAACGTACTATTCAACAAGACTACCGCAAGAGTCTGGATACATTAAGAGAACAATTGAAAACTGATGGCTGGAAACTCATTGCTGAAATTGACTTAGGCAAGAGACTCGCCAAGAAAGGTGTCGATGTACCTGGCGGCCTGGTGATTTTCAAAATCACCAGTGGTAAGAATGCAATGCCTCTACTCGCTGATGACGAAACTCGCTATGTCTCTGCCATGATGCCCTGCGGCTTGTCTGTCTATGGTAAAAGTGATGGCAGCGTGGTTATTTCAAGAATGAATTTTGAAATGATGAGTGCCATGATGGAACCCAAGGTCGCCCAGATCATGGAGAAATCGATTAAAAAACTGAATAAAACTGTCGATTCAGCAGTGGCGAAACTAACCGACAATTGATCTAAATCGATCCCTAATCACTACTATTACGGTTGTAACTGATTCATTGCTGCTTGTTTCTATTGCTGATTGAGAATTGAGACATGAAAAACATCGTAAAGCAGAGGGTCACTGCTATAAAAAACATACAAGTCATCAGTATCTTAAATAGGTAGGGAGATAAACTCCCCTCTCCCGTAAAGGGAGAGGGGCTTTTTTAGTTGTTCTGAGAAGTCTGCAAGTTAGCCACAGAATGGAGTAGACAACTGATTTTTTTGTTTCAAAAAACCTATCCTCCAGTCCTGCTTGCTGCGTGTAGCACAATTGTGCTACCCCCCAATAGATACGCCTTGCTCAAGGAAACAGCAGGTCTACCACCACCATCCAACTCCCCGCCGAACTAAAGGATCGACTTGCAAAAGTAGCAAAGAACCTGGGATCAACATCACATGCCCTGATTCTTGATGCTATAGCCGAGCGTATCGACGCTGAAGAGCATCGTATCGTCAGCGCCATCTCCGTTCTTGAGAGTAACCCGTATATCGGTCGAGAAACTACGTAAGAGTTGCGCGAACTGGTTATTGGGCAACGATCCAAAGGCTATGTAAGGCTATACTGGTTCGTTGCCGAAATAGATACTGTGTTTGTCCTCGCCGTTCGTGCCCAGAAAGAAGCCGGGTATAAATGAACTTTGGATATTTCTCCTGCATTCAGTCATCTGTCACTTGAACCTAAATTCTGTAACAAAAATAGCAGCCAGAAAAATAATTATTCCAAATTTTGCACCTGCTCTCTCATCTGCTCGATAAGCACCTTCATCTCAACAGCAGAGCGAGTGACTTCCACATTGTTCGACTTTGAGGTCAGGGTGTTTGCCTCCCGGTTAAGCTCCTGCATCAGAAAGTCGAGTCGACGTCCAATCGGCTCATCAACCTCGAGTACCCGTCTCACCTCATCGATATGGGTCTCCAGACGATCCAGCTCCTCATCCACATCGAGTCGCTGAGCCAACAGTACCATCTCCTGCTCAACACGAGACTCATCCAGCTCTTCCATCACCTCTGATAACCTGTCCCTGATTCGGCTGCGCACAGAATCCAATACCTCAGGCATCAAACCTCGCACCCGGCTCACTTCCCCTTCCAGAGCATCACATCTCAATCTGATGATCTCTCCCAACCGCTCGCCTTCACGCAATCGATTATCGATCAAACTGTCGATAGCTGTCTCCAGCAGTTGCATCGCCTGCTGTTTAACCGGCGTATAGTCACGCTCCGCCTCTTCCAAAACTCCAGGCCATCTGAGCAGATCGCCGGATCGTATACTGGGACTCAGATCAGTCGCTTCCAGCAACTGTTGCTCTGCCCCCATTAGCTGCTCCACCAGACGCTGGTTGATGCGTAAAGAGGCATCGGCAGCAACCCCGGCTTTAAACTTCAGACTGACATCGAGCTTGCCTCGCCCCAAACGGCTGTTGAGACGCTCCCGGACCGAAGGCTCCAGAGCCCTGAGCTCTTCTGGCAAACGCAAAAAAGCCTCCAGGTAGCGATGGTTAACCGAGCGGATCTCCCAGCTCATATTTCCCAGGTCACCCCGGTACTCTTCCCTTGCGAAGGCAGTCATACTACTGATCATAATCATATGCCTGAGTTTTCTTGTTGAAACAATTTAGTGGTTATATAAGTCGCAGCCATAACCACCCGTTAAGAAAGTCTGACTATGATAAGCGATACGCCACATTATGGGGCAAAAATATACCAATATTGGCGTTTTGATTTCAGATTTACCTTGAGACGCCGCTAAATCTGGGTGTGCAGCAACTCTATGCATGGTTCGGCTTCTATATGCCTACTGTTTTTTTGATGAAAATCACCTTTTCACTCTGAAAGGCACACAAAACCATAGAGAGTAGCGGCATTTCTATAAAAAGGCCTTATAATCAGTGTGATGATGGATAGCGACACAAGCCGAGACGAACCTTCGCGGATCTTATATGGATAAGCTTCGAGACAGCATGCCGGAAGGCACAGAAATTGACTGTTATGTCATCATGAAGGTGGTTGCGAGTGGAGGCTTCAGCCTGATCTACCTGGCAGAGGACGAAGACACTCAGGACGAAGTGATAATCAAAGAGTTTCTGCCGAAGAAACTCGCCCGCCGCAGCAGCAATGGTAAAGTCGTCCCCCTTGAAGAGAAGCAGATCGATAATTTCAATCGCAGCCTGCGCCTGTTCTACCAGGAAGCCAAGGTTCTGGCCTCCTTGCGACACCCCAATATTGTCCAGGTAAGAGGCTTCTTTCTGGCCAACAACACGGGGTATCTTGTAATGGATCACGAGCGGGGTAAGAATCTGGCCAGCTACATAAAGAAGCGTAGCGGCAGCCTCAGTACCAGATTCATCATGACCGTGTTTCCACCGATTTTGGATGCATTAAGTCAGATCCACTCCCGTAGTCTGCTGCATCTCGACATCAAACCCAGCAATATCCACCTCCGTACCGGCGGCAACCCTCTGTTACTCGATTTTGGTGCCGTTCACGAAGTGCGCAATGAGGGCACACGTACCGGCCGTGTCGTAACCACTGGCTTCTCCCCTGTTGAACAGTATTACCAATCAGGCAATGTCGGACCATGGAGCGATGTCTATGCCATTGGCGCAAGCATGCGCGCCTGCCTGGATGGCAAAGCCCCGCCCTCAGCCATTGAGCGACATGCCAAAGAGAAATTGAAGCCTGCGGCAAGGATCTACCGCAGAAGATATCCGGCAGCGATGCTTGAAGCGATCGATTGGGCGATGGAGATCGATTATGAGAAGCGGCCACAAAATGCCAGCGAACTTCTCAATGCACTGCAAGACAATAATAGTGCGATTGATACTGAAAGTGCCATTTCTGAGCTGTTTGACGAAAAGAGAGCAATATGAAGTACGAAACAGCCCAATGCAGCCTGGTTGGCAATCGCTCCATGAATCAGGATCGCGCCCTGGTGATGGAAGCGCCAGATGCTATATTGCTTGCACTCGCTGATGGAATGGGGGGCCACCCAAAGGGGGAAATGGCGGCACAAATCCTCATGGACAATGCCCGCAAGGCCTTCCTGACCAGTCGCAAACCAATATCAAATCCTCGCTTTTTCCTCTCAGGCCTGATGGAGATGAGCCACCAGCAGATAACCGCATTTGGTGATCGACAGGAACCTCCCATCGAACCAAGAACTACCGGGGTTCTCTGTCTTGTCCAGGAAGATAAAGCATATTGGGCGCATATTGGCGACAGTCGACTCTATATAATGCGTGATGGCGTCATCCATCTGCGCACTGATGATCACTCCTACGTGGAACACCTCAGACAGCAGGGCATTATCTCTGCCGCTCAGGTGCATACCCATAAGTTCCGCAACTATGTCACCCGATGCCTGGGTGGAAACAGTAACAGACCGGTTGCCGAACTCAGTGGCCCACATGAACTCAAGCAGGGGGATGTCGTACTGCTCTGTAGTGACGGATTCTGGGGACCACTGCCGGAACGCCCCCTGGTGGAGATGTTCTACAAAAAAAATGGGCCACTGCTGAATAACATATCTCAACTCGCAGAACGTGCTGAGACCACAAGCAAACCTGAGAGTGATAACGTCACTGTAGTCGCGTTGCGCTGGCGGGAGAGTAACAACAAACTTGAACCTGCTGATATAAGCATGTCACTGACGAAAAAGAACAGGGGCATTCTCGACCATCCCGAAGAGAACGTCGACGTCAGTCAGGCGATAGAAGATCTGCGTAAAATGGTGGATGACCTGGAAGAGGATTGATGATCAGGCTCAATTTTGCCACGCCACTATGGATCACTCCTCATAGGTCACTCTTTTTTTCGACCGCCTTCCCATCACCACTTGGTTGCTTAATCAACCTATAGGCAAAGAGTATAAGGAATGCCCCGGCTGTTGCGGTAAGAATGTTACTAAGGCTCAAGCCTCCGGCATTCCCAATGCCAAGAAAATTACCGATATAACCGCCAAGTATGGCACCTGCGATACCCAGCAACATGGTCACGATAAGGCCGCCACCATCCTTTCCGGGCATAATCCATTTCGCCAGCGCACCGGCTATAAGTCCCAGAATAATCCAAGATATGATTCCCATCACGTCACCTCATCTGTTCACAGCTGTTTTGCGGCAAAGGTGTCACAGCCTTTCAAGTCACCGCTCTGAAAACCCACCTTAAACCATTTGACCCGTTGCGCCGAACTGCCATGGGTAAATGAGTCCGGGCTGACATACCCCTGGGATTGCTTTTGCAGGCGATCATCACCAATCGCACTGGCAGCCCTGAGACCCTCTTCAATATCCCCGGACTCAAGTAACTGACGGGAGCGATCTGCGTTATGAGCCCATAAACCGGCAAAGCAATCGGCTTGGAGCTCCTGACGTACAGAGAGTTTGTTACCCTCCACTTCGCTCAGTGATGCCTTTGCCTTTTGTACCTTTTTGGAGATACCCAAAAGAGTTTGCACATGGTGCCCTACCTCGTGGGCAATTACATATGCCTGAGCGAAATCCCCTGGTGCTTTGAAACGCTTCTTCAAGTCATCGAAAAAGCTGAGATCGATGTAAACCTTGTGATCACCAGGACAGTAGAAAGGCCCCATGGCAGCCTGGCCGAATCCACAGGCTGTTTTGGTGGCCCCACGAAACAACACCAGATTGGGCTCTTCGTATTTCGATCCCATTTCGCTGAACATCTGATGCCATGTCGCTTCCGTATCAGCAAGCACCACAGAAACAAAACTGACCAACTCCTGCTCCTCAGCACTCTGTTTCACCGGCTCTCCACCGCCAGTGGAGAGACTCTCTCCAGTGCCGCCGCCGAGCATGCTACCCAGATTGCCGCTCAGTAATCCATAGGCGCCTATTGCCAGAACGGCAACGATCCCGCCTTTGACCCCGAACAGTTTAAACACCATCGGCAGTAGATTGAGCAATCCACCCCCTCCACCGCCCAATCCCAGGGGTGAGGGTGATCTCATACCTCGTCGGTCTTCTACATTGTTACTCTGCCTTTGACCTCGCCAGCGCATTGAATACCCCTTAATCCCCTTGCAGAACCTTGGCTACAAGGGAAGAGACCCCATCACCACCTTGCGACTGAAGAAAAGAGAGCACGATAGGTACAAATTTGCCGATCATGCCGGCATCCAGATCGAGCTTGGAAAAACCGCTGGCCAATGCAGCCATGTTACCCAGGCCATCGCCACCAATCGCTGAGGCTACACCACCAAGCAGTCCACCCAGGCCACCAGAATCTTCACTTGGCGCTGCATTGATCAAAGAATCGATGCCAGGCACCGCCTCTGCAACCTTGCCGAAATCCCCAGATGAGAGCTGATCCTTAACCAATCCTAACAGCAGTCCGGCTCCACCCTCCGCCTGTTGTTGATTGACCCCGGCTCCAGCAACCAATTGTTGAACCAATTCCATCATCTTATTAACCTCCAAGGTAAACAAAGAACTCTAATTTAAGTTACAGGATACGTGATCCCGCTTGATCAATGAATTGTCATCAGCGTATAAGTATAGCGGCTAGACTAGTGTGGCGCGTCTAGAGCCGTATCTTTCACGGAGTCTACCCCAACTGTCGCGATTGACCAGTATAGAAGGTAAATCTTTGTCAACTAACAGATCAGGACCAAAACCATGACAAACAACAATATTCTGCTCGGCGGGAACGGCGACCGACAGATTCTTCTAAACGCCGGCATGGCCAACCGTCATGGTCTGATCACAGGCGCAACCGGTACTGGTAAAACAGTAACCCTGCAAGTTCTCGCCGAATCATTCTCTCGCCTTGGTGTGCCTGTGTTTACCGCTGACGTGAAAGGCGACCTGTCAGGACTCGCAGGTGCAGGCAAGGCTCACCCCAAAATTACTGAACGTCTCGAATATATCGATATTGAAGGACATGACTTTGAACCTTGCCCAGTACTGTTCTGGGATGTATTCGGTAAACAGGGTCATTCGGTACGCACTACGATCTCAGAGATGGGCCCCACTCTTCTGGCCAATCTTTTAGAACTCAACGAGACCCAGGAGGGTGTACTTCAGATCGCCTTCAGCCTCGCCGATGACGAAGGCCTGCTACTGCTTGATCTGAAAGATCTTCGATCCATGCTCAACTGGGTAGCTGATAATGCCAAGGATCTACAGCGGGAGTATGGACGGGTTTCCCGGCAGAGCGTCAGTGCCATCCTGCGCAGACTACTGACTCTGGAAGAGGCTGGTGGAGAGATCTTTTTCGGTGAACCCGCGATTCGTATCGAAGATCTGATGCAGAATGACTTCTCCGGTCGGGGCGTGGTCAGCATTCTTGATGCCACCACCCTCTATCACTCACCCCGTATCTATGCCACCTTCCTGCTGTGGCTGCTTTCGGAACTGATGGAAGAGTTGCCTGAACGTGGTGATGCCGACCTGCCCAAGCTGGTCTTCTTTTTTGACGAAGCCCACCTCCTTTTCAGCCACGCACCAAAAGCGCTACTGGAAAAGATCACCCAAGTCGTGCGACTGATTCGTTCCAAGGGGGTTGGTGTATTTTTTATTACCCAATACCCTAACGACGTCCCCGATCAGGTCATCGGGCAATTGGGTAACCGCATTCAACATGCACTGCGCGCCTTCACTCCAAAAGACAGGAAATCGGTCAAAGCAGCAGCACAAACCTTCCGTGAGAATCCCGCCTTTGATACTGAAGAGATGATCAGCAACCTGGGCGTGGGTGAAGCCTTGATCTCCACCCTGGATGAAAAGGGTGTTCCAAGCATGGTGGAGAAGACCCTGATGTCCCCACCTCGATCCCAGTTCGGCCCTATCTCTGCAGAGGAGCGAAAAAAGATCATCGATCGCTCACCGCTCAAATCCAGGTATAGTGAATTGGTCGACCGGGACTCCGCCTATGAATTGCTGAAAAAGCGTGAGGAAGAGTTGATCAAACGCCGTGAGCAGCAAGCCAGCGAAGCAGCTGCTGAAAAACAGGCCAATAGTAGTAAACGCAGTAGCGGCGGCTCAAAGAGACAAGGCGTTGGCGAAGCCTTTGCTAAATCGATCGCACGAGCCATCGGTTCAAATCTTGGAAAGCAGATCATCAGAGGGATATTGGGATCGATTATGGGTAAACGCTAGTGAGAGGCGCGGTAAGTTCGGCAAGTCATAGTTCTGATGCGGATTTGCAGTAGCTTGGATCCTATGACGGTTACTAATATTCTATTGGGCAGGATTAAATACTCGGGTTAAACCAATGTGCGGCAGATTCTATCTTGATGTGATGCAGGAGGAGCTTGAAGCCTACTTTGACCTTCAATCATCTCTCATCTCTGTCACACCAAGATATAACATCGCACCTGCTCAAGAGATCCTTGCCGTGGTCTCTCTGCAACAAAAAAGAGAGATAAAAGGGTTTCATTGGGGCTTGATTCCATCCTGGGCAAAAGATGAAAAGATCGGCTACAAATGCATCAATGCCAGAGCAGAAACCGTCGATAGCAAACCCGCCTTCCGTTCAGCATTTAAAACCCGACGCTGCCTGATTCCTTGTAGCGGATTCTTTGAATGGAAAAGTGAAAACAGAATCAAGCAACCCTACTGCTTCCGACCAACCACACAGCCGATGTTTGCACTGGCAGGTCTCTATGAGCATTGGCAAGACGCATCAGGCAGACAGATCGATTCCTGTACGATCATTGTTGGAGAGGCGAATAGGGATGTCGCTCCCATCCATGACAGGATGCCGATCATCCTGGCAGCAGATGATTTTGAGAACTGGCTTAATCCCGAGATCCAAACCAGGCAGACCCTTACCCCCCTGTTGAGGGCATGGCCAGATGGTAACATCGAGCACTACCCAGTAAGCCTGGAACTCAACAATCCCAGGAACAACCATCCGGATTTAATAATAAATTACGATAAAACAGATCAATTCAGACTCTTGTAGCCGAGCACAATTGAAGTGGCGCTGTTTTTAGAATTATTGTTTCTGAATTTGTGAACTCTTATTTCCCTAAGCTGACATCCAATCCCTTATAACCCATAATAGCGCCCCCAAGAATCGGATTGGCAATCAAGATCTCTATCCACGACTTGTTCATAGACACCTAAATTTTCATTTTCCCCAAGGAGACCCCCTGCGACATGAGACCTTCCGGACGCAAGCCTGATGAGCTGAGAAAGATCAGCATAACCCGCCACTACACAAAACACGCAGAAGGATCAGTATTGGTCTGTTTTGGTGATACACAAGTATTATGTACTGCCAGCGTGGATGAATCGGTTCCCAGGTTTCTCAAAGGCGCTGGTCAGGGCTGGATCACCGCAGAGTATGGAATGCTACCCAGATCGACCACTGATCGCATGGGACGGGAAGCTGCCCGGGGTAAGCAGGGAGGAAGAACCCTCGAGATACAGCGTTTGATCGGGCGCTCTCTTCGTGCTGCCGTTGACTTAAAAGCACTCGGCGAACGAACCATCACCCTGGACTGTGACGTCATTCAGGCCGATGGAGGTACGCGTACTGCCTCGATTACCGGTGCTTGCGTAGCTCTGGTGGATGCCATAGAGCATGTCCGCGGAAAGGGCCAACTGAAAGAGAGCCCACTACTGAGCATGGTCTCCTCAGTCTCTGTTGGCATCTACCAAGGCACGCCAGTGCTCGATCTCGACTACGCCGAAGACTCAAATGCCGAGACAGACATGAATGTAGTGATGAATGAAAATCAGGGTTTCATCGAAGTACAAGGTACTGCCGAAGGCAATGCCTACAGTCGCGATGAATTGAATGCAATGCTTGATTTGGCGAATCAGGGTGTAGACCAGATCTGCAAAATTCAGCATCAAGCTCTGGCAACCTAGAGATGTAGAGACTGAGGAACCTCTGATTGATTCAAGGCCGGGAGATTGTCTGCCTCTGAGTTGCTCTGAGATTCCCTGGTTTGAGTTCAAAAGAGATACCCCGTTCTTGCTCCCGCATTGAGCAGCGTTTAACAGATAGTACCAATAATGTGAAGTCGCCCCTTCGATTATTCGCTAGGCTGGAACGTTAGATATATAAGGGTGATAAAATATGAAGCTGCCAAGCACAGTCTTCAGGTAAGTCGCCCAAAGCATAGTAATTATTGGGCGAGAGGTTAAGCAAAATGAGTGGACATCAAGTAGGCGAACAGATCGTATTGGCCAGTAACAATACCGGCAAGGTTCGCGAGATCAATCAGCTACTGACGAGTGAGCAAATCACAGTTGTACCGCAAAAGGATTTTAATATTCCTGACGCGATTGAAGATGGCCTCAGCTTCGTAGAGAACGCGATCAAGAAAGCGCGCCATGCTTCAAGCCTTAGTGGACTGCCAGCTATTGCTGATGACTCAGGTATTGAGGTAGATGCCCTGAATGGCGCACCTGGTATCTACTCCGCCCGCTTTGCTGGCTCGGGGGCTTCCGATGAAGAGAATTTAAACAAACTTCTAGAGCATCTGAAAGAGATTCCCGAGGCAAAACGCACTGCTCGCTTTCAATGCCTGATGGTCTTTATGCGACACTCAGAAGACCCGACACCTATCATCTGTCAGGGCACCTGGGAGGGGCGTATTTTATTTGAACCACAGGGTGAGAATGGTTTCGGCTACGACCCGGTATTCTATGTACCTAGCCACGACTGCAGTTCTGCACAACTAGATCCTGAGACTAAGAACAGCCTCAGTCACAGAGGGCAAGCCCTTAAATTATTACTCCAGACTCTTACTAAATAAACGTATCATAGTAAATACTCGACTCAGTGAGGCCCACCTTGACCAGGGTAATGGCATGAACTACTGAGCTACAGTAAAAATAGTCACACAAGTTTCAGACACACAAATGCCTTACATACTTTCCCTTCATAAAGAGTATTCCGTAAAACAAACCTTGTAGAGCGAATAGGCTGGGGCCATGCCCCAGCTCTACAGCTGTATTTAGTTTAGCAGCCAAGTGTTAGATAAACAGCATATGACAACTCTTGATCTATAGTTGTTATAAATTCTCACCTGACCATATTCCATATATAGTTACCAGTATTGGTAAAGGAGTCGACACCACGATTCACGCCATCCATTCAATTCATTGTATGCCCCATTGTCGCAACAGATGGCGTCATAACCTGCATGCTCTGACGCATTGCGTCTATATCATCAGCCATCATCGAATAGACTTCAGTTTTACGCAGTTTTTTTCAATGGCAATTCAAAACTGAAAGTTGCCCCCTCACCCTGAACGCCATGAGCATCCACACGCCCACCATGTTTTGCAATGAAGCGTTCAACTATTGCTAAACCCACTCCTGTACCCTCAAACTCATCCATACCCTGTAAACGCTGAAACATTACGAACAGTTTATCTTTGTACTCATTACTGAATCCTATACCATTATCGCTGATCGAGTAGCGGATGTAACCATCGTGTACTTCACCTTTAACTTCGATGACAACCGGGTCTTTTGATACTGAAAATTTAACTGCATTATTTATTAAATTAAATATAACCTGCCGGATTGCACTTGGATCTGCTTTAACTGCAGGCAGATTGTTATAATGAACTACAATATTACTATCTTGATATTGTTCTTTTACACTCTCGCATACGTTTTTAACGAGCTGTTCCATATCGACTTGCTGTATAACAAGATCCACCCTGCCCGCACGGGAAAAAGCCAGAATATCATCGATTAATTCTCCCATCTTGCAGGCATTATTCTGAACAATTCCAAATAGTCTTAGCCCCTCATCATCCAAACTATCCCCATACTCATCTTTCAGTATTGTTAAAAAACCGTCGATTGCACGTAATGGTGAACGTAGATCATGAGATATGGAATAACTGAACCCTTCCAGATCTCGATTGGCTTGCTCCAATTGATCAGTTCTTGCCATTAACTCCGTGGTTCTTTGTTTAACTGCCAGTTCTAATTTCTCACGATAGTTTTCTCTTTCCAATTCTGCTAACTTTTGCTCTGTTATATCCCTTGCCTGCTCAAATCTTACGTAATGACCGTCATGCCACTCTATGGCACGATCGTTGATGCTATACCATCTTTTATCTTGTACATTCTCGAATTCCCAAACATGAACATTGCCTAAGTTAGCTCCAAATATTAAATGATTAGTACAAAAATCACAGGGCTGATCTTTACCCTGTAGCATTCTATAACACTTTCTTCCTAAAGCATCTTCACCAAATTTACTCTTAAACGCATCATTAACAAATAACAGCTCATATGTTTCCGGATCAGACAAATAGATCACATCATCAATACAGTTGAAGACATCTATAAGTTTTTGTTCTGCTTTCTGTCTAGACTCCAGCATTACATTCGCACTTCTTGCTAAATCCTTAAACTCTGTAAAATAGAGCTGATGAACATCAATCGGCTTCGCTTCATCTGCTTTACGTAAGAAAAATTTACTGAAGTGGGTGATTTCTTTATCAAATCCTCTGACAGTCAAAAAAACTAACCAGGCATTTATCACATACAGCGCCACTATAATCAACACACCATATAGTACGGTCTGTTTCAACATATTGGATACTAAATCGTCCTGGATTGGCTGCGCTTCATATAGATCATCAAGATAAAACCCTGTACCTATAATCCACTCCCAGTCAGGATAGGCCATTGTGTAACTCACCTTATTCGCTTGAGCAATAATTTTTTCTTGAGACTCTTTCGAATTTAAGTATTGCAATCTATTGTTATCCCCTTCCTGCTCATACCGCTCCCACTTATAACTTACATATCCGCCACCCTGTTTACTCGCCTTGAGTAATTGATCAAATAATTCAGTACCATTCAGATTCGTCAGTTCTCTTATATTTCGTCCAATCATCTCTGGTGAGAGATGAGTCAGACAGATACCATCATATTGATAGGTGAACATGTAACCATTATCATGGTCACCGTAGTGCATATCTTTTATCAAAGTTAGTGCACGATGCTTTGCTCGCTCATCGACTTGCTTATCTGAGATTCCAATTAAAATCAAGAAATCGAATGAAGAAAAGTACTGAACAATAAATGAATACTTTTCATTTACTTTAGTAGTAACCCTGCAAACCTTTGAAGAACCTGGTTGTTCTATCAGCGCTGTAATACAACTCTGTTCAATATTGATCGGATAGTTACTCTGGTTTTGTCGACTGCTGAATAGAACATCGCCTCCTTGCTCAAGAATAAATATTGAATCAAAATGGCTTGATCCTAGGATTGGTTTCAACTCATCCAAAGCTATATGACGTAGAGTATCCAACGATTTGAATGAACCCTCATCCTGATCCAGAGCCTGTAGTATTTGTAGCGTGATAGAGAGGTACTCTTCGCCTCGCTGCATAAACTCTTTTCTGCTATCACTACGAATTTCTTCTATTTTTGTAAGCACATGTTCGACCTCATGCTTGACTATCTGTTTGTGTAGATCAATAAAACGCCGTTCAACCTGATCCTTCTGAATATCGTTTATATTCATTACATTGTTTAACCACAACAATGAGACAAGCAGCAACGGCAGCAGAACAATTAGAAAATATGTTGTAGGAATGAACCAACTCAGTTTCCTTGGTACAGGGATCATCATATCTCCTGAAATCCTGTTAATCCTTGATTACGCTTCAATGCTATCTTTAGAGCATATTTTAAGCTATATAGTAAACTATGACTTGGAGATGTTAACCATAGGATAATTTTAAATATATATACTTCTGATTACGACTAAACTACCACGTAGTGCGATAACCATTAATAATCAGGGAGTAATATCTATTATCAATGGAGTATTTATGCCAATTTCCTACAAGGGTAACTTCTCCCTCTAAGCAAAATCTAATCTACTCTTAGTAATTTACTATAAAGGATTTCACCATTTCAAAGGAACTTCTGTATTAGTTATGAAGGACACAATAGTTGACATTTTACTGGTTGAAGATAATCCCAATGATGCGGAACTGGCAATCCATGCACTAAAAAGACACCGTCTTGCGAATAGATTACACTGGGTTAAAGACGGTGTAGAGGCACTTGATTATATCTTCTTTCGAGATACCTATTCCGACCGAAACCCTGAACTTCCACGAGTTATTTTACTTGATTTAAGGTTACCAAAGCTTGATGGCATTCAGGTACTGACAGAAATCCGTAGTAATGAAAAGACGCGCGACATACCAGTTGTAGTACTAACTTCTTCTAAAGAGGACAAGGATCTTATAAACACATATCGACTCGGTATAAACAGCTTTGTACCCAAACCCGTCATATTTAATGATTTTATTCACGTTGTATCTGACCTTGGTTTGTACTGGGTACTTGTCAACCGAGTACCCCCTCAAATAAGAGCTGATTGATGACGCATTCAATTAAGATTCTTATGCTCGAGGACAACCCCTTCGACGCCGAACTTATTGAACGTATACTGCATAAAAGTGGATTGATATTTGAAATAAAAAGGATAGAAACTGAAGTACTATTTCTGCAATCTTTGATCACTTTTCAGCCTGACCTAATACTCTCTGACTATAATCTACCACACTACAATGGCTTCAAGGCCCTCCTGGCAGTACAAGCCCTTGAACAGGATATTCCTTTTATTTTCGTAACCGGCGCTATCGGTGAAGAGGCATCGGTAAAAATGTTAAAACAAGGGGCTGTTGACTACATCCTGAAAGATCGTCTTGCACGACTACCAGAAGCAGTCAATCGTGCAATTGAAGATAAACGCCAAAAACAGAATCTGAAAGCCAGTGAAGAGCGTTACCGTCTACTTATGCAATCCAGTCACTATGGCATCTGGGACTGGAATCTAAAAACTGACTCGCTCTACCTCTCGCCTCAGTGGAAACAACAGTTAGGCTATCAGGATCAGGAACTTGAGAACAGTTTTTCGACATTCGAAAAGCTATTACACCCACAAGATAGAGACAAAGTTATAGCTACTATCAAATTATTTGTTACAACTCCAGAAGAGCAATGGAACATTGAATTTCGAATGCATCACAAAACTGATGGCTACAGATGGATTAATGCAAGAGCAAGCTACAAAACTGATACCAATGGTCAGGTTATACGAATGTTGGGCGTCCATATAGATATAACACAGCGACGCAATTCTGATGAAAAACTTCGTCAGGCAGCACAGGTTTTCAGCAGTACTATTGAAGGTGTGATCATTACAGACGCCAATGCAAATATACTTCGTGTCAATCCTGCTTTCGAAGAGATTACAGGATATACAAGTGAACAAGCTGTTGGTAAAAAACCCAGATTTCTACAGTCAGCTGATCACTCAAATGACACTCTGCATTCAATATGGCAAACACTGATATCAGATGGATATTGGAGCGGTGAAATACAGAATCAACGCGCCAACGGAAACAGCTATCCTGCATTAATGACCATTAGCGCTGTAAAGGACGAAAATAAAATAACAACAGGTTACGTCTGTCTTTTTGTTGACATCACACAATCCAAACGCACCGAAGAACGCCTCGATTTCCTTGCTCACCATGACGCCCTAACAAAACTCCCCAACCGCTTACTTTTCAAGGCAAGACTCAATCAAGCCCTACAACACGCCATAAGAAACAAGAGCCAGGTGGCGACTATGTTCATAGATCTGGACCGGTTCAAAAACATCAACGACAGTATGGGGCACACTGTGGGTGATGAGTTACTACAACAGGTATCACAGCGCCTTCAACAATTGATACGTGCAGAAGACACACTTGCAAGGATCAGCGGCGACGAATTCGTTCTTATGATCGAAAACGAATTATCAGTGGAGAATATTACTCATGTATTGAATAAGATCATGAGGGCATTTCATCAACCCTTCGAGCTCATGCATCACAAAGTGTTAATAACCTGCAGTATCGGCATTAGTATTTTCCCTGATGACGCACACGATTCTGATGCATTGGTACGAAATGCCGATGCAGCAATGTACAGAGCCAAAGAGCATGGCAGAAACACCTATGAGTTCTACACATCGGAAATGACTGCCAGTGCACTGGAACATGTATTCCTTGAAAATGCACTACATAATGCTCTCTCAGAAAATCAATTCTCTCAATATTACCAGCCACAGTTTCAATTGGATACTGGTCAGCTTATCGGCTGTGAAACCTTGATACGCTGGCAACATCCTCAAGAAGGCGCCATCCCACCTCACCGATTTATTCCATTGGCAGTACAAAATGGCACCATTCAGGAAATCGATTTCTGGATGTTTAGAACTGCATGTCTTCAAGGCAAAATCTGGCTTGACCAGGGTCTACCGGTTCAACATATATCTGTGAATATGACAGGCTCACAAATCCAGCACAAAGATTTTGCAGATAAGATTCATAACATTTTATTAGAGACAAACTTTCCAAAAGAACATTTGGAAATAGAGGTAACTGAGAGTTTTGTTATGCAACGTCCAGAGGTTGGAATCTACCAACTTCAAAAACTCTATGATAATGGAATCAGCATAGCTATAGATGATTTCGGCACCGGATACTCCTCCCTTAGTTACCTGAAAAAGCTACCGGTCAGTAAAATCAAACTTGATCGCTCATTTATCATGGATATCACAAAAGATAAAGATAGCCTAGCTATTGTCTGTGCAATCACCGATCTGGCAAAATCTCTAGGAAAAACTATTGTTGCAGAGGGGGTGGAAACACTTGAACAAGCTCAACAGTTGAGAGAGCTGGGATGTGAGCAAGTTCAAGGCTACTATTTTTGTCGTCCACAAAACGTTGATAAAATGACCGATCTACTACGCTCAGGCGAGAAACAAAGACCTCACTCGACTCGCATTCCTGCAGAGGAGATTAACAGCATCACCTACTAACCCTGTGAGTTGAGAATTTGCAGGACTTATAGATTCTTCAGGCTTTAACTTTTCATCACTTATAAAGTATCTATTCAACATTAACCATAAACAACATTTGGCAACCAGGTTGCCAACTGAGGCCAATAGGCCAGTAGAGCCAGCATCAGTAGTTGAATAACGATAAATGGAGCAACTCCACGATAGATCGCACCTGTAGTGATCTGTTTCGGCGCAACCCCCCGTAGATAGAAGAGGGCAAATCCAAACGGCGGCGTTAGAAATGAGGTTTGCAGATTTATTGCGATCATTACACCAAGCCATACCGGATCCAGCCCCATGGCCAACAGGATTGGTCCGACTATGGGAACAACCACAAAGGTTATCTCTATGAAGTCTAGAATAAACCCAAGCAGGAACATCACCAGCATGACCACAATCATCGCACCCACCACACCACCCGGTAAATTGGTCAACAGCTCGGTTACAACATCGTCACCACCATAGCCACGGAAAACCAATGAGAATAGAGAGGCTCCGATAAAAATCATAAACACCATACTGGTGACTTTAGTGGTGCCGGTAACAACCTCTTTCAAGGTTTTCAGGTTAAGCTGCCGCTGGCTAACTGCCAGCAACATGGCGCCAATCGCACCAACTGAGGCAGCCTCTGTAGGCGTTGCAAGACCGCCTAATATAGAACCCAGAACCGCTACGATCAGTAACAGTGGCGGCAGTAACACTTTAACCACTTTTGATAGTAAGGCCCCTCTCTCTTTCGTTTCATCGACAGGCATGGCGGGCACTGCATCGGGTTTCACTACTGCCATTAAAACAATATAGAGCAGATAGAGAAGTACCAGCATCAAGCCCGGCAACAAGGCACCGACGAAAAGGTCTCCCACTGATACGGTTTCTGGTGAGAATATCCCCATATCAAGCTGAGCCTGCTGGTAGGCAGCGGATAGCACATCACCCAGAAGAACCAGGATGATAGAGGGCGGAATAATCTGCCCCAGAGTTCCAGCTGCACAGATCACCCCGCAGGAGATGGCCGGGTCATAGTTACGCTTGAGCATCGTTGGCAGGGATAACAGACCCATGGTAACCACTGTCGCACCGACAATGCCTGTGCTTGCAGCCAGCAACATACCTACCAGGGTTACAGAGATACCAAGCCCTCCCCTTAACCTGCCAAACAGACTGGCCATGGTATCGAGCAGATTCTCTGCAACTCTGGAGCGCTCCAGCATAACCCCCATGAACACGAACAATGGCACGGCTATCAGTGTCTCATTGGTCATGATGCCATATAGCCGATTCGGTAAGGCATGCAGGAAAGCATCGTCGAAATGACCGGTTTGACTTCCTAACCAGGCAAAAGCCAGTGAAGTACCCCCCAGTGAGAAGGCAACCGGATAACCCAGCAACAAAACCAGGCACACCAAGAGAAACAGAATCAAAGGAAGATATTCAGCCATCAACGCTCAAGCTCGGTCGATGCCAACTCATGCCATCCGAATAGTCGACTCAAACAGCGGATTGTTATGGAGAATCCCTGCAGCATCAGTAGAGCAGCCATTACCAAAATCAGGGTTTTAAGCAGAAAAACCCCATCCAGCCCACCAACCTCCCGCGAGCCTTCGTAGAGAGACCAGGATTGTGAGACATAGTCCCAGCTGACGAAAAAGATAAACAGACAGACCGGCAGCAACAAGGTCAAGGTGCCTATCAGATCGATCCATGCCCTGCCCCGCTCAGAGAATTTTCGGTAGACAATATCGACCCGAACATGACCTTCGTGTTTGAGGGTATAGGCAGCACCAATCAGAAACAGGGCTGCATGCATGAAGGTGACCGATTCCTGAAGCCAGATCCAGCCCATTCCAAATACATAACGCAATATCACCACAGTCACGGTTACCAGGACCATCAGCAGACTCAACCATGAGACCGCTTGGCCCAACACTTCGTTTATCCTGTCAAAAACTTTTGCCAGGTTTTGAATTATTTCAACAAAGTGACTCATCGAACCCCATTCACCAGCGCAATAAGATCCATTGAGGTACTGAGATATTCGTTGGGTCGGTACTGCGAGAGTCAAACTCCCCATCCCCATCCCGATCACTCATGTAGTAGGACGGCCCGTTATCAGGATCGATTTTCACCATGTAGAGCTGACCATTTACCCGGTATTCAGTAATCGTACCTTCCTCCCGCTTAATGATCGTCACATCAGGTTCAATCACTTCACCATCGACGATCACTTCAGGCAGAGGCAACTCCGGCGGTTCTGGAACTGCAGTATCCTCAGCAATGGCTGAGAGGGCCACAAAAAAGCCAGCAGACAACAGGATTCTGATAGGTGTTTTCAGATGATCAATCATTTTCTCCCTCCATGGGAGAGGTCGTTAACAACAAAATCACAGCTCAAGCAGAATCTCCTGCTCAGCGGGAGAGGGCTCGAAACGCCGAGTCTCATAGTGGTCGAAAATCGCATCCACCACCTGTTGCGGCTGTTCGCATACCTGCACCAACTCGAGATCCTCCACATCGATGGTACCCGCCGGACAGAGGGTGTTGCGAAACCACTCCAGCAATCCACCCCAAAACTCCCCATCCACGAGGATAATTGGAATTTTACGGGTTTTCCCCGTCTGAACCAAAGTGAGTATCTCAGCCATCTCGTCCAGGGTGCCAAATCCACCCGGCAGAACCACATAGGCAGAAGCATGTTTGACGAACATCACTTTGCGGGCAAAAAAGTGGCGGAAGTTGAGGGCGATGTCCTGATAGGCATTTCCAGCCTGCTCCATTGGCAGCTGGATATTCAGTCCGATACTGGTTGATTTACCCTCGAAAGCGCCTTTATTGGCCGCCTCCATAATACCCGGCCCACCACCACTGACCACAGAGAAACCACTATCCGACAACAGCCGGGCAATCTCCTCCGCTAAAGCGTAGTGAGGATGATCCCTTGGCGTCCGCGCTGAACCAAAAAAACTCACCGAGGGGCTGATCTGAGCCAGTTGCTCAAAGCCCTCGACAAATTCAGCCATGATCTGAAATACACGCCAGGATTCACGGGTCAGCTGACCTTCTGCGCCAGCGCGTGGATTGCGGCGCCTATCTTGTGTTATTGCCATTAAAATTTCTACACTTTGAGCTCATTTCGGGAGATCTGTTCGGCCTATATCCAACCCCGTCCTGAAGACTAAAAAAATATACTGATTAAGCCGCAGTCACAGTGGATGATATCAGGCATTAGCCCCAACGGTAGTGTTTTAGTCTCGATTGCTTATCTCTGTATAGGGCCAAGCCATCTACATAGGAGACTTCACCACTCTTATCCCGTTGCCTGCCTCTCCTGGAAGGAGAAGGGATGCGCCTGGTCCAAGTATGATGTCTCACAACTTAGTTGGCAAAATAAGCCATGCCCGAACAAGTGGTTGCTGAGATATTTTGAAGTAGATCGGTTAGAAGCAACACAACACTGGTATTGAAATCAATAACACCACTGCGTAACCTTGCGCCTCTGCCGACCACTCTGGAAAACCAGCCATCTATGTCAGACCTTAATCCAAGACAGCAACAAGCGGTGAACTACATCGATTCGCCGCTACTTGTACTGGCTGGTGCAGGTAGCGGCAAAACCCGGGTGATCACCGCCAAAATTGGCTATCTGGTGAATAGATGCGGACACGATCCACAACACATAGCTGCGGTCACTTTCACCAACAAAGCAGCGCGAGAGATGAAAGAGCGTGTGGCCAAATCCCTGGGCAATCGATCGGAGAAGATGCCAAGGATATCCACCTTTCACAACCTTGGTCTCAACATCCTCCGCGAGGAGCTGAAAACCCTTGGCTTGAAACCCGGATTTTCGATCTTCGATCAACAGGATAGCGCCGCACTACTGAAGGACTTGCTGCGAAAGCAGAACCTCGGCGATGAGGCTGTGATCAACGCAGCTCAATGGACGATCTCTGCCTGGAAGAACGACCTGGTCACACCGGAACAAGCCCTGTCACAGGCTGAAAATGAGCTTCAGGTGGCTCAGGCCAACCTCTACGCCGCCTATCTGCGTAGTCTAAAGGCCTTCAACGCCGTTGATTTCGATGATCTGATTCTGTTGCCTGTGCAGTTATTTCAAGACCACCCTGATCTACGGGAGCGGTGGCAAAACCGCATCCGCTATCTATTGGTGGATGAGTACCAGGACACCAATCAGGCCCAATATGAGCTGGTAAAACTGCTGGCCGGGGTGCGGGCCGCATTCACTGTGGTCGGTGACGATGACCAGTCGATCTATGCCTGGCGCGGCGCCAGACCTGAAAACCTGATCCGCCTGCAGAGCGATTTTCCTACTCTGAAACTGATCAAGCTGGAGCAGAATTATCGATCGAGCAGCCGCATTTTAAGGTCTGCCAACCAGCTGATCAGCAAGAATCCTCATGTGTTTGAGAAAAAACTCTGGAGTGAACTGGGCGTTGGCCCTGAATTGAGAGTGCTGGTCTGCCCCAATGAAGTTCAGGAGGCAGAGCGGGTTGTCTCCGAGATCATTCATCTAAAGTTTACCGCCAAGGCCAAAAATAGCGATTGCGCCATTCTCTACCGGGGTAATCACCAGGCCAAACTGTTCGAGAAGGCTCTACGCACTCATAATATTCCCTATTTCCTGAGTGGTGGCACCTCCTTTTTCTCCCGTACTGAGGTGAAGGATGGCATGGCCTATCTGCGCCTGCTGGCCAATCCGGAAGATGACAGTGCGTTTCTGCGCATCGTCAATACACCACGACGGGAGCTCGGCCCCAATACCCTGGAAAAGCTTGCTGAATATGCCCAGATAAGAGGCTGCGCCCTACTCCCGGCCTGCAATGAAATCGGCCTGCAGCATAAACTCAGCGCCCGTCCCTACGAACGCTTGCAACACTTCGCAAGACTGATTCAACACTACACTCAAAAGGCAGAGTCCGACCCTTCTGCTGCCTTCCGCAGCCTGATAGAGGAGATCGACTATCTCGACTGGCTGAAGGAGAATGCCAGCAGCGATGCCGTGGCTGAACGACGCATGGAAAACGTCACCGACCTTATGGACTGGTTAAAAGCACTACAGAACGGCGAACTACAGGAGAAGAGCCTCTCTGAGATGGTCAACCACCTGACCCTGATGGATATGCTGGAGCGACAAGATGATGAGGAGCAGAAGGATCAGGTTCACCTGATGACCCTGCATGCAGCAAAAGGATTGGAGTTTCCCCACGTATTCCTGGTCGGTATGGAGGAGGAGCTACTGCCTCATCGCAGCAGCATTGAAGAGAATAATATCGAAGAGGAACGCAGACTCGCCTACGTGGGTATAACCAGAGCACAACGCACCCTGACCATGACCTACGCCAGTAAACGCAAGCGATTTGGCGAGATGATCGCCAGCGAACCGAGTCGCTTTCTGCAGGAACTGCCAGAGGATGACCTGTTATGGGAGGGCCGTGGCAGCAAACTCAGCAAAGAAGAGAAACAGGCGAGAGGATCGGCCCATCTGACCAATCTCAAATCGATGCTCAACTGAGCGGCTCCAGCAGCCGCAAATGGCGGCGGCTGGAGCTGATTATCAGAGGGTCAAAATCCAATTGACCACAGCACGGATATTCTCATCCGCAATGTGGGCATTTGGTGGCATCGGGATCTGTCCCCAGGTACCCACGCCGCCAGCTTTCACCTTTGCCACCAGCATATCGGCAGCAGCGGCATCACCCTTGTATTTGGCGGCAACTTCCTTGTAGGCAGGACCGACAACCTTAACCTCGATCTGATGGCAGGCCATACAGCCGGAGGAGGTAGCCAGAGCCAGTTGATCACCACCGGAAGCAGCAGCTGCAGGTGCCGCAGCAGGCGCTGCTTCGGCTGCAGGCGCGGCTGCACTCTCCGCTACTGCAGGTGCTTCAGCGGGAGCTGCAGCTTCAGCCGGTTTGGCAGCACCCTCTACATTCACTTTACCGATGGGAGCAATGCGCTCCAATACATCACCACGATCTTCTGCCACAACCTGGGCAGAAACCAAAAGTGCAGCGGCCGCTACGCCGACCAACACACCAGACTTAGATACAACATTGATACTCACGGGCATAATCCTCCGTATTTCAATCGATTGCGCCCCATGTAACAGGCAATTCCAAAAAACCCGCCGATTATACCCGCCGACAGAAAAAAGAGCGAACAGGGTTGGACGGCACCCCTTGAGGGGGCTAAACTACGCTTCGCCGCGACACCTGCCCAAGAGGTCTAATCGCAGGCATCACAAGCGCCCGTAGCTCAGCTGGATAGAGTACCGCCCTCCGAAGGCGGGGGTCACAGGTTCAAATCCTGTCGGGCGCGCCAAATTCACTTTCACCGCAAAAAATAATCCGGACTTCGAGCTGAGGTTGGCCGATGCATTTCTCATTGGTACTAACGATGGCAGCTAATTCAGTATCCACGCTCCCCGGATTACGCTCTACTTCACCCAAACTGAGGTAGCCTGGATGAAGTGCAACGGAATCCGGGTTCCATACCCACGGAATAGACCTCGCTTCATCCAGGCTACATCGTAAGGCGGTTCGGAAGAGGAAACCGAATCCAGCCTCCGACTCCCCGGATTACGCTCTACCAAACCCAAGTTGGTGTAGCCTGGATGAAGTGCAACGGAATCCGGGTTCCATGCCCCCGGAATAGACCTCGCTTCATCCAGGCTACATCGTAAGGCGGTTCAGAAGAGGAAACCTAATCCACCCTCCGACTCCCCGGATTACGCTCTACCAAACCCAAGTTGGTGTAGCCTGGATGAAGTGCAACGGAATCCGGGGTCCATGCCCCAGTAATAGACACCGCTTCATCCAGGCTACATCGTAAGGCGGTTCGGAAGGGGGGAACCTAATCCACACTCCGACTCCCCGGATTACGCTCTACCAAACCCAAACTGAGGTAGCCTGGATGAAGTGCAACGAAATCCGGGGTCCATACCCACGGAATAGACAACGCTTCATCCAGGCTACATAGTAAGGCGGTTCAGATAGGGGAACCTAATCCACCCTCCGACTCCCCGGATTACGCTCTACCAAACCCAAGTTGGTGTAGCCTGGATGAAGTGCAACGGAATCCGGGGTCCATACCCACGGAATAGACACCGCTTCATCCAGGCTACATCGTAAGGCGGTTCAGATAGGGGAACCTAATCCACACTCCGACTCCCCGGATTACGCTCTACCCTACCCAAACTGAGGTAGCCTGGATGGAGTGCAACGGAATCCGGGGTCCATACCCACGGAATAGACACCGCTTCATCCAGGCTACATCGTAAGGCGGTTCAGATGGGGGAACCTAATCCACACTCCGACTCCCCGGATTACGCTCTACCCTACCCAAACTGAGGTAGCCTGGATGGAGTGCAACGGAATCCGGGGTCCATACCCACGGAATAGACACCGCTTCATCCAGGCTACATCGTAAGGCGGTTCAGATGGGGGGCGTAATCCAAGAATTCACTCTCCGTACTCACCCTCCCCGTCCAACTCACTTCCAGCCCAATCCAAGGGATAGACGCCCTGCCTTACAAACTTGTGAAACGTGGAATAGGGCCAATCCCTCACCCGCTTCACCAAACCATGTTTTACCGGATTGAAATGGATGTACTCGATATGGCGCCTGAAATCCTCTTCATCTCGAATCCTGTGCTCCCAATAACGCCGCTGCCACAGGTTGTATTCACCCTTTGAATTTTTAGAAAGCGCTACTCCTCCCTTCACCAAGGTACGGGTGAAACGGCCCTTGATCTGACGCCATCGCCCTGCATAGTCACCATCATCCGCTGGCAGTGTCCACACTGTGTGAAGGTGCTCCGGCAAAACCACGAAAGCGTCGATACGGAACGGATGCTCCTCCCTTGCTCGCTTTACAACCAAGCGCAATTCATCGATCCTTTCAACCAGCGTACTAACTTGCCTGTTACGCAATGTCACAGTGAAGAAATAGGTACCGCCGGCCACACGGCTTCGTCGATAGCTCACCATAAATGCACTCCTTTGCAGTTTTGACATGGATGGAATCAGGGAGTCACGATCGGTAAACATCTTCAGCTACAAGTTCTTGTTACACCGGCATGACATCTGGCCACAGTTCCCGGATTACGCTCCGCTCCATCCAGGCTACAGCAGTCTAGCCTGGATGGAGTGCGACGGAATCCGAAAGTGTTAACATTTCAAACGGTGACTCTCCTGGAATCGCAGTCAAACTTTGGTCACTCGATCTCTGTTTTTTCTTAGGTATTATTGGTTTATGATCAGACAACCCGACTTAGACCGGCTTAATCATACTTTGAGGGTTTCTAAGTAGTGACCAGAAACAGTATGATTCGTTTATCAAAATTTCACATCTCACCATATATAAGTAACTCACAAACACCAACAAGAGCCCATAACGCTATGAACCTGTTACGACTTGCGATCACGTTACTGATTCTCTACCCCATCGTATCTGTTTCCCAGGAGAACCCAGCAGCTGAGAGCGTTCAGCCCAAACTGGTTGTTATCGGCGCCTCTTATGCTGAAAACTGGCCAATCGAGAGGATCGGCTGTCTTGATGTCTTAAACAGTGGCATCAATGGGCAGGTCTCCACCGAGGTTCTAGAGCGTTTTCAGAAAGATGCTCTGGAGGTCAATCCAAAGGCTGTACTGATCTGGGGATTTATTAACGACTTCTCCAACAACTCCCGTGAAGTTGCCGATGAAACCAGAGAGACCGCCATTCGGAATATCGAGGCGATGGCTGAAGCAGCCCACAAGGCCGGTGTTATTCCAGTATTGGCAACAGAGGTCACTATGGGTGCGCCGGATTCACTCATCGACAACCTGATGGGGTGGATTGGATCGATCAGAGGTAAACAGAGCTTTCAACAATATATCAGCAGCAATGTCATGGCGGCCAATGAGTGGATGCGGGGATACGCAAAACAAAAAAGTTTCCCTCTATTGGACATCGAGAAACTGATGACCAATGAAGAGGGCAATCGCAAGGCTGGTTATTTCACGCAAGATCTCTCACATATCACTGACAAGGCCTACCAGGACCTGGATGCTTACGCGATACCGGCTCTGGAGAAAGATCTGATAAAACCCTATCACTTATGCTCTGAGTAGTTGGAAGACCCTCGACTCACTTAAGAGTCGAGGGGACATCTTATTAACCCGCTACCTTATTAGACATGTTCAGGGCTCAAATAGAAACGCCCTGGCAATTTGTGGAGTAGATCGCGGTAACACGGTCTTTGGTGACCCGAACAGAATCAACATCGAGTTCCAGGGATTGAGGTATACCTGACTCGTGACGGAGCGTCGGATGAGGCTGACGATTCTTCCCCATCACATAGACCCTGTCGCCCAAGACTGCCTGCAAGGCACGAAAGCTACCTTTTGATTTAATGCCTCTTGCATTCAAATCATGCACAACCTGGTTGATATCTTCCAGCCGATAGACCCGACCATCCTCTTCCTGGTAGAGGGTATGTGTATTACCTTGGGCATCAAGACCAACCACCTTCTCTACCACCACCAGGGTATCCGGCCCATGGTTGGATAGTGCGTCTGCTTTGCCTAAAACCTGCTCATCAGCAGACAGGAGTGAAACCTGTAACAACCCAAACACCACTATTGCGAAACTTCGTACTAAACTCGTATAGTGCTTCATTTTTGCCTCCAATACCCGAGATCCGGGCATTCAATTCAATGCCAAATAGACACTGATGTGTAACTTGATTACATATCATCTGTATTCAAATTAGCCCTGAAAGCTTAAACGAACCTTAAAATAAGGGAAACATTTCCCAAAGTGTGAACAAATACTTAAGCCTTAATTAAGACTTAAGGAACCGATGAGCAAGTCGTGGCTCGACATCTAGTGTACTTCGTCATAGATTCTGTACCATTCAGCGAGTCTGGAAGGGGTTAGCCGCGCCCCGGAGGGAGTCGCCCCAATACGCCAGCTCTGCGTTGCCGATCTCCTCGCTTGCTTTATACTCATTGCAACCACCGAATTGGATCTATCAGCCAGAGTATGATTGTCAATCATCTTGAAAGGTTAAAAAAATATAGCATGACTACCCAAGTATCGGCCCGCATAGGGGGTCTTTTAATTTTGTTCTCGCAACTACAATCCTGTACCGGCATCGGCGAACTACACGGTGAGATGCCTTTGCATATAGAAACCATACCCAGTGGCGCAACTGTCTATATCATGGAGAAGGCGATTGGAGAGACCCCTATCGATATTACACAAAGCCAGCTCTATCCCCCTGCTTATGAATCGAGCAAGAGAGATCTGTATGGCAAGATTAATATCCGCAAAAGAGAGTGCGATGATTACACTCAACGGGTGAAATACCAGGATTTCACCAAGGGCTTGAAGATCCAACTGGTGTGTGGCGAGTTATCTGCAAAGCGTGAAATAATCGAGCAAGATGAGACTAAACCTGCCGATGCTGAAAACAGACCGGTTGAAAAAAATGAACGGGTCGAAGAACAACCCAAGGCATTAAATAACTCTGAGAATAAGGCAAAACAAACCATCTCTGATAACAGCATCAAGCAGCGCTTGATACGACTTGAGAGTTTGCATCAGGAGAATCTTATCAGTGATGAGGAGTATCAGTCAGCCCGCAAGAAAATCCTCAGCGAACTATAACGGTCATCCTCAACCTGATCAGCCTTTATTGGTGGAGCAGGGTCTCACTCTACATCTAACAGTGTCCGCTATGGCATAGCACTTGGTGGGGCATGGCCCCACCCTACGCACTGTCTATTTTGTTGGGGTACCAGTCAGGCCGTAAGAAAATCCTCTGCGAACTATATTGGTCAACCTGTACTTGATCAGTCCTTGGTGGTGGAGCAGAGTCTCACTCTATGATCTAACAGTGTCCGCTATGGCATAGCACTTGGTGGGGCATGGCCCCACCCTACCTGTCCTTATAGGCGTAGGGTGGGGCCATGCCCCACCAATACAATGTTAATCATGCTGAGTAGCTTATCTTTATACTTCAGGCCTCAGCGATAAACGGATTCAAAAAGTAATCAGCTATTTTTTCGAAAGTAATCTTATGTAGCTGACAACCCCTTCGATCTCCTCTTCAGAGAGAATACCCTTCCAACCGGGCATCAAAGTTTTGCCTGGTGTCCCATAGGTGATCACTTCAGTCAAATAGCTATTTGGTTGCTTATCCATCTCAACACTGTTGGTGTGATTCTTCGCTTTCATAGACAACAATTCTGTCAACGGGCCATCGCCCTCTCCAGTTCTGCCATGACAGGCTGCACACTTTGCCATATAAACCTGCTGACCCACTTCGGGATCACCAGTCAAAGCATGCTTTGATTTTTGCAGAAAACGGATATAGGCAATCAGAGAATGTATTTGATTCTCAGGCATTGCCAACCCCCATTTTGGCATCTCGCTTTTCTCTGTACCGTGCTTGATGGTACCTTTGATCAGACCAAACAAGCGGGCATCATCGGTTTTGCCGTTAGTGGTAAGGTCTTCTGGCTCAGAGTCCAGTTTTTTTGCCAGGGGACCATCTCCTTTACCGCTGACACCATGACATAAAAAACAGGTTTTATTAAACAGGGTGTACCCTTCATAGGCACTTGCCGCTAAAACTGATGTTGAAATCAGACACAACGCACTGAACATCACTGCGAACTCGACAACTCTAGTAACAATTCTACTCATGAGTCTATCCTCATAGGTTTCTGACACTCCGCCCTCATGGCGAAGTTATCTGGGTATTGATTCGATAACCGATTAATAATCAACAGGGCATTAATAGCCGGCAAACAGCTGAAACAGCCATTTACTGTCACGCTCATCGGCACGAGAATCGATACCGCTTCCACTCTCTTTCACATAATAGAGCTCGAAACGGATATTCTGTGAGAACATATAGTTGCCGCCAATGGTTGTTGCATTGAACTTGTTGTCATCGTCAGAACCATCATCCAAGGTTCGATAGGCAAGAAATATATTCGCTTTATTAGGCAGCACGCCCAATTGCCCTAGTATCGCAAAAGAATCTGCATCTTCAGCACCATTACACACCCCACCATCTGCAAAATGTGTCAAACCGGTATTCGCTGCATCGGTACCTGAACATTGGCCAAAGCTACCGTAGAGCCCCAGCGGCATATTTCCGAGATTACCCTGCATCTGGGCATCAACCACCCAGCCATCCGTTGGAATAACACTATCATCTCCATGATTTTTCGCTTCAGCATCTCCGCTCCAGACCTGAACGCCAAAACCGGTATCCCAACTGCCGATAAAAGGGGTATAGGCCGCACGAAAATAGTGGGCCAACCCTGAAGGTTTCACGGTTGTGTTGTTCTCCTCCCAACCAGGCACCCAGGGGGTATAATTTACAAAATAGTTATGACCTGAAGCCACCAGCGCTATACCCGTCGCTTCACCACTCCCCAAGCCCAAGGCTTGTGCAGCACTGAAACCCTTACGCTCTTCTATTGGACGTTGAGAACGCTGTGCTCCGGTATTCAGTAGTTCGAAACCATAACCCGCACCCAATCCGTCAGTTGAAAAGGGTATTACACTCAACTGTGTTGCGCCAAATTTGGCCACATTAAAGTGCACCTTAGTGGAGAGAAACGAGCTGCCATCCAACAAGCCGAGCTCCATAAGAAATCCAGCGTCCTTGGCCAACTTGCCACCTACCAGCAAGGCGGCTTCATCAGGCCACTCAATCCGGCCATAGTCGCTGCCTTCATCTGTATTGCCGTTGGTTTTCTGATAGCGAAGCTTGGTTACTACCGAGGCATTCAGCATCAGTGGCAAAGAGATATCATCTCCCTCAATCAGACCCTGGCCACCGGTAAGTGTGTACCCCCCAGCTCGAAACGAACGCCCAAATGAGTTCAGTGCAGGAAAGTGTTGGAAATGACAAGCGGTACAAGGCATGCTGGTTTGACGGGCAAACGCCGGTACTGCGGCTGCTTGCTCGTTTACCACCAAACCACCCAAGAGTAGTAACAGGCACAAAGCTGTGCGATGTAGGTTTGCGAGGTTCAGACTCATTAATTTCTCCCATTTTGAAAATATGGGCCAGGCTGTATGCACTGAGATCCGATGTTCAAGCCATACTACGGAACAACGCCTCACTGACACCCCATATCCAGCCCAGCAGTTACTGCTCTCAAATAGCTCTTCTTAATTGGAGGCTGGAGCAGTTAATCCAGAATGGTCGAAGTGTTTTTTATAAAGCACAGGTAAACAAGCTGGCCAGATTGGCCAGAAAAAACCTGCTTACCTGAAATATTTAGAGTCGTACTTGTAATCAGCGGCAATCGCCCGTAATCGACATACCATGAAACAGCTGTATGGCATGCCGTTCACGCAAACCCCTTATTATTATTTTCTGCACGACACAGAACACCCCAATCCATACTCACACGTTTCACTGATTGTTGCTGCCTTGACGCTCACTACAGATTCAAAGAACCAATAACACCCAAGGCATGAATATTTCTAATTGTGAAACAGTTAATAGAAACCCTACCAATATGACTGTTTTATTATTATGGGCAGATACCCTACTTTTGGTGGGTAGCAATACCCCTACACCCCACCGCAAGAAAGATTGCTTTCTTCATCTTCATCAGCAACGAACCCCACTAATGTTTGGAATCATCAGAAGAATTTACCGCTTGACGCTATTTTTCATTCAAAACCAACCCCATTTTTTCTAACGAGCCTAAACTTCGCTAATATCAACCTATAGAGAAAGATATAACCAACAAGCGGGCCAACAGCCATGCACTCGATACCGTTTATTGCCGCATTTTTGAAATTCGCAGACAAACTTCGCTTTCGACAGCTTTTCCTGCTTACTGCCAGCCTTTTCTTTCTAGACCTGTTAATTCCGGATTTTATTCCTTTTGCCGATGAACTGATCCTCGGGCTGCTTACCCTGTTATTCGCATCCTGGCGAAAACCAAAGCAGGAACAACAGGTCATAGAAAAGGAGGAGTAGAGGAGACTGAAGCTGATCTATACTTCTATCACATGGAGTAAGTCGTGAACTATTCAGGATCCACAAAACCCTCAGAGATCACCCTGCAAGGTCAGGGGCTGACCAAGGTTTACCACACCGGCAGTGTCGATGTGCATGCCTTGAGAGGGGTGGACCTACAACTCAGGGAAGGTGAGCTGGTAGTACTGCTTGGCCCCTCCGGCAGTGGTAAATCGACACTACTCAACATCCTCGGCGGTTTGGATACGCCGAGCAGTGGTGAGGTCTATTTTCGCGATATGCAGATCACCACCGGTGATGAATCCACGCTGACCAGATACCGGCGGGATCATGTCGGTTTCGTATTTCAGTTCTACAATCTCATTCCCAGTCTCACTGCTCAGGAGAATGTCTCCCTGGTGACCGAGATTGCCACTCAGCCGATGGATCCAGCCGAGGCCCTCGCTTTGGTTGGCCTGGGTGAACGTCTGAATCATTTTCCCGCGCAACTCTCAGGGGGGGAACAACAGCGAGTTGCCATTGCCAGGGCCATCGCAAAACGACCCGATGTTCTACTCTGTGATGAGCCAACCGGCGCTTTAGACAGCCATACCGGTATTCTGGTGCTGGAGGCGATTGAGCGGGTCAACCGGGAGATGGGTACCACCACTGCTGTCATTACCCACAATAGTGTTATTGGCGGCATGGCAGACCGGGTACTTCACTTTGGTGACGGCCGGGTTGTAAACAGTGAGCAGAACAGCAGCCGACAGCAGGCTAATGAGTTAAGTTGGTAAACCAATGCGCGCCTTGAACCTGAAATTGCTACGCAACCTGTGGAAATTGAGAGGACAGGTTTTAGCGATTGCTGTGGTTATTGCCTCTGGTGTTGCTGTTCTGGTGATGTCGCTATCGGCACTCCAGGCACTACAGGATACTGCCGCCGCCTACTATGAGAGACAACGCTTCGCCGATGTGTTTGCCACGGTCAAGCGAGCCCCCAGTCGATTGGTTGAGCGCATAAGCACCTTGCCGGGAGTGCGTTCGGTTGAGGAGCGAATTCTACAGATGGCCACCCTCTCGATTGAAGGTTTCGAAGAGCCTGTTGTCGGACAATTGGTCTCTATCCCGGAACAGGGCGACCCACTCTTGAATCAGCTGGTTTTAAGATCCGGGCGATTGGTCACCCTTGGCCATCCAGACGAAGTGGTGCTCAACGAACCTTTTGCTGAAGCCCATAATCTACAGGTTGGAGATCAATTCAAAGCCTTGATGAACGGACATCAACGCACCCTCACCGTTGTTGGACTGGCCCTCTCACCGGAGTTCATCTACACCATTGGTCCAGGGGCACTGATGCCGGACAACAAGCGCTTCGGGATCATGTGGATGGGGCGGGAGGCTCTGGCTGCCGCCTATGATCTGGATGGCGCTTTCAATGAGATCAGTATTGGTTTGCTACACGGCACCAATCCGCAACAGATCATCGTAGCACTTGATCGGATTCTTGAGCGCTATGGCAGTCGTGGAGCGATAGCCAGAAAGAATCAGATCTCTAACTGGTTTCTGATGAATGAAATCGAGCAGTTAAAAACCATGTCGACCATTCTGCCCACCATCTTCTTAGCGGTGGCCGCTTTTCTCAGCAACATGGTTTTGAGTCGTCTGATCGCTACGGACCGTAGTGAAATCGGCCTCATGAAGGCGTTCGGTTACAGCAACTGGCAGGTCGCCTGGCACTACGCAAAAATGGTCATGGCGATGACCTCAGTAGGGATCATTCTGGGATGGCTGTTGGGTGCCTGGCTTGGGCGAGTAAATACCGAAATGTATGCCGAGTTCTTTCGCTTTCCACTACTTATCTTCCGCCCGGATCCCGGTGTGTTTGCGATTGGTGCGGTGGTCAGTCTGGTTGCAGCACTTGTGGGCTCTCTGGGATCGGTTCGCTACGCAGCAACCCTGCCACCAGCAGAGGCGATGAACCCACCCTCGCCGCCGATGTACCGCAAGAGCCGACTCTCCAGCAGCCGCCTGGCACTATGGCTCGACCAGCCGAGTCGAATCATACTGCGGCAGATATTCCGCACACCACTGCGCGCTCTGCTCACCACTATTGGCATCGCCCTGTCGGTATCGGTAATGGTCATGGCACTACAGTGGATCGACTCCATTGAAGAGATTGTGCAGGTCAATTTTTACGATACTCAGCGTCAGGACATGACTGTCGGCCTGGTCGAGAGCCAATCAGACAGCACCCTACTCGAATTCAGACGTCTGCCCGGTGTACTTGCAGCAGAACCACTGCGACTAAAAAGTGCCGACCTGAAATCTGCACATCTCAGCCATCGAGGGGCCATCGAAGGGATTCAACCAAACCCACAACTACAGCGGGTGTTCGATGCCAGCGGCCAGGTTGTATCTATCCCTCCTGAGGGCCTGCTGCTCTCCACAAAGCTGGCTGAAAAGCTCAATGTGAAAATCGGCGATTCGGTCTGGGTAGAGGTGTTGGAGGGTAAGCAGCCAAAGGCCTTGATCCCGGTGGTAAAACTGTTCGAGACCTATATGGGCATGCCTGCCTATATGCATATCCACGCTTTTAATCGGTTGATGGGAGAGGGTGCAAGTCTGGAGGCGGTCAACCTACTGGTGGATGACAGACAGCTGCCACAGCTCTATCGTACCCTGAAATCACTACCCAAAGTCTCATCGGTCAATCTGAAGGATGCAGCTGTGCAGGAGTTCAACCGCACCATGGCGGAAACCCTGATGATCTATATCACCTTCTTCGCCGCCTTTGCCTGTGCTTTAGGATTTGGCGTAGTCTACAACAGTACCCGCATCGCCCTTTCAGAACGGGGACGTGAATTGGCTACCCTCAGGGTATTGGGATTTCAATCAGGGGAAATTTCCTACATCCTGCTGGGAGAGGCGGCACTATTGATCCTGGTCGGCCTACCCCTGGGTTGTTTCATTGGCCATGGCCTGGGCTGGCTGATGACAAACGCCATGAATACGGAGCTGTATCGTATTCCTCTGGTAATTAAAGCCGCCACAGACGCCACCGCAGTAATGGTTACACTCGGGGCTACCGCCCTCTCTGCCGCCGTTGTGCGGAGACGTCTCGACCATCTCGATCTGATTGCTGTACTAAAAACGCGTGAATGATTATGAGTGCACACTGGAAACGTATCACTATTTGGGGCGTGTTGAGCCTGATCCTGGTAGCTTCACTGATCTGGGCCTTCACTGCTAAACCTATTTCGGTTGACCTGCTGACCCTTGAACCTGGCGAACTGGTTGTCACCATCGATGAGGAGGGAGAAACCCGAGTCCGTGATGTCTTCACCCTCTCCGCCCCGATCAGCGGACGGGCGATGCGCATCGAGGCCGAGGTTGGGGATGAGGTGGTGGCCAATGAGACCCTGATTGCAGAAATCGAACCTATCGATTCGACCCTTCTCGATCCCCGCAGTGAAGCCCAGGCCAGGGCTGACATTCGTGCCGCTGAAGCAAACCGAATCCTGGCGGATGCTGCAGTGAAAGAAGCCAGGGTTGAACTTGATTTTGCACTCAGTGAACTTAAGAGAGCCAAAAGTTTAAGAAATGATGCTGTAATTTCCGTCAGAGAACTGGAATCTGCAGAGCGCACCTACCTGACTCGTCAGGCAGCCATGGAGACTGCGATTGCCAATCGTCAGGCACGCCAGGCGGAACTGGATCGAGCCAATGCTGAACTGATCTCACCCACTGAACCCCGCGGCAACAGCCAAGACTGCCAATGTGTACCGATCCGCTCGCCAGTCAATGGCCGTATCCTGAAAATTCATCATAAAAGCGAAGGCGTGGTCAGTGCCGGGGAGCATCTATTGGAGATTGGTGACCCTGGTAAACTGGAGATTGTCTCAGACCTTCTCTCATCAGACGCTGTAAAAGTGGAACCGGGCCAACAGGTTTTCATAGAAAACTGGGGCGGAGATCAGACTCTCACCGGCAAGGTACGACGTATTGAACCCTTTGGTTTCACCAAGATCTCTGCTCTTGGTATAGAGGAACAGCGGGTTAATGTAATCATCGACTTCACTTCACCCAAAGCAGATTGGATGCGTATAGCCCACGGTTATCAGGTGGATGTGCGAATCGTGCTATCCCAGGGAGAGAATATTTTGAAACTTCCCCTCACCGCACTCTTTCGTGATGGTAATGTATGGGCCGTATTTGTCGAGCAGAACGGTATTGCAAAACAACGACGGGTCACCATCGGCCGTCGTACTGGTTTCGAGGCGGAGATTATTGATGGGTTAACTTCGGGTGAACGCATCATCGTTCACCCGAGTGATAAAATAGCTGAAGGGGTGTTACTCGAAGCCAGAGAATAGAGCGCTTCGGAGTAAAACGAATCTTGATCAAACAGGCTCTGCTGTCTCTTTCTGATCCACACCAACCCAGTGTATGGCTTCGCCATCGACACCAATACATCTTGCCCTACCAGTGGTCTTGGCGGTGTACATGCGGTGATCAGCCAACTCTATCTGCGACTTCCAGTCATTCAAATTGTCCTCCTGGACTTCAGCAACACCAATACTGGCGGTTACCGGACCACCCTCAGGCCGCTCCCCGACACCTGCGTGCATAATTCTGCTCACCACATCATTAGCCTCACGAGGATCAGCTGTAGGCAGTACCACCACAAACTCTTCACCACCCCAACGAATCACACTATCCCCTTTCCGCACACTATTACAGATCTGCTCGGAAGCGGCTTTAAGCACCTCATCACCTTTATCATGACCATAGGTGTCATTAACTGTTTTAAAATTATCAAGATCGAAATAGAGGATCGACATCGAGGCCCCACCCATAGATGCCAGGCGGAACTGCAGATCCAACACCTCGATACCTGCGCGCCGAGTTAGCATGCCAGTGAGTACGTCATAGCTTGCACGACTCACCTGGGAGAGCATGTAGCGCAATTGGGTCAGAGAAGAGAAGAGTGCCACACCAAGGATCAGAATCAGCAACCACATGGTGGAAACAGCATGAGGAATCTCAGCAGTGGAGTCGGGATAAGCTGAAATCAGGGTAATCAGAAACATCGGCACCGCATAGATCACAAACTCCAGCAGTGTCAGTGGAAAAAGGGTTAACCCGGCCACCATCACAAAGGGTAACAATCCATAGAGCCCAGCGATAATCTGTTCCTGACTGCTCAGTGGGTAGTCTGAGATCCAATAGCCTGAGGCCAGATAAAATATCGGCGTTACCGCCAACATCCCAGCCAACAGCAGACGGGCAAGCGTCATTGTCGGCTCTTTACGTGAAACCCAGGCGAGAGCGCCAAACACCAGACCAGAGACCAGCCTGATAGACAATAACCCACCCCACAGCGCACTGGGTAGAAACAGCAGGTCGATTATCGACCAAGCGGGCACCAGAATGGCGAAAACGACGCAAAAAAAGAAAACCCGGCTCTGTATGATTGCTGCTCGATGCCGGGAGATAGGTAGCCCATGATCCTTGGTAGTGAACAACTCGTAGAGTTGGTCAGCTGTGTAAATTCCCAATGATTCGCTAATTGTAATATACATCTTCTCTAAACTATTCATTCCATTAATCCCACAACATCGTGGTCGACAATATAGCGCTCATTGAGCGGTTTTCTTAATCACTACGCACCTAATCCATGACACAGATCAAAAGAGACCGTTAATGACAAACCCATCCATTTGGGCTTTCCTGCCCAGAAAATGAGTTATCGGTAGCAACCGTCACACAAACCCACTGTGACCAAAAATTTGAAATATTTTACACATTTACACATATTCAAACACGACGACACTCGCAAATTGAACTATATCTAAATTAGATATAACCAGCTTTTTACCGAATAGAGTTCGACTTTGCGATTCACAACAGAAGGATAACCCCATGGGAATGACAACCGAAAGGGTAGGAATAGTCTCTGTTGATTGTGCCAGATCATTTAAAACAGCTTCTCTTATCGCTATGTTTAATCGATCTCCGATCGAACCATGAATCATCTTGTGGTGGCTGAACTACGCAGGGTCAGCATTGATCGACACCGTTATGGCGCGATGTCCCATCCTCTTTTCAGTAAACCCTGCTGCCACACCCCCAGTCAAGTTCCTGATCCAGTGTTTGTTTTTGGAGAATCAAGGAATAAATTAAATAAAAGCCTCCGGATTTCAGGTAAAAAAACCAATAAAAATCAGATCTGGACGCAATACTTAATGGAGTGACACATGGAGAGTCTGGCTAATAATTTTTCTAAATATTTCCTACCTCGATACGCAGCCTCCCGACACCAGAAGCGTTTCTGCTACAGCATCAGATACAAGGTATACGCTGAAGAACTGGGATGGGAAGCAATCAACAACAGCCGTCTGGAGACAGATCATTGCGACAACTATGCGCATCACTGTCTGCTTGAACATAAGCGCACAGGTGATGTTGCCGGGTGCGTTCGATTAGTAGTACCGCAACCAGATCGTCGCGATGCTTATTTGCCTTATCGACTACATTCCATTCCCGAGATTGCTGATAGTAATTTGAACCAATCGCCATCGGCATCTGTTGGAGAGATATCCCGCCTGGCAGTTCCAGACCACTTTCGTCGCCGCTCAAATGAATCGGGCAGACCATTCATTCTCGATCAACACAACAGCAATACCATATTTACAGAGGAAGAGAGACGCAACTTCCCCAATATCGCCATTGGTCTCTACCTTTCTTCTATTGCATTGGCTGAGCTTTGCGAGCTTGAATTGGTACTGGTCGTCATGGAACCAAGATTACAGCGCCTCTTGAAGCGCTACGGACTCCATTTCCAGAAGATAAGTGATCACTTTGAACTACAGGGAGAGAGAGCGCTTTTCGAGCTACCGCGAAATCAGTTAACCAGTCATATGCCTGATCAAATATTGGAACTTTATGAGTTGATCAAAGAGACTCTGGCACAACAGCCCTGGCAGGCACCGCAGCTTTCAATGCGGGTACACTCCAATGACAGGCTTTGACTATCAGACTGCCTTTTCAAGAAATATTGGCTGGGTAACAAAAGGGGAGCAGCAACGCTTGCGTCAAGCCCGAGTAGCGATCGCGGGGCTGGGTGGCGTTGGTGGCAGCCACCTGTTGACCCTGACCCGCCTTGGGATTGGTGAGTTTAATCTGGCAGATTTCGACACTTTTGCGGTTGAAAATTTTAATCGTCAGGCCGGCGCCAATCTCAACACTGTTGGCCAGCCAAAACTCGACTGCATGAGCCAGGCAGCACTATCCATCAATCCCGAGCTTAGAATCAGATCATTTCCAAATGGAGTGATACCGAGTCAGGCAATAGATTTTCTTGAAGGTTGCGATCTCTATCTGGATGGCCTCGATTTTTTTGCCATGGATGCCAGACGTGCTGTATTTGCAGCCGCTCATGAATTAGGCATCCCAGCCGTCACAGCCGCCCCTTTAGGCATGGGTTCAGCACTGCTCTGCTTCCTTCCCGGCAAGATGAGTTTCGAATCCTATTTCCAACTCGAAAAGGCGGAAGAGTATCAACAATATCTAAGATTTTTAGTTGGGCTGGCTCCGGCAAGACTCCATCAAGCCTATTTGGTTGAGCCGCAACGGATCGACTTGATTGCCAAACGCGGCCCATCCACAGCCATGGGGTGTGAACTGTGTGCCGGCATCGCAGCCAGTCAAGTGCTTAAACTGCTGTTGAACCGGGGCAGGGTTCCAGCAGCCCCCATAGGCCTTCAATTTGACGCCTATCAAAATCGTTTGCGACAGACCTGGCGCCCCGGCGGAAATCGTCATCCACTACAAAGGCTGGCGATTTGGCTTGGCTCACGCCAACTGAAACTGAGGACAATGGCGTCCGGTTAATTTTTTAAACTACTTTTCAATCAATCAATAAATAGATTTACTATCACTGCTTACTAATCAGATCATAAGTATTACGACACTCAGCCGTCGTGTGATAAGAGTGGAGAGTAATGTGCAACTCGGACATCGTTTATGTGTGGCTGGGACATGGTTTATGAGTGGCTGGGAAATAGTTTATGTGTGGCTGGGACATAGTTTACTCCCCTCTCCCCTTGCGGGAGAGGGGTCGGGGGAGAGGGGGAGCATTCAATAACTGCATCAACAATCTACAATTCAAGGATTGATAGGGTAGTACGGTTTACACTGTAATTGCATCAAACCTTTGATGCTCACCCTCTCCCGTCAAGGGAGAGGGGCTTGAATGCTTGCTTTTGGGTGATTGAGAGTGAATGGGAAATAGAAGTGATTCGTTATATAAATAAGTTCAATCGGAGGCATTATGCGGCATAGATGGTTAAGAGAGACAGCTGGCATTATTTTCATTGGCCTACTGAGCGCCACTCAATCTCTATTCGCGGGAGAGAGTACGGTTCACTACGACCAGGTCAGGCTCAGCACCTCTGCGAAGATGGAAGTGGAGAATGATATACAGATTGCTGTTATGTATGCCCAAAAGGAGGGCTCTGACCTTGGCCAGTTGACCGATCAAGTCAATCAACTGATCACTCAAGCTGTTGAAAAGGCGAAACAGCAGAAGAGTATTAAAGTCAGCACCCATAGCTACCAAACCTCACCCCGCTACCAAAAACAGCAACTCATTGGCTGGCGGGTACGCCAATCGATTCGGCTGGAGAGCCAGGAGAGTGAGGCTATGAGTAGCCTTTTGGGAAGCTTACAAGGGAGTCTCGCTCTGGAATCCCTCAGCTACAAGATCTCTACAGAGCGCCGGGAAGCGGCAGAAGAGAGACTCACCAATCAGGCAATCATGGCATTTCGCAAACGGGCTGAACAGATCACTCAGCAAATGCAACGCAGCCACTATCGTCTGCTGGAGATGAGCCTCCAGACAATCGACCAGTCACCCCAACCCTACCGCATGCGCGGCACAATGATGGCACTCGAAAGCAGCCCATCAGCACCAGCCATCGAGGCCGGCAGTCAAACCCTGAGCGTTGAAATCAGCGGTCGTATTGAACTTCAACTGGAGTGATCTATTGTCAGGCGTACCCGCCAAAGGTTTCACATGTGGGCCGTATGGTATGTTCGGTAACTCTCAGAGCCCTGAATATCCCAATTATTCACCGAGCCTTGGTCAGATCGACTTCAAAAAAAATCATACCAGCCGATACCCCTTCTACTACAGCTCAATTGACAGCAGTTCTCAGCGAGGTTTGCCATGTTTGGCCTAAGCAGCAAAAAAACAATCACACAGCAGATGCAGCAGATATCTCAGCAAAGTGATCAGATTCAGGCTCTCGAACAACAGGTAGCCAACCTCACGGAAGAGAATGAAGTATTAAGGAACGAATCAGACAGCTTAAAGACTGACCAGCAGTTGCAGCAGCAATTATTCAGTAATTTCATCAGTTTTGGTGAGTCCTTTACGCAACTTCAACACTCCTTGAGCCATACCGCGAACTCCATGAAGGAGGAGAAGCAGAATGCCATCAAGGGTTCTGAAATCTCCTCTCAGGCTATCTCCGGGGTGGAAATAATGAGTAGTGAGATCGAAAATGTCACTGCAATTTCAAAGGAGAGCTCTGAGAGTGTAGTCAAGTTGAGCACTATTGCAGATAGCATCAGTAACTTCGTCTCTATCATTCAGGGAATTTCTGAACAGACCAATCTATTGGCACTGAATGCTGCCATAGAGGCTGCCAGGGCCGGTGAAATGGGACGCGGTTTTGCAGTTGTTGCCGATGAAGTGCGGAATCTTGCAGGCAGAACCCGCGAAGCGACATCCGAAATCGCCACACTGGTGGATACCATTACCCAAGAGACAAAGAAGTCTGTTGAGACCATGTCATCAGTCATGGATGTAACCGACAACTTCCAGACCCAGGTCTCCCAATCCATAGAAAAAATAAAGCAGCAATTTGAACTTTCGAAGATGATGGAGGGCACAATCGCCTCTACTTCGCTGCGGGCATTTGTCGAGCTGGCCAAACTGGATCATTTAATATTTAAGTTTGGTATCTATAAATCCTTCATGGGTCTAGCAGACCTTGATCCAGACTCATTACCGGATCACAAGAACTGCCGTCTGGGCGATTGGTACTACCAAGGGGAAGGTCTGGCCTGTTTCTCTCAACTGCCTGGATATCGTGAGATCGAAGCACCGCATAATGAGGTACACAAAAATGGTAAGCTTGCTTTGAAATGCGCCAATAACGGGGATCGCAAGGCAGGGATCGATGCTATCTCCCAAATGGAAGATGCCAGTATGAATGTACTTTCCAGCCTTGAACAACTGGCCCGGGCAGGAGAACAGAACGCAAACATTCTCTGCGCCAGTGAGTAACCCGAACTATTAACTGTCACTTAGCGGTATCGTTGCTGCTCGCCACGGCAGCAGCTCTCTCAACCATCTTATCGACAATGGCATAGATACCTACGTGCCGGTTGGGGCTGAGATGCTCTTCCAGGCGCAGCCGTTTGAACAGACTATCCACATCCATATCCTGAATCTTTCCCAAAGTGAGATTCGACAACAGATCGATCAATAGTGCTAAAACACCTTTGATTATTGCTGTATCACAATCACCCGTAAATTGAATAAGTTGCGGATCAAACTGATCCCTCTGAGCCTCCACATGCACTCTACTCATGCAGGGTTTGACCCAATTCTGCTCCGTTTTCATCTCATCCGGCATACGCGGAAGCTGCTCACCCAATTCGATCAGATACTGATAACGTGCTTCCCAATCTTCAAGAAACTCAAAGGTTTCGACGATATGTTCAATGCTCTCGGCATTTGATAGCGTAGTCATAGTCTGACAATCCACAGCAGGCGAAAACCGTCATACACTGAACGATTCACCACAGCCACAACTCTCCTTAACATTAGGGTTAATAAATTCGAACCCTTCATTGAGTGCGTTCTCCTTTACATAGTCAATGGTCATGCCATCCAGCATAGAGAGACTACTGCTATCAACCACCACCTTCACACCATGACTTTCAAAAACATTGTCATCGTCATCGACATGCTCAGCATAATCGACAATATAGGCAAAACCTGTGCAGCCACTTTTTTTCGTACCCAGTCGCAAGCCAATACCAGAACCATGACTCGCCAACATTTTTTCTACATGTCTGGCAGCATTATCTGTTAATTCTATAGACATCTTTACACCTCATTAATCCAGTGACTTGCGCGGAGGGTCAATAACCTACATCAAACCTAACTGCAACAAAGCCTCTTCACTCATTCGCTCTTTGCTCCAGGGAGGATTCCACACCAGACGTATCGTGGCATCACGCACACCCGGCACTGCATCGACTACCCGGCCTACCTCTTTGGGTAAGGTACCCGCTACAGGACAGGCAGGAGCAGTGAGCGTCATCTCCACCTCAACTCTGCCCTGATCATCTACATCCAACCGATATATCAATCCAAGATCATAGATATTTACCGGAATCTCCGGGTCATAAACGGTTCTTAGAGCATCGATCAGATCATCCCGAGACGGGGGGTCTGCTTCGCTTTTATTGGTACTAAAAAAGTTCAACCTGGAATCCTCATCAAGATTCAGCCAACGTCTCCTGAAAGCTTACTCTTTGATTTAATATTTCTATCAGTTCCGGATGTTCAAATCGCTCTACCACATCTGCAATAAAACCCTGGCACAGCAGTCGCTTTGCCTGCTCCTCATTGAGTCCACGGGAACGCATATAGAACATCGCCTGTTGATCCAACTGGCCAACTGTCGTGCCATGACTACACACTACATCATCAGCCAGAATCATCAGCTGAGGCTTGGTGTCCACTTCAGCACGCCGTGACAGCATCAGATTGGCATTATGCAAATGGGCTTCACTCTTTTGCGCCTGTTCGCCCACCTGAATCAGTCCATCGAAAACGGCTCTGCCAGAGCCACGCAGAATGCCTTTGAAATTTTCTCTACTTGTGCAATGTGGCACCTGATGATCGACATCAAGATGATAATCACTCAATTGACCATCACTAACCAGATAGAGCCCATCCAACTCACAATGGGCATCGGCTTGCATAAAACGATTATGCAGAACCGTGCGTGACCAACGACTACCAACCGCAGCATTGACCCCTCGATAGTTGGCCCTCGCCTGTAATGCGATATGAATATCGCTTAGATGGTAAGCCTGGTCACTCTCCATTTGCAGTCGCTTATGAGTGAGTTGAGCTGCTTCAGCCAAACTGATCTCATACACAAGGTGATTGAAACTGCCGATGCCCTCTTCCAGTGACTGATATCGTTCAATCAACTCAGCATCAGCCCCCGTTTCCATTAGTATCAGGTGGCGTGTAGGAATTTTACAGCCAGTTGCCTGACGACTGGTCAAGTGCAGAAGTTCAATAGGAGCACTCAGCTTGACCCCCTCGAACACCTGAATCAGAGCACCATCCTGAAAACCGGCGAGATTGAGGGCGGCAAAGCCATCCTCCCCCAGTCCGGTCTGTGATCCCACTGCCTCGAGCACCCTTCGATTGCCTTCAGCTAGAGCGGATTTCAAGCTGCTGATCTTGATCCCTGTATGCTGACACTCGGAGAGTTGGGCCTGGTAGAGCCCATCGACAAAGACCAGGCGGCCAGCAACCGGCTGTTTAAGGAAGTGCGTTTCAACTTCCAGCTGATTCACCGTGATGTCAGCAGGTGGTGTTGCAAAATCCTGCTTTAGCAGACCCTCAACAGAGGTATAGCGCCAGGCTTCAAGACGTGGATTGGGGTAACCCAGCTCCTCAAATCGCGCCAATGCCGCCAGACGTCGATCAAACAGACCATCATCCGGTTTCATCAGGCATTCGATGCTGTTTCGCGCCTTGCTTTTGTACTCTTCTAATGGGACGTTCACGCAGCAGCCTCCTCTAGAAGCCAGCCATAGCCTTTGGCCTCCAACTCCAGGGCCAACTCCTTACCCCCAGAGCGGATGATCCGACCACCAGCAAGCACATGCACTCGATCAGGTTCGATATAGTCCAGCAGTCGCTGGTAGTGGGTCACCACAATCATTCCCCTATCCGCAGAGCGCAACATATTGACCCCATCGGCCACGGTGCGCAGTGCATCAATATCAAGCCCGGAATCGGTCTCATCCAGAATCGCAAGATTGGGCTCCAGCATCGCCATTTGCAGGATTTCATTACGTTTCTTTTCGCCACCTGAAAAGCCTGCATTCACTGAACGCTTCAGCAGTTTTTCATCCAGCTTCACCAACCTTGCCTTCTCTTTAACCTGCTTCATAAAACTCAGAGTATCGATCTCGGGTTCGCCTCTGGCCTTACGTATTGAATTCATCGACTCTCGCAAGAAGGTCATGTTGTTCACACCAGGCAGTTCCACTGGATACTGCATCGCTAAAAATACTCCTTTTTGAGCGCGCTCTTCAGGCTCAAGCTGCAGCAGATTAATCCCCATATAGGAGACTTCTCCACCCGTTACGGTATAGCCATCCCTACCCGAGAGGATATGTGCCAAAGTACTCTTACCAGAGCCGTTCGGCCCCATGATGGCGTGTACTTCACCTGGCTTGATCTCAAGATCAATACCTCGCAGGATCTCTTTACCCTCTACGTTGGCGGTCAAACTCTTAATCGATAACATCTCTATCTCCTCACTCATACTGCATTGTCTCTAAAACCGCTTAACCAACAGCCCCTTCCAGACTCACTGCCAGCAGTTTCTGGGCTTCAACCGCAAACTCCATCGGTAACTCTTTAAAGACCTCTTTACAAAAACCGTTGATGATCATCGACACGGCATCTTCTTCAGAGAGACCCCGTTGCCGACAATAGAAAAGTTGATCCTCGCTGACCTTGGAGGTGGTTGCTTCATGCTCCACCTGAGCCGTGGGATTCTTCACTTCGATATATGGAAAGGTATGTGCGGCACAACGATCACCGATCAACAGAGAGTCGCATCGGGTATGATTTCGCGCGTTTTCTGCTTTGGCTGCCACCCTGACCAATCCCCGATAGGTATTACTGCTTTTCATTGCAGATATGCCTTTTGAGACAATGGTGCTACGGCTGTTCTCACCAATATGGATCATTTTGGTGCCGGTATCTGCCTGCTGGTAACCCTTGGTCACTGCAACAGAATAGAATTCACCCACACTATCCTTACCACGTAGTATGCAGCTGGGATATTTCCAGGTAACCGCAGAGCCGGTCTCAACTTGAGTCCATGAGATGTGTGAGCGGTCACCCCTGCAATCTCCACGCTTGGTGACAAAGTTGTAGATGCCACCGCGACCCTGCATATCCCCTGGATACCAATTCTGAACCGTTGAATATTTGATCTTCGCATCGTCAAGTGCCACCAACTCAACGACTGCTGCATGCAACTGATTTTCATCCCGCATTGGAGCAGTACAGCCCTCAAGATAACTCACCTCACCAGCCTCTTCCGCTACTATCAGGGTGCGTTCAAACTGCCCCGTCCTGGCTTCGTTTATGCGGAAATAGGTGGATAACTCCATTGGGCATTTAACCCCCTTGGGGATGAATACAAAGGTTCCATCACTGAACACCGCACTGTTGAGCGCAGCAAAAAAGTTGTCTTTATAGGGCACTACCGAGAACATGTATCGCCTTACCAGTTCGGGATATTCACGCAACGCTTCTGACATGGAACAGAAGATGACCCCTGCCTCGCTGAGGCTCTCACGAAAGGTAGTGGCAACCGATACGCTATCGAATACTGCATCAACTGCAACACCCGCCAGAGCTTTCTGTTCGTCGATTGGTATTCCCAGTTTCTCGTAGGTCGCAAGCAGTTCAGGATCGACCTGATCCAGACTTTCAAGCGCAACGGGGCGCTTTGGTGATGAGTAGTAAGAGATCCCTTGAAAATCGACTGGAGGATGGTTGATTTTTGCCCATTCCGGCTTCTCCATGGTTAACCAGTATCGGTAGGCTTCAAGGCGCTTCTCCAGCATCCACTCCGGCTCATCCTTACGGGCTGAGATGGCGCGAACCACCGCTTCACTAAGACCCGGAGGGAAGGTATCGGATTCGATTTTTGTAACGAAGCCTTGAGCATATTCACTCTCTATCAACTCTTCCATTTCTGTAGTGGTTTGACTCATCATCTACTCCAATTTAACTCTGTGGAAGATTTGCATTACATCTAGAAAACGAATGCTTTTGAGAACTATGGCGACAACGGCTACCCCCGAGATAGAGGCACAGAGCCGTTGTAAAGAGGCCAACCAAGATAAATACAATGCCCAATTCGAATGCAGCCAAAATCAGGAACAGTATGCCGAATGCTGCACTGATGGCACTCAGTAGAAGCACTGGACCACCACAGCACTGGGGTGAAAAAAATCTGTTTAAACCATTCATCGCAAAATACCTCTGTCCCAGAACGCCAGGGACAACACATAATAACATAGTAATATAGTCAGGTATTATGATTTGCAAGCTGTAAACCCAAGAGGAATACAGGGGAATAGATGAAACAAGCACTTATAGGGGATTTATTTTTTCCAATAAATCAGAAAGATAGATAACTTCGCGTTAAAAGTTATTGCAAGACTACCCTGATAGCATAGGGGTTACAGAGTATGATTTTATTGCATAAAGACTAGCGGCAGATTCGCAATGTTGCAGCTAACCTGCCTTCTCTGACAGCTTCAACCTTCAAGTATCGACTTCACACCCTTCGAAATGAGCCTTTCATAGAGAAATTTTTTCTTTCCATCCACATTGACACCTAAACCACCCATCATGGTGAAAAGGTCATCGATAATGATCTCGGAGATATGTTGACCATCCTGCAGTGAGCCCTCAAGATCCCTGTTCATCGCCAGCATACAGGCCAGCGCGCCAATAACGTTCATCTGGTCCAACTCCAAATTATTGCTATCCAATGGCTCGGATTGTGGGGATACCTGCTCGGGCTCTTCGGGCAAGATACCGATGGTCGTACAGATCTTATGCAGATCGTCCTGATGAAAGCTGATATCCGCTGGGTAGTTGAATGAATTCTCACCCTTTTCGACAGAGAGGCCGATCAGTAACTCCTCATCAAATACCAGGAACTTGCGAAAAAGTTCTTCTCTGATGATGCCGTTTATACTCATGTGGTGATCGATCAGTGCACTGCTGCAGGTGACAGAGACACCTCTTTTCAGCTCCTTGACATCAGCAGGATAGAGCCTCAAAAATCCATCAACATAGACACGTTCATATGAGCGCTCTTCCACTTCAACTGATGCAAATCCTGCAAAATGAAAATAGAGTCGATCAATCTCCCTGAGCACCTTTTCATCGCCAGCAAAGTGGCTGGCATCTTCCCAACTAAAAAATATATCGGCTTCGCTCGCGAGGCTCATGGTGCTTCCATCTCCTAACTTATCCATATCCAGGCTTGATTCTAACCATTTATATTGGCTAAAGAAAAGCAAACCACGCTTTAAATCTATTTATGTCAGACTTAGCTCTTATCAGCACTCAACAAGATTGACCGCCAAGCCACCACGGGAGGTCTCTTTATATTTTGTCTGCATATCAGCACCGGTCTCACGCATGGTCATGATCACTTTGTCCAGGGAGATAAAATGGGAACCGTCACCTCGCAGGGCCATTCTTGAGGCATTTATGGCTTTAACTGCCCCCATCGCATTTCGTTCTATACAGGGAACCTGTACCAGCCCCCCTACTGGATCGCAGGTCAAACCCAGATTGTGCTCCATGCCGATCTCTGCGGCGTTTTCGACCTGTTGTGGTGTACCACCCAAAACTTCGGTCAGAGCCCCTGCAGCCATGGAACAGGCTGACCCGACCTCTCCCTGACAACCAACCTCGGCCCCCGATATGGATGCATTCTCTTTATAGAGTATGCCGATGGCACCGGCACAGAGCAGGAAACGAACAATCCCATCTTCACTGGCGCCTGGAGAGAAGCGCCAGTAGTAGTGCAATACCGCAGGAATAATCCCCGCAGCACCATTGGTCGGGGCAGTGACGACCCTGCCCCCGACTGCATTCTCTTCATTTACTGCAAGGGCAAAGAGATTGACCCAATCCATGGTACCCAATGGCACAGTAGTCAGTTCACTATCATTACTTAACTGGCGAAATAACCTCGGAGCTCTGCGCTTGACCTTCAGGCCACCAGGTAACAGACCTTCACTGACACACCCCTTTTCAACACACTGCTGCATGACCTGCCAGATCTGCAGCAACTTCTGCCTGATCTCAGCTTTCTCCAGCCACACACACTCGTTCTCCAACATCAACTGACTGATAGAGAGGCCATGCTCTTCGCACTGACCGAGTAACTCACGGCCACTTTTAAATGGATATTTCTGTGGTGATTGATCCTCTACTATCTGCGGTTGACCCTGCTCATCCGTCTGCACCACAAAACCACCCCCCACAGAGTAGAATTGCGCTTCCCGCAGAGAGGCCCCTGCCTCATCCAGGGCAATGAATTGCATCCCATTGGGGTGTAGACCCAACTGCTTTCTACGAAAGAAAACCAGATCGTTTTCGGGATCAAAACGGATAGTATGGCCACCATGGAGTTCGATCTCTCTCTCAACACGGACCCGGTCCATACGCAGCGGGATCGCCTCAACTTCAACCTGATCCGGCGTCTCACCCTGTAATCCGAGAATCAGCGCCTTATCCGTACCATGCCCTTTTCCGGTTGCACCCAGTGAACCATAAAGTTCAATCTTCAAGCGCTGCATTTTTGTTAGCTGACCTGCTTCAGTAAGCTGCTCTATGAAGCGTTTTGCAGCCAACATCGGGCCTACGGTATGGGAGCTCGAAGGTCCGATGCCGATTTTGAATAGATCAAACACACTGACAGCCATGACACTTCTCCTCTATTCCCAAACACCCTGGGAATTCGCTTAGGGAGTCTATCCTGGATCTACACCAGAATATCCACCTTCAGATATGAAACGTACGAACAAACATCTCATAACCGACAACAACAATATACCCACTTTGTGCGCAGTTTGACGCTACGTGTACTCACCTGGGCTGGTTAATGACTCGTTCATGAGCATGGGCCTTACCCAAAGCGATGAACTGTTGCTGATAGAGCAGATCTGCATCTTCCGCCCGATATGCTGCGTAGAGTCTGCGTGGCATGCCTTTACGTCCCAGGCGCAGACTCTTTAAAGGCAGCGCGCCGCAGGCACGATCCACCAACCAGTCCGGCATTGCCGTCACACCACGAGACAAGGCCACCAGCTGCAGCATGATTTCAATCGATTCAATCTGTTTGTGTTCAGAGGGTTTGAAACCAGCAGGCCAGAGAAAACCGTTAAGAATATCAAGTCGTTCTGCCTCCACCGGAAAAGTGATCATGGTTTCATCGGCAACCTGTTGCGGGGTAACCCAATCCCGCTCTGACAAAGGATGAGTATCAGGCACCAGGAGTAGCAGCTCATACTCAAACAGGGTCTCATAGACCAAGCCAGGATGATCAACCCGATCGGGGGTTATAAGCATATCGATATGAAAATTGAGCACCCCTTCGAAACCACTGAACCGGAATCGCTGAAAGATATCCACATCCACCTCTGGGTTCGATTTCAGATAGGCCGCCATGACACCGGTAAGCCACTCATAACAGGGGTAACACTCCACCCCAAGACGCAACACACCCCGCTTCCCTTGCGCATAGGCCTTCAGAGTACGCTCACTCTGTTGCAGTAAGGGCAGAATCTTCTCTGAGGTCTCAAGCAGCAGGCTGCCAGCTCTGGTCAGGCGCAACCTTCGTCCCTCTTTAACCCAGATCTCCACCCCCAATTTCTTTTCAAGGTAGCGTATCTGGTGAGACAGAGCTGATTGGCTCAAGCAGAGCGCATTGGCGGCTTTGGTCAATGTTCCATGTTGCTGTAGAGCAGAGACGATTCTGAGATGGGCAAGGTCTATCATATATGTAATTTATTCATAGGTTCGGCAATAATCATCATTATATCTTCATAGTTTGCAGATCTAAAATCTCTCACCTTAAACTCATTGGAAAAAGGTTAGGGATCATGGCAACTACTCACAATCTGGGACTCCCCCGCATCGGCGACAAGCGACAACTCAAATTCAGCCTGGAGGCCTACTGGAAAGGGGATATTGGCGCTGATGAGCTAGCATCCACTGCCCAGCAGATCCGCGCAGAAAACCAGCGGCTACAAAAACAGCTGCACTGGCGTAGTGTCGGGGACTTCTCGCTCTATGACCACATCCTCGATACCAGCGTTATGCTGGGAAATCTGCCTCCCCGATTCAGGCAGGAGGAGTCACTCACCCCACTGGATTGCTACTTCCAGGCAGCCAGAGGTCGCTCCACAGATGAGAGCACCCCCCTGTCAGCAGTTGAAATGACCAAATGGTTCGATACCAACTACCACTATCTGGTACCCGAATTCAGTCGAGAAACTCGTTTCGAACTGAATAGCGACAATCTATTGCAGCAGATCAAAGAGGCGGAAGGGAGCAACATCAAACCGGTTATTATCGGCCCAGTAACCTATCTGTGGCTTGGTAAATCAAAAGATGGCAGTGATCCTCTCGACCTGCTGGAGCAGATTATGCCTGTTTATGAACAACTCCTGACACAGTTGTCGCAAGCAGGTGTCGAATGGCTTCAGATCGATGAACCTATCCTGGTGACCGAACTAAACCAAGCCTGGCGACATGCTCTAAGAAAAAGCTATTATCGACTACAGAGCCAACCAATAAAACTGCTGTTGGCCACCTACTTCGGTAGTCTGAAAGAGAACCTGCAACTGGCCTGTGAACTTCCTGTCGCTGGTCTGCATATCGATACCACCAGGGCCGGGGAAGAGGTTGAAAAGGTCATCGACTGGCTACCAAAACATAAGATAGTCTCACTGGGGATAATCGACGGCCGCAACATATGGAAGAGCAATCTCAACGCGTTGCTTGATTGGCTGGAACCTATACATCAACGTCTCTCTGAGAGACTCTGGCTGGCACCCTCCTGTTCATTGCTACACGTACCTGTAGATCTCGACAGCGAAACAGATCTTGATGCCGGGATAAAATCCTGGTTGAGTTTTGCCGTGCAGAAACTGTTTGAGCTGGAGGTTCTCGCAACTGCACTCAACGAAGGACGGGAAGCCGTTGCTCATACTCTTGATGACAATATCAAAACCCTAAAGGCACGGGCCAGCTCACAGCAGGTCTTCCACCCTGAAGTACACCAGAGAGTCGCTCAAATTACTGATGTGATGGGCCAGCGTCACCATGAGTTTGCCATTCGGCAACAAAAGCAGAAACAGAGACTCAATCTACCCATCTTTCCAACCACCACCATCGGCTCGTTTCCTCAGACGAAGGAGATTCGTCAGCTCAGGCAAGATTTCAGGGTGGGCAAACTATCCCAGGATAAATATCGTGCCGTGATGGAGCAGGAGATCGCCCACTGCATACGACAACAGGAGAATATAGGTCTGGATGTATTGGTCCATGGCGAGGCAGAACGCAACGACATGGTGGAATATTTTGCAGAATTTCTATCAGGCTTTGCCTTCACCAGGTTTGGCTGGGTTCAATCCTATGGATCACGCTGCGTGAAACCACCGATTATCTTCGGAGATGTGAAACGACTTGGAGATATCACACTAAACTGGATAGGATTCGCACAATCTCTGACCGATAAACCTGTGAAAGGAATGTTAACTGGCCCGGTCACTATATTGAACTGGTCCTTCGTACGAGACGACCAGCCCCTTGCCGTTACCTGCAACCAGATAGCTCTTGCACTGCGAGATGAAGTTTTGTCTTTGGAAGAGGCGGGAGTCGGGATTATACAGATCGATGAAGCAGCATTCAGAGAAGGGCTTCCTCTTAGACAAAGTGAATGGCAGGGATACCTTGACTGGTCGTTAAAAGCCTTCCGCTTAACCGCAAATGGCGTCAAAGATGAGACACAGATTCATACTCATATGTGTTATTCCGAGTTTAATGACATCATCGAATCCATTGCAGAAATGGACGCGGATGTAATCACTATTGAAACGTCACGCTCTGATATGGAACTTCTGGAAGTCTTTGAAACCTATGAATACCCAAACGAAATAGGGCCAGGCGTCTACGACATACACAGCCCAAACATTCCCAGCACAGAAAGCATTCTCAAATTGATGCGGCTGGCACAGCAACAGATACCTGCAGAAAGAGTTTGGATAAACCCTGATTGCGGTCTGAAAACCCGTCAATGGCAGGAAGTTATCCCAGCCCTGGAAAACATGCAGCAAGCCGCGCGAATCTTACGTGAAGAGTTTACTGTAGGAGACAGACAGGTCTTGGCTAAGTAAAAACACTATTTTTGTAGCAACTCTTTGCTGTAGGCTCAGTTCACAGTAATTTCTCAATAAATGATAAAAAAGCACTACACCGTAGGAAAAGGGCTGAAAAATATCATCAAATGTTTGATGTACACCCTCTCCCGTCAAGGGAGGGGGTATAGTTATATCCCATAGAAAATAGATACGTGCACTGATGACCCTACCAGTGAGAGATCTTTGCGGAGATTTCGGATGCTCGAGCGTAGAGATACATGATTAATGAAAGTGGACACCTTTAGTTAGTTTCAACAATGACCCCAACCGGCCAATAGCGAAAGTTCATTTAGGAAGAAATCAGTATTGAACTCACCTGATAGCAGACATCTTGAATAAGCTTAGATGAGCATCAATCGGTCAATCAAAGATGGGCCGATCGAGAGGATGGCCAGTTATCGAAGACCCTTTATCTGATCAAGCGGACTGCTCACATTTTTATGATCAAGTGTAACGTGCGTATAAATCATAGTGGTTTCAACGTTATTGTGCCCAAGAAGTGTCTGAATTGTTCTGATATCCGTACCAGCTGCCAACAAGTGACTGGCAAAACTGTGTCTGAGCGTATGTGGGCCTACATGCTTGTAGACCTTTGCTTGGTTGACGGCACGTTTAAAGGCCCTTCTGAGCGTACTCGGAGACGCATGCCAACGTGCCATATAACCGGTATCAAGCCAGGGACGAACCAGTGTGGAGGGGAAGACATACTGCCAGCCCAGTGATTTTGAGGCCGATGGATATTTTTTGTACAAAGCATTTGGCATCGGGACATAGCCATTCCCGCAGAGCAGATCAGATTGGTGTAATTGCGCAACCTTGATTAGATGTCTTCGGAGATCCGGAATCAGCGCTTCAGGCAGAACTGTTGCCCTATCCTTGTTACCCTTAGCTGCGCGCACCGTAATTGAGCGAAGGTCGAAATCGATATCTTTGTTACGCAAAGTCATACACTCATTGATTCTCATTCCAGATCCGTATATCAGTTCAGCCATCAGCCGAGTCGTCCCGCACATCCGAGAAAAGGTGGCTTCCACCTCTTGTTTCGACATGACAACAGGTATGGATTTGTAGTGCTTGGTACGCCTCAGGTTATCCAGATCCGGTAAATCTTTATTCAAAACAACGCGATACAGAAAGACGATGGCATTCAGGGCGCCAGACTGAGTGCTGGCTGAGACGCGGCGTTTAGTTGCCAGGTGATTGAGGTAGGCTTCTATTTCCTTCTGCCCCATCTCTTTTGGATGGCGTTTGTCATTAAAATTATGAACTGACGGATCCAATAGACGTAGGTCTTCTCCTTTTTTGGGACTGAAATGCTTTTGGCGACAGGCGGTTCGGACCCGTTCTAGTAGGCGTGACTGGCGCTGTTCAGTGGAATTACCCCATGACTTTCCTCCAAAATACACAGTTTGCCTCTGTCACGACTTTCTGAAACTACATAACGAGACAACGAGATGCTAACTTATAGATTTTGCGTCTAATTTGGTGTTATATAGATGTCTTGCTATAAAATAGTAACGAGACAAGAGGTCTCTTTAACGTAACTGTTAGAGGAAAAAATGTTTGAATCACTAAACATTCTTCTAAATCGAAAAGAACAGAGATTTATCTGTGTAAAGGGTTGGCCTGATCCAAGCCCATCTGAACATGTTATAAAAATTGAGCATCAAGTAGACTCACCTCTTAGCTATGAAAAACTAGAACAACTAAAAGAACAGTTAGATGAGCTTCCAGAACTGATATCATTCTATTCTAGGTTTGGTTCCTTGCGTCTATACTCTCAAATTGATACTGATGAGTCGGCTTATTATATTGCTGACCCAGATGAATGGGACGAGCTCAAGGAATATTTTAATGACTGGATTGAAGATGAAGAAGAGGAGCTTCTTCCTGGTTGGATAACTGATTTTATCGTAATCGGAGAAATACCAAAATCTGGTAATTATTTTATTGTACCACTCACCGGAAAAAGTTTAGGGCATGTATATGAGTTTGAACATGATGGCTTTGAATTTGTAGAGCGTGGCGCAACCTTCGCAGACTTCATTGAAAAGCTTACCGTTGTAAATGATGAGTTACTTGAAAACATACTGACTCATACACGGTATCAAGATGAAAGACCCGGCTCTCAATGGATAGTTAAAAAGTATAGATTCGGGTCGTGATAACCCCTCTAACAATTACATGCACCGGAAACAGCAAAATTGGCACGTCATTTTGCTGTCGCAAAAGCCTTACCAATTTTACTGCTCCGCTGATGCAGGCCGTTAGATGTCACCAATATGGATAGTGCAGTCATAAAATCATGTAGCACATCAGCCACACTTACATTTAGCGAGCGTGACGGTGATTATTTCTCGGTTACCTATGAAAGCCCATCAGTTAAGCTCAAGAAAAGAGTTTGGGGATACACTGACTGTAAATTCCTAGTTAATCTATTTGAGTTCATCGCTAAAGAGTGGAAAGGCTGGGATGGTGTTCAAGAATGGGCTTCGATTGAGGGTGAGCTTAGTATATCTGCCACATGCGATAATTTGGGGCATATCATGCTTGCAATTACTATCAGAGAATATGACAGCCCAGAGGTTTGGAACTCACAGGTAAGTTTAGGTATTGATTCTGGGCAAACCGAAAATATTGCAAAAAAGGTGAGGCAATTCTGTGCAAGCTAAAACTTCTAACAAGACAAAGTGCGTGGACTTGGTAAAGCTGGTGTTTGAGACGTTAGCAGAAAGATAAATATCAAATGAAAGTCGGATGGAAAACAAGAATATATTTTTATACATACAAGTATGTTACAGGGCCTCTTTTAGATAATATTGTTAACCTTTTTCAAGGTTTTTTTATATTACTGGATAAGGCAACTGGAAACGAAGTCCCACCAATAAGTGATACGGAAGCTTTACGAGAATATAGAAATCGAACAAATCTATTGGTGAATAATGTACCAACAGAATTTCAAGCGCTTCTTCCATTGGCAATAAAATGGGGAATTGGTGATGATGCAATTCGAGGAGAAGTAACTGAAGCGGCAACTGAAATTGAAAAACTTGAACTTGCATCATCACTATCTGGAAAGCTCGGCGCCATCGACAAATGGATAGACAGTTTTCCGGAAGACTTGATGTCGGATGAAGCGGCAGCATTTATGTTTATGATAGAAGCTGTTGAAGAGCTAGGATTAGACATTGAATATGAGTAACCTAAATGACTGCAAAAAAATAGTAACGAGACATGGGGTCTCGTTAACGTAACTGTTAAGTGTCTATGTGGAAAACGATCTGGGAATGTTTTAGCGTACCAGTAAAAGCTATTAAAACCGGGGAATACATGAGGTATCCGGTTAGTCGAAACCCTTTGTCTTGGATTGGGATGTGGGGGTATGGACTACTATTGATCCCGTTTACAATATTTGTTTACCCGTTTTATTTAGCTCTTCTCTGGATTGGGTTTGCGAATTATGGCCGCAGAGGAAATTATGCAAAAATATCGAACGGCGGGATTAGAGTAGAGAATAAGAAGGGCGAATACATTTCCTTTTACAAATGGGGTCAAATTTCAGAAGTTACATTAGAGTTTGAACCGCCATGTTTTTATCCCGGCTTAAGATTGCTCAGTGGAGAAATTGTACATTTGCATTGTGCAAATGCAGATGATATTTCTAGTCAATGCAAGAGCAAAGGGATTAAAGTTTATGATAAGAGTTCCACGAGCAACACTTAACTATTTTGTCCAGTTGACGTTTTGGTCTATGCTTCGTTTTTGGGTGGCTACTCCACTACAACCAAAACGCAACTGAATAAGGAGTTAATGTTCTTAAACTATGAAAATCATCAAAGACGAGTTGAAGCTAAGAAAGCTATTTGGAGAACTATCCAATGGAGGAATGTCATCTTATAAAAATAGTGATCAGGCACTCGTCTATGTATTTGAATCTAATGGCGGGCCATTTGAAGATGCTACTTTATACCTAAAATTTGTATTTACAGAATTCTTTCAAATGCCATTAGCCATAGACTCCGTTAATGTCCAAGGCTATGCAATTGATGAGTTTCGATCTATTACCAAAGAAGAGTGTGAATCCTTTATACACAAAGAGATTACGAACCAAATGGATTTTAGTAGTAACTACAAGTGCTTTAGGTTTTACGCTAACGGTGCTCCATCTCAGTACTATATATATAGTGCCTATATAGAGGGTTGGGTTAAGCCTGATAGCTGGAAACCCCCGCTAGGATATGAGCTATGGTAAAACGTACAAATAGTAACGAGACAAGGGGTCTCGTTAACGTAATTGTTAGACATTCAAATGGACAGCGAGGCAGAAATAATAACTCTAATTGAACATACGTTTAATACTTACTCTCTAAACGATGGCATTTCTTTACGTGAAGCATAAGAAATAGATAGCCATGAGAGTAAGAATAATCTAAAGAAGGCGTGAATTTAACGAATAAAACGATTGGCGAAATATTCCATATAAAGACATCGAAAATATTCCTAGCATATTCTCTTTTTTAGATGCAAAAGGAACAATGTTCTACTTGCCTGCGTATATGATTCGCGGTTTCAAGTAATAACTGCATTTTAATCACGGTTAACCGCACGAATAAATTCGATGATTTCACCAACTGAGTTGGAATTAATCTCACTTGATATCGCTGTAAAGCCTATTACCGGCACGCCACTCCAAGTGTTATTCACGTCCAAGCCCAATCCGCCAACCGGTTCGGTCAGCGCTACTATGCCTTGGTTGATTTCATAGTTGTAGACAGAACTAAAGTCAAATGTCATCCAACCTGAATCAAAGCCCACATCAAGATTCAATGGTAGACCATTTACGCTGGGTGTTCCGAACAATGATGTGGGCACATTATCCACAAGGACAACTTGATTAACATTAACACTTTCTTCCAATACGAAAGTAAATACATATAGTTCACCAACAGGTAATGGACTAATTAATGGAATATCATCACTTAACATCCATGCCGTACCCTCTTCATAATCGTAATAGGTGATTTGCATCTGAGTATCACCGATGACCTCACTTCGAGAGTCAACAGACACTACAAAACCACTATTTTCACAGTGTGCGCCATTTGCAGTATGAGGATAATCCTCTACTCTAGCGCCCAATGATGGCAGAAACACTGCTTGACCGTCATCAATCCCGTCGCTCAAACTCCCTATACAAGCCTCTCTTTCCGGATCAGCCTGATTGGTTAGCGTGCCACCGTTGAAGATGGAATGTTTACGCATTGGAAAGGTAAAAACTATATCTGTCTGCCCACTAAGATTGCTCTCTACAAAATAGGGCGAGGAGAGACTCTCTGCACTAAGGACAGCAGCAATGGGCAGGGGGTTTGAACCCATCGGTACTGACGGTTTAGGCGAGATATCCTGCAGCGCACCGGTGTCATACTCAGTCAGCGGCATGGTATCCCCCTTCATAGCCTCTCCGAGTGCATTGGTGATATAGGCCTCACGAACATCACCCGATGCCAATGATGGCAGACGATAGTGCACTGGGTCATCAGGGAGGTAGTGTTGGGCTACAGTGGTATAGCGATCGATATGGGTAGCCTCCTGCACAAAGGCTTTGCCATTGGCCACATCGATTAAAATTCCATAGGCATTGATGCCACCACTTGGCGCCACCAGACCTGCATTGTGGTTGTTGTCATAAGGCAACGCCGAATTGCCAGCATCTTCAGCGACCCCTTCTGCACTCATGTTACCGGCTTCAAAACCATTAACATTATCTACACTGGCACTACCGGCTGCCCAGGCATCCGCTACAACAGAACAATCAGCTGGCATGCCTGCAGCATCGTGAAGCAGACCAACTTTAATGGAACGATCGCCACTGCTTATCACACCATCAGCAACGCCATCCGCATCAATTTCAGCTTCATTATCACCATCCTCTACTCCCAAAACACCATCAGCAATGTCGCCCATTTCAATGATCTCAATGTAACCTTCGGTAAGATCGTCATCAGTTGTTGCGACATAGGGGTTTTGAAATGCAATGCCCGCCTGTAGCTCAGATTTTTCCGGGTAGGTGCAACTCTCATCCTCTGTGATCAGATTCGGCAGTCCGCTAAGCGGGTCTTTTCTCAGTGTCGCGTTCCAGACATCGAAGGGGCCGAGATAGAGATTGATATTCAGCAGGTCGGCCGCCGTTCGGGAATCAACGATGCGCACCCGTACCGCTTTAAAATATTCGGTGGTGTTGGTTACCGTGAAGTTGCTAATGAAGTTATTATTGACGGTGTAGTAAGGCAGCAAGGCCACCTGCCCTTTTCGGTCATGGTTGATATGAGCCGCATTGGCTAGTGTGCTGACTATCATGAGAAAAAGCAGGATGCCTGATTGATATCCCTTGAGCATGAAAATAATTCCTTTAAGTTACGAATCTGCTTGACCATATCTTAACTTAATAAAGCTACAATCAATTATTTTCTTTCTCCCTCTGAGATCAGATCCAGGCAGACTACTTGCGACTCAGCATAAATTAATACTCACTATTGAAGCACCAACCATGGCCCACCCCGACTCTATCAGCTAGAATCGGTTATTTAAATGCGTCCCCGAGGAAATCCAACGTGTTCCGCAAAGAGCTTAAAGTCCTGGACTGCACCATTCGCGATGGTGGCCTGATCAACAACTACCACTTCACTGACGACTTCGTGAAAGCGGTCTACCGAGCGGCCTGCGATTCTGGGGTGGATGTCATTGAGCTGGGCAAGAAGCTGATGGTCAGCGAAGACTACACCCGTGAAGCCTATGGCAAATGGAATTTCTGTGATGACGATGACCTGAAAATGGTCATCGATTCGCACGAGTGTGAAAACCCTCCATTGGTGGCAGTGATGTTCGATATCGGCCGGGTCGACATCAACAGTCTGCAACCCAGAGAGCAGAGCCCCTTCGATATGGCCCGGGTCGCCTGTTACGTTCCAGACATCGATAAAGGCCTGGATCTGATCAAGCGCTCCAAAGACCTTGGCTACGAAACCACCATCAATATCATGGCCTGCTCAGCGGCAATTCGAACCGATCTGATCGAGGCCCTCAACCAAGTGGAGGAGACCCCGGAACTCGACTATCTCTACCTTGTTGACAGCTATGGTGCCTTCTACTCGGAACAGGTCACTGACTATCTTGAACTCTATAAGAAATATGCACCAAGCAAAGAGCTTGGCTTCCATGCCCATAACAATCAGCAACTCGCCTTCGCCAATACCCAGCAGGCGATCATCGATGGCGTAAACCTGCTTGATGCCACAATTAATGGTATTGGGCGCGGTGCTGGCAACTGCAACCTGGAGCTGCTGCTCAATTTTCTGAAGAATCCTAAATTCGATGTGCGGCCCATCTACAAGGCCATTCAGGAAGATTTTGTGCCTTTGCGTAAAGAGATCGAGTGGGGCTTCAATGATATCTATGGCATCAGTGGCCACCTCAATCAGCACCCCCGCTCTGCGATGAAGTGTCGTGCCAATGAGAAAGTACGGGATCTCTGCTACGACTTCCTGGTCGAATCGAGCAAACTCGATGAAGGGGTCATCTCTTAGAACGCTCAACACGATGCATTTTTTAGATGCGTCAGGTGGAGTCAGTTGATCGGGCCCTATCCGGATGTTGCTGCAGTTCAGCCTGCAGTTGTTGCGTCAGCTGCAATGGAGAACTGGCGTGTCTGGCCAGCAGATGGTAGGCAGCAGGAACAATGTAGAGGGTAAAGAGTGTGGCGGCTATGACACCTGCCAGGATAACGGTGCCGATAACCAGTCGGGTTTCAGAACCGGCTCCGGTTGAGATCAGCAGGGGCAATGACCCTGCTGCCGTAGTGATACCTGTCATAAGAATTGGACGAAAACGCACTTCAGCAGCTTCAAACAGAGCCTCATCGAAACTGCGCCCCCTGTCCCTCAACTGGTTGGCAAACTCAACAATCAGGATACCGTTCTTTGCAGCCAGACCAACCAACATGATCAGTCCGATCTGACTGTAGATATTGAGACTCTGATCTGTCAGGTAGAGCCCAAGCAATGCCCCCGCCATTGCCAGGGGGACTGTCAACATGATCACCAGAGGGTGAACCCAGCTCTCAAATTGGGCAGCAAGCACCAGATAGACCACTACCACACCAAGAATCAATACAAACAATACCGACCCACCCGCACCTTTGTAGTCCCGGGACTGCCCCTTGTAGTCAATCACTGCATGAGCAGGCAAGTGCTCACTTACCAGATCTTCCAGATAACCCAGCGCATCACCCAGGGCCAAACCATCTTTCAGGTTGGCTTCGATGGTAATCGCTCTGACCCGGTTATATCGGTTGAGTTTGATAGAGTCTGCTATCTCTTGCAGGCTGACCAGATTAGAGAGTTGAACCAGCTCTCCATCATTGGCGGATCGTACATAGAGGTGACTCAGGTCACTGGGGGTCTGTTGATCCTTTCGGTCACCTTCGAGGATCACGTCATACTCCTCACCCTCTTCAATGTAGGTCGTCACCCGGCGTGAACCCAACATAGTCTCCAGGGTTCGACCTATGCTCTCTATGGTTACGCCGAGTTGCGCAGCCCGATCATAATCAATTATCACTTTAAGCTGGGGCTTGGTCTCTTTATAGTCCCAATCTATACCCTGCAATCCTGGATTACTGTTCTCAATCTCTGCCAGCAGAATATCCCGCCATTTGGCCAACTCTTCATAGGTACCACCACCAATAACGAATTGGATCGGTTTCTGAATGCGTCGCCCAAACCCTTGCCGCATCACCGGGAATGCTTTCACCCCTGGTAGATCAGAGAGCTTTTTACGTAACTCGGCCATGATCTCCCAGGCAGAGCGACGTGCCCCCCAATCACTCAACACATTGATAACGATACCGCTGTTGAAGATGGCGAAATTACTGAAGGTTCTTGGCGCCCGCACCAGTAATCTTGTGATCTCTCCAGATTCAACATAGGGCATCATGCGCCGCTCGATCTCGTCCATATAGCTCTTCATATAGTCATATGAAGCGCCTTCAGGACCATTTACCAATAGGTAGAAAGCGCCGCGGTCCTCTTTTGGGGCGTACTCATCAGGGATCTGATCAAATAACCAATAGGCACCGCCCAAAGTCACTGCAAACAACAGAACCACCAACCAGAGGCGCTTCATTATCCACCCCAGAGTGGCTATATAAAAACGACGGAGTTGCTTAAACAGACCATCCACACGCCGGCTAAGCCAATTTCTCTCATCATCCCCCTGGGGCAGTATCTGAGAAGCCAGCATCGGCGAAAGTGAGAGGGCCACCAGACTGGAGAAGATCACTGCCGCCGCCATGGTGATGGCAAATTCCGAGAAGAGGCGGCCTATATCCCCACCAAGAAATGCGATCGGGGTAAAAACTGCAACCAGCACCAAAGTGGTAGAGATCACGGCGAAGGCAACCTGCCGCGCACCACGAAACGAAGCGACAAGACGACTCTCCTGATAGCTCTCCATTCGACGATGAATGTTCTCCAGCATCACAATCGCATCATCCACTACCAACCCTATCGCAAGAACCAACGCCAGCAAGGTGAGGATATTGATGGTAAATCCAAACGCCAGTAAAACCAGGAAGGTCGCAACAAGTGAGACAGGGACTGCCACCGCAGGTACGATCATCGCCCGCAGACTTCCAAGAAACAGAAAGATCACCGTAACCACCAGTGCGATGGCGATGAAGAGCGTTTTATAGACCTCGTCGATGGCCTCTTTGATGAACACCGAACTATCAAAACTCTGTTTGATCTCCATACCTTCCGGCAGGGATTGATTGACTCTGATTCGCTCAGCTTTTGCCGCTTCCGCCACCGTCAAGGTATTCGCTGTGGACTGCTTGATTATCCCTATACCCACCATCGGCACCCCATTGCCACGAAAGAAGGTACGCGTCTCCTCCGCCCCCTTTTCCACTCTGGCCACCTCACCGAGCCTGACTAAATAACCATCATCGCCTCGAGCCAGCGCCAGTTGCGCGAAATCCTCTTCGGTATGAAAACTTCGATCCACCCGCACAGTGAAAGCACGATCAACAGAATCGATACTGCCTGCTGGCAACTCCAGATTACCACTACGTAACGCCTGCTCTACATCAACTACGGTCAATCCCCTGGCAGCCAGCGCCTGTCGGTCGATCCAGACCCGCATGGCGAAGGTCTGCCCACCGCCAACCCGCACCCGGGCAACCCCATCGAGCACCGAAAACCGATCCACCAGATAGCGCCGGGCATAATCGGAAAGTTCAGGCACTGTCATCCGCTCACTCACCAGATTGAGCCACATGATGACCTCTTCATTGGTGTCGACTTTCTGGATCTCAGGTGGGTCGGCTTCCAATGGCAGGTTATCGAGGATCGCCGACACCCTGTCCCGAACATCATTGGCTGCAGAGTCGATATCCCGTCCTATATCGAACTCGATGGTTACCACTGAACGACCATCTTCACTGACTGAGGAGGTAAATCGAATCCCTTCGATACCGGATATACGATCCTCGATCAATTGCGTAATCCGTGTCTCGACCACATTCGCTGCAGCGCCAGGATAGATAGTCTCCACTGAGACCACCGGGGAGTCGATATTGGGATACTCTCTCAGAGGGAGCTGATTGAAGGCCACCAAACCGAAGGCAATCAACAGCAGTGAGATGACTGCTGCGAAGACCGGCCTTTTGACTGAGAGATCAGAGAGGATCATTTGCTATCCGGAATTTTACTGAGCTGAGGTTTCAACATCATCTCGACGCTCTTAGAGCCATCATCAACACTTTTGATGCGCACTAGGCCATCCACCTTCGCCTTATCTGTGCCATGGGTTATTACCCGATCCCCAGGCTTTAATCCCTCGATCACCTCCACCTCTCCCGGTCGGCGTGAACCTATTTTGATCTCAACTTTTGAAACCCTGTTCTCTTCACCATTGACTGTAAGCACGAACTGTTTTCTGCCTTTTGGCATCAGTGCCGACTCAGGAATCAGCAGTGCCCGACGGGGGTTGTAAAGTAACTCCACTGTCATCAACATGCCCGGTTTCAGCTTACTGCTCGTGTTGGGTAACATCGCCCTTACAATGATTGAACGATTTACTGGATCGACCCGGCTATCGACCACTTTCACACGCCCCTCGAAAACCTCATCCGAATAGGCTCGGGTATGGGCTCGAATCGCTAATCCCGGCAGCAGCTGTGCGAGATAGGATGAGGGTACGGCAAACTCCAGCTTCATTACCTGGTCATCATCCAGAGTAGTGATGGTATCGCCAGGCTCAACCAAGGCACCAACGCTGATATTACGCAATCCAACCACCCCGGAAAACGGCGCTTTGATCACCCTATCGGACAAACGGGACTCTATCGCAGCCAGTCTTGCCCTGGCGGTGTCCTGCTCCCGGCGTCGCTGATCGAGTAGAGATTGAGCCTCTATCCCTCGTGACTGGAGACTCTTTACCCGAGTGAACTGTTGCCTGGCCTCCTCCAGGTTGGCCCGCGCCTCTTCCAGCAACGCATGCTCTTCACGACTGGTCATCTCTACGATCACCTGCCCCTTGGTAACCCTCTCTCCATCATCGAAATGGAGCGCTGTCACCGATTCGGCAACATTCACAGTCAGCTCTACTGACTCGTTCGCTTTGAGTGTACCCAGAGCCTCTATGCGTTGCACAAAGTCATCTTCCTTCGCTTCTGACACGATCACCCAGGGCGCTGGCTTATCTTCAGCAAGGATTATTGGGCTAACCAGGAAGAGCAGTAGTGAAAACATACTGGTATTGAATAGTGGCATGTCGCTTCCGCTCTCCTTTACTCACAAATGTGGTGCATGGGGGCAGCCCATTTTTTGCCCTAGGGCACTATAGAATGGTGAACTAAAGATATAAGCGCACTATTTTAGTGCGCAACAGATCAAGTTGCAGCCAGTGAACGCCCTGTTATGAACCTTTTTTCTTACGAGGTGTGTCTGAGTAGAGTTTTTTAGGCTCACTATGTTCCATCACAACCCTTCCGTCGGAAAATGCAGGATGACAATTTCCATACAACCTGTCCAGCCTGATCAGAGCTGCATCCGACTCTCCTTTAGTGAAGCCGTAATAGCCACTGAAATAGTGATGAATCACAGCTTGCTCCCTCACTACAGACACTTTGGCATAGAATCTGCTCTATCGGGTTCTAACTTAATAACAGCCAGTTAAAGACTTTGAACATAGCCACACAACAAATTGCAGTAACTGATTTCAATCCCATATCATCCATTTCAATTCTCTTCTCCTCCATCTCTGAGTGCTAATCGATCCATGCAAATTTTTGTTTCAAACTGCCGTAAGTCATTCAATTTTACCGGTTTAGCGGTATGCTGAACGGTCAACACCTGGCGTTTTGGCAGATCAATGACCAACCGGGCCACTCACAACAACACGAAAAAGATGTAGAGAAATGATGAACGGATGGCTGATCTTTACCGACCTGGACGGCACACTGCTGGATCATAACAGCTATGATTACACCCCAGCCCTGCCGGCACTTCAGCGACTGAAAGAACATAAGGTTCCAGTCATTCCAACCTCAAGCAAGACCCATGCAGAGCTGAAGGTGTTTCTGCAGCAACTTGAACTGGATGGCCCGATGGTAGCGGAGAACGGGGCGGTGATCATCTACCCTGACGAAGAGCCTCAGATCGCACCGCCAGGTTACCTGATGATGAGGGACTATCTGGTCGATTGTCGTGCCAACCCCGAGTATGACTTCATAGGCTTTGGTGACATGAGTCTGGAAGATGTCATTGAGGCGACAGGACTGGATAGAGCATCGGCAGAACTCGCCATGCAAAGGCTGGCATCAGAACCGATGATCTGGCGAGGTAGCGAAGAGAGCCTGAACAAGTTCAAACGTAAGACCCGCAAGGCTGGATTCAGGCTACTACAAGGTGGACGCTTTCTTCATCTGTTGAGCGATACTGATAAGGGCCACGCAGTGAAGCATGTAATGAATCACCTGATGACCAAAGGCAAAAGAATAGATCGAACCATCGCTCTAGGAGATAGTGACAACGACCGGGATATGTTGCTTGCTGTAGACATCCCGATCATTGTTCGCAAGCATGACGGCAGCCATATGACACTTCCACAACGGCCCGATGCCAAGATAACCGACCAACCGGGTCCGACCGGCTGGAACCAGGCCATTATGGGCCTGATACAACAATATGAGGATAGATAATGGCTGACTTTTTCCAACATGGGGATATCACGACATTACACAAACTGACCAATCGTCCTCTGGAGGATATGGAACAGGAACTAAAAACATTCTCACTGAAGAAACCCATAGGCCTGGTTCTTCCCAGCCTGTTTTCAGAGCTTACCGGACCAGCCCTGAACCACATAGTCGATGAGCTGCAACACGCCACCTACATATCCCATATCATTATCGGCCTCGACCGGGCCAGTGAATCAGAATTCAAACAAGCCCAGGAGTTTTTTGCCCGACTCCCCCAGCAAACCCACCTGCTTTGGCAGGATGGGCCTCGACTGCGAAGCCTCGATGCAGAACTGCAGGAACGGGAACTATCCCCACCGGAGCCGGGAAAGGGTCGCAATGTCTGGTTCTGCCTGGGATATGCCTTGGCCATCGAGGAGCTGCAGGCCATCGGTCTGCACGACTGCGATATCGTCACCTACTCACGGGAGTTGCCTGCCCGCTTACTCTATCCACTGGCCCACCCCAACTTCAGTTTTGAATATGCCAAGGGCTACTATGCCCGAGTCAACGAGGACAAACTCAGCGGCCGAGTTACCCGGTTATTCGTCACCCCCATGCTGCGCGCTCTGAGACTGATGGTCGGCCCACTCGACTACCTGAAGTATATGGACAGCTTCCGCTATCCGCTCTCAGGAGAGTTTGCCATGAGCCGGGATCTCGCATCCCAGGTACGCATACCCAGCGACTGGGGACTTGAGGTTGGCTTGCTATCAGAGGTCTACCGGAATATCTCTTACCACCAGATCTGTCAGGTCGATATAGCCGACCAATATGACCACAAACATCAGGATCTATCTGCAGAAGACCGCGCAGGTGGTCTCGCAAAAATGAGTCGGGACATCGCAAAATCCTTCTATCGAAAACTGGCGACCGAGGGCATCCAGATGAACCAGGCCTTCTTTCGCAGCCTCAAGGCAGCCTATCTACGTAAAGCCCTCGATATGGTGGAGATGTACTACCACGATGCCAAGATCAACGCCCTGACCTTCAACCGCCATGCGGAAGAGGAGGCGATCGAAGTCTTTCAGCAGAGTATCGTGGAAGCGGGACAGGCGTTTCTCGACAACCCACTGGAAGCCCCGTTTATACCGAACTGGAAAAGGATACTCTCCGCCATGCCCGATTTCACCTCCCGACTCTATGAAGCGGTGGCTGAGGACAATCGCTAAGACTAGTGCCACCAAAAGCCATGTTAAGACGTAGGGTGCGGCAGGGCCGCATCCTACGCTCTGGTTAAATGCGACTTGCCTTGCACCAGTAGCCGCCTTGATTGGTGGGGCATGGCCCCACCCTACCCCACAACACCCAGCTATTTGTAGGGTGCGGCCCTGCCGCACCATCCAGGGTAAGGATTCGCAAAAAACCAGCTACTTGGATCATTACCCGCTGTGTCAGTAAAGCCTTTCGTCAGGTGGTTTTCGTTTCAGTCGAAGATGGTGCGGCAGGGCCGCACCCTACGCTCTGGTTAAGTGCGACTTGCCTTGCTCCAGTAGCCGCCTTGATTGGTGGGGCATGGCCCCACCCTACCCCACAACACCCAGCTATTTGTAGGGTGGGACCATGCCCCACCAAAAGGCGCTGCGAATCAAAGCTCATACTTCAATTTACGCTTCAATCCATATATCACGAAGCTAAAGAAATAACTGGGTGAGGAGGGTAATCAGTAATAGATTTACACGCCCAGCTTTACTGCTTGGACATCAACCAGACAGTCTGGTAGGGACGGAATCTCAAACCACTCTCATCCATATCGGGAACCACCTGATGCAGCGCATCAAACCAGCGTACCTCAACATCCCCCAGTGACGAGAGATCGACAGAGACCAGGTCACCTGTGATGTTGTGGATAGCATAGATACGCTGTTTACCATCCAGGCTGACTCGCTCCACACCAAATATCCCCTCTGGTAGATCAAGCACCCGCTGTGGCGCATCAGGGTGAAAAGCTTTGATTCCACCGCGGATACGCAGTCTGCGGATATATTCAGGAAAAACCTGGCCCGCGTCGGTAAGCGGTAGATCTATAAGCCTTTCAAGCTCAGAACCATCCCACTTTCGACGATTGATAGCCCGTGTCATTCCAGTCCGCTCCACACCCAGCGGATCATTAGGGGTCGCACCCAGTGCATTGATATAGACCGCAGGGATACCCCGAAGGGAGAGCGGCAGAGTCTGGGATAACATAAAACGGGCAATGTGCCAGGGATCGACATCATCATCTTCGGCAGCAAAAGCATCGAAATAGCTGACATTGAGTTCATAGGGCCTGTCCCTGCCTTCAGTGGTGGCCCGCATAGAGACATAACCACCTCGTTTGCGCATCATATCGAGCAGCTGATCCAGCTCTTCATCTGGTACCAGCCCCTCCAGGGGACGCAATCCCACCCCATCGTGAGAGGCGGTAAAGTTGAGATAGGTACAACCATCAGGCAGCGCTTCCTGCTCCAGTGACCGGGCCCAGGGCACCAGGTATCCAGTGGTCTGGCACATAATGGCATGTAGTATCAGTGGCGGCAGGCTGAACTGATAGACCATGTTGGCCTCATCCCCAGCATCGAAATAGCTGATATTCTCCTGATGAGGAACATTGGTTTCAGTCAGTAGAATGGCACCTGGCTCAAGTAGATCAACCAGGGTTCTGAAAAGCTTGATCACCTCATGGGTTTGAGGCAGGTGGATACAGGAAGTACCGATCTCTTTCCAAAGAAATGCCACTGCATCAAGCCGAATTGCGCGAGCACCGCGACGAATGTACTCCAGCAGGATATCGATGAACTCAAGCAGAACTTCAGGATTAGCATAGTTAAGATCGATCTGGTCATTACTGAAGGTGGCCCAGACATCAATCATCCCTCTGGGTGTACGGACATGGCTCAACAGAGGGGTACTGCGCGGCCGCACCACCATGGAGAGATTCTCTTCCGGCGCCACCTGCACGACATAGTCACGGCCAGGCTCTTCATCATGTACGAAATTAACAAACCAGAGATGCTCTCGGGACATATGGTTCAAAACCAGGTCGAACAGCAGGGTGAACCCCTCTCCCAGTCGCTCAATATCCTCCCACTCCCCCAACTGCGGATTGACTGCACGAAAATCGGAGACCGAGAAACCGTCATCAGAGCTGTAGGGGAAGAAGGGCAGAACATGCACCATACTGAAGACACCATTCAGGCGTCGATCGAGGAAGTGCTTCAATGCTGCCAGAGGTATCATTCCAGGATACTGGACACTATCACCATAGGTAATCAGCACACTGTCTTTTTCATCCCAGCGAGGAATCTCCAGACGCTTACCCTGCCGGGCCTCGATATGACGACTGATCAACTCAAGCACTTTGGGCAGCAGATCCGTAGCCCTCTCTTTTCCATATAACAGACTTAGATGATCCAGTAGTTTGTTATCCAACTCATCAACACTCATCGCTACTCTCATACCGCCACCTAATGGATTTCTATAGTGAAATCTATTATCGAGCCGCTTTAACTAATAAAAACTGACTATATTCAATATCTCTTAAGTATGAAAGAGTTGATCCAGATCAACCTACCTCCAAAAACCTTACATCACTACTGCTATTGTTAAAGAACAAGCATTAAAAAAACAGATTAGATAAAACTTGCATTTCACCAAGGAGATCCACCATGAGGTTAGAACACTCAGATACCCGCACCCCTCCTGAAAGCCTGAAAGAGTCAACTCCCTTAGAAGTTGAAGGGCGAATGATCGCACTAGATAAAGATGGCTATTTGATCAATCCTGATGACTGGAGTCCTGCGGTCACAGAAGCCCTCGCCGAAGCCGATGGCGTGGAGCTGACTGAAGAGCACTGGTTGTTGATCGATTTTCTGCATCGCTTCTACGCAGAGTATGGTATTGCGCCGGAAATGCCCATCCTGGCCAGAAACCTGTGCAAAGACAAAGACGATTGCCATTGGACCAAGCGCTATATCGAAACCCTCTTTTCCGGTGGTGCAAAAATGGCCTGCCGCTATGCTGGACTGAGCAGACCGGTTGGACGCAGTTGCCTGTAAATCAATCCATTGAGCTATACCCTTGATATAAGTTTGATGGGGTATGTGCAACGTGCCTGTCATTGGCTGTGGAATAATCCGCTTCTGCAGCCTCTTAGATGGGCGCGTCACTTTTTAGCCATCACAAAATGCCAAAGCCCCACCCCATCGAGGGCACTGAAATGAAGATCATAACCGCTAAAGTGCTCTAATCACCTCAAAATAGAAAAACAGATCGTGCTGATATTATTGCGGGTAGCGTACAGCCCTGCTGCACCAGGGGTTCAGTCATAGATTAATAAGGTACGGCAGGGCCGCACCCTTCTATTCGTAACTATCAATAGTTCACACTTTCCACACCACCAGAACACCTGCTACCGGCATCAAAAGTGCGTATCATAGCGGCTCTAATCTATAACACTGATGCAGACCAACACAGAACAACGATTAACACGCTCATACAACCATCATGACATCGAAATATCTTATGACCGTTTCACTGATCTTCCTCTATCTGAATCCGCTTCAGGCAGAGCAGCTGGGAGAAGTCAGCACCAAGTTTCGAATGCTTGGGCCAAACGATAAGGTTACTATAGAAGCCTTTGATGACCCCGCCGTATCCGGTGTCACCTGCTACCTCAGTCGTGCAATAACCGGAGGAGTGGGCGGTGCTATAGGTATTGCTGAAGATACCTCTGACGCCTCTATCGCCTGCCGCCAGACCGGCCCGGTCAATCTTCCAGGAAACATACTCAATCAATCCAGAGATGGAGAAGAGGTGTTCAAACAGCGCACATCGATTCTCTTTAAAACCATGCAGGTGGTTCGCTTCTATGATGCTAAACGCAACACCCTGGTCTATATGACCTACAGTGACAAATTGGTCGATGGTTCTCCTAAAAACAGCATCACTGCAGTTCCCCTCTACTACCCATTGAGCAAACAACCACAGACACCAACTGCACAATGACCCAACTTCTACATACCGGACGCCTGGTACTCACACCAAAGAACCCTTATCAGTTACCTGAAAATCCTGAGGCCATCTTTTCCAGACTGCAGGAGATCGGCCTGATAGATACCCCTCTCCAGACTGGCCACTCCTACCTGCCAGGCGAAGCATTCATGCAGCTGATCACCTTCATGGGCTGCTCACCCTCTATCCGGCTTGCACCTGACGATAGCGATCAACCCTTTTGTCATCTTTTGCTGGATGGCCCATATCCCCGTCCAAAGTTAATTGTCGGAAAAAACACCCTTCCCCCACGCTGCGAAAGATGCCGCAAACGACTTGGCGATTGGCAGAACACTTTTAAAATATGGGAGGCGAAGGGTGATGGCTGGCAGTCTGAATGCCCTCACTGCGGACATTTACAGGATCCGGCCACATATGACTTCAAGCAGAGTGCCGGCTGCGGGCGATTTCTACTTTATCTGGAGAATATTTTCCCCCAGGAAGCGATCCCTGCTCAAAGCCTGCTCGATAGCCTAAAGCATTCGAGCAAGGAAGAGATCTGGCACTTTTTCTATCACCAGGAATTAGTAAAAACTGGCTTCACCAAACCCTAAGAAAACATTAATAAAACAATGGCTTGCCTACTTTTCTGTGACATAGATAAGGAATCTTATTCGCAATATTCACTTCATTGACATTTATCAAAAAAAACTCTTAAGCAAATCCGCATTGAGCCGAAACATAATCCTAATGGCATTGATGTAACGCCATTCAATTGTTCTGCACATATCATTCGGACTCACTATCAATGCAAATACTCAGACAACTGCAAATACAGAAGAAGTTATGGCTGTTAACGGCAACCACACTATTAGGCTTACTGGTTATAACTGCGATCTCTCTTGATGCATTCCACTCGGGTTTAATTGAAGAAAAGACTCTTCAGACTCAGGCTTTGGTCGATACCGCCCACAGCCTTATAGAGTCACAACATGCTCACGCTGAGAAGGGTGAGATCACCATGGAGGAAGCTCAGAAGCGTGCTATCAAGGATATCGAAGGATTACGATATAACGGTGGCAACTACTTCTGGATAAATGACCTCAACGCACACATTGTGATGCATCCCATCAAACCCCAACTCAATGGCAAAGATCTTTCAGACTTTAAAGACCCCGATGGGAAACGGATCTTCAGTGAATTTGCAGCGATTGCCAAACAGGAAGGCGCTGGCAGCGTACCCTACAAATGGTCCAAACCTGGATCAGATACCCCGGTTGACAAAATCTCCTATGTTAAAGGTTTTAAACCTTGGGGCTGGGTCGTGGGTACAGGTATCTATATAGACGATGTTGAAGAAGAGTTTAAGCACTTTGCCACCATGATTGCAGTCGCGGCCATGACTGTCGTAGCGCTCTTCTTGTTTATCTCTTACATCATTACAAAAAGCATTACCTGCCCGCTCAATGAGACGGTCGCCGCACTAAATGATATCTCCACCGGTGAGGGTGACCTTACCCGTCGCCTTGACTCGAGTGGAAAAGATGAAGTTGCTCAACTGGCAACTGAATTCAACCGTTTCATAGAGAAGATCGAAAACATTATTAAGCAGGTTGCTCAATCCAGCACCCAGCTTGCAACCGCAGCTGTTGAACTCTCCAGCACCACCGAACAGACCCACGAGAATCTTAACCAACAGCAGAACGAAACCCACCAGGTGGCGACAGCCGTCACCGAGATGGCCGCAACCATCAAGGAGATTGCAGAAAGCGCAGAGAGCGCTGCGGGTTCCGCTCATACAGCGGACGATCAGGCGCTGGCGGGTAAGAGTGTCGTTGATGGCGTCACACAGGCCATCGATCATATGGCGAGCGAGATGGACTCCGCTTCGGACGTAATCAATCGCCTGGCAAAAGAGAGTGATGGCATTGGTGCAGTTTCAGATACGATTCGCGGAATTGCTGAACAGACCAGCCTGCTGGCGCTGAATGCCGCCATTGAGGCTGCACGGGCTGGTGAGCAGGGGCGTGGATTCGCTGTGGTCGCCGACGAAGTCCGCTCTCTGGCAAGCCGCACTCAAGAGGCAACTGCTGAGATCAAAGAGATGATTGAACGGTTACAGTCCGGTACTCAAAATGCAGTGGACGTCATCCACAAAAGTGGCGCTACCACACTATCGACGGTAGAGAAGGCAAGAGAAGCGACAACATCTCTGAATGATATCGCCTCATCAATCAGCGTCATCTCTGAACGAAACACCCAGATTGCCAGTGCATCTGAAGAGCAGTCGGCTGTAGCACAGGAGATCGACAAAAGCGTAGTTCAGATTTCTCAGCTCGCTCAACAATCATCTTTAGCCAGCGAACAGATCACCCAAGCAAGCACTGAACTTTCGCAACTGGGAGAGTCAATGCATCAGATGATATCGCACTTTAAAACGTCATAAGACAATACAGCACAACGCCCTGTAGCGAGTGCCCTTGGGGTACAAGCACGGGGATGGCAGCTTAGCGCCTCACCCAATGGAAAGCCGGCTCAGACCAGGACTCTCTATTCCAGTGCCTGACAATAGCTTCAATTGCCAGGCAAACAGCACAGCTTCCAATCAAACCAGCTCACAACGATTCTTACCGCTGCGTTTCGCCTTGTATAGCGCTTTGTCCGCCCGGGAGAAAACCTTTTCCAGACTATCCTTATCATTAAAACTGGTAAGCCCACATGAGATAGTGACCCGTACTGGTTTGCCCTGTGAGTGAAAACCGTTGCTCTCCACTGAATGGCGCATCTCTTCAGCCACACTCAATGCCTCTTCACCCTCAGTACCACACAGCAGACAGACAAACTCCTCACCGCCAAACCGGGCAATGAAGTCGGTCTCCCGCAAACGGGCCTGGAGACTCTGGGCAATTATTCGAAGCGCTTTGTCTCCCGCCTGGTGACCGTAGCGATCATTGATCAGTTTAAAATCATCCACATCCCAGACCAGCATCGATAACGGACTGCCAAATCGCTTCCAGCGGGCCAGCTCCTGCTCAACCCGCTCCTCATAAGCCAGTCGATTGGGTAGCCCGGTTACAGTATCCAACATCGCCATATGGTGAGCCTCAACCATGCGGGAACGCAGATCGGAGGACTCTTTCTCCAGATGCGCCAAGCGCTCACGCAGTGCGTGCTCCCCCTGCTCTGCCTGCTGATGCCACTCCTGCTCCTCCTGGAGGTAGGTATCGATACTCTGCTGGATTGAAGAGATGCGCTGACTGACAGCCTCTTTCAGCTGGTGAAGATCAGTAGCCTCAGCAACATGGGTTCCGATATCACCAACCTGCCCATGAACCGTGTCACTCAAATCACGCCCATGCTGAACCATTTTGTCACGGCCTTCATGGGCAGTTTGCAGATGCAGGCCAAGATCCTGCAACCGCTGGGTCAACTCTTCGAGAAAATCTTCAGCCTCCTGTATCTCAGACTGAATTTCTCCAAAGGACCTGGCCGAGAGAGACAACAGGTCATCCAGAACACCAACCCAGGTATCTGCCGCAGCATCCTTGATCAGTCGTAGCTTTAAACTGCTGACAGTATCACCCCAATGCCCAGGCCAGGAGGCCTGTTCGAGTAAGTTCAGCAGGATATCGTTAGGCTGAGGTCCTGATTCATCTGAGGTAGAGGCCCGCCCGAGCAAGCGACCGAATAGTCCACCCCCCTTCTTCTCGATAGTGGCATCAGCACCCTGGCCCAATAGCTGGGTCAGACGGGTGAAGGCACTCTCTTCCATCGCAGCCGGATCTTCCAGCAGCTTCTTCAGCAGATCACCGGCTTCGGCAGACTCTTTCTTTGAGAGCTTCAACTGGGCAATCAGCTTCAGATGTACTTCGTCATCACTATCCTTGGCGATGCTGTCGTTCTCTTCCGCAAAATGGAGCAACCCTTCAGTAATCTCATTCAGCTTATCGCTGAGCTTGACACTCGCCCCCCCTCTGACAGTATTCCGTACTGCCTTCAGGTGAGGCTCAAGCCGGTTGTCCAGACCGCTGGCAGCAATGGTCAAGCGAAGAATAGTTCGAGTCAGCAGTTCCTCTAGTGCCTTATTTGCCTCTTCCTCACCTTCATATTGGTGCAACAGCTCTTCATAGCGTTTTTTCCAATCGACATCGTTCATAGGCTTCTAGATATAGCTTATAGATTAACAGCTTAGTTGTATTGAACCGCGTCAAGCCGCAGCTGGTAATACAACATTCTCAGGTAATTCGATCTCAAGCGTGATTGGCAGGTGATCCGAATGTGCATAGTTGAGCACCTCCGATTTCGACACCCTGAGACTTGGTGAGGCCAGAATATGATCCAGCTTGCGATTGGGTCGCCAACTGGGAAAAGTCATCATATCGCAAGCACTGCCTTGCAAATTGGTATGCTCCATCAAGTACTGAAACTCTTTCGAACTGCATCCGCAATTGAAATCTCCCATCAGCACGAGATGAGAATAGTGGGATACCAGCTCACTGATAAAGGAGAACTGACGCAGTCTGGCCCGCCGCCCCAGAGCTAGATGCATCATACAGATACCCAGAGGCTTCTCATTGGTGTGAAACTCCATCAGCACTGCACCCCTCCCAGGTAAACCAGGCAGTCTATGCTCAGTGATAATCCTTGGCTCTACACGGCTCAACACACCATTGCTGTGTTGCGCCAATTTACCCAGCTTGCGATTAACCTGCTTATACCAGTGGGGAAAACCTGCCTGCTCTGCCAAGTAGGCGGTCTGGTCGATAAAGCCGCTACGGAAGCTTCCGGAATCTACTTCCTGCAATCCCACCACATCAAAATCCTTGAGCAGGTGAGCAATACGATTAAGATTATTTCGCTTCTCTTTATGCGGGAGAACCTGTTTCCAGCCACTGGTGACATACTCACTGTAACGGCGGGTATCAGCACCCGCCTGGATGTTATAGCTGAGCAGGCGCAAACGATTGGTGTCATCCAGAGTCGTGTGATTTTCTAGGATTTGCTTATTCATTATTCTGCGACGCTTAATTTCTCTCCGATATCTATTGATATTGCGGATAAAAGCCAAAAAACTTAAGACTAAACCGTCACTTTAACCTGAATCCGTAAGTTCAGATTTAACACACAAAGCAAAGATCTTCTGGAACTACGTTCAATCCCTGAACAATTTTAACCCGGTGACTAAGTATATGCCTTCAGCTGCAGTGTGCCTACCAACAACAAGGCAACGCCCCTTCTCTCGAGCGAAACCTTGATCAAGCGCAAGCCTGAAGCCCTGAATGCAATATACTCAAGCCGGGTGAATAGTGTGTTGTGACCATCTATACCAACTCTGATAGACAGCCCTGCCTAGTGGGCCTCGCAAAGTGCGGTAACCCTCAGAGCCCCGCTACGGGGCTCCCTTCGGGCCGACCCACAAGCCACTAACCATTCTGAAAGCAGCTGAAACAAAAAAGGCGGTGTCAAAACACCGCCTTTCAAAAAAATGCATTATGTCAGGTTACCGACTGAGCCCCTGAATGTACTGAGCAACCTCAGCAATCTCAGCATCAGTCATTCGTTCTACAACACCTTGCATCATTTTGCTGGTGTCATTGGTTCGGTTACCAGAACGAAAATCCTTCAATGATTTCTCTATGTAGGCGGCGTGCTGGCCAGCAATGGCAGGGAAGTTTGCTTGTGGGTTGCCTGCACCAGAGGGGCCATGGCAAGCCATACAGGCAGCGACACCAGTTTTAGCGTTACCCGCCCTGTAGAGGCGCTCACCTGCTTCGACCTTATCAGCAGCTGCAACGCCACCTTTGACTGTCTGGCTGGAGAAATAGGCGGCCAGATCGGCAATACCCTGATCGGTCAGTGGCGCAGCCATTGGCGACATCATCGGATCGCTACGTTTAGGGTCTTTCGCTTTGAAATCCCTGAGCTGCTTCTCAATATATTGGGGGTGTTGCCCAGCAAGCTTTGGCCATACCGGGTTGATGGGACTGTTACCCTCTGCGCCGTGACAACCGGCACAGACAGCGGAGTTCTTTTTACCCTCTTCTGCATTGCCGGCGGCATTAGCCAGGCCAACACTGAAAGATAGGGCTAGGGTTGCGGTTACGAGCCATTTATTCATTATCAATCCTGCTCTGAAATTATGCTGGATAGGTTGAAATCCTGAGCCTCCCAGCAATTGACCAGACCACAGTCTGAGCGCTGTAAAGACCCTAAAAAAGCTGCGGAACTATACCAGAATTTCCTAATAAAGGTCAAAATGGATCTTCTGCGAGCTTTAAAACGACATTTTCTGATTCGACTCAGCCCCACCTGAGTGGTTCATAAATCGCTTTTGCAAAAAACCCTCAGATTTCTATCTAAATCCAAGGAGCGTCTAAGTTAAGACTAAGCGGAACAGCTTGTCGATTCAATGACACTGATTTCTGGTAGCTGCTAGTGTGGCAAGTTCGGTAACCCTCAGCCGGTCAATAGAGACTGGGTGAAATAATCAGGTTAGACTCAACACAGAATTCCAGTTCAGGCCTGCCATCATGCAAAAAGATCCGGATCAGTCGATTGTGCGCACCAGCTATGCGGTGATCTATACCCCCAGCCAGCGTAGAGACCGCTTTCCCGAGAATTGCGTCACCCTGATGACATCGGCTGAAGAGGCGCTGGAAAAAGCTGCAGAAAAAGAGAATTACCACCCCGCTCAGGTGAACGGTCCTTCCCGCTCTTCTGAGGGGCTTCGCCTCTACTACCTGGTCAGCTGGCTGAGCTGAAGTTTACTCAGTTCCCTGGTAATGGCATAGCCTTCCAGAGTGTCAAAATCTGAACGACTGAAGGTTGTGAATCCACCGGCGAGTTCATACCAGGCAAAGCCCCTGGTCCACGGCTCATGATCATAGCTCCCCTGTCGTTTTCTCGGTATACAGTAGAGCTTGCCTGGACGGTAGATCAAATTGTAGCTTGTCTCACTTTTGTGCAGCGCTTCGATTCGCTGCCAAGCCTGGTCTACCGACAGGTAGACTTCACAATCCAGAGGATAGTCGCGATCTCCCCCATTATGACGCCAGTGATCCTGCATCAATGGCAGAGGCTCGGATTTAACATAAACCTGAAAATGGAGATGATTGACCGAGGCATAAGCACCGAAACTGTTATAGGCAATGCCAATATCCTGCAGCGAACCAGACATCCGTTCAGCCAGGACCCAGACATATCTGTGGTACTTAGGTGTCAGCAACTGCGGCAATCGCAAGCTCCTGTCGGGTACCAGCAGACAATGCATTGGAACAAAAGGGAATTTGTTGTAGAGGAGCTCCACCTCCACCCCGTGTAGCTCACCTATCCAAAATGCCTCTTTTCTTAGAAATGGCTTGTTGAAGTGGAAACCATCGGCATCGAAAGGGCGACTGAGCCCGGTTACTGTTTCGGTAGTCATTCTGGATGGCCGAAAAGCACGCAGATGATTGAACTGAAGCTCCCATCCATCTTCCTGGCGAAAATCTGCGGTCTGCACACCATCAAAACCGATAGCCATTAGCTTCAGAAAGACCAGACTGTCGTCAGCTGCGCCAGCCAATTCACGACCTTCGCTGAGCGTTAAACGACAATACTCTGCGTGTTGATCAAACCGGTGACGCAACTGGGTTTGCAATATCCGCTTGACCTCCTCATCGAAGCAAGCGTTGGCATGAACCAGAATATAACTGCCCAGACCCGGCTGCTGAAGCAGACGCTCCAGACCGGTGGCAAATGCTTTTTGCATGCCGGAAAATGATTCAAAGGGGGATTGGCCCATCGAAACGATCTCTTAGCCCTCTTGCGAGGTTGTAGCCGCCACAGGAAACCTCTGAATAGATAGTCTACCGACATCCTGCCGGTAAACTGTTCGGCCCAGACTTACCCGGAGGTTGCTTTGATTTCAGTGACTATGACCACTGTGATCCGAAGACTTCATCTTCATGCGCAACTTACGCACAGGCGCATCCACCTTGAGCTGAGAACCATCATCGAAGGACAAAGTCAGAGCGATAATTTCGCCTGGGATCAGCTTCTGTTTCAAGCCAATCAACATCACATGAAGCCCACCAGGTTTCAGACTGGTCATCTCTCCTGCCGGGAGATCTATCTTTTCCACCCTACGCATCCGCATCATGCCATCTTCCATGGTATGGGTATGCAGTTCGACCACCTCAGCGGCACTACTGCTGGCGGAAACCAGGGCAACCCCTTTGTCGCTCTTGTTGTGGAGTGACATAAAGGAGGCCGAATTCGGCTGCCCTGGAGGCACAGCCCGGACATAGGGATCGTCGACCATGACCATCTCTCCGGCGGAAGCGGCTAAAACCAGTTGACTCATGAAGACCAGGCAAAACCCGATGAGTAGAGAAAAACGCTGAAAGTTCATTACTTTCTCCCGAGAATTCAAATTAGTTAGGGGAATGGCAGTCTGGCATGGCAACTCGTGAACACATACTCAACCACCCTTCTCTTGAGAGGCCCAATAAACCCCTTGGCGCAGGAGAATGGCATTAATCCGATAACAAAGGCAATCCCATCTGACCAATGTTTACTAAAAATCCACCTTAAAATGTGTCAAATCACTCATTTAAGGCCATATCCCACACACACTTGCAGAGAATGAGCGCATTTTAATCAGCCATAAAAAAAGCGCCTGCAAAATGTCAGGCGCTTTTCTACCACTCTTATACAAGTGGCGAGCTGTCAGAGCGATCTTAGAGGGTTAAAACCCACTCTACGATTGCTTTGATATCTTCATCGCTGACATGGGCATTAGGTGGCATAGGCACAGGACCCCATACACCAGAACCACCAGCTTTAACCTTGGCTACCAACGCATCTACCGCACCGTCCTGACCTTTATATTTGGCAGCAACTTCTTTGTATGCTGGACCAACAACCTTAGTCTCAACCTGGTGGCAAGCCATGCAACCACGCTGTGTAGCAAGCGCAACAGGATCAGCTGACGCAGTAGCAACAGCACCAAGAGCAAGGAGGGAAGCGCTGGTAGACAGCAGCAATGATTTCATCTTATTCATCAGGGATTTATCCTCATGTAGTTCAGTTATTTAGGGTACACCTGCGGGGGTTAATTCAAGAGTCCTTTCCCACAAAAATGCTGGATTATACGTTAAACGGGCAGTAAATGCCTATAAACGATAATTGTCAATTAAACAATTTCACAAAAGATAACTTTCTGCCCGTTCAAAAGTTCCCCAGCCAGCCCTGCAAATCTACTCCAGTTGGGTTTGACATCAGAAATAGAGAGGTGACTCCCACAATCACAATCTGAAGCGCCGAATCCAGGAATCGGCTGCCTGAGTTTTAGGTGTTCGGCAAACAATCCAGCCCACTCATGCTCTCGCCGGCACGGGTCATGAGTGAACCATATCTCTCTCAACACCGTCTCAGCACGCAGATAATCGATATGCCAGTGGGGACGCTGACTGACGCGCTTATGGTGTCCACATCGCGCTGCCACCCCCCCAGGGCCAAAAGCACTGCCAACATAGAGATACCAGCCTTTTGGGAATTCACAATTGCCCAGACGCCCCACGTTGATGGCTTTCTGCCTGCTGTTTTTCAGTAGCAGAACATAGGTGCCAGGCAATTTGGGTTGCAGGCCGGTCACCTAGTGTGGTGCGTCATACTAGTGAGAGCCCTTATCCGCCATGTGCGATAGATAGAGGGCCAATCCAAGCAGGGCAATCCCCCCTGCGAACTGAAGCAGATCCAATGGGGTTGTGAACTCCATCCCCAGGGCAAATTCGAAATAGCGCACCACCAGGATCATCATCACCACCTTCGCCAGGCGGCTTTTCAGATCATCCAGACTGGTTATCATCAACACATTGGAAGCGCTTTCGGATCCTTCAGCATGACCGATCTTACTGATAAACAGCTCATACAGACCCAGAGAGAAGATCAGTAACACCGTGGCCAGCAGATAACCATCGACAATTTCCACCACATGGGTCACCGTGGATGAACGCAGAGCAACCCGCTCTTCGCCAGTCAATGCCGGCGATGCATATGAACCCAGATGGGAAATCATGTAGACGGCGTCAATAGAGGCCATATAAAACATAGCGACAGCTGCAGCCAGGCTTGCAATCACAGCTGCCAATACGATCAGGCGGCTGTTCCAGAGTATTTTCTCAAACATTGCTTCCACGATTCAATTATTCTCAGTCTTGTTAAAAAGCGGTCAAATCATACCAGACATGGCCCGCCAACTTAATATCACCCGCTCTCTGAGAAAAGAGCTTATCGGCGGGATTTTCTAATCATCCCAGAATCCATATCTGAGTCACGATCATCAGCTCCGAGCTAAAAAACCATATGGCATGCTGAGCGGATAGCCATTATCATCTGCCCCTTTTCGTCAGGACCATATCAACATGCCATCTTTTCTACCGGGCCAACGCTGGATCAGCGACACAGAATCTGAACTTGGCCTGGGGGTTGTTGCCGACTGTGAAGGACGACGTGTCAGCATCAATTTCCCCGCGATAGACGAAACCCGTGTCTACGCCATAGAAGGAGCGCCCTTGACTCGGGTAGCCTTCGCCACCGGTGATGAGATTCAAAGCCGGGAAGGGTGGCAGATGCAGGTTCGTGAAACCCAGCTCAACGACGGACTGATCACCTATCTGGGAGAAAAAACCGACGGCAGCCAGGCTCGTTTGGAAGAGATAGATCTGGACGATACACTACGCATTGATCAGCCCAAACAGCGCCTGCTCACCGGCCAGATCGATCCACCGCACTGGTTCAATCTTCGACAGCTTACCCTTAAACAGATTGGGGAGCGGCAACAATCATCACTGCTCGGTCTGGTGGGCCCCCGTATTGACCTGATACCCCATCAACTCTATATCGCTCATGAAGTGGCAAGTCGTCCCACCCCGAGAGTTCTGCTTGCTGATGAGGTTGGCCTCGGTAAGACGATCGAGGCCTGCCTGATACTCCATCAGCAGCTGCTGACAGGCCGTGCCAGCAGGGCGCTGATTCTTGTACCCGACCCTCTTGTACACCAGTGGCTGGTGGAGCTTCTGCGACGCTTCAACCTCAAATTCCGCATTCTCGACGAAGAGACCTGCCAAGCCATCCAGGACTCAGGCCAGGGGGACAACCCTTTTCACTCAGAGCAACTGGTACTCTGCAGCCTGAACCTGTTTCATCATAACCCCGACCGTCTCAGCCAGGCGCTGAATGGCGAGTGGGATCTGTTGATCGTGGATGAGGCCCATCATCTGACCTGGTCAGAGGAGGATCCAAGCGCCGAGTACCTACTGGTAGAGGCGCTCTCCCTGAGAACTCCAGGCGTATTGTTACTCACTGCCACGCCAGAACAGCTCGGCCAGGCCGGTCACTTCGCCAGGTTGAGACTGCTCGACCCCGACCGCTACTATGACCTGCAGAGTTTTTTACAAGAGGAGCGCCACTATCAACCTGTCGCCGAAGCGGTCGAGCACTTGCTGCGAAAGGAGCCCCTCCCTGAGCAGGCAACCCAGGCGCTGCTGAGCAAACTGGATGAGACCGAGAGCACTCCTCTGCTCAATCTGCTGAATGATCCTGGCAGTAGTGAGCACGAATGCAGTGAAGCCAGGGAGACATTGATCAATATGCTGCTCGACCGGCATGGCACAGGCCGAGTGCTGTTCCGCAATACCCGGGCACGCATCAGCGGCTTCCCTGAACGCGAGTTGTTAGCGACGCCGCTGCCACTTCCAGAGTCCTATGCAGATCTGCTGGAGAGCTCTGATATAGAGTCTGCTGAGTTACGTTTGACACCTGAGCGGATCTTTAGCGAGCAGGGGCACAAAACCTGGTGGCAGGATGACCCCCGCGTGCCCTGGTTGATCGAACTGTTACGACAACACCCTGAGACTAAGTTTTTACTGATCTGCACCCATGGGGAGACAGCCGTAGAGTTGCAGGAAGCGGTTCGCACTCAATCCGGTATCTCTGCCGGACTGTTCCATCAGGAGATGAGCATCGTTGAACGCGACAGGGCTGCCGCCTGGTTTGCTGACCCGGAAGGCACACGTCTTTTGATCAGCTCAGAGATCGGCAGTGAAGGCCGCAATTTTCAATTCGCTCACCACCTGATTCTGTTCGATCTGCCCCTTGACCCAGACCTATTGGAACAACGTATTGGCCGACTTGACCGAATCGGTCAAAAGCAGACGGTAAAGATACATCAACCCTATCTCGACCCAGGCCCACAGTCGGTCATACTGCACTGGTACCGGGATGGTTTAGATGCCTTCAATCACCACGTACCAGGTGCCCAGCAGATCAGTGAGCAACTCAGCTCAGAACTTTGGCAGCTGATTGAAAATGGACAGGATAACGCAGCACTGCCTCAGCTGATTGAGCAAACCCGACAACTCAAGGAGGAGATCCAGACCCGGCTACAACAGGGCCGAGACCATCTACTTGAGCTGGGCGCCTGTAGAGAACCTGTGGCCAGCCAGGTGGTGGAGCAGCTCAAACAGCAAGACAGTTCCAAAGCCCTGACTGATTATCTAAGCCGTCTTTTTGACAGCTACAACATCGAAACCGAGGAGCTGGGCAAAGCCGGGCTCATCCTGCGTCCGGGAGAGCAGGTAGTCGCCGGTTCCCTACCTGGTCTGCCGGCAGATGGATTGACAGTAACATTCAGTCGACAGGATGCACTGAGCCACGAAGAGCGGCAATTCCTGACCTGGGAACACCCACTGGTACGGGGAGCCATGGAACAGGTCATAGGCATACAGACTGGTAACAGTAGCGTTATTGCCTGTGGTCACCCTAAACTGAAAAAGGGGCAGCTGCTGCTGGAGTGCCTCTTCGTTCTAGAGTGCCCTGCCCCACGAAAACTGCAGATTGGCCGTTTTCTACCACCAACCCTGAAGCGTATTTTCATAGATGCAAAAGGGACTCGATACGATCATCTGATCGACTGTGACAGCCTCTTGGAACATGCCCAGGATCTGGATCGACAAAGCCTTTTACCCGTTATCAACAGTTACCGGCAAGCGATCAGAGCTCTGATATCACGCGCTGAAGAGGTTGCACAACAGCAGATCGAAAAGACAGTCAAGCAAGCCTCAGCGGAAATGATGAGCCACTATACGACGGAGATCAAACGTATGCAGGCGCTGAAAAAGCACAATCCGTCAGTCAGAAGCGAAGAGATCGATCTGCTCCAGGATCAGGGATTATCACTGCACCAGCATCTTCAATCAGCCCGCTTGCGTCTTGATGCAGTGAGGCTGGTGGTTACAGTTTGAATAGAAATTCTTTAGATGTTGAATTAGAAAAGGAGCGGCGGTGACGTACTGTACGATTCAACATTACTTTTGGTGGGGCATGGCCCCACCCTACCCCAAATCGGAATAAAGTCGAGTGTAGGGTGCGGCCCTGCCGCACCATGCCCAACTGAAACAAAAGCCAACTGACGAACCGCTTTACTGACACTGCGGGTAATGAACCAAGTAACTGGTTTTTTGCGAATGCATACCCTGGGTGGTGCGGCAGGCCGTAAGTACGATTCAACATGGCTTTTGGTGGGGCATGGCCCCACCCTACCTCAAACCGGAATAAAGTCGAGTGTAGGGTGCGGCCCTGCCGCACCATGCCCAACTGAAACAAAAGCCAACTGACGAACCGCTTTACTGACACTGTGGGTAATGAACCAAGTAACTATTGTTTTGCGAATGCATACCCTGGGTGGTGCGGCAGGCCGTAAGTACGATTCAACATGGCTTTTGGTGGGGCATGGCCCCACCCTACCCCAAACCGGAATAAATTCGAGCGCTGGGTGGGGGGACGCCCCGCTATAAGTGGTCTCGAAGCCGTGCCCATCGTCGGTAATTTTGGAGAGTCCTGAAAAGCATTTTCATACAATCTTCCACCTCTATTGCTGGTGTAAGAGCATCTCAGTTGCTCGCAGTGACTTCATCGACATTTTTGATTAGAATCGACCATTCTGATCCATAGGATTGGAAACGGATTATTTAGGATATGATCGAGAAGAGGGACGTTTTCTCATGGCCAAGGAACAGAGAACAGGCTTACCGCCCGTGCCAGACGACTTTCAGCAACTGCTCAATCAATGGCAGCAAATGACCTTGCAGAAGATCGAGGGCTTTGGTTGGAAAATTAAATTTATCAGACGACCACTTTTTCAGGATGTAACGATTGTTGTCTCCAACCCTTCAGGAGACCAGATCGGTGTACTCGAGGAAAACGGCGAGGTAGTGGTTCATCCTGTTACAGACTTCCGAGATACATCAAGCATCTCATAACTATTATTCGACCACCTCATCCGCCAATAACAACACGCTTTCCGTTAGCTCAAGTCCTATTTTACTGGCTGTTTTTGCATTCAAGGTCATGCGGGTACCCAATGGGTCCTGCACGCCAATCTGTGACGGTTTCACACCATGTTGCAGTATATCTTCTGCCAGGCCTGCAGCCTGCGCCCCGACGCTTGGGATATCCGGATTGACCGCCAACAGCAATCCGAGACGAACGATATTGTCAGATTGGCCGATACAGATCAGACGATCTTTAACGCATTGGCGTTTTAACCAATGGATATTCTCCAGTGTGTAGAGCACAGGGTCGGTTGGCAGCCAGACAGCATTAACCTTTCCTGCCAATCGACGGTATGCCTGCTTAAGCTCTTTTGCCCGCTCAATTGGCTCAGCAGATATTTCAACACCAACCAGTTCAGCGGCACTGATTGCCTCTTCAACACTCGCCAAACTATGTGTATTGCTATAGATAACACCTAAACGGGTGACATCGGGAAACAGCAGATTCATTGAAAGCAGTTGTGTACCAGGGGCGACCTCAGCATCGATTCCTGCAAGGTTGTCCTGTCCCTCCAGCAGTCGATAGCGTTGCCAATTAAGTACCATGGCAAAAATCACCGGTACCTCCTGCCTCGATTGGGTAGCCAATTTAGCAAAATAGGCGGCTTTAGCACCAAATGCCGCAATCAAACCAGGTTTGGATGCCATAACCTCTGCCATCACCTCTGGCGCCCGCTGTATATCCCCTTTTAGATTGAACACCTCAACCGGACGTTTCAATTTAGATCTGAATTGAACAAGGGGCTGTTCGTAAACTGCTTCTGAATCGGAGAGCAACACAACAACCGGTGCCTGATCTGACCAGGCAGACAAGGTCATCATAATCATGACTAAAAATAGCAGACACCTATCTCGCATGATCACTCCACCCATCAATCTGAAGAGTACGCATCACCGTACTGTCTTGGGATGAAAGTATGAATTTTATCAGTTGATCTGATTGCTCTTTAGTGACGGCACCATCCAGGTAGCCCAATACCGGCATATCAACTGGAGTAAAATCGCTATAGACCCGTAGAGAATCGATCAGTTTTGGGTTAATGCTCTTAAACAGTTTCAAGTTTGTCTGAGTTACCAGAGCGACATCGACCTGCCCCAATGCAGCCGCAAAAATTGCATCCGCATCCTTGGGCACCTCAACAATACTGACCTGATCAACATCAATCAGATCACTAGCATCCAATATGCCACTCAGTAACTTTTTGGAGTCTGGTCCCAAGCTGGTCATCGCCAAAGTTTTCCTCCCTGACTTACGAAATTCACTATTCCCTTTACGCTTACTAACCAGCAATTTTTGGTAGTCGTTTCGTTGATGACGTACTGCTTGCAATAACGGATTGAACCCAAGCTCATCAACATAGCGCTTCAGATACCAATGGGGCGCAAACACAAATGCAGGTCGATCCTCACGTACCCGTTGATCAAAATCGTTCAGATGAGCAAACGGCTGAAACTCTATGGATATGCTGAAATCTCTAAGCAGCATCTCCATATCACTTTTCAATCGGCCCAGATTATTCTGTGGTGAATCGGGATTGAAATAATAGAAACGCAGACCGCTATCCCCAAGTAAGGCACCTGGGAAGATCAGCAGCCAAAGCCATAGCAGGCAAGCGTTAATGTTTAATGTAGTACGCAGCAAGACCACTCCAAGAGCATCTTATTCACCTGGCAACTCGAAATAGAAAGTGGCACCTTTATCTACCTCTGACTCAGCCCAGACGGAACCGCCATGTCGATGTATAATTCTGGCTACTGTTGCCAGGCCAATTCCGGAACCTTCAAATTCACTATTTTTATGGAGACGCTGAAAAGCACCAAACAATTTATCAGCATAGCGCATATCAAACCCAGCGCCATTATCTTTGACATAAAAGCATGGCATCCCTTTATTAACTGTTTTACCAAAAATAATTTCGGCCCGTTCGACACGACTGCTATATTTCCAGGCATTACCAATCAGATTATCGAGCGCTATCGCCAGTAAGCTTTGATCTCCACGGACTTTCAACCCAGACTCCACCTGATAGTGGATCTGTCGCTCAGTTTCCTCTCCCTTTAACTTCTCCACTACGTTGTTAGCCAGTTCACTCAAATCAATATCACTGATCTCCATCTCCTGACGACCAAGACGTGAGAGCCTTAACATGTCGTCGATCAAATGGCCCATGCGGGTAGCAGCCGACCTGACACGACGCAAATAGTCATGCCCCATCTCATCAATACTATCCTCATACTCCTCAGAGAGCGCCTGACTGAATCCCTCTATACTTCGTAAGGGTGCACGCAGATCATGGGAGACCGAGTAGTTAAAGGCCTCCAGCTCTTTATTACTCCGTTCCAGCTCAATCGTCCGCTCGGCCACTTTCTTTTCAAGCGATCTGTTGTACTCATCCAACTGACCATGGGAGATCTCCAGGTTGCTTGTCATTCGGTTGAAAGAAGTGGCAAACGAGCCAAATTCAGAACAGAGTAAGCCATTCATACTGAGACGATAGTTCAGGTCTCCTGCAGATACCTCCTTTACACCCTTATCGAGCTGACTGACCGCTCTCAGCAGACGTTGAGTAAAGATCAAGGCCACAAGAAAACCAAACAGGATAAATGCCGCTGCAACTGAGATGTAGAAAATGCGGATTTGGCGCATCTTCTCATCCCACTGTTCGATGCGCGCATCGATGCTTGCCTGTAAGCCGACCAGTGATATTCCACAACGTAAAACACCCCATAGTTCTTGCCCATTAAATACTGGTGTCACTACCTGCATCGACTCTTCAGCCAGTAAGTCATTTGATGAATCACTGACAAACCGTACCGAAAAGTCACTTACCGTATCGCCTGCAAAGTCACTCTCAATCAGAGAGAGCGCTTCGATATCAACAGCATCTTTAGGTGTGGCGCCCACCTGTTGCGGCAAACTGTGAGCAACAATCTGACCCAGTTTACTGACCACCAAACAGAACCGAATATCACCATCGCCATCTGCAACCCGTTTCATCAGGGCATTCAGAAAACTGAAATCATAACCAACAATCGCTTGATTTGAGCTGAGTGCCATACTGCGCACCAATGATGCGTTCCTTGCCTGCATAGCACTGTGTATGGCAGCAATATCCGCCTTATGCTCTGTTTGGCGAAAGTCACTGATTTGTTGCCAGAATAGAAGACTGATGGTTGTAAATAACAGCAGTAATGCCAGATTCATCGATACCAGATAGAGTCGGATCGAGGGCAGTTTTCCGGTGGGCAACAAGAATTTCATCACTCTCATAGACAAAAGAGTTTAAATAGTTACTTGCGCTATGTCAGCTAAGAATCCGATTTCTCTTGATTTTTCTCAATCGCGCTCCTAGCTTTATAAGCTCAATCAAGAAAAATGAGCGCAGATCTTATGGCGATAGCCTTTTTGGAATTCTTATTACTATCTCTTCAGCGACTTTACTGAACAGACTGTAAACATGACCACTAGACGCCATAGTAAACTCATCTTCATGTTTTTTCTGAGCTGCCATTTCGCTGCCACAGCAACTGAAGCTCCCCTGATCTCTGATGAACAGATGCAGGAGGCAGAGCGTCTCTTCAGTGGTCCTGTTGAGGAGGACTACTATCGAACCGATGCTGTTTTGGTAAGCGCCACTGGCAGTGCAAAACCGGTATTCCTGGCACCATCCGTTGCAACGGTGATCACAAAAGAGGAGATCAGAGCAATGGGGGCCACTACGCTGGATGAAGTACTGGAAACCGTTCCGGGACTTCATGTCTACATGCCCCAGTCACCCAACTATCAGACCCAGTGGTCCATTCGGGGTATCCACACCAATGCCAATCCCCACGTCCTGCTGCTGTTCAATGGACAGCCGGTTCAGGATCTTCATCGGGGAAGACGCCCCAGTCAAGTTCAGTTACCAGTCAGCATGATCTCAAGAGTGGAGGTCATTCGTGGGCCAGGCTCAGCCGTACATGGCGCCAATGCCTTCGCCGGCACCATCAATGTCATTACCAAGGACGGGCAGGAGATTAATGGCAGTCAAGGTGGATACCGAGGCGGCTCCTTTTCCCGCAAAGATGCCTGGGCACTACAGGGAGGACAGTACCAGGGTTGGGACATCGCAGTCAGCTTAGACATGATGAAATCGGATGGCGATAACGACAGGGTCATCGAACGTGACCTCCAAACCTCGCTGGATGAGAGCTTCGGTACCTCAGCCTCATTGGCTCCCCGCGCCATGGACACCCAACATGACATTCTAAATGGCTACATCGGTCTCAATCGTGAGAACTGGCAGCTCTATCTCTGGGGCTGGCGTGAGAACGACGGGGGCGTCAGAGCAGGACTGGCAAACGCAATGGCCGACGACAACCGTCTTGAGAGTGATACCTTGTTGGGAGATATCAACTATAAAAACGATCAGTGGGCAGAAGAGTGGAGCTTCGACCTCAGTCTCAGTTATCTCTATCTGAAGGCCTCGACCTATTTGCAGCTCTTTCCGCCAGGCTCCCTGCTACCCATCGGTAGTGACGGAAATCTCAGCTTTACCAACCCAGCAACTCTGACGCTGTTCACCGATGGATATATAGGTTTTCCAATACGTACTCAGAACCAGCTCAGTACTGAAAGCAGTGCTTTATATGATGGCCTGGCCCAGCATCAACTTCGGTTTGCACTTGGTTACCAGTACACTGAGACTCGCTATAAAGCCTATCAAAACTGGGGGCCAGGGGTACTCGACGGTACTCAAACCGAGGTTGATGGAACCCTGACCGAGCTCACAGGCGATCCGAGAGTATTCATGCCAGACGTAGAACGCAGGTTATGGTATGTCTCCGCACAGGATGAATGGAATTTTGCAAAAAATTGGGAATTGACACTGGGCGCCCGCTACGACCGCTATTCAGACTTTGGTGGCACATTTAATCCCAGAGCTGCCCTGGTTTGGCAAACGCGCTATGACCTGACGACCAAGCTGCTCTACGGACGCGGATTCCGTGCGCCGAGCTTTACCAATGTACATGCCCAAAACAATCCCATAGGCCTTGGTAATCCTGACCTGGATCCAGAGACCCTGGATACTCTGGAACTGGTCTTCGACTACCGCCCAACGGTAGATTTAAGACTCGCGGCCAATCTCTATGCCTATAATATCAAAGGGTTGATCGAGTTCTTACCCGACGATGGGGAGACAACCTCAACATCTCAAAATGCCCGTGACCAGAAAGGTAAGGGGGTCGAACTGGAGGGGGACTGGCAGATTACAGAAACTCTCAGACTCAACTCCAATATTGCCTGGCAGGACTCGAAAGACAAAGAGACAGGAGAGAGAGTGCCCCATGCCCCCAGGCTACAAGGCTACTTCTCTTCCGATTGGCGTCCTGTTCCTGACTGGTCCGTCAATGCACAATGGTTCTGGGTCGGACAGCGGGAGCGAGACAAAGGGGATCCCCGGGACAATGTCGATGACTACAGTATCGTCAACCTTACCCTGCGTCGTCAGCAGTTGTTTGAACATTTCGATGTTTCACTGGCAGTACGCAACCTTTTTGATGAGGATGTACGGGAGCCGAGCACTACAGCTATCCCCGATGATTATCCGATGAAAGGCCGTGAAATCTGGACTGAAGTTCAAGTAAGCCTATGAAATATAAACCAAAATCATCTGACAAACCAATCCATTTCGATGGTCTCTATACGGAGATAGCTCAACACCCTTTCACATCAAGCAGCAGAAATCTGTGTATTTCACTCTTTTTCATCCTTGCCCAGACTGCTACGACCGGCGCTTTTGCGGATACCCCTGTGATCACAGACCAGCAGATGAGAGAGGCTGAGGCGTTATTCAGCGGCCCAGGAGAAGATGACTACTACAGAACCGACGCAGTACTTGTCTCTGCCACTGGCAGCGCCAAACCAGTATTTCTTGCTCCATCGGTCGCCAGTGTGATCAGCAAAGAGGAGATCCAGGCCATGGGGGCCAGAACGCTCTTTGAAATTCTCGAAACCGTGCCTGGTGTTCATATATCTCCCTCCAGCAATTATGGCCCGCTGATCACCAACATTAATATTCGCGGCATCACTACTGCCCTTAACCCGCAAGTTTTAGTATTGATCAATGGGGTACAGATCAAGGATCTGTGGAATGGTAATCTCGGTCACCGCTTCGAAATGCCTGCTGAGATGATCTCCCGAGTGGAGGTTGTGCGAGGACCAGGGTCAGCAGTACATGGCGCTGACGCTTTTGCAGGCACTATCAACATCATCACCAAAGATGGTCAAGAGATAGATGGTGCCCGTGCAGGGCTCCGTCATGGATCTTTCAACACCTCCAATGGCTGGATGCAGTACGGCACCAACCACCAGGGCTGGGATCTGGTCGCCAGTCTGGAAGCCTTAAAGCAGGGCACAGACGATGAACGAGTCATTGAACAGGATCTTCAATCCACACTGGACGAGAGTTTCGGCACTGAGGCGTCTCTGGCCCCAGGTGCGATGAACCTTGACCAGCGCCTCATCAACTACCATCTCGGTTTGAGTAAGGATAACTGGAGTGCTCGTATCTGGGGCCTTTGGCAGAAAGACGCCGGTGTCGGTGTCGGTGCAGCGCCTGTGCTCGATTCTGAGGGAAGTCTGGAGAAGGACATTTACAACCTCGATCTCCTCTACCAGAACCAGGATCTTCACCCGGACTGGGCGTTAAATTTTCGCTTCAACTACAACTACACCGACTACATCAATAAATTCACACTCTTCCCTGCTGGCGCCACTCTGCCTATAGGCGCCGACGGCAACCTGAATTTCAATAACCCAGTCGGGCTCACCCACTTCACAGAAGGATATATTGGCCAGCCGAACAGCAGCAATAAAACTCTCGGCTATGAGGCGACAGGGTTCTACGATGGTTTTGCCAATCACCACTATCGTATTGCAACAGGCTATAAAAAGTTAACATTGGAACCCCATGCAAAGCAGAACTTTGGCCCGGGGGTGATCGACGGCAACCAACCGGTGGTGGATGGCGATCTGACTAATGTCGCCACACCTTATCTCTACGGCCCCAGCAAGACTCGTCATCTCCGCTACCTCTCCCTGCAGGATGAATGGACGCTGACAAGAGGGTGGGATCTGACCCTGGGGGCACGCTACGACAGCTATTCGGACTTTGGTGACACCTTCAATCCTCGGTTCGCCCTGGTGTGGCAAACCCGCTACGACTTAACCACCAAGCTGCTCTATGGCCAGGCATTTCGCCCACCCTCTTTTTCCGAACTCTACGCACAAAACAATCCAGTCCAACTGGGCAATGAGGCGTTAGATCCTGAGACTATTGATACCCTTGAGCTGGCACTGGACTGGCGACCAACCTCAGACCTGAGACTGGCCACTAACCTATATGCGTATCAGATCAATGATCTGATCGAGGCCGTCCCTGATGCCGACGGCGCCAGTAACACCAACCAAAACGCACGGGATCAAGAGGGACAGGGTGTCGAATTTGAGATCGAATGGCAGGTCAACCAAGCCCTAAAACTCCAGGCGAATGGTGCCTGGCAACAGAGTGAAGATAGTGACAGTGGAGAGGAAGTAGCCAACACGCCAGGATTTCAATACTACGCCCGTGCGAATTGGCAATTCCTACCTAAGTGGTCACTTGATAGCCAGTGGTTCTGGATTGGCGATAGAGCGCGTGCTGAGGGAGATAGCCGCCCCGACATTGATGACTATCAGATCGTCAACCTGACTCTGCATCGAAAACAGATTATGCAATACCTGGATCTGACCATGGCCGTCAGAAACCTGTTTGATGCCGATGTTCGCGAACCGGCCAATTCATCTATAGTCAATGACTACCCAATGGATAGCCGTGGCTATTGGGTTACAGTAGAAGTCAGATACTAACCGCCTAAGCCATGCTTTCATAGGGTTCATCCGCTGCTATACTTTCTTTAAATTGGTCACTATAATTACCATTATTTGAAACATTGGTAACTGTAGTGTCCATTAAAGTATCTAACCAAAAACGAAGCGCCGTGGTTTTCCCCAATAATCAAAAATACCTTTCGCAGTTGGGGGCAAACATCAAGCTTGCACGAAAGCGCCGGAATTACACTCAAACACTGATTTCAGAACGCACCGGTTTGAGCCGTTTGACCATTCGAAAAATAGAACACGGAGATCCCAAAGTCTCCTTGGGCCACTATGTGGCAGTGTTGAGCGTACTTGGCCTGGTGAAAGATTTAGCGATGGTGGCTAGTGATGATGAGCTGGGCCAAAAGCTTCAGGACATCAAGCTGATGAGTAAAAAATAATGGATACTGAAATATTCGTCTTTGCCAATTGGGAGGAATTCGCAAAACCGGTTTTAGTGGGGAGACTCCGTTCGGCGGTTAGTAACAAAAACAGGGAGCACTACAGCTTCACTTATGATGAAGCGTGGCTGAAGTCACCCAATGCCCAAAAGATAGATCCGGATCTCCATCTGTTCTCCGGAGAACAACACAATATGGATTCCAATAACTTCCACGTTTTCCTGGATTCCTGTCCGGATCGTTGGGGGCGGCTGCTGATGAAGCGTCGCGAAGCCATTCTTGCTCGTCAGCAAGAACGCCGGCCTCGGATGCTGTATGAAGTGGACTATCTTCTTGGCGTTCATGATATTTACCGCCAAGGCGCGTTGCGATTTAAAAGCTCACTGGACGGAGAATTTCTGGACAATGATGAACGACTATCCGCACCGCCCATGTCTTCATTGAGAGATCTTGAATATGCAGTTCAACAAGTTGAAGTTGGTGATAGGGATGATGCGGATTATTTAAAATGGTTGTTTATGCTGATATCGCCAGGCTCCTCCTTGGGTGGTGCTCGGCCCAAAGCAAGTGTGGTCGATGATGAAAATCATCTATGGATTGCAAAATTCCCAAGCCAGTATGATGATTACGATATCGCTGCCTGGGAATATCTTGCCTACAAGCTCGCACTGGATGCAGGTATTAAAATGGCACCCTGCCGAATCGAAAAATTTAATAACCATCACCATACATTCCTGACTCAGCGTTTTGACCGCACTGCAATGGGTCGCAAACACTTTACATCAGCGCTGACACAGCTTGGCTACTATGACGGAGAGTATGACGCCAGCTATCTTGAGTTAGCTCAATTCCTCACAGAACATGGCACAAATACTAAAAAAGACCTTGAACAATTGTGGCGTCGCATCGTCTTTAATATCGCTGTCTCCAATACGGATGATCATTTGAGAAACCACGGATTTATCTATCACAAAGGCGGCTGGCTCTTATCACCCGCTTATGACATCAACCCTGTCACTCCCACAAATGGATTACATTTAAACATTAGCGATGATGACAACAGCTTGAATTACGATCTGGCAATGGAAGTAAGTGATTTTTTTCAGCTGCAATACGCAGATGCTGAAAAGATAAAAGGTGAAGTGCTGACGAGTGTACGTCAGTGGGAAAGGGTGGCTAAAAGCATCGGGATCAGCCGTCATGAGCTGCAAATAATGTCCACGGCGTTTAATATTGGGTAGAGCTGCAACTCAATTATTGATTATCCGGTTCCAATGGTTCAGGCCGCTGAATACCATAACCCTGGGCAAAGTCGACCCCCATCTCCTGTAACACAACACGAGTCTCTTGCCGCTCGACAAACTCTGCAATGGTTTTTAAGCCGGCAACATGGCCAATGGTATTGATCGCATCAACAATCGCCCGGCTCATCTCGTCACCTTCGACCTGCTTAACGAAAGAGCTATCAATTTTCAGAAAATCGACCGAAAGGGACTTTAAATAGGAAAATGAACTGAGACCTGTGCCAAAATCATCCAACGCAAAGAAACAGCCCATCTCCCGTATCTCCTGAATGAAATTCTCAGTAGTACCAAGATTATTGATCGCTGCAGTCTCGGTTACCTCAAAACAGATGGCTTGTGGCGGCACCTTGAGGTGGTTCATCCGCTCCTGAATAAAATTAAAGAAGCCAGGATCACTCAAAGAGGTTCCGGAGAGATTGATAAAATAGAGACGCCCATCATCACAGCGTTCTCTATCTTTCCCCAGATAGGTAAAGATGGTATTAACCACCCAGCGATCCAAACGCTGCATCAGATCGTAACGTTCGGCTGCGGGAATAAACGCACCTGGGGGGATAATCTCACCATCACTGCTGAGCATACGCAGCAGTATCTCCATATGTTTGGGGCTACTGTCGTCAGCCAGAGAGACAATCGGTTGCTGATAGAGTAAAAATCGCTCTTCATTTAAGGCACTGTTTATTCGACTGACCCACTGCATCTCGTCACGTCGTAACGCCAGCTCATCATCTTCTGCGGTGTAGATATGCACACGATTGCGGCCTCGGCTTTTAGCGGCGAAACAAGCCATATCCGCATTACTCAAAACCTCATCACTACTCTTCGTATCTGGTGTAATATCCACTAGACCTATACTGACACTGGTACTAAAAGGCCGGGCATCCCAGATAAACTTGTGTTTCTCTACAGTCTCCCTGAGCATATTCGCCAATACTTCTGCTTGAGGAAGCGAGCAGTTGCTCAATATCACACCAAACTCATCTCCACCCAAACGGGCCAGGAGATCACTCTCCCGAACCTGCTTTTTCAGTAGTGTGGAAACCTGACGCAGTAACTCATCCCCAGCAATATGGCCACAGGTATCGTTAACCACCTTGAACTGATCCAGGTCCAGGTACATGAAAGCGTGGTGCTCCTGGTTACTCCTGGCACTATTGAGGTTCTGATTCAGAGCCTGATCCAGTTCCCTGCGATTTTTCAGGTCAGTCAAAGAATCATGGTAGGCCATATGCTGAAGCTGACTCTCTGCTCTACGTCTTGCAGCTCTGGATTGGGCTTCCAGCAACTCACGCTCGATAGCTGGTCCCAGTCGAGCAAGGTTATCCTTCATGATGTAATCAGCCGCGCCACTTTTCATCATTGATACAGCCAGCTCTTCACCGATACTACCCGAAACAATAATGACCGGAATATCCAGATCGGTGGTACGTACAATTTGCAACGCCTCCTTCGAATCGAAGGAAGGCATGTTATGGTCTGTGATAACCAGATCCCAATGAGTGCCATCCAATGCCTCTTGCAAGGATCTAGAGCTGTCGACCCGAATATAGTGCTCGATTACCCAATCATCTCTCTTCAGATGGTGCAGCAACAGCAAGGCATCATCTTCAGAATCCTCCGCAAGTAACAGACGAATCGGTTGCTTACGCTTCATTTAACGGTTCTCGGCGTCATATTCATGGCCATCCAGTAAGTCACCAGTTTCTGAACCGCTTCAACAAATTGAGTAAAACCCACAGGCTTGCGTATATAACTGTTGGCCCCCAGTTGGTAGCTCTCAACCATATCCTTCTCTTCATCAGATGAGGTGAGCACTACAACGGGGAGCAATTGTGTACGTGGCGACTCGCGAATGATTTTCAACACATCCAGACCACTTAACTTGGGCAGTTGAAGATCTAGGAGCACAACTTTTGGCAGGGGGGCTTTCTCACTCCTTCCAAGCAGATACTCCACAGCTTCACTACCATCACGAGCTACCTGAACCTTGTGTTTTAATTTGTTCTTTTTTAAGGCACGCAGAGCCAACAGCTCATCATCGGGGTTATCTTCAACCAACAGGATGAGATCATTTTTCATAACCGAAGTTTCCCAGGCGGCCATTCACTTTCAAGTAGCAATACAAATAGCAGCAGCCAATATTTTTTTATTAAGGGTATTACTACGCCCATTTGCGCATAGCAGCCAATCACAAAACGACTAATTTCTCCTGCATTGACTCCTGCGCTGTTCAAGCCATTCGAACTCCAAGCAGGCCTTTGAAAACAAATCAATGACTCAGTCCGGAATAGTTTTCAGGGCCAGGCTCCTACCCAACCAGATTAGAGAGGTGCCTCTAATTCAGAACAGTGCGGCCACCTTTACTTTATCGTTAATCACTCAACTGATAAATGGTGCCACAATAGGGGCAGGTAGCAGTGCCGCTCTTTTCAATTGGCAGGTAGACCCGCGGGTGGAGTGAAGCCAGGGTTTCACCAGGTCTTGGACAACTGAGAGGTAGATCGTTTCTGGTGACCTTGTGTACATCCTGCTGTGTTGATTGTTTTTCTGCCTGGGTCATATTTAATTCTCCTGATTAGGGAGTCTCAGCTTGATTTCGAACCGTGGGTGGTTAGAACTATCGGCCAGTGACTTATTAGACATAGGCCAGCCACTCGGGATGGGAGGCCAGACGTCCATGCACCAGATCGAAATAACGCTTCTGCAACTGTTCGGTGATCGGACCACGACCACCCTCACCGATGCTGCGGTTATCAACTTCGCGGATCGGGGTTACCTCCGCAGCAGTACCGGTGAAAAATGCCTCGTCTGCGATATAGACTTCGTCACGGGTGATGCGTTTTTCAATCACCTTGTAGTTCAGCTCTTCAGCAAGCTCAATGACTGTTTTACGGGTGATGCCGTCCAGCGCCGAGGTAAGATCAGGGGTGTAGATCACTCCGTCTCTGACGATGAAGATATTTTCACCTGAGCCCTCCATCACATACCCCTCCGCATCCAGCAGCAGCGCTTCGTCATAGCCGTCATGCAGCGCTTCCTGCAGCGCCATCATGGAATTCATGTAGTTGCCGTTGGCTTTGGCCCGACACATGGTGATATTGACATGGTGGCGTGTAAAAGAGGAGACACGGATACGGATTCCCTTCTCCATATTCTCCGCACCGAGATATGCGCCCCACTCCCAGGCTGCAGCCATGCAGTGAACCTTGAGATTGTCAGCTCTAAGCCCCATCCCTTCTGAACCATAAAAACACATCGGCCTGATGTAGGCTGAATCGAGATTGTTCTCTCTGACAACAGCCAGTTGCGCCTCGTTTAAGGTATCCCGGTCAAAGGGCATTGGCATATTCAGTATATGGGCGGAGCGGAACAGACGGTCAGTATGTTCCTGCAGGCGAAAAATAGCGGTACCCTGCTCGGCGTGATAAGCACGCACCCCCTCGAACACGCCCATACCATAGTGCAGGGTATGTGTTAGTACGTGGGTTTTCGCCTCACGCCAGGGAACCATTTCGCCATCCAGCCAGATGACACCGTCACGGTCTGCCATTGTCGACATCATTGAAACTTCTCTCGCTCAACTTCTTTGTTCTGCATCAAGCAGGACCAAATGTCCTGCACCAAGGCCCGTTCTTCGGCAAGCTTTTCACTTTTCACCAGGGCTGGCTGATCCTGTAGCGCGCTACGATGGTAGGCTGCCCGCAGGACTTTGTAGACGCCCATCATACGCTCTGCAGCTTGATTACTCAGTAACCCAAGCTTGGAAAGCGTCTCCAACAGACGAATATTATCGGTCCAGACCAATAGTTCCGGGTGGTCATGAGCCCACCGAAGGACCGTGTATTGAACCATAAATTCTATATCGACGATACCGCCGGTACCCTGCTTTAAATCAAATAGGCCATCATTGCTCTTATCCAGAGATGCACGCATCTTTTCTCGCATCTCAACGACTTCACCCTGAAGCTTATCCCCATCCCGTTGCTCGCTGATAATGGTTCGCCGAATTTCGTTAAAACGTTCACCAACCCTAACATCGCCGGCTACCACTCTTGCCCGTATCAGTGCCTGATGCTCCCAGGTCCAGGCACTCTTCTGCTGGTAGGTTTCAAAGGTCTCTAAAGAGCAGACCATCATCCCGGAGTTGCCGTTCGGGCGCAGACGCATATCGGTCTCGTAGAGAATTCCGGAGGGTGTCCTTGTGGTCATGATATGGATGAAACGTTGGGCCATGCGGGCATAAAAAACGTCAACGGAGACAGGCTTTTTGCCGTCGGTAAAGGCATTTCTATCTTTACAGCCATGCAGAAACACCATATCCAGATCTGAGCCAAAACCAAGTTCGATACCACCCAGTTTACCGTAACCTACCACGGCAAATCCCGTCTCTCCTTCAGATAGCCCAGGGGGCTGCCCATGCCGCCGGAACATCTCCTGATAACTCAGTTGAATCACCCGCTCAATGATCACTTCTGCGATCCAGGTAAGGTAGTCACTGACCACCATCAGCGGAATCTGCTCGGCAATATCTGCAGCTGCCACTCGTAAGCGATTGCTCTGTCCAAACTGACGCAGTCGCTCCATCTGACTCTCCAGATCATCTTCGTCGATGCGGGTGAGCTGTTCCGCCAACTCCTGACCGAGTGCCTCACGCTTGAGCGGCGAGTAGAGTCGCCGGGGATCGAGCAGTTCGTCCAAGAGTATAGGATGGCGTGTCAGCATACTCGCCACCCAGGGACTGATCCCAGCCAGCTTGATCAGTTGAGAGAGCACCATCGGGTTTTCGACCAACAAGGCAATATAAGAGGTGCGGCGAACGACTGCTGCCAGTAGATCGAGCACCCGTGGCAGGGCAACATCGGCACACTCTGATTGACCAACCGCCTGCAGAAGTAGTGGCATCAGTTGATCCAGTCGCTCCCACCCTTTGGCACTTAGCTGTCTACAGGCATGGCTATTACGCAATGCCCCTAACAGACGCAGGGCTTGATCGGCTTGTTGAAATCCATTCTGCTGCAAAATGGAGGTCGACTGCGCCTCATCAAGCAGCTCATTCCAGACCCCAGTCAAGGGTTGACTCTGCTCCTCGGCTTCAGCTTGAGGTGCGGCAAAGACCATATCGAAATGGCCCTGAACCCGCCTTCTGTGCTGCTCCAGCACCTCGAAAAATGGCTTCCATGCATCAAAGCCCATGGATCTGGCAAGACGCCCTCTCCCGGCATCATCGGAAGGCAGTAGATGGGTCTGTTTGTCCTGCCAGGCCTGAATACGATTCTCCACCAGGCGTAGGAAAACATAGGCTTCGGTCAATTCACGAACTACATATTCCGGAACAAGCTCCCGCTCCTGCAATATCTGCAATACCGAAAGAATGGGGCGTGTCTGCAGTGCTTTGTCCCGTCCCCCTCTGATCAGCTGGAAGGCCTGGCCGATGAATTCGATCTCGCGAATACCGCCCGGCCCCAGTTTGATATTCGCCTGCATGCCTTTTTTATGCAGTTCACTACTGATTAACTGCTTCATATCACGCAGTGACTCAATAGCACTGAAATCGAGGTAACGGCGATAGACAAAGGGTCTCAACATGGCCATCAACTCATCACCGGCGGCCGAGTCTCCTGCTACTACCCGCGCCTTGATCATGGCATAGCGTTCCCACTCCCGGGCCTGAGAGCCGTAGTAGCTCTCCATCGCTGAAAAGCTCATCGCCAAAGGGCCGACACTGCCAAATGGGCGCAGACGGGTATCGACCCGAAACACAAATCCCTCTGCGGTATGGTTGTCCAATGCCTGAACAAGCCGCTGGCAGAGACGGATAAAGAACTGTTCGTTGGTCAGGCGTCTTGCCCCATCTGTCGACCCTGTCTCTGGATAGGCAAAAATCAGATCGATGTCAGAAGATAGGTTGAGCTCGCGGGCACCCAGCTTCCCCATACCCAGTACTACCAAAGACTGAGCTTCTCCCTCTTCACTCCTGGGAACACCCATCTCCTTGCAACACCAGCTGTAGAGGTGCTCCATAGCGTGTCCGATAGAGGCGTCGGCAAGCGCGGAAAGATCCTCCAGGGTCTCATCGAGTTCTGCCAGTCGGTTAAGATCACGCCAGATGATGCGTACCATCTGCTCACGCCGGAAGTGCCTGAGATGTTTCGCCAGAGCTGCCTCATCTGAGACGCCCTCTAGAAGCTCAGCAAGCAGGGAAGAGATCTCTCCGGCCTGAAAAGAGCGATCCAGCAGATTTTGTTGAAACAGATCCAGAAGTAGAGCCGGGTATCGAGTGGAGACCTGAGCAACATACTCACTGGCCTCCCAAACAACCTTCAGGCGACTGATGAATGCTTTATCCTCAGGTGGGCTCAATTCGGCCTCAGTCAGCTTTTCACACCACTGTAGCCACTGTTTATTATTCTCTTTTTGCTCTGGCTCCACGGCTGCTCTCATCATCAGATTTATTGTAGCGGCATCCAGTCAGGTTACACCTGAGCGGGGTTTGAACCAACCCCACTATCGATCACGGCGAACCGGAACAGCGCGGAGTCTTGCATCAAATGCCGGATCAATCATAGATCGGGTTAACGATTATTGCCAAGTGGTAACAAATCACATAGGGTTGCAGCCTTCAGCAGCGGGTTTCGAGGCGTTACCAGAGCCGAAATTATAACCTGTAAGTACGCTTTGAGTTTCTACTCAGCTTGGTCAAACTACACTTTAATTACCCAAATTCCAGATGGCATTCAGAAGATACAAACAAGCCCCACTGCAAACCGTCCGGGTCTAATTTTCGGCTTAGGTCAAGCATGATAAACCTTCAACATATCGATTATCACTACCCGCAGAGCCCCCCTCTGTTCGATGATCTCAACCTGGAGATCAAGAGGGGCTCACTGTTTGGATTATTAGGACCCAATGGCGCTGGCAAGACCACCCTGATCTCATTGATGACAGGGCAACGTAAACCCAGCGGCGGCGATATCCGCATTAATGGCGAAACTTACCAGAGCAACCGGGGCAGGATTCTTGAAAAGCTGGCACACATCCCACAGGAGTATGCTTTTTACCCTCAGCTCACTGTGATGGAGAATCTACAGTTTTTTTCCAGTCTCTATCCCAAACAGGGTCGCCAAAGCCCGCAGCTCATCGATGAGGCACTGAAACTGACCGGTTTGGCTGACCAGGCAAAAAAGCTGGCCAAACATTTTTCCGGGGGGTTGAAGCGGCGCCTCAACCTGGCAATCGGCCTACTCAACAGACCTGAACTGATCTTTCTAGATGAACCCACAGTCGGCATAGACCCTCAATCCCGCCACTTCATCCTGCAATCGATCCGGGCCTTGAACAAGGCGGGCAGCACCATTGTCTATACCAGCCACTATATGGAGGAGATCGAACAACTCTGTGACGAGGTGGCGATCATGGATCATGGACAAATTCTGGTACATGGCCCTCTACAGAAGATTCTCGAAAGAGATCCCCTTTTGACTATCGAGCTGGAAGCAGAAAAAGATGAAAGCCTGCTTTATCAGCTCAGCGATGTGGTAGAGATACGCGGCTTTAAGTTGTCAGAACGAACCATTATCGGCCACCCCAAAGATGAAGGTGAGATCGCTGAACTACTTCAATCCATCGATGCCCTGGGTATCAATGTGGTCACACTCTCCTATGGCAAACATACCCTCGAAAAGCTCTTTTTCGAACTGACCCATACCCGGTTAAGGGACTGACCCATGCTGATTGCTGTAATCAAGAAGGAGCTGCTGCTGGTATCCAGGGATATTCACGCTCTGCTGGTTCTGTTTCTACTGCCGATTGTGTTCATTCTTATCATGTCCATGGCCCTCCAGGATCGCATGAGCCCGGAGAGCAAGGATCAGCCAAAGGTTGGGCTTTGGGTCGAAAACGGAGCCGATCAGAATAGTGACCTGACCCAGACATTCAGCCATCTCGAAGGTTTGAGGGTCGAACAAGTCAACAGCCAGGATCAGTTAACCCAACTGCTGGTTAGTGGGGAGATCCTTGGCGGGATCATTCTCCCTGCACAGTTTTCAAAATCCATCGACTCCCCGGTTACCGATAAGAGCGAAAAATTACAGATCATCTATGCCGCCAGCCTGCCCAACTCACTGCGACGCTCAATCCTGGGTGCAGTCCGTGAAGCCCTTGGCGCCTATCAGGTGAACAAACTGTTTGAATATGACGACCTCACCCAATCCCAACGTCAGGCCCGTGTCGATCACCTGCTCGGCCGATCGCTGGTCACATCCCAGACCCAGGGCAGCGACCTTGAATCACAACCCAACTCAGTCCAGCAGAGCGTTCCTGCCTGGTTGATCTTCTCCATGTTTTTTGTCGTCCTGCCGATATCCACCACGCTACTTACTGAGCGGCAGCAAGGCACCCTGCAACGACTGCAAACCTTGCCAGTCCCCAACAGCTATCTGCTAATCGGTAAAATCATTCCCTACCTCGGCATCAATCTGGTACAGGCTGCATTGATGTTATTGGTAGGCATCTACCTCGTTCCTTTGGTAACAGGCGAAGGCCTTCATCTGGTTGGAGAGACCTGGCTGCTGGCGCCGCTGATTTTAACCACCAGCCTGTCTGCAATCAGTTTTGCCTTATTGATCGCAACCCGCGCCAAAACCACGGAACAGGCCACCACGCTGGGTGGTATTAGTAATCTTATTCTGGCGGCTATTGGTGGTATCATGGTGCCAACTTTTGTGATGCCCGAACTGATGCAGCAGATAGCCGCGCTCTCACCCATGAACTGGGCATTAGAGGGCTTCTTCTCCATCCTTTTGAGACAGGGGGGATGGGCTATGGTCGGGCCCGAGATCCTCAAACTGCTGGCATTCTCCGGCTGCTTGTTCTTACTCTCACTCTACTCATACCGAGGCCTGACGGACACTAAATAATGAAAGGTTCAACGGATACACAGTTTAAACTGGAACTAAAACAGATGATCGTGGATGAATGTCGGTTAGACGAATTCGATCCTCAGGAGATTAAGGATGACGAATATCTTGCTGGGCCGGACGCCCGCTTTGGACTCGACTCAATCGACATGCTCCAGGTTATAGTGACAATAAAGAATCGATATGGGGTACATATCCAGAATGATGCGGAATCAAGAGAGATTCTCGCCACAATCAACAACCTTGCCGACCACCTGCACCCAGAGTAACCCATGAATTCTGCAAGTGTGCCTCGTCATAGATACTCTACCATTCAGAGCCACCCCAATAGGCCAGATCAAGGCGCGGCTAGCCCCTGCCAGACTTGCTGTATGGTAGAGCGTCTATGACGAGTCACTCTAAGCTACCCATCATCGGGCTATCCTGCGCTTCCCATCTGGGCGGGGAGATCTCCCGCACGCCTGATCAGCAAGCCAGGGAGGAGCATTTCAAACCATCAACTATTCATCTGGATTCGACAGATCTTCGGCTGCCCTACTACGCAATCGATGAACAGTTCGATCAACCGGAGCGGACAGAAAGAATACTCTTCGAGGTCATAGAGAAGGCGCTGGAAAGAAGTCAATTAAACCCCGAGCAGATCGCCGAAACCGGCCTCTTTATCGGCTCATCATCTTATGATCTTCGTCGCAGTGAAATTGAATACAAACGGCAACTCAGGGAGAACAGTCAGCAGGCAATCCCAATGCCATTTACCGGCTACAACCACCTGGGTGAGTTGATCTGTGAGAAGTTCGGCATCAACACCGAACCTTTCAACATCAACTCTGCCTGCACCTCCAGCGCCAACGCCCTGTTGCTTGCCCAAAGCATGATTCAGCAGGGACGCTACCAACACGCCATCGTGGTGGGAATCGAACTCTTCAACGAGACCACAATCAATGGTTTTTCAGGTCTACAGCTGATTGCACAAGAGCGGATTGCACCTTTCGATAAGAACCGTGATGGCATCATCCTCGGCGAGTCCTGCTCAGCTGTGATCTTGAGCGCAACGGAGCGCTCTGAAACAAGACTCTATCTACGTGGTGGTGGAAGCAGTTTTGATCCCTATAGCATTACCACATCAAACCCGGACGGCTCGACCATCGCCGAAACTCTGGAGATCGCCCTTAAGGAGACCGACACCCGCAAGGATGAGGTTGTGGCGATTAAAAGCCATGGCACCGCAACCTCTATGAATGACATCTCGGAGTCACGTGGCATTAAGGCTGTTTTCCCCCAGGATATGCCGGCGATCACAGCAATCAAACCCTATGTCGGCCACACTCTGGGCGCTTGCGGCACCCTTGAGCTTGTACTGTTCGGCCAGGCCATCAAGCAGGGATTTGTACCGAGAACACTCAATTTTGAAACCCTCGACCCGGAACTGGCTCTACTACCCTTGAGTGAGGATATTGACGCCCAAAACGGTGTCTATCTACTTAACTATTTTGGTTTCGGTGGGAGTAACACCGTTCTTGTTTTGGAAAAGGTCTAATGGAATTGAACCTGCCCCTGCTCGCCTATGGTGGCTATTGCCACACTGTTTCGCAGCAACTACCCAAGTTGAATTCGCTATTGAAGGCGCTTCCTTTCAAGCTGCCACGCCGTTCAGACAGGCTAACTCAACTCAGTCTGCTGGGGTTGGCAAACACTCCGGGCTGTTTGCCATTGAGCGAGCATACCAACTTGGTTCTCACCAGTGGCGATGCCAATTTGAGCAGTACCATTGCCAACAGTGAGCAGATCTTTGACAGCGGAACCATCCCCAACCCAATCGGCTTTATCAACACAGTTAACAACTCTACCTCATATCACATCTGTATGACTCTGGGCATCTATGGCCAGGTAATCACCGTCTCCAGAGACCACTGCTCTCTCGAGGCGGGAATAGAGATAGCGAGTACGCTGCAGCACAGCGCTGACTCCCCCATCCTGCTCGGTACAGTTGATGAGATCCCCAATGACCTGGAGCAACACAGACGCCGTCTGAATATGAGTGACGATAGTCCATTGGCTGAGGGGAGTTTCTGGTTTCTCTGCGGAGACCAGCCCGCCTCACAAACAGCACTGGCCACAATCAAATTTTGCGGCCCGATGCTAGACAAGGATGAAGTAAGCTCTTTTTTCAGGGAACATCAGATCACTCACCACCTGCTGGGAGATTTCATCCAAAACTCACCATTAAAGGATCTGAAGTTACCCGGCAAGCGGTTTATAACAGCAAGCTGTGGTCACTACCTCACACAAAACGCCTACTATCTGCAAAGCTGGTTGAAGAGTGCCCAACAGGGGGAGCGCCTGGGCATGTTGAATGGCACGGCCGGCAGTCAGCGTCTGAGTGTCACTTTGATTGAAAAGCACTGAGTCGGCCAAACAGAGCTGCCTCTTTCTCAGCAATCCTGTCCAGCTGATCAGCTATCGAGTCGAAGGTATCGTCATAGCGCGCTTTACTTTTGCGCGCGCACATCAGTGCGAACAGACGCCACTCATCACCGATGGAGGACATCTCTTCCGCGGCCTCAGAGAGTTGTTCAGAAGCCAGGATCTCTGATGCCTCCTGCAGGAAGGCTGCATACATAAAGCGAAATCCACCACCCCCGGTGCCAATCTCCTCCTGCATGCGAACTATATGTCCCAGATAGAGATGAGCATAACGTTCTTCAGCATCCGCCAGCTTACGAATCTTTTTGGCAACCATGTGAATCCCTTTGGAACCGGCGATGGGTACCGGGCTTTTGGGGCCATTGATTTTGGCCGTAAATCGAATCGATTTGGGCAATACCGTCTCGAAATCTATCTCCGCCGGAACCTCTTCTGGATAGTAGAGTAAGCCTTTGGGCGCCAGCGCACCTTTGGCAAACCGAGCCTTGCTCAAACTCTCCCTGTCGACTGTCACCAGATGGGAAAAAACCGGGTCACTGACCTGAAACTCCTGCGCTTCCCTGCCATACACCAACAGATTGTGGGCATTAAAGTGGAAACGCATATCCTCTGGAAAATAGGGGAGAAAAAAGACAGAGGTCTGCAACCCTACGATCCGCCCATCATCCAACAGTCGATCCAGCACCTGCTCACCCTCGGCAGGTTTGCGGAATTTCTGGAAATTCATCTTCAGGCCACTGATACGCTTCGACAAGGCACGTATTATCATTCGTGGTGGTGTGCGATAGGCGATCAGCGGCAAACCATTGATTTTCACCAAAGGAATATAGGCATAGGTCAAACCACTGGCGAGGCCAAAGGCCATCGGTTCTGACACCGCCAAGCCATAGTGACGGAGCATGGCAGACATTACACCGGTTTCACAATGTGCCGCATGTCGGTGTTCGAAGGTTGTATTATTCTTATCAGTCATATTGTTCAGGCAGTTGGCTCAATGTCTTGCTATCAATACCCAGCACGTCAGCATAATTTGCCAGTTTTTGCGCAGAGAGCCGGGAGAAGCGCTGCGGGGAGAAATCCCGCTTAACCATCCATTGAAAACGCCCCACCGCCTGGGCCAACATCGCCAGATCCATTCTCTGGTGATACATATGAAATTCCAACGGCGAGGTAGTGCCCTGCTTTGCGCGGGCATAGGCATCCTTGGTCAGGCGCTTGATCTCATCCAGAGCTTGACCCAGCACGATCTCTTCAACCTCCCACCCGCTGGTCTCCGAAGATTCAATCCGGCCAGCTTCCGATTCAGCGTAGATCACTTTGGTCTCACCGCCCAGCGAATCAGCCTTATCCTGAGGCACATCTTTTATCTTCATACCACACTCAGCAACATGAAAGAGCTGGAGAAACGACCACTCTCAGGCACGAAACAGAGCAACCTGTCACCACTGCGCAATCGCCCGGATTTGAGGATCTCATCCAGCATGATGTAAATAGAGGCAGAACCGGTATTCCCCTTGCTGGTGAGGTTGGTAAACCACCGCTCCCTGGGAATCTCAAAGTTCAGTTCAACCAGCGCTTCGTAGACCTTTTCATCAAAATACATGGAGGAGATATGGGGTAGAAAATAGTCTACCTGATCAGCCTGTAAGCCGGTCTTGGCGATCACCCGCTTCAGGGTCTCCTTGACGGCCATGGGTACAATATTTTCATTGAGCAGCTTAACATCCTGTTTGATACTCATGATCGAATGATCGATCAGCCCCTGCTGGCTATAGAGTTTCCAGCTCTTCAGACTGCCATCTTCGAACTTTTCAGCCCCTGAGTACATACAGGTCTCAAGCTCGTTGGCATAGGAGTAGATCTCTATCCAGTTTATTTCGAGCACTGGCTGCTGTGCACGCTGATTCGGTTCGCTTTCCAAACGAAAGGCCCCAGCCCCGTCGGAGAGCATCCAGCGTAGAAAATCTTTCTCAAAGGCTATCTCTGGTTTTTTCTCCAGACTTTCAACTTTATATTTTGATTCGCCTTCAAAATGGTTGGCACGTAGTACCGGGGAGACCAGCTCGGAACCGGTCGAAACAGCCTGAGAGAACTCACCACTTTTAACTGCCAGATAGGCATACTTCAGTGCAGCTGCGCCACTCAGGCATATGCCGGAGGTGGAGATAACTTCACAGCAGGCATTACCCAGCTCACCATGCACCATCAGTCCATGGCCGGGCATGATTTGATCCGGTATCGAGGTTCCGGAAACCAGGCACTGCATCTGATCAAGCTCATCATCAGAAGCGAACAGGCCACGCACACAGGATGCAGTCATTTCTGCATTATTGTGGCTCATCTCACCACTCTCTGGATCGATGGCGTAGTAACGTTGTTTGATACCATTGCTGCGTAACACCAGACGCTTTGCTCGGGACGGCTTGCCCCCCACCATACCCAGTACAGCTTCGATCTGGTCGTTTTCAACGGGTTGATTCGGCAGAAAAGCCGAAGTATTAGTGATATATGCCCTCATTTACTGCAACCGAATTCTTCCATGCGCTCATCTCCTGAACCAGAGGGCGCTTCAAAATAGTATTTGCTCTGTAGATGCTTTTTTTTCATAAGCGGCGCTAAAAGCACCTTCAATAACATACTGATTGGCACCACGGTTATGATCATCAGAATCAGAAATACCACATAGATTGCCAGAACCGGAACCCGTTTTGGATCCCCCTGTTTACCGATCGAACGTAACAATTTACCCCAAACCTTAAAACTGCGGAAACCAACCTTTTCCGACTGAATCTGGCTCACATCCGCCTCAACAGCCTTCAATCCATATAGCATAGGGCCTTGATCCTTCTCTTTATCTTTTGCAAGTCCTGCCTCAATCGCTTTTCCGAAACGGCAGCACGCTTCAATATCCTGGTTGGAAACACCCGCTGCGGGGAACCCCCAGAAAGCACCCTTTTTACCCGTCCATAACCATCGTGGGGTGGTCACAAAGGAGGCCAATAACGAACCTTGATCGGTCAATACCACATTATCAAGCAAACGGGCGCCACAGTCATCCAACATCGCCTTCATGGTCTCCTGAGCCCGGGTCCACATATTACGGCAGCCAATGATGGTAATCACAGGTTTACCCTTAAGCAGCTCTTTACCCTGTTCACTCTGCATAAAACTGGTGATCGGCAGTGCAGGCGCGAGAAACCAGACCTGATAGGCAATAATTACCAGATCAGTATCACTATGTGCCGCCAGGTCAGAGGGTTGAAGCTCTGGCGCATCCAAAGCCACACACTCTGGAAACACATCCAGAAATTTGAAAAATGGCCAGGGAAAAGGATAGGGCTCAACTGGCTGAAGGGTCTCTATGGAGACCTCCAAATCGGGGGAAGCAATCAGCGGCCGGGAAACAGACTCAATGATACTGGATAGCTGGCCGGTCTGAGAATATTGAATGACAAGTATTTTTTTCATATCTGGACAGGTATTAATCAGGCATTTCCACTTAACACATCCAAAGGAGGCGCAAGACACTTACTAACCGGCAGCATCTCCATATTTTTACCGGATAGCCTGACTATCTGAGCAAGAGACTCAGCATGATCAATTTTTAACCCGACAACTGAGTATGCCGAATCTATAGGGGTGCATTCGAATCACACCCGATTCCGCTTGCATGGTACTGTCTCGGTTCGCCCCAAATAAGGACATCAGGATACAGTCAATTATGTCAAACCATAGTGTCTGAAGCTTTCCAAAACATGATGATCACTGAGACAGGGCCAGTCTGCCTATGGATAGGAGTTCTGTCAATCGAGGAGGGATAGAGTAGAAGAGTCTGGTGCAGATCAAAAAAAAGACCACCGAGCGTTGATCGGCCCGGTGGTCTGGTCTGTTTATGCTCTACAACTTGCTCTTTATCGACCCCATCAGAGCAACAATATTTTCTGACATCGGGCCGACCCGCTGATACTCGCGCTCAGCCCCAGCGAGGTCGCCGCGTTTCTTTAACTCAGCAATGGTCTTTATCAGTTCGTGAAGCTCCTTGTGAGGCTTCTCTATCTCACGAATCTCACTGATATGTCCCAGATCAGTTCGACCATGCGCGTCATACCATTTACCAAAGCCACACTGGGTATGATCAAAGGCAACCCGTTCATCCAGAGCGCCCTTTCCATCCAGGAAACTACGCAGCTTTGTTTTCCAGCTCAGATGGGCGAGCATCGCCTGCTGCAGATGCTTGCCATGAGTATCACCGATATTGAACTGATCCAACAGGTGACTCAGCTTATCGACTTCATCAGACATCTCTGTGCTTGCCTGATAGCTCTTATCAGAGTCTTTATAGGTCTCATCCGCAATCTGGGTAATCTCGATAATATTGCGATTGATATCCTCAGCCACTGCACTCTGCTCTTCCGCTGCAGTGGCAATCTGTGCACTCATACCAGAAATTGAGTCGATAACCTGGTTAATCTCCTCAAGGGAGGCGTGTGCCCGTCCAGCCTGCTCCACGCTTTCCGCTGCCTGTTGTTGACTGGTCTCCATTACAGCAACCGTCTTGTGCACCCCTGACTGCAGGCTCTCAATCATCTCCTGGATCTCTTCCGTAGAATCCTGGGTACGCTTGGCCAGTGTACGAACCTCATCTGCCACTACCGCGAATCCACGCCCCTGCTCTCCAGCCCGGGCCGCCTCGATGGCTGCATTCAGTGCCAACAGGTTGGTCTGATCAGCAATACCGCGTATGACATCCAACACAGAACCAATACGCTCACTGTCCTCGGCCACATGCTGCACTGTCTCTACCGCCTTGCCAACATCCGTCGCCAGGCGATCGATACTATTGGTCACATCCATGACGACTGTACGCCCCGAATTTGCCTGCACATCTGCCTCTCGAGCCGCTTCTGCGGTCTGGGTGGTATTGTGCGCCACCTCGTGCACAGTGGCTGACATCTGCGTCATGGCGGTAGCTACCTGGGCGGTCTGTTCGTGCTGTTGACGAATTCCGCTATTGGTATGCTCAGCCAGGTTAGCGAATTCACCGATCTGCACACTCAGGTTACCTGCAGAGTTGGAGACACTTTTCACCATACCTTCAATCTTTTCAGCGAAGCGGTTATAGGCCTTGGAGAGACGGGAAATCTCATCTTCTCCACTCTCATCCATACGTACTGTCAGGTCACCATCGGCAGAGGCGATACCCTCCATTGCCTTAGCCGCGACACAGATGGGTTTAACTACGCCACCACTGATCACCCAAACCAGAAAACCGATTACGATCACAGAACCCAGGCCCAAGGCAAATAACATCCAGGTAAGACTGGAGATTGCATTTGCTGCTTCAGAGCGATCCTTGGCAACGATCAAAATGCCAATCGGGTCACCGGAATAGTTGCTGATATTCGCTGCATAGAAGGCCACTGGTTTGCTGTTAAGCTCACCTCGGCCATAGTGACTTTCACCACCTAGAATCGCAGAAAACTCATCTGAGGAGATCAGGTTATTACCTTCCATTGTGGAGGCGAATCGATCCATGACGCCTTTGCGATCGATATAGAGCTCCAGATCCACATCATGATGCTTGGCATATTCATCGAAAAAAGCCTGTCCAAACGACATGCCAAATTCAACCGTACCGATATGCTTACCCTGATGACTTACAGGCACCAGCCCTCTGATACCAAGACCGGCTACACCGACCTCTAGCCCCTGGATTGGATTTTTTTCACGATTGCCCTCTACCACTGTAAGGCGGAAACCAGATAGATCGTCACCAAATTTTGCTGGCTTGTGTACCCGTAGAAAGGAAGTTGCAGGCGGCTCATGAAATTGGAACTGCCTAACCCCATACTCCTTCTTGAGCTTTGCGAAACCAGGCGCGAAGAGATCAGACAGGGCTTGCCTGTCTTTATTACTAAAGGCCTCCTGAACATCGGGAACACCCGCCACCAAGGCGCTCATGGCCCGTGCCAGTCGCCCCTCGGATTCAATTCCTGAAACTACATTTTCGAAAATCTCGCTGATTTCATTCTCTTCAGAGGCGCTGAGAATCCCCCCCATGAAGTTGAATGTTGTGAAAAGTGTAATGGCCAGAACAACCAATACAGCGAATACAGTCGCGTAGACAAAGCGAGCCGAAATGCCAATACTGCGTAACATTAGTTTTTCCTCAGAAAATGACGACTCCCTTCGTGCAAAATAGATTTTTCAACATTGGTAACGGCTAAATCAGGAAAATATTTAACAGAGTTTACAAAAAAACCCGCCTCCTGACGGAGGCGGGTTTACGGTATTGAACGTATCAGCTGTAGGGCTTTTACATCATGCCGCCCATACCACCCATGCCGCCCATGCCGCCCATATCTCCCATTGGAGGTCCAGCAGCATCGTCCTTAGGCTCATCAGCCACCATGCACTCGGTGGTAATCATCAGGCCAGCTACGGAAGAGGCATTCTGCAACGCAGAACGGGTAACCTTGGTAGGATCCAGAATACCCATATCCATCATGTCGCCGTAGGTGTCATTCGAGGCATTGAAACCGAAGTTACCTTCACCATTGCGAACTTTGTCCAGCACCACTGAAGGCTCACCACCAGCATTGCTGACGATTTGACGCAGAGGCTCTTCCATGGAACGACAGGCGATGGTAATACCGACATCCTGATCGTGATTTTCACCAGTCAGATCAGAGAGGGCCTGCAAAGAACGCACCAGTGCGACACCGCCACCTGGAACAACGCCCTCTTCAACTGCCGCACGAGTAGCATGCAGAGCATCTTCAACACGAGCCTTCTTCTCTTTCATCTCAACTTCGGTAGCAGCACCGACCTTGATCACGGCAACACCACCGGCGAGCTTGGCTACACGCTCCTGCAGTTTTTCCCGATCATAGTCAGAAGAGGTCTCTTCAATCTGAGCACGGATCTGCTCGACTCGGGCCTTAATATCACCCTCAACACCAGCACCATCGATAACGGTGGTCTCTTCTTTGGTGATGGTTACTTTCTTAGCGCTACCCAGATCATCAAGAGTAGCTTTCTCCAGAGAAAGACCCACCTCTTCTGAGATTACAGTACCACCGGTGAGGATAGCGATATCCTGCAACATCGCCTTACGACGATCACCAAAGCCTGGGGCTTTGACCGCAGTAACCTTAACGATACCGCGCAGGTTATTGACTACCAGAGTAGCTAGCGCTTCGCCTTCCACATCTTCAGCGATGATCAGCAATGGCTTACCCGCTTTGGCAACACCTTCAAGCACTGGCAGCAATTCACGGATATTGGAGATCTTCTTGTCGTGCAGCAGGATAAAGGGTTCATCCAGCTCAGCCGCCTGACTCTGCTGATTGGTAACGAAGTAGGGAGAGAGGTAGCCACGGTCAAACTGCATACCTTCCACGACATCAAGCTCATTCTGCAGAGCAGAGCCTTCTTCGACGGTGATAACACCCTCTTTACCCACTTTCTGCATGGCTTCAGCAATGATGTCGCCCACATTGGTGTCAGAGTTGGCAGAGATGGTGCCTACCTGGGCGATCTCTTTATCGTCTGAACAAGGACGGGAGATGTTTTTCAGCTCCTCAACTGCGGTGATCACAGCTTTATCGATGCCCCGCTTGAGATCCATCGGATTCATTCCCGCAGCAACCGCTTTCAGACCCTCGCGAACCATGGCCTGAGCCAGCACGGTAGCAGTGGTGGTGCCGTCGCCAGCAACATCAGAAGTCTGGGAAGAGACCTCTTTAACCATCTGCGCACCCATGTTTTCAAACTTGTCGGCAAGCTCGATCTCTTTGGCTACTGAAACACCGTCTTTAGTTACGGTTGGCGCACCGAAGCTCTTCTCAAGAACTACGTTACGACCTTTAGGGCCGAGGGTTACCTTAACCGCATTGGCCAGGATGTTGACGCCTTTCATCATACGTTGGCGGGCATCATCACCAAATTGTACTTCTTTTGCACTCATGTCTTAATTTCCTTGGAAAATGTTGAGATTCGTCATCAGGCTAAGCCTGCAGGGATATCGCTGCTGAGCGATCAGCCCTCGATCACACCCATGATGTCTTCTTCGCGCATGACCAGAACTTCCTCGCCACCCACTTTCACTTCGGTACCGGAGTACTTGCCAAACAAGATCTTATCTCCAACTTTGACATCCAGAGGGCGGGCTTCACCGCTATCGGTGATTTTGCCGTTGCCTACTGCCATCACTTCACCCTGAATGGGTTTCTCAGTGGCAGCATCTGGGAGTACGATGCCTCCAGGACTGGTGCGCTCTTCTTCCATACGACGAACGATTACGCGATCGTGCAGCGGACGAATATTCATCGACTGTTCTCCTAACTATATTTGGTGTTTTAATTCGAATGTTTTACGTGGTTAGCAGGCAATGTTGTTAGCACTCGCCTTTACTGAGTGCTAATAATAGTGGCAAATATCCGAGAGTCAAGACCATAGCGCGAGATTTTCACTATCAGACTCCAGCTCTGACTCACCCTGCCGCCATTCTGTGTGATAATAAGGTTACAAGCTTGTCTAGAGCCGCAAAGCAGAGCCGACATACTGGGGTGGCTCCGGATGCAACATACTCAATAGCGAGGCATATTCAGTAACCACATAGGGGAGGCAAGATTTGAGCACGCCTGAGTGAGTTTCCTCATTTAGAACTGCTTATCCATCTGTCTATCAGTTTAATAATCCAATAGCTCATTTTGCCGCTATATTAATAGCAGCCAATAAGCCTTACTCCGGGAGATCGCCATGGCAGAAGCAAAGCCAGAGAAAAAAGAGAAAAAGCAGAAAAGTGAAAAGCCAAAGAAGATCGACAACAAGGTCTACGAAAAGGAGCTATTCAAACTCCAATTGGAACTGGTCAAGCTACAGGAGTGGATCAAGCATGCGGGCTTGAAAGTAGTCGTCATTTTTGAGGGGCGGGATGCTGCCGGCAAGGGTGGCGTGATCAAACGCATCAATCAACATCTCAACCCACGTATCTGTCGGGTTGTTGCCCTACCAGCCCCTACTGAACGGGAAAAGACCCAGTGGTACTTCCAGCGTTATGTGCCCCACCTGCCTGCTGCGGGTGAAATGGTGCTGTTGGACCGCAGTTGGTATAACCGTGCGGGGGTTGAAAAGGTGATGGGCTTTTGTACCGATGACGAGTACCAGGAGTTTATGCGCTCCTGCCCAGAATTTGAGCGTATGCTGGTTCGCTCAGGCATCATACTCATTAAATATTGGTTTTCAGTTTCAGATGAAGAGCAGGAACGCCGCTTCCAAAGTCGCATGGAAGAGCCTCACAAACGCTGGAAACTGAGCCCGATGGATCTGGAATCACGCTCCCGCTGGCTTGAATATTCCAGAGCCAAAGATGAGATGTTTGCCCATACAGATATAAAACAGGCCCCGTGGTATGTGGTTCATTCAGATATCAAAAAGCATGCAAGACTGAACTGCATAGCACACCTCCTGAGCCAGATACCCTATAAGGATCTGACCCCTGAGCCTATTGAACTACCCCAAAGAACAGAAAACACCGGCTATGTAAGACCCCCCATCACTGACCAAACATTTGTCCCGGATGTCTATCCTTGATCGAGGGAACCGCGGGGTAAATCAGATAACGCTCAGACAACTTGTAAGGTGGGGCTCCGCCCCACCACTATCCGCGAGTAAAAGGGAATCGCGGGCTCAATCATCATCCCGACGGTACTCTCCTTCTATGACCCGCCTATTCTGATCAGCCCCCGAATCATCACGAGGCGATTGCATCGGCCGCATGACTCCACTACTCTGTAAACCTACAGTCAGCAGCCAGCGCCTGATCCAGGGAATGAGAAAGATAAAGCCAACGATATCGGTAATAAAGCCAGGCAGCAGCAACAGAAAGCCGCAAACCAGCAATACCGCACCCTCCATCATATCAATCGCGGGCACCTCGCCTCGATTCATGGCATCTTGCACCCGACCAAAGGTTGAAAGTCCCTGGGCACGCACCATCCACCCGCCTAATGCGGCCGTAAACAGAGTTAGAAACAGGGTAGAGAAAACACCTATCTGAGCACCTACTTTAATGAGAAAATAGAGCTCGACGAGTGGTGTACCGACGAATAACAACAGAATTAAGAGTATGGGATTCATAGCTGAAAGCTTACGCTGCGGGAATATGACACACAAGTGAGAGTGACTTTCACACTCACTTTAATATATATAACCAAGTAATTTATCTTTTTAACATCAGGTTTATAACCTACTGGACTCATAGGGGAGAAGAATGAGAATGCATATCCAGAGCAAGATATTTAGTTCTTTCAAAACAGCAACCTGGATCACTGTCGCCGCATTAATTGGACTCAGTGGCTGTGGTGGCAGCATGCCCACCTTAGGCGGCTCATCAGGTAATACCGTCACCGGTGCTGCCGGTGGTGAAACTTCTGCGGGAGAAAACAGCGCACTTGAAAGTTGTGAAGAGACCCTTGGCACATTGGCTGTTGTAGAGGACCAGGCCGCACCCTGGTGGCATACCTATAGAAGGCGTTACCCAACTCTGGGTACCACCGTACCGGTGTTGCGCATGATGATTCAACAATCCAACTGCTTCGTGGTGGTCGAACGTGGCAAAGCGATGAACAACATGATGCAGGAGCGGGCACTTATGCAATCCGGTGAGATGCGCCAGGGCAGCAACTTCGGCAAAGGCCAGATGGTAGCAGCTGACTACACCATGAACCCCAGCATCCAATTCTCTGAGAAAGGCACTGGAGGCCTCGGCGCCACTGTCGGAGGCTTGCTTGGAAACTACCGACTCGGCAGGCTTGCAGGTGGCTTAAAATCCAATGAAGCTGCCACCACGCTACTGCTGATCGACAATCGTTCAGGGGTGCAGGTTTCTTCATCGGTTGGTAACGCCAAAAATTTCGACTTCAGCCTGTTTGGCGGCTTCTTCGGCGGTGGCAGATGGGGCAGTGTCGGTGGATTTACCGACACACCTGAAGGAAAAGTCGTCACTGCAGCTTTTGCCGACTCCTACAACCAGATGGTCAAAGCGTTGCGCAACTATAAAGCCCAGAAGGTTAAAGGTGGCCTGGGTAAAGGTGGCCGATTGAAAGTCAGTGACTAAGTTGTAATCAAAAACCGATCAGACTAGCGGCCGGTTTACCGGCCGCTTCTGTTTACAGCCCAGAAACAGGAAAAAACATCAATCAAGACACTACAAAGCCGATAGTCGATCAAGATATTTCGACCCTGCAGCTGGGTTAATTTACATAGAAAGCACCCTCCAGAATCATCTTACAGCTCCCTGAATAGCACAATTTCCATATAAATATAATGGTTTTATCGTCATACTCGTAGCTCCCGAAAGCCTATACAGATCACCAGCTCAAACTTTGCTTGCTGAACCCGGATAGTGTATTTTTCGCGGATGCCTACACCACTCCTCCTGATACTCTGCACCGCCCCCGACCGCGGGACAGCCGAGCGTCTAGCAGGAAAACTGGTAGAACAGGGGTTAGTCGCCTGCGTCAATTTATCTGCGCCGATCACTTCAATCTATAAGTGGCAGGGTAAAACCGAACAGTCTGACGAAATCCAGCTATTCATAAAAACAACAAAAGATCGCTACCAGGCATGTGAGTCGGCACTCCGGGCGGAACATCCCTATGAACTTCCGGAAATCATCGCAGTCCCTGTAGAGCAGGGGCTGGATGACTATATAACCTGGGTGGAAAGATGCACAAACCAAACAAATTAATTGCCCTGCTGTTGCTGCTAACAGGGCTGGCAGGCACAACTCTGGCTGAGTGGAATGAAGATGACCTGCTGATGCCGGATCAGGCTTTCCAGATATCTGCAGAGAGCCTCACGCCGGACTCACTCAGAGTCGAATGGCTTATTGCTGATGACTACTACATGTATCGGGATAAGATCTCTTTTGATACAGAATCCATCGGCATCGAATTGGGCGAAGCCAGCCTCTCCAAGGCAAAAATCAAACAGGACGAATTCTTTGGGGAAGTGGCGATCTATCGCAATAAAGCCGTTGCTGAGATTCCGATCAAACGCATCCAGGGCGCCCCGGAAACCCTGCTTCTGAAAGCCCGCTCTCAGGGCTGCGCCGATCAGGGCATCTGCTTTCCTCCTCATATGCAGGAGGTCCGACTGGCGCTGCTGCCGATAGCAGAGGATGCTGCCGCTGCCGAGACCAATGACCCACTCGCCTTGCTTGGAGATAGTGACCCTGCTCCCTTGTTCGACAATAGCGAAGAGGATGAATTGCTCGAACCCGATGAAGCCTACAAACTTACCGCTTCAGTCGAAGATGGCACACATATACGACTCTACTGGTCCATTGCAGACGGTACCTATCTCTATCAGGATAAGATAAGACTCTCCCTGAAGCAGAATGAGACAGCGCTGCTCGGGCAGATCGATCTACCAGAAGCAGAGATCAAACAAGACTCTATCCGACCGGACGGCTCCTTCGGGGATGTCGCGGTCTACCACAACGAAGTTGACTTGACTGTGCCATTGGTGCGAAGCAGCGTCGATGCTGGAGAGATCGTAGTTGAAGCAAACTATCAGGGATGCGCCGAGATCGGAGTCTGCTACCCACCAATCAGCAAGCAGTTCACACTCAGTCTGCCTGGTATATCAGAGGCCCAGGCTGAAGCGTCAACCACTGCCCTGAGCAGTAGATCATCCTCAACAACCCAGGCACCAGCCCAATCGGAAACCGATGAGATCACCAATACCCTGAAAGGAAACTCCACGCTGGTGATTGTTGGCGTATTTTTCCTGCTTGGACTGGGTTTGGCGTTCACCCCCTGCATCTTTCCAATGATCCCAATCCTATCGGGCATCATCGCAGGTCATGGTGATCAGATCACAACTAAAAAGGCATTTACACTGTCACTGGTCTATGTCCTCTCAATGGCAGTGACATATACTTTTGCCGGGGTTCTGGCCGGACTGTTTGGAGAGAATCTTCAGGCCTATTTTCAGAATCCCTGGATTCTTTCCAGCTTCGCCCTGGTATTTGTACTACTCGCACTCTCGATGTTTGGATTTTACGATCTGCAACTGCCCAGCAGCCTGCAGAGCAGGCTCACCGAAGTGAGCAATAAACAGCAGGGGGGATCCCTGGTTGGTGTGGCCATTATGGGTTTCCTGTCCGCCCTGATCGTCGGCCCCTGCGTCGCCCCACCCCTGGCAGGCGCCTTGATCTATATTGGACAGACCGGCGATGCCTTGCTCGGTGGTCTGGCGCTGTTTGCCCTGAGCATGGGTATGGGCGCACCGGTGATTGCCATCGGCACATCTGCCGGGAAACTCCTACCCAGAGCCGGAGGCTGGATGGATGCAGTGAAGGCGGTATTCGGCGTTGCCCTGCTGGGCGTTGCCATCGTTATGCTGGAACGCATAATTATTGCAGAAATAGCAATGGTGCTTTGGGGCCTTCTTCTGATCATCTCCGCGATCTATATGGGCGCCTTGCGTAACCTGGAAATTGAAGCCAGCGGGTGGCAGAAACTCTGGAAAGGCGTGGGCTTCGTGTTTCTCGTCTACGGTACTTTGATGCTTGTCGGCGCAGCTGCAGGTGGCAAGGATACGGTGCAACCCTTGAGGGGCATTGTGATGGCTGGCGGCTCGGGATCAGCCCATCAGGAACTGACCTTCAAACGAATCAAGAGTCTCGAAGATCTTCAACGGGAGGTTGATTCTGCTTCTGCAGCAGGCAAACCGGTGATGCTCGATTTCTATGCGGATTGGTGTGTCTCATGCAAGGAGATGGAAAAATATACATTCAGTGATTCAGATGTGATTAGCGCGCTCTCGAATACAGTTCTACTGCAAGCGGATGTGACTGCAAACGACGATACGGACAAAGCTTTGCTGCAAGAACATTTCGGTCTGCCAGGCCCACCGGCAATCATCTTTTACGGGGCGGATGGCCAAGAGCGCAAAGCCTTCCGTGTCGTGGGTTTCAAGCCAGCGGACGAGTTTGCAGAGCATGTGCGAAGGGCCATTCAATAGCGTAAAAAACCTGCACCTTATTGGTGCGGGACCTCCCTGAAAAGCCGAAATATCTCATTTATACACTGACAAACTGTAACGATCTTGATAAGTTCTGCATTGAAACTGGACAAAACCGCGCTTATCTTGCAAAATTAGACGAATCTTATTCAAACACCGCCGAATCACTTCCCATGCACAGAAATTGGGAATAAAAAGAGCGGTTTACTTCGCAACTCATTGTCCGGGACAGCAGAATTATGGCGACCATTCTGATACTCAATGGCCCCAATCTGAATCTACTTGGCGTTCGTGAACCCAATCACTACGGTCATGAGTCTTTGAATGAGATAAGCCAACACCTGGAGTCCATAGCCAAATCGTTAGGCCATGAGATCGACTTCCGTCAAAGCAATGCTGAGCATGAGTTACTGACCTGGATACATCAGGCTTACGAGAATGAGGTGGCTTTCATTATCATCAATCCAGCCGCCTTCACCCATACCAGTATTGCCTTACGGGACGCCCTTCTGGGAACAGGCATACCCTATATCGAAGTTCATCTCTCAAATGTACACGCCAGAGAGGAGTTCCGCAGACACTCCTATTTTTCTGACAAAGCCGAAGGTGTCATCGTCGGCCTGGGTGCTCAGGGATATGAACTTGCATTGCAAGCCGCTGCTACGCGGCTCAACAAATAAACAATCTAGAGACAGAACATCATGGATATTCGCAAAGTAAAAAAATTAATTGAATTGCTTGAGGAGTCGGATGTTGCGGAGATTGAAATCCACGAGGGTGAGGAGTCGGTCAGAATCAGCCGCAACAACTCCATACCCATGACAATGGCGGCACCTGCAGTTGCCCCTGTTGCTGCGCCTCAACAAGCTCAATCTCCCTTGCCCGCCACTTCAGCTCCACCAGTAGAAGAGAGTGCTGCAGAGATCCAGGGACATGCTGTACGCTCGCCAATGGTAGGCACCTTCTACCGCTCACCTTCACCAGGCAGTAAGCCTTTTGTTGAAGAGGGTCAGCAGGTTGCTGTGGGTGACACCCTATGCATCATCGAAGCGATGAAGATTCTGAATCAGATTGAATCAGACAAAGCGGGAACAGTAAGGAAAATACTGCTCGATAACGGCCAGCCGGTGGAATATAACGAACCCCTTTACATCATTGATTGAGTGAAACCATGATAGACAAGATTGTAATCGCCAATCGTGGTGAAATTGCACTTCGCATTCTACGAGCCTGTAAAGAGCTGGGTATCAAGACTGTTGCCGTTCATTCCGAAGCTGACAGGGACCTCAAGCACGTACTGCTTGCTGATGAATCAGTCTGCATAGGACCCGCACCTTCCAGTGAAAGTTACCTCAATGTGCCCGCTATAATCAGCGCCGCCGAAGTAACCGATTCGGTTGCAATCCATCCTGGATATGGCTTCCTCTCCGAGAATGCAGATTTTGCAGAGCGGGTTGAGAACAGCGGCTTCATCTTCATCGGCCCCAAAGCTGAGACTATTCGTGTCATGGGCGATAAAGTCGCAGCCATCGATGCCATGATAGAAGCCAAGGTACCAACAGTACCCGGCTCCAATGGCCCACTGGACAGCAACTCCAAGCGCACCAGAGAACTGGCAAATGAAATAGGCTACCCGGTCATCATAAAAGCGGCTGGTGGTGGTGGTGGACGCGGCATGCGTGTCGTGCACAGTGAAGCCACCCTGCTGAATGCCGTAGCAATGACCAAGGCTGAAGCTGATGCTGCATTTGGCAATGCGACAGTCTATATGGAGAAGTTTCTTGAAAATCCACGCCATGTAGAGTTCCAGGTACTATCTGATACCCACGGAAACGCCATTCATCTGGGTGAGCGTGATTGCTCGATGCAGCGCCGTCACCAAAAGGTGGTCGAGGAGGCACCAGCCCCTGGTATCACCGAACAGCAACGCAGGGATGTCGGCGAACGCTGTGCAGAGGCGTGCCGCCAGATTGGCTATCGCGGAGCAGGCACTTTCGAATTTCTCTACGAGGATGGCGAATTCTACTTCATCGAAATGAATACCCGTGTTCAGGTTGAGCATCCTGTCACTGAGCTGATTACCGGCGTCGATATCGTTAAAGAACAGATACTCATCGCTGCAGGTGAGCCTTTGCGATTCAAGCAGAGCGACATCAAACTCGAAGGTCATGCTGTTGAGTGTCGTATCAACGCGGAAGATCCTGTTAACTTCATGCCCAGCCCTGGCACCATTACCCAACTGCACACACCAGGCGGCCCAGGTATTCGGGTCGATACACATATCTATAACGGATATAAGGTTCCACCCTACTACGATTCGATGATCGGCAAACTGATTGCCCATGGTGAGGATCGTGCGTCTGCTATTGCACGTATGCGTATTGCACTTCATGAGATGGTGATCAGTGGTATCAAAACCAATATACCCCTGCACCTCGACATCATGAAAGACAGCGCATTCAATGCTGGTGGTGCCAACATCCACTATTTGGAAAAAAAGCTGGGGTTATAATCCTGGTCAGTAAACAATCATGTCCTGGCTTCAACTCTCACTTGATACCGATGAGGATCAAGCACCAATCCTTGAATTGGTCTTTGAAAACCTTGGCGCTCTCTCAGTCACCCTGGGCGATGCAGGAGACCAACCACTTCTGGAGATTCCGCCAGAGACAGAGCAGCTATGGCAGCATACCCGGGTAACAGCGCTTTTCGAGGGTGAACAGGACCAGCAACAACTGCAACTCGCGCTGACTGAGGCACTCAGTGAACCACTTGTAAGGCGGCTTCACTGGGAACGGATTGAAGACCGTATTTGGGAACGGGTCTGGCTGGAGCACTTCAAACCCATGTCTTTCGGTCAACGCTTATGGGTCTGTCCAGTAGGGGAGACCATTAAACAACCCGATAGCATAGTCATTCAATTGGATCCCGGGCTGGCATTTGGCACAGGAACCCATCCCACTACTGCACTCTGTCTTGAATGGCTGGATGGCCAGCCACTTAATGGCAAGAGAGTCATTGATTATGGTTGTGGATCGGGAATTCTCGCCATCGCCGCACTTAAATTAGGCGCTGCTTCGGTGATAGCCATCGATCACGACCATCAGGCACTTCAGGCCAGTCAGGATAATGCAGAGAAAAATGGGGTTGCTGAACGATTGTCCACCTTTCTGCCTGAAGAGGCACCAAAACTAAGTGCCGATTACCTGGTAGCCAATATTCTTGCTGGTCCCCTGATAGAGCTTGCATCGCATTTGGCTGAATGCATCAATTCAGGTGGAGAGTTTGCCCTTTCGGGAATCCTTGCTGAACAGGCGGATGAAGTAGGCAATCACTATCAGGCTTTCGCTGAGCTCTCACCTGTCAAACAACGAGAGGAGTGGATCCTGATCAGCGGTACTAAGCACTAAAAGGCCCCGCTAATAAATAATTCCTAGGGACAAAAGAGGTTAAGACTTGCCTAGGATTTTAGTACAGTCTAACGTAGGCTTAACAGGCCCTAAGTAACTGACCGATATTCAACACATGTTTACCCAGTGTCCACACTGCTTAACTCTGTTCCGCATCAACTCGGAGCAACTCAAGGCCGCCGAGGGTCAGGTCAGATGCTGTCAGTGCAACCAGATCTTCAATGCATTGGAGACCCTTCAAGAAACTCCGAAACCATTCAGCAATCAAGAAGAGATAGTGGATGTCGCGACAGATGAAGAGCGTGTCTCAGATGATCAACTCCTCTACTACCCACCCCAACAACATGATCATGACTCAGCACTGATCAATGACAGTGAAGTTGAGAGGTCACTTGATGATCTAGCAGATGACTCATCCCCTATTCCTCCATTTTCAGAAGACTCATCCCCTGTTCCTCCATTTTCAGATGATTCAAATTTGGAGAGCGACGAACCAGGCTTACTGGAAGAGAGTAGCAACCCGTATCTCTATGAAGTGAATGATGGTCTGGAGACAGAGCCTGACTACTTCGCCTCCGGCTCAGAATCCCAAATGTCTGAATTACTGGACAAGGACTCGGCTTCATTACTCCTCGACAGTGAACACCCGAATTCCAGCCTTGCTGAGATTATCGAGCTGGACATCCCTGAGTCTCATCATAAATATGAAGCGTCATCGGATAGCCTGATCAATGATAGCAGTGAACTTGAAGCTGAACGTCAAGGCGATACGGATAGCAGTGAGTTGGCAGAGGAAGAGCCGCCAATTGAATCGGTGGAAGAGGAGCTCCGAAACATCGAGGATCAAATTGAGAAGGAGTTACCCTTCACTTTTGAAGCTCAGGATGATGAGGAAGCAGATTCAAACGGCGCCTCCATCTTCTGGACCATCGGATCATTGCTATTGTTGATACCGCTATGCGGGCAGATGGCATGGCAGTATCGGGATAACCTGATACATCATGAAACAGGCAGACAACTATTGGATGTTGTTTGCACTGTTGCCGGCTGCACCACACCGCAGCGAAAAGACAGAAGTAAGATACTGGTTACCGAGCGCTCGTTAAGCGCTCACCCTGAAAAAGAGAATACGCTTTCCATGCGTCTTGAGATAGTCAATACCGCACCGTTTCAACAACCCTTTCCTAAACTTCAACTAAGCCTGTTCAACGATATGGGGGCACTCATCGCGCGTCGAACTTTTAACACGTCTCAATATCGCCCAGCATATACCGGAACAGATGAGTTGATGCCCAAACTGAAACCGATCCAAATCGATCTTGAACTGGTGGATCCCGGCAAAGAGGTCACTGGTTTTAAATTTGAGTTTCTTTAAATTCGATTGACTCATAACCTCCATTAGTACTTGACCATTTTATTAACCCGGCAACTGAATATGTCGTCGGCTTGTAATAAATAAGACAACCCTAAACTTTCACCAACCCTGGTTTGAATTAAAAACGACATCACAATCAGGGAATTTACTTCTCAAAAAAGTTTACATTTTAAATGTATATTCATTTTCATCCTCTTCAGCCTATATATCTAAAGGAGATTGAATAGCTTACTCAACACCCTTCCAGCCGATTCACAAGTTTCATCTCTTTCGAACCCCTGCACTGGATCAATTCAACTCGATTTTGCCTTTGCTTCCACCCCGATTTACGGGTAGTATTCCAACCCCTCCTTATCCTGTGAAAAGCCCTCTAAGAGGGGCGATTTAAATGCGCATTGGGCCCTATAAAATTGCAAATAATCTGTTCTTAGCGCCGATGGCAGGCGTAACGGACAGGCCGTTCAGACAACTATGCAGAAGTCTGGGCGCAGGTGTTGCCGTGTCAGAGATGATCTCTGCCGATGCGTCCTTATGGGGTACTAAAAAAAGCGTAAGGAGACTAGACCACGAAGGTGAGGATGCACCAATCAGCGTACAGATTTTAGGCTCTGATCCTGAGATGATGGCTCGGGCCGCCTGCGCCAATGTAGAGATGGGCGCCCAGATCATCGACATCAATATGGGTTGTCCAGCAAAAAAAGTATGTAAACGTGCCGCCGGCTCTGCACTGCTTGAGGATGAACCACTGGTCGCTGAAATACTAAAAGCGACTGTTGATGCTGTGGATGTCCCGGTCACCCTTAAAATACGTACCGGCAGTGATCCACAAAACAGAAATGGTCTACGAATTGCCGAGATAGCCGAAGATGCTGGCATCCAGGCATTGAGCATTCATGGCCGTACTCGAGCCTGCAAATTTTCAGGTCATGCCGAGTATGAGACCATTAGACAGATTAAACAGATGATAACCATACCGGTTATTGCAAATGGAGATATTGATTCCCCGCATAAGGCTGCGGAGGTATTTGAAAGAACAGGCGCTGACGCCCTAATGATTGGCCGCGCTGCGCAAGGACGCCCCTGGATCTTTAACGAGATCGACAACTATTTAAAAACCGGCAGGCTATTGCCTGAACCGGAACTCGAATGGGTTGCTGGCATCCTTACCAAACATGTCCAGCAGTTGCATCTATTTTATGGGGAGTACCTTGGCGTTCGCATTGCCCGCAAACATATCGCCTGGTACAGCAAAGGGCGCCCTGAAGGCGCCGTTTTCAGGAACAAAATAAACTATTCAGAATCACCTGCAGAGCAAATGCAGGCAATTCAGGAATATTTTGAGTACCTGTATAACAAAAGGGATCTGGCAGCATGATGATTGAAGCGGCTCTACCTGACCAACAAAGCGAAGAGTATCTGACAGTTACTCACAGCAAAAAATCTGAACCTTTGCGACAGTGTGTCAGCGACGCCATGCAGCGCTACTTTAGTAATTTAGACGGACATGGTGCCAACAATCTTTATCGGTTGGTAATGAATGAGGTTGAAGCGCCACTTCTTGAAAGTGTCATGAAGCATACCGGCGGGAATCAGACACAAGCTGCCACCATCCTGGGCATCAGTCGCAGCACCTTGCGCAAGAAACTTTCCCAGTACGACCTTGATTGAACTACAGAATCATCTTATGTGAATTAAGCGGCAATATCTGACTACTTTGCAGATCATGCCAAAACGATCATTTGCGTCATATCAAATCATTGAAGCATCCGACAGATTTAATTGTAGATTCCCTTCATAGTGATTTTTTTTAACGTGACCAAACAATATTTCTAAATAACAACCAACGGTATCACTCATGGCATCGATAAAACGCGCACTGATCAGTGTCTCAGACAAGACGGGGATTGTTGAATTCGCCCGCAATCTGGCAGAAAAAAATGTGGAAATACTCTCCACTGGAGGCACCGCAAAACTACTTACCCAAAATGATGTGCCTGTTATCGAGGTATCAGAATATACAGGCTACCCGGAAATGATGGATGGCAGAGTCAAGACTCTACATCCAAAAATCCATGGCGGAATCCTTGGTCGCCGTGGTACCGATGATGGCGTAATGAAGGAGAACGGCATTGGTCAGATCGATCTGATCGTGGTTAACCTCTATCCATTTGAAGAGACTGTGGCAAAACCGGATTGCGATCTGCCCACCGCGATTGAAAATATCGACATCGGCGGCCCAACCATGCTCAGAGCGGCGGCAAAGAATCATAAAGATGTCACTGTCGTTGTAGATGCATCTGACTACCAGAGAATCATCGACGAAATGGCGGCTAATGACAATCAGGTAGGTGACTCCACCCGCTTTGACCTGGCAGTCAAAACCTTTGAACACACCGCTCGCTATGATGGTGCAATCGCCAACTATCTTGGTGCCAGAACTGAGGGTGAGGTGATTGATTTTCCTCGTACGCTATCGTTACAGTTCAAACAGAGTCAAACCATGCGCTATGGTGAAAATCCCCACCAGAAAGCCGCTTTCTTTGTTGAACACAATATTGAGGAAGCGAGTGTTGCCACAGCTACTCAACTACAAGGCAAAGCACTCTCATATAACAACATCGGCGATACCGATGCAGCTTTGGAGTGTGTTAAGAGCTTTGATGAAGGCCCGGCCTGCGTCATCGTCAAGCATGCCAATCCCTGCGGTGTCGCCTATGGTAAAAATCTGCTTGAGGCCTATGACCGCGCCTATAGCACCGATCCTGAATCGGCCTTTGGCGGAATTATCGCCTTCAATGGTGAATTGGATGGAGAGACAGCAAAAGCCATTGTTGAGCGGCAATTCGTAGAAGTGATTATTGCCCCCAAGGTCTCTGCTGCTGCAGTCGAAGCGGTAAGCAGTAAAAAGAACGTTCGCCTACTGGCCTGTGGTGAGTGGCTCAGCGAATCTGTGCATCGTACTGAGTACAAACGTGTCAACGGCGGCTTACTGGTTCAAGATGCCGATCTGCAATTGACACAAGAGATTAAGATTGTCACTAAAAGACAGCCTACTGAACAAGAGATGCAAGATCTTCTGTTTACCTGGAGAGTCGCTAAATATGTCAAGTCCAACGCAATTGTCTATGGCCGTGACGGCATGACCATTGGCGTGGGCGCAGGACAGATGAGCCGGGTTAACTCTGCACGCATCGCAGCAATAAAAGCAGAACATGCCAAGCTGGAAGTCAAAGGCTCGGTGATGGCATCTGATGCCTTCTTTCCTTTCCGCGATGGTATAGACAATGCTGCCGAAGCTGGCATTGTCGCAGTCATTCAACCCGGTGGCTCTATGCGTGATGACGAAGCCATCGCTGCAGCTGACGAGCACAACATGGCGATGGTATTCACTGGCATGCGTCATTTCCGTCACTGATGAATATACTGGTAATCGGTTCGGGCGGCCGAGAACACGCCCTTGCTTGGAAAGCTGCACAATCTCCCCTGGCAGAGAAGGTGTTTGTAGCCCCAGGTAATGCTGGTACTGCGCTGGAAGATAAACTTGAGAATGTAGAGATTGGCGTAGAGGCCCTTGACCAACTGGTGGACTTTGCCAGGCAGAATCAAGTTGGCCTGACCATCGTAGGGCCTGAAGTACCCCTCGTAATGGGTATAGTCGACGCCTTCCAGAAGGCCGGCTTGCGCTGTTTTGGACCCTCACAGGGCGCTGCTCAGCTTGAAGGCTCAAAATCTTTTACCAAGGATTTCCTCGCTCGCCATAAAATCCCCACTGCTGACTATCAGACCTTTACTGAGATAGATCCCGCTTTGGATTATCTACATCAATGTGGCGCACCCATTGTAATCAAAGCCGACGGCCTGGCTGCAGGTAAAGGGGTCATCGTCGCCATGGAGATGGAGACCGCCGAGTCTGCAGTACGTGACATGCTTGCCGGCAACGCTTTTGGGGAAGCTGGCCATCGGGTGGTTATTGAGGAGTACCTCGAGGGCGAGGAGGCAAGCTTTATTGTCATGGCTGATGGCACACATGTCCTGCCCATGGCCACCAGCCAGGACCATAAGCGAATCGGTGATGGTGATACGGGCCTCAATACCGGTGGTATGGGTGCCTACTCACCTGCGCCGGTAGTTACCGATAGCGTTGAGAAGCGCATTATGGATGAGGTCATCTATCCAACCATCAAGGGTATGGCGGATGAAGGGTTACCCTATACCGGCTTTCTGTACGCCGGCCTGATGATCACTGCCGATGGCACCCCTAAAGTGATTGAATTCAACTGTCGCTTTGGAGATCCGGAAACACAACCCATTATGTTGCGCATGCGTTCTGACCTGGTCAAACACTGTCTCGCCGCTCTGCAAGGAGAGCTGGATCAGGAAACAACTGTCTGGGATCCCCGTGCATCGGTTGGCATCGTCCTGGCGGCAGGCGGTTATCCAGGAAACTACGACAAAGGCCTAACCATTACCGGACTGTCTGAATCGTCATCAAGTGATCAGAAAGTGTTTCACGCAGGCACTCGCCTGGATGGTGATAAAGTTCTGACTGCAGGTGGGCGAGTGCTCTGTGCCACGACTCTGGGAGAGAGTGTTACCCAGGCCCAGGAGGACGCCTATCGGCTCACCCGTACAATTCAATGGCAGGATATCTACTTCCGCTCTGATATAGCCTACCGGGCCATTGCCCGGGAAAAGGCTGCTGATGGCGGTTGAAAAACCCAGTCGGAAACACTCTACTCATCGCACCCTGTTTCGGGGTGCCTTGGGTGTCTCAATAGCAGTCATCAGTTATCTGGCTTTCACCCCTTTGGATCTACCGGGTGTCAGCAGCCTGAATGACAAAGTCTCTCACATGATCGCTTTTTTCTGCCTTGCTTTTCTGGCGGACTTTTCCTGGCCTGAATCCCCTTGGAATCAGTTAAAGTTTTTTTTACTTCTGGGTTACGGTCTCGCCATTGAGGTGGTGCAGGCCTTTCTCCCCCATCGCCTCTTTTCTCTCTTTGACCTGTCAGCAGACGCCTTTGGGCTGATTCTCTACACTCTACTTCTTCCTTGGTTTATGCGACATAAGTTGCTTAAATCACTCAGATGACAAACGGGTCAAATAAAATACTCGCACATTTTTTCACTCTTACCCACAGCAACCCTAAAAAAACCAATATAATTCTTATAGGATTTGGATATATTCATTGAGGGATCGCGAAGAAATCAGTCAATAAATCCACGCAACAAGCAGGCAGTTATGAGCAGCGACGTTAAACATAGTGCTTTTAAATATGACTACCTGGGTTCTGATCCAAAGGCAATACAGAGATCAGTCTCCAACCATTTGGTCTACACCATCGGCAAGGATCCATTCACAGCAACAGATCACGATTGGATGATGGCATTCAGTCATGTGGTTCGAGATCGCTTGATCGAACGCTGGATGGAGACACAACGTAACTACTACAAACACGATGCCAAGCGTGTCTACTATCTCTCGATGGAGTTCTTGATCGGTCGCAGCCTGATCAACAGCCTGTTGAATATGGATATTTATGACGCTTGCGGCCAGGCGCTGCACAAACTGGGCATCGAACTTGAACAGCTGCGAAACCTGGAACACGACGCAGCCCTTGGTAACGGAGGCCTGGGAAGACTCGCCGCCTGTTTTCTCGATTCCATGGCGAGCCTGAATATTCCCGGTTATGGCTATGGCATCCGTTTTGAATATGGCATGTTCCGCCAGAAAATTGAGAATGGCAGCCAGGTAGAGCTACCGGAAAACTGGCTGGTGCATGATAACCCGTGGGAGTTTCCACGTCCGGAAGTCTCCTACCGGATTCGCTTCGGCGGACGGGTCATGGAGTACCAGGATAGCAGTGGCCGTAAGCATTTCGACTGGATCGATGGCGACATTGTCATCGCACAGGCTTACGACACTCCTATTCCCGGTTTTCAGAATGATACGGTAAACAATCTGCGCCTGTGGAGCGCCAAGGCCCACGAAGCCTTCGACCTCAATCAGTTCAACCAGGGGGAGTATACAGAGGCGGTAGTCGGCAAGACCTTCTCAGAAAACATATCCAAAGTACTCTATCCCAACGACAGCTCCACCATGAATAAGCTGCTTAGATTAAAGCAGCAATACTTTTTCGTCAGCGCCTCACTGAAAGACATCCTGCGACGCTTCTTCACCGACCATGAAGATCTGAAGGAGTTGCCATCCAAAGTCGCCATCCAGCTCAATGACACCCATCCAGCCATTGCCATACCGGAAATGATGCGACTGCTGATGGACAAGCATCAACTGGAGTGGCAACCGGCCTGGGAAATCACCACCAAGGTCTTCTCATACACCAACCATACGCTGCTGCCCGAGGCCCTGGAAACCTGGCCGGTGAAGATCCTTGAAGAACTCCTTCCCCGCCACTTGCAACTGATTCTCGAAATCAATCGACGCTTCCTGCTGGTGCTGGGACACCTCCATCCTGGAGACATGGATATCCTGCGCCGCCTCTCAATCATCGATGAAGGTGGGGAGCGACGTATCCGCATGGCTCATCTGGCGATCATCGGCAGCCACAAGGTGAATGGTGTCTCTGCCATGCACAGTGAGCTATTGAGAGAGTCGACTTTCAAGGATTTTAACCAATTCTATCCAGGCAAAATCATTAATATCACCAACGGCATCACCCCTCGTCGCTGGTTATACCTCTCTAATAGAAAGCTCTCATCTTTGATTAGTGATGCTATCGGCCCCGAGTGGATAAAGGATCTCAGCCAGGTAAAAAAGCTTGAGGCATTCGCCCAGGACAGCAGCTTCCAGGACAAATTCCTTGATATCAAAAAGGCCAACAAGGATCACATGGCCAACCTGATTGAGTACTACCTGCATAAACAGGTCGATCCCACTACCCTGTTCGATGTCCAGGTAAAGCGAATTCATGAATACAAACGCCAATTACTGAATCTGTTTCGCGCAATCGAACTCTACAACCGAATGGTCGATAATCCAGGTATCGATTGTGTTCCCCGCACCATTCTTTTTGGTGGTAAGGCAGCCCCTGGCTACAGTATGGCGAAAATGATCATACGCCTGATCAATGATGTTGCAGATGTAATCGACAACGATCCCGCTGTCAGCGACCGCCTTAAGATCATCTTCATCCCCAACTACGATGTCACTACCGCCACCGACATCATTCCCGCCGCTGAACTGTCACAGCAGATCTCTACCGCAGGTATGGAGGCATCGGGAACCGGCAACATGAAGCTGGCGCTGAATGGTGCCTTGACCATGGGCACTATGGATGGTGCGAATGTGGAGATGCTTGAGCAAGTGGGAGATGAAAATATCTTTATATTCGGACTCACCACTGATGATATCGCCCGGCTCAATCATCAAGGCTATCATCCACAGAGATACTATGAGTCCGATCCCAGACTAAAACGCATCATCGATATGATCGCGAACGGTTTCTTCTCACCTGAAGAACCCTCCCGCTATCGCATGATCACCGATAACCTGCTGCGCAGTGACCATTTCAAAGTCCTGGCCGATTTTGATACCTATATGTCCATCAGTGATAAAGCAGATGGCATCTATCGGGAGCCCTCATCCTGGGTCCGAATGGCAATACTCAATACCGCGCGTATGGGTTATTTCTCAAGTGATCGCACCATCAGTGAATATGCCAGTAAGATATGGCAGGTGGAGCAAGTGTCGGGTTAATCAGAAATGCATACGAAGGTTGTTATCATATTTTTAAGCATCTTAGCCCCCCCCAACTTGAGTTACTCGGTAGGGTGGGGCCCTGCCCCACCAATCTGTTGAAGAGAAATAAGAGACTCAAAGACGCAAACAAACTTGAGAATCAATAAAAAGCACCCAGCAAGACAATTATTCTAAATATGGGATATAATTCCCATACAAAACAACACTGGATCATCTGCCTCTACAAAGGGAGTGATGGCATGAATGGAAAGCATAGCTGGATAACCCTGTTAACACTAAGTCTCTCACTCTTTGCCTGTGGTGGAGGCGGTGGAGACGACGACAGTGATGACGATGATGATGACAACAGCGGACCAGGCGTAACTGAAGTCAGCGGCAGCCATCGCGTTCTGGCCTTTAATGACCTGGGTATGCACTGTGCGGATCTCGACTATTCGACATTCGTCATCCTGCCCCCCTTCAATGTCATACACAGCCAGGTGATTGAACGGGGTAATCCTCCGAAACTGCTTGATGACAATAGCGTCGAAGTCAGCTATCTCGCTACATCTGATCCGAGCGGCTCGATCAACACTACCAGCCAGAACCTGGCCGGCAGTGTCAATAAAACCAACTTTTGGAGCATTAACCCGAATTCGGGTAATAGCTATGTCTTCGATCTGTTCGGAGATAACCCAGTGCCGGACGAGGGCTTGGTATTTGGCCAAAACATGCCTGGCATTCTCAACCCATACAGCGCCAATGATCCCCAGCTGTTCAACGAATTCAACAGATCCAAAGGCTGGTTCTCTGCTGAGGGTATTCCAATTCTGCCGGTCGACGACAACGGACAACCCAACGCATATCCTTTGATGAGAGTCACTGCCCAGCAAGTGGGTAGCGAAACCGCCCTTGCCACGCTTGATGTCGTCTTACCCGTCGCCTCAGAGGCAGATTGCCAGAACTGTCATGCAGCAGGTGAGATTGCGGCACCCATCACCAGCGAAATCCCCTACCTGATCCCGGACGACATCAATGATTCCAATGCCGTATTGCAGGCCGCAAAAGAGAACATACTGCTACTGCATGATGCGGAACACGCTACCAACCTGGTAGCAAGCAAACCCGTACTTTGTGCCGCATGCCACTACTCTGCTGCCTTGGATTTAAGTGGTTCCGGACCTGCCGGCAGCCAACTCGGAAATGACACCATGTCAGAAGTCATGCACAGGCATCATGGTCAGCTGACTGATGAAACGAGCGGTGAACCGATCTTCCCCAGCAATGGCGACCTGGAAGAGACCTGCTACCAGTGCCACCCAGGAAAAGTTACCCAATGCCTTCGTGGCGCTATGGGTGGTGCAGGTATCGAATGTGCCGATTGTCATGGGAGTATGCTTGCCGTAGGCCAGGAGACAAGAACACCTTGGCTTGACGAGCCTCGCTGCGAATCCTGCCATACCGGTGATGCAACCAGTCATCTTGGTACCAGCCTGAGACTGAGCCAGGCCTGGGAAGACAACATCGACACAGCAACACCCCGAATCGCGACCAACAAACGCTTCGCAGAAAACGATTTGACGCTCTATCGCAACAGTCTCGGTCATGGCGGTGTTGCCTGCGAAGGCTGTCATGGCTCAACCCATGCCATCTGGCCGAATGCCAATGAGGCTTCCAATGACAACCTGGCATCGATACAACTCCAGGGACATGTCGGCACAATCAGTGATTGCAGCACTTGCCATACCAGCCTGCCTCTGACCACGTCCGGCCCCCATGGCATGCATAACGTCAATAGCCGAGGCTGGAACCTTGATCATGAAGACTTTTACAAAGATAACCCCAGCAGTTGCCAAAGTTGCCATGGCGTTAACCTGCAAGGTACCGTGTTATCCCAAGCTGCTGATGACAGAAACTACCTGCGGGACGATGATGGAGAGAGAACCATCTTCGTGGCGAAAGGTACGCAAGTGAGTTGCACCTTATGCCATGAATACCCCGAGGAAGATGATGACTGATAGGCATCGTAGAGTCTGTCGAGCTCTGATTCAGATACTCCTGCAGAAGACAATTTATAATCCAAACAGCTGCTCATCATCACTCTCACCCAACCGCACAAAGGTGATACCTATACCGTAGATACTCTGTTCCATTGCAACTCTAAAATGGATTTTGTCGATAACCTTGGTTTATAAGGTGGCGAGTTTCGGTATTTCATAAAATCTTGAGCTATCGAACTGTGCCCGGATGTTCAACATGCCATGGATACCCAGGTAGCCTGAATGGAGCACAGCGGAATCCGGGATGGTTGGTGCGCTGTTCCCCTGGATTCCGTTGCACTTCATCCAGGCTACGGACTTATTATGTTTGTACCGTAGGGTGGGGCCATGCCCCACCAAATAGGTTAGAAGTAGACAAATAGTGGATGATCACTCTGGATCTTGAATGAACTTCTCTGCAACTTATCACTATTTCCCACCATATATGGTGGGGCATGGCCCCACCCTACGGAAGGCAAGGGAGAGATGGTATCTGACTCTCTCATTGTGATAGGTAGTAGGGTTGGCTATATCTTGCGATTAGTTGCTGGTAATAGACAAACAATTATCAACGCTTGAAAACTAATTAGATGAGTTTCATGTGCAGCTAAATATCATCTTATGAGCGCTTTTTATTATACAAACAGCTTATCGAACAGCTGCTCATCATCACTCTCACCCAGCTGCTCAAAAAAGAGATCAGTTCTCTGCTTGAGATCTGTCAGGTTACTCTGGCGGATCAACTCTCTGCTCTCAAGCAGGGCACTGGGTTGCATGCTGAGTTCGCGTAACCCCATCCCGATCAATAACCTTACATAACGCGGATCACCTGCCATCTCGCCACACATACTGACTGGTATATCTGCCTGACGAGCTGCATCAATGGTATTTTGAATCAGTGACAGCACAGCCGGGTGCAGCGGATCGAAAAGAAAATTGACCTCTTCATCCATTCTGTCCACCGCAAGGGTGTATTGAATCAGATCGTTAGTACCTATCGAGAGAAAGTCGAGTAATTTGGCAAAACGATCCGCAATAATCGCAGCAGCTGGAACCTCTATCATACCGCCGACAGGAATCTCAGAATCGAAAGGGAGTCCCTCTTCAGTCAGCTCATGCTTGGTTTTGTCGATGATATCCAAAACCTGCTTTAACTCTTTAATCCCAGAGAGCATCGGTATCATCAGTCGAACCGGCCCCTCTGCAGATGCGCGGAGAATAGCTCTCAGCTGTGGCACAAACAGTTCAGGCTCCTTCAGGCAGAGCCTGATCGCCCGCAGCCCCAGTGCTGGGTTGATGGATGGCATGCAACTCGATTCGGCGATTGCGCCCGTGGTCTTGTCCACCCCCAGGTCGAGTGTACGTATCGTGAGCGGAATACCGCCCAATCCTCTTACAGCAGCGATATAGACATCCAACTGCTCAGCTTCAGTCGGGGGTTCGCTACGATTCATATAGAGAAATTCAGTGCGGAACAGACCCACCCCATCTGCTCGGTTTTCCATCGTTATGCCGATGTCTTCTGGAAGCTCAATATTGGCATAGAGAAATATCTGATCACCGTCTGTAGTCAGAGCAGGCAGGTCTACCTGCTGGCGAAGCTCTACCTCTCTTCTTCGGCGGGTCTCTATTCGCTGCCGGTAGTAATCCAGGATTCGTTCGGTAGGATCAGCCAGCACAACACCCTGTGCGCCATCAACAACCAGCGGCTCTCCCTGTCGAAACAGAACGGTTGCCTGGTGAATACCCACTACAGCAGGAATACCCAGACTGCGTGCCAGGATTGCGGTGTGGGAGAGCGGCCCACCATACTCGGTGATAAATGCGGCAACCCCCTGATTTTTCATCATGATAGTTTCAGCAGGGGTCAGATCCCGTGCCACGATGACCCGCCCTTTGAGATCACCCCTCTGTTCAGGTTCTCCACCGGCCAAAACAAATTGCACGTGCCCCACAACATGATTCACATCATCTTTGCGGGTACGCAAATAGGGGTCGTCCATCTCATCGAAGACCCTAACCAGCTCATCTCGCCGTACCTGCAATGCCCACTCAGCGGTGTATAACTTCTCCTGGATCAGGCTTATGGTTGCCTGACTGATGGCATTGTCCTCCAGCATCAACAGATGAGTATCAATAAACTCGCTGATATCCTGGGCAGTATCCTCAGGGATCAGGTTGCGTACTGAACGTAAATGACTGGTGGTGGTCAGCAAGGCCGTTTCAAAACGCTCTACCTCGGCATTAATCCGATCCCTGGTAATCTCTCGATGAGTGATCTCCGGTACGCCTTGCTGTAAAAGGTAGGCATCACCAATTGCGACCTCGCGGGTCGTCTTGATACCGATGCCCTGACAGGAGAGCGTCATTGTTCCTCCCCAAACTTATTGTTGATGAGAACTATTAATGCCTCCATCGCCTGCTGTTCATCGTTGCCATCGATTTCGAGCTTCAATACAGAGCCTTTATTTGCTGCAAGCATCATCACACCCATAATGCTTTTACCATTAACCCGTTGACCATTTCGGTTCAAAAATACGTTACTGTCGTAACCATTGGCGCAGCTGACTAGCTTTGCTGCAGCACGGGCATGCAATCCAAGTTTGTTTACTATTTCTATCTCTTTTTCAAGCATGATTAATACTATTTTAGTGGGCTTTTACAGCAATGAATCCCATCCCTGCCACCACTGACGGCTTTTTCCGTTAGTGATTTAAGGTCGAGATCCTGATAATTGAGCGTACGAATCAACATCGGCAGATTAAGCCCTGATACCACGTTCACTCGATCTGACTCAGCCAGACTATAAGCAATATTGCTGGGTGTGGAGCCATACATATCGGTAAACACCAACACGCCATCCCCTTCATCAAGACTATCCACTGTTTTACGGGCCTGAGTTTTAATTTGATCAGGATTGCAGTCAATCGACACAGTTAATGTTTCAACAGACAACAGCGCACCATTGAACATCTTATTTGCTGTCTCAAGCAGAGCATCACCAATTTGAGAATGGGTTATCAATAACAACCCAATGCTCATGACAACTCACGATGGCGAGACATGACTTGCAAACCTGCATCCTTAAAATGTCGATATAACTGTTCAACAACATACACAGAACGATGTTGCCCCCCTGTACAACCGATAGCGATGGTTAAATAGCTGCGCCCATCTGCTTCGAAAGCGGGAATCCAACGGGATAGAAAGCTGATCAGGTCTGACACCATGAGGTTGGTCTCATTCTGAGCATTAAGATATTCAGCAACAGGCTGATCCAATCCGGTAAAGGTACGTAATTCAGTCTGCCAATAGGGGTTGGGTAAACACCGCACATCGAACAAATAGTCCACATCTCGAGGCAGCCCGTGCTTGAATCCGAAGGACTCAAACAGAATTGAAACCTGCCCATTCTCACCATCGATTCTATTACGAACCAGGTCTCGTAACTCATGTACGTTACTGTGAGTGGTATCTATTCTGAGATTCGCCGCTTCACTCAACGGCTGCAGAAGTTCTCGCTCATGTTGAATCGCCTCACTGAGGGAGCGTTGCTGGTTGCTCAAGGGATGTTTACGCCGGGTCTCGCTAAAACGCTTGATCAACGTATCCAGCTGGGCATCGAGAAACAACATATTGCAATTAATACCACGCTGACGAATGTTCTCCACCACTGCCGGCAGACTTGAGATCTGACTTGGTTGGCTGCGTGCATCAATACCTACTGCAGTTTTATTGAAGATCTCCTCAGGTTCACCGTTCAAATAATCGGATACTGAAACCAAAAGCGAGACCGGAAGATTATCAATGCAGTAGTACCCCATATCCTCCAGGGTATGCAGAGCAATGGTCTTTCCTGAGCCGGAGAGCCCTGTAACAATCTGAAGTTTTATCTCATTTGCCATTCTGTTCAGACTCTTGAAACTAGTGTTTTACCCGAATCCAGCTCGGTAACATCGCCAGATCGTAGGAGGTAATTACCTTTTTTGTAAACAAGTTAACAGGAATATCGACAAAGCAGATAGGGATACCTTGCCCAGCTGAGTTTACCCTCAGCATATTCATCCTGCACACATCAATGAGAGTAGGCTAAGCCTGATCTATATAGTTTTTCTGACGTTCGATAAAATCCTCGGTCGCGTTGTACCCATCCATCTTCAGCAGATGTTGTCGTACAGCCGTCTCCACCAGGATTGCCAGATTTCTACCTGCTGCAACAGGCAGGCTCGTCTGCGGCACCTCAACTCCCAGCAATGTTCGATGGGAATGACAACCTTCCAGGCGATCCATGTCATCTAATTTTTTATCATCAAAGTGCAGCAAATCGATTATTAAGTGTAGCTGCTTCTCTGGCTTTATAGCACTGTTACCAAAGATCGCACGCACATTAATCAGCCCCAATCCACGAACTTCGAGGAAGTCCTGCAGTACCTTGGGACAGCGACCGCTCAAGGTCTTACCGCCGGTTTTATAAAACTCTGTTGCATCATCAGCCACAAGACGATGCCCCCGCGAAATCAGAGCCAGGGCCAGCTCACTTTTTCCGATTGCCGGATCTCCACTAAGCAGTACACCCTTACCTAAAACTTCCATATAGACCCCATGTAACAACAGCGTCTCACCCACTGGAAGACTGAATTTCTCCAGCAGTCGATGGATTACATAGTTGTCACCTTTCGGGGTGAACATGAGTGCAGTTCTGTTCTTTTCTGCCAATTCAAGGCAGCTCTGTTGAGGCTTTAGACCATCAGTAAATATCAGCGCCAGAGGAGAGGTGGTAAAAAGCGCCCTCAGAGATTCCCGGTATTTTTCTTCACCGCTGCTCTGTAGATGTTTCTGCTCAGGAGGACCAATCACTTGAATTTGATTGGGTCGAATCAGATTCAGTGGTCCCACAGGTTGTTGGCCGTGGGGCGACTCACTATCCAACTCTATTGTTTTTTCATCACCATCACCACTCCAGCTCAGTGAAAGTTCGCTGGCAAATTCGTCGAAAAGATCGCGAATGGTGTAGTTGGTGGGCATTAAACTGACGTTATCGCCGCTTCTCGCTGCCGGATTAACTGAAACAGTTGCTGCGTTGTTTCCGCTTCACGCAGTGCCGAGCAGAATGGAGGGTCATCAAACATCCTGGCCAATTTTGCCAGTAGTTGCAGATGGGCTTCAGTTGCCTCCTCAGGAACCAGCATGGCAAAGGCAAGATCCACCGGTTGGCTGTCGATCGCATCAAAATCGACCCCTGAAGGCAGCTGAATAAATGCTGCGGTGGATTGTGTTATCTGTGACATTCGCGCATGGGGTAGCGCTATTCCTTTGCCCAGTCCGGTGCTGCCTAAACGTTCACGCTCAAGCAATGCATCAAACACAGTATCCTGTGTGAGACCAGGAGCAGAATTGGCCAATCTTTGGCCAAGCTGCTCCAGGACACGTTTTTTACTGGCTGCCTCCACACTGCAGCCGATCCGTTCCTCAAGCAGAAATCCGTCGGGAAACATGGAGACCTCGCCAGTTTTATCTATTCTGAACTACTGCTACTTACAGCGTACTTCGCGCCACTACCGGCACGGTGACTCTGCATCTTTTCTTTATGCTTTATGACTTGCCTATCCAGCTTATCGGTAAGCCCATCAATGGCCGCATACATATCTTCCTGTACTGCATCAGCGAATACGCTGGCACCGTTCACTTGCATGGTGGCCTCTGCCTTTTGCCTCAGCTTCTCTACGCTCAAGATGACATGTACATTGATTACATTATCAAAATGCCTCTCAAGACGTTCGAACTTATTATCTACATAGCTTTTCAAGGCATCGGTAACTTCCACATGATGACCGGTAACGCTTATCTGCATAATTTTCTCCTGTCTTAGATGAGTTGGCTCATCACTCTAACTGAGGCGGTGAAGTAACGCCGGGGCATTTTTACAGCAACTCATTCATGAATCCACTTTTATCTGAAACCGCTCCGGTTCAGTAAGCATATCAAGCATGAATGATAGCCACTCCGATAATTCACTTCACCTACATCAGTCGCTTACGCTCGTTCGATGGTGGGATACTCATCGACTCGCGGTATTTTGCCACCGTTCGGCGGGCCACTTTTATACCCTGTTCCGACAATATGGCGGCGATTTTGTTATCGCTGAGAGGTTTGTTTGTATTCTCTGCAGCAATCAATTTTTTTATCAGCGCACGTATAGCAGTGGAGGAGCACTCACCCCCTGCACTTGTGTTCACATGGCTGGAGAAGAAATATTTAAACTCCAGCGTACCCCTGGGGGTATGCATATACTTCTGGGTTGTCACCCTGGATATGGTCGACTCGTGCATCTCCAGAGCCTCAGCGATATCCCGTAAAACCAGTGGCTTCATAGCCTCTTCGCCATGTTCAAAAAAGCCCCGCTGATATTCAACAATCTTACTCGCCACACGCAGAATAGTCTCATTTCGACTCATCAGGCTTTTGATGAACCAACGCGCTTCCTGCAGGTGGTTTTTCAGGAAAGTATTGTCATCACTCTGATCCGCACGCTTGATCAGACTGGCATAGTCGTTGTTTACCCTTAGTTTAGGCGTAACCTCACCATTTAGCTCCACAACCCAGCGATTATTGCGCTTGCTGACGAATACATCAGGAATCACATACTGAGGCTCGCTTTTGGCGATCGCTGTGCCAGGGTGAGGATTGAGCGTCCTGATCAACTGCATGATAGCCATCAGGTCATCCTGATCAACCTTCATTCGTCGCATGATCTGATTCTGATCCTGCGCAGAGAGCAAGTTGAAATGGTCGCGACAGAGTCTGATCGCCAAATCCAAATAGGGTGTTTTTTCAGGAAGTTGCCGAAGTTGAATTAGAAGGCAGTCCTGAGCACCCTGAGCACCAACCCCCGGAGGGTCGAAAGCCTGGATACGATGAAGTACTGCCTCTACATCCTCCAGAGTCATCTCCTCATCATTCAGGGAAACCAGGATCTCCTGGAGATCACCTTTGAAATATCCATCCTCATCAATACTGTCGATGAGGTTAGTGGCAATCAGAACATCCTGCTCAGTGAATGGGGTCAGTGTCATCTGCCAGACCAGGTGGTCATGCAAAGTGATCGCGCCACTGCGCTGAACCAGATAGTCATTGTCTGCAGATTCACTACCACTGCTCGATGGGGGAAGATAACTGTCGTATACGTCAGCCCATTCACTATCAACGGGCAGCTCTTCTGTGATCTGGCTACTGTCGGTCTGAATTTCCCGCTCGTTGTTGATATCGTTGGAGCTCAAAGACTCTTTATTGTCTGAACTCTGATCAGAGCTCTCTTGACTAGCTTCTTCTTTTTGAGTCTGCTGACTAAACTCCTCTTCACCCTCCAGCATGGGGTTTGTTTCAAGAACCTCCTGCACCTCCTGACTCAGGTCGAGCGCAGACAATTGCAACAGGCGTATTGCCTGCTGCAACTGAGGTGTCATTGTTAAATGTTGTCCGAGCCGGAGCTGTAGAGCCTGCTTCATAGCAGAGATATCTTTAAACCTGGTATGTTATTTGTATGTCTTTATATTCATTCTAGCTAATAAATGCCGTTCACGGAATAATTCTTGGTATTTGTTTCGTTTGAATATAATTCTGCCTCATACTTTAACCTTCATTTTGTCAGCTGACGAGTAGTCATCATCTCTACTCTTAAATCACAAAATCCATGTAAAAACATATATATAGCCTTACATAGTAAAATTTTCGCCCAGATAAACACTACGTACCTCCTGGTTATCGAGGATCTCCTCGGTGGTTCCTTCCGCCAATACCTTACCAGTATTAATGATGTAGGCTCTATCACAAATATCAAGAGTCTCTCTAACATTATGGTCGGTAATCAACACCCCAATCTTTAATTCTTTAAGATGTTGAATGATTCTTTTAATATCGATAACCGCAATTGGGTCGACACCTGCAAATGGCTCATCCAACAAAATGAATGCGGGCTCCATTGAAAGCGCACGGGCAATCTCCAGGCGGCGTCGCTCTCCACCTGAGAGGCTCATAGCCATACTCTCTCTCAAATGTTCGATACCGAACTCTTCCAAAAGCCGGTCACAATGCGCTCTTCTTGCTTGCGCGTCCAGATCCTTTCGATTTTCCAGTATCGCCAATATATTCTGCGCTGTATTGAGCCGCCTGAAAACAGAGGGCTCCTGGGCCAGATAACCAATACCCATGCTGGCGCGCTTATGCATTGCAAGATCAGTGAGCTCCTCTCCATCCAGGTAGATTCTACCCTGATCAGCCTGAACAAGGCCCACGATCATGTAGAAACTGGTGGTCTTTCCGGCACCATTTGGCCCTAACAGCCCAACAACCTCACCGCTATTCAGATTGAGCGAAACACCATCGACCACTTTACGCTTATGGTACTGCTTCTCAAGTGCATCTGCCCGCAACTGGCTCACGGCGCATCGCTCTTGGTCTGGGGTTCAATTACGACTTGAACCCGCTCTTTACCCTGAGCACTGCTACCCGCCTTCACCTGGGCACTGGTTCGATTGTAAACAATCCGGTCATTTCGAAAACTGTTACCGCCCTGCTCAAGCAGAGCATTGTCAATCAATACCATTTCATCACGATCAACATGAATTTCCATCCTTCGCGCCTGACCATGCACCTCTACCCCATCGACTTCCGGCAGCTGACTGAATCTAGTCGGTTCGCCTTCACTGATGATCCGCTCCGTCTTTCCCTGCCGACGATGAACCCAGAGGCGCTCAGCCCACAACTTCATACTACCCTGGGTGATCGTCACATTCCCCTCATAGAGGCTGATACCTGTCGACTCATCAATAGCTAGACTGTCCGCCTCAAGCTGCATTGGCTGATCCCGATCACTCTCCAAGGCCATAATCGGCATTGCGCCAAAACAGACAAGGCCATATACCAGGATTGACAGAATGCCCTTACTCGAACTCATAGTAGCCTCGTACCTGATGTAATAACTTCAAGCGAGATGGCTCAGTCAGCCATGCCTGCATGCCGACTGCTGATATTCGCTGCTGACCACTCTGAATTTCGACCGCCTCAGCCGTTGATGCATATGAGTCTTTTGATTTAAAAGTCAGATCTTCGGTCTCAATCAGATAAGGTGCGAAATCACCCTTTCCTTCACGCTCGATGATCACTCTGCCCGGAAGATAGAGTGTCTCTTGCTGATGGTCTGCCACACCCTGTTCTGCCTGCATCCTCCATGGCGGCGTATCGGCTCGGAAACGCCATACCACTGGCTTTAACAGCTCGGTAATACCACGCTTCTCATAATGTAACATTTTAGGGGTTTGTAATGTTTGCAGAAGCTCCCCATCCTCATTGTACTGTTTTACGTGTAGGTCAACGGCATAGGAATCAGGGATATCCCTAGCTACCTGTCGTTTCTGCATCTCAGGGCGCGTCAGTTCATTCACCCACCAGGCTAAACTCAGCACCAGGGCGAGCATCAAGGAGAGACCAAGCAGGCGTCTGTTCAAGCTAGACTTCCCACATATCCATAATCAACTGCGAACTCATGCTTCAAAGATAGTGATCCAAACTGGCTTGCAAGGTTCCTTGCGCTTCCATGATCATCTCACAAACATCCCTGCCAGCCCCATGCCCACCGCCATGAGGTGTTTGCCAGTGGGCGTGTTGAACCACAAAGGGGTGCGCATCCTGAACGGCAATGGCAAGCCCGACTCGACGCATGATAGGAAGATCCACAACATCATCCCCGACGTAAGCGACCTGCTCATCAGTAAGCCCCAGTTTATCTCTCAACTCTTCATACGCTGGAAGCTTCTCGAGTTTGCCCTGATAGACATGCTCAATACCCAGGTTTTCCATGCGCAACCTCACCACTTCAGAGGTCCGGCCAGTGATAATGCCAATCACCACACCGGTGAATTGCAACATTTTCATCCCATGTCCATCTCTGGAATTAAAGGACTTGTACTCTTGACCATCATCACCGAAAAAAAGAGCGCCATCCGTCAATACCCCATCAACATCAAATATCAAGAGTTTGACTGCTTTTGCTTTATTATAAATATCCTGCATTTTGCCCCCCTGTCTAGTATTTCATATCGTTTGACAATGTTACCGTGACGCTAAATGGCTAGCCGCAAGGCATGCCCCCCCTTTCCAAGGCGCGTAACAACACGGGTCGCCGGGTAGCGTCTTGTCCGAGAGGAGGCCTGCTCAGGCCTCTAAAACTGTCGACCAATTGAAACACGACACTACATAACACCAGCTCTAAGTAGGTCGTGCATGTTGAATGCGCCAATCAGACGCTGCTCCTCATCCACCACCAGCAGGCCGTTTATTTTATTTTCATCCATCAACTGTAACGCCTCAGCCGCCAACATTTCTGGCGGAACCCGTTTGCAATCCCTTGTCATCACCTCTTCAACACTGATTTTGTGTATATCGATCGGCTGGTTGAGCGTACGCCTTAGATCGCCATCCGTATAGACACCGGCAAGACGCCCCTCGTGATCAACAACCGCTGTCATGCCCAGCCCCTTCACAGACATCACCTCCAACGCCTGGTGAAGCGTAGCCTCAAGCGTCACCGATGGCAGGGCCTCTCCACTATGCATGATATCTCGAACATGCAGCAACAGACGTCTACCGAGCGATCCGCCAGGATGGGACAAAGCAAAATCCTTGGCAGTAAAACCTCGCGCTTGCAGCAGAGCCACCGCCAAAGCATCGCCCATCACCAGTGCGGCAGTAGTACTGGAGGTCGGCGCCAGCCCCAGGGGACAGGCCTCTTTATCAACACTGACATCGATATGAACCTCAGACTCTCTTGCCAAGGTCGAATGAGGCTTTCCTGTCATCGCGATCAACGGCACACCCAATCGCTTCAGCAGGGGAAGTATTACCAGTAACTCTCCTGTCTCCCCGGAATTTGATAACGCCAAAACCACATCATCAGCTGTGATCATACCCAAATCCCCATGACTGGCTTCACCAGGATGGACAAAAAATGCCGGGCTACCCGTACTAGCAAGGGTTGCTGCCAGTTTGTTACCGATATGACCAGATTTTCCCATACCGATCACGACAATACGGCCACGACAATTAAGCAGATAGTGGCAAGCCTGGGCAAACCCTCCATCCAACCTTGGAATCAACGCTGAGACCGCCGCAGCCTCGGTTTCAATTACCGCCTGGCCCAACTCGATCATTTGGGTCATTTCTTGCTGTGAGGGTGGTGTGGGTTTCTTCATCCGAACAGTATGTCTTGTTTAGTGAGCCATCACAAAATGCCGGCCTGTCTGGGGACAAACCCGCCATGAGAGGAGATAACCTGTTTAAATTTCATGAATTTTCTTGTAATTACGATCCACTTCCAGCAAATCCACGTTATGCTCATTGAGTAACTAAAGAGTAAAACAGCCAGGTCTGGTAACCGACAAAACAGAGCAACAACCCCAAACCTTCAATACGATTAATACGGCCCTGTTTACCAAATCCATAACCCATTAAAAACAGGAACATCGTCAAGGCGAACATTACCGGAAGATCCCGGTTCAGCAAATCCGGCGAAAAAGCACCCGGCGCGACCAAACCAGGAATACTCAATACTGCCAGCATATTATATAGGTTTGAACCAATGACATTGCCGATAGCAATATCGTCCTCTCCCTTCAGTGCGCTGGTAATGCTTGCCGCCAGTTCGGGCAGACTGGTGCCGATGGCAACAATAGTCAATCCAATCACCACATCGCTGACGCCGAGCGCCACAGCTATATTGGTCGCACCCCACACCAATATCCGGGAACTGATCAGTAGAAATACCAAACCACCGATCAGAAGAAACAACGCCTTTTTTGTTGGTACATCGTGCGGAATCTCTGCATCGTACTCCCCGGCTATGGGGTCTGCTTCTCCTGTTTTTGCAGTGTAGATCATCCAGCCAAACACAGAGATCAGCAACAGGATCAGGATCGATCCATCCACCTGACTTAAATTGCCATCCCACATCAACACTATGCAAATCACCGTAACAGCAAGCAGAATTGGATATTCGCGCTTAAGTACACTGGAGTGAACAGAGAGAGGGATAACGAGTGCAGTAACACCAAGAATCAGACCGATATTGGCAATATTGGAACCAACCGCATTACCGATCGCCAAACCCGGATTGCCGTTTACCGACGCCATAAGGGAAACCAGAACCTCAGGCGCAGAGGTACCAAACCCTACAACCGTCAGGCCGATCAGCATGGGGGAGACGCCAAGATTGTCCGCCAATGCGGCGGCACCGCTGATAAAGCGATCCGCACTCCATACTAAAACCACCAGACCAATAAGTATCGAGAAACTATGCAGCAACATTAAAATTTTATTTTTTAGCGAGTTAAATAAACACTGTCACCTGATCTATATCTACTTGAAGATCACCAGGACAGTCGCAGCTTTGTAGCGCTGACACCATATTATTAGGTGATGCGCCAAGAGAATAGTCAAAGGGTTGAGATGATAGCAGAAAGCCAGAGGAAAACACTTGACAATCATATCGGAATATTAGATGATTCTTACATACTGATACTTAGATGTACCAGTTTTCCTCCTTTGGTGGTATATATTCAAGCGCAACATCTCCTGTTGCGCTTTTTTTTTTGCTTGGCGACTCGATTTCCAGGATTATCCGCCCAACTACCCTCTGGGAGTGAAATAGTCCTTGTGCCATCCCAGGGGTTCATGTATTATCCGCCGTCTTTTTCGAGGCACAATAGTTCTCCATTGGAGCGACATCGGATGACTACATTAAGCGCAAAACCGGCTGAAGTTCGCCGCAATTGGTACCTTGTGGATGCAACAGACAAGACCCTTGGTCGTCTGTCCACTGAAATTGCACGACGTCTGCGTGGCAAGCACAAACCGGAATATACTCCGCATGTAGATACCGGCGACTATATCGTCGTTGTCAATGCAGAGAAAGTCCGTGTTACCGGTAATAAAATGACAGACAAGATGTACCACCACCACACTGGTTACATCGGTAATATGAAATCCATCAGCTTGGACAAATTGCTTCAGAAGGCACCAGAACGTGCAATCGAGCATGCAGTCAAGGGCATGATGCCGAAAAACCCGTTAGGACGCTCTATGTTTAAAAAGCTGCGTGTCTTTGCTGGTTCCGAGCATACCCACCAGGCTCAGCAACCTCAGCCCCTGGACATCTAAAGCAAGAGTTTAAGACCATGGCAGATACCCATATCACTACCGGACGCCGTAAAAGTTCCACTGCTCGAGTCTTCATGACTACTGGCAACGGAAACATTACCGTCAACAACCGCCCTCTCGACGAGTACTTCGGTCGCGAAACTGCCCGCATGGTAGTTCGCCAACCGCTGGAAACTACAGGGACTGTCGACAAAGTTGACATCAAAGTCACTGTCAGAGGTGGTGGCACCACTGGTCAGGCTGGCGCCATCCGTCACGGTATCTCCCGTGCACTGGACGCCTATGACGAGTCACTGCACAGCACACTGCGTAGATCAGGATTCCTGACCCGTGACGCCCGTGCTGTTGAGCGTAAGAAAGTCGGACTTCACAAAGCCCGTAAGCGTCCTCAATTCTCCAAGCGCTAAGTCTGGCTTGCGTTGCAGGCGGAGACGCCTGGCACCAAGTCTGCAACTGGGGATTCGTCTAATGGCAGGACAACGGACTCTGACTCCGTATGTGGAGGTTCGAATCCTCCATCCCCAGCCAACAAATATTTAAGCCCACCCTGTGTGGGCTTTTTTATTTTCTCTACAAAGCTGCCCGGATGGAGGATTTGAACCGATAAGAGGTTCGACGGAAGAGCGCAGCGATGACGAGCAGCTTCAGCTGACCCCGCAGGGGCGAGGCCGTTAGGCCGAGTAATCCTCCATCCCCAGCCAACAAGTATTTAAGCCCACCCTGTGTGGGCTTTTTTATTTTCTCTACAAAGCTGCCCGGATGGAGGATTTGAACCGATAAGAGGTTCGACGGAAGAG
>JBEVWG010000036.1:0-222103 GCA_040506705.1 Candidatus Thiodiazotropha sp. 6PLUC1
ACCATCAGGGTGAGCATTCACTAAAACCCCAGATAGTTTGTTCATTACCAGCAGCATCTCTATACCGACTTGTTAGGTGGTTTGGTTTCAGCTGGACATGGTGCGGCAGGGCCGCACCCTACAGGTGAATTTGTTTCGGGAGTCATCACGATTCAGTTTCGCCCCCCCGGCGAATCACTCTCCTCGTTGAATACAGCAACCCGTAGCCTGGATGAAGTGCAACGGAATCCGGGAGAACACTGCACCAATCTTCCCGGATTCCGCTTCACTCCATCCAGGCTACCTTGCTGTTCGATCTTGACGATTCTGTTGAGGCTAGGGCCATGATGAATCGTAGGGTGCGGCCCTGCCGCACCATCAGGGTGAGCATTCACTAAAACCCCAGATAGTTTGTTCATTACCAGCAGCATCTCTATACCGACTTGTTAGGTGGTTTGGTTTCAGCTGGACATGGTGCGGCAGGGCCGCACCCTACAGGTGAATTTGTTTCGGGAGTCATCACGATTCAGTTTCGCCCCCCCGGCGAATCACTCTCCTCGTTGAATACAGCAACCCGTAGCCTGGATGAAGTGCAACGGAATCCGGGAGAACACTGCACCAATCTTCCCGGATTCCGCTTCACTCCATCCAGGCTACCTTGCTTTTCGATCTTGACGATTTGGTTGATGTTCCACTCAAAGCCATGATGAATCGTAGGGTGCGGCCCTGCCGCACCATCAGGGTGAGCATTCAGTAAAAAACCCAGATTGTTTGTTCATTACCAGCAGCGTCTCTACACCGACTCGTTAGGTGGTTTTGGTTTCAGTTGGACATGGTGCGGCAGGGCCGCACCCTACAGGTGAATTTGTTTCGGGAGTGATCACGATTCAGTTTTGTCCCCCGGCGATTCGCTGTACTCGTTGAATACAGCAATCCGTAGCCTGGATGAAGTGCAACGGAATCCGGGAGAACACCGCACCAATCTTCCCGGATTCCGCTTCACTCCATCCAGGCTACCTTGCTTTTCGATCTTGACGATTTGGTTGATGTTCCACTCAAAGCCATGATGAATCGTAGGGTGCGGCCCTGCCGCACCATCAGGGTGAGCATTCAGTAAAAAACCCAGATTGTTTGTTCATTACCAGCAGCGTCTCTACACCGACTCGTTAGGTGGTTTTGGTTTCAGTTGGACATGGTGCGGCAGGGCCGCACCCTACAGGTGAATTTGTTTCGGGAGTCATCACGATTCAGTTTTGTCCCCCGGCGATTCACTGTACTCGTTGAATACAGCAATCCGTAGCCTGGATGAAGTGCAACGGAATCCGGGAGAACACTGCACCAATCTTCCTGGATTCCGTTTCACTTCATCCAGGCTACCTTGCTCGCCCGTGTTAAAACGGCGTGCCAAGAGGTGCATTGTTCAATGTTGGTTTTTTTTCGTAGGGTGCGGCCCTGCCGCACCATGTCCAACTGAAACGAAAACCAACAGACGAGCCGGTTAACAGAGAGCTTGTTTCTACTGACGTTGATAGTAGCCAGGGAGATATCCGTGATTTCTGAAGAATCCACACGCTTGTGGTGCGGCAGGGCCGCCCCCTACAGATCGATTTTTCTCAATCTTCAACCGTTCAGGGTTAGCGGACCATCTCAGTCGGCTTCTCAATCTCATAAAGTGCCTCGTCTATGTTCTCCAACCGGCTCTCCAGCACGGCTCGGGCATCATGCAAACCGCGGTTGTAGTAGTAGGGGCCAATCTTTTCGGAAAAGAAATCCAAGAGAAATTCCGCATCGAACTGTCCGATCTCCTGATCCATCTCCTTGCTGAAGTAGCGCTTGATCTTATGTACGATAAGTTCCTTTTCGTCCTTTGAAAATTCAATCATCGGCATGGCTTATTTCTTCTCCTTGAGCATCTCCGCAAGATCGGCGAATGGGTTATGGGTGGTGGTGTTTGTCTGCTTGCTGTCTGCGGCATCACCGTAGGCTGAATCTTTGTAGCGGGAGTGCTCGTTGTCGTGACAGTAGATGCACAGTAACTCCCAGTTGCTGCCATCCGCTGGATTGTTGTCGTGATTGTGGTCGCGATGGTGCACGGTCAGTTCACGGAGATTTTCGCGGCTGAACTCCCGCGCGCAGCGTCCACAAACCCAGGGGTACATTTTCAATGCTCGCTCTCGGTACCCCTTTTCCCGCTGCTCCCGGTTGCGGTGAGCCTCAGCAACGATGCGATCGAGTTTGTCTGAAGAGCTTTCCGATGTCATGGTGATGGCCCCTAACATTCTGATATTAAAAGGACAGGCCGAAGATGGCCTATTTAATTGCCAGGTTAATAGTAAAGCCTAAACCATATTAAGTTTCGTCTAAAGGCCTGTATTTGACTGAGTGGGGATCACAATCCCACTGTTACCGTTTGCCAGTCATGGTGCGGCAGGGCCGCATCCTACGGGTAGCCCTTTCTCTTGATTGTATTTATTGATAGGATAATACAATAAATATAATCATAATAAACGAATATACCAATTAATTGGATTGGCGTAGAGTTGCCTCCAAGTTTACAGACTCTTTAAAAACTTAGGAGATAATAATGTTAACCAATCGTGAAAATCAGACCGTACCTAATGTCACCTTCCGTACCCGCCGAGAGCATGAGTGGGTTGATGTCACCAGTGACGAGATATTTAAAGGTAAGACAGTAGTGGTGTTTGCACTGCCTGGTGCATTTACGCCAACCTGCTCATCTACCCATGTACCTCGCTATAACCAACTAACCCCGGTCTTAAAGAGTCAGGGTGTTGATGAGGTGATCTGTATCGCTGTAAATGATGCCTTTGTAATGAATGAGTGGCAACTGGAACAGAAGGCCGACCGGATTACATTCCTGCCTGACGGCAATGGAGACTTTACCCGTGGTATGGAGATGTTGGTTTCAAAAGAGGATCTCGGTTTTGGTGATCGCTCCTGGCGTTACTCCATGCTGGTGAAGGATGGGGTTATCGAAAAGATGTTCATCGAGCCAGATGTTCCAGGAGACCCTTTTGAAGTCTCTGATGCCGATACTATGCTGGCCTATATTGCGCCTCAGCAGCCTAAGCCTCTGGATGTTACCGTTTTTACCCGCGAAGGCTGTCCTTTCTGTGTGCGCGCTAAAGGGATGTTGAGAGATGCCGGCATTGAGTTTGAAGAGTTGGTGTTGAACAGGGACTACAGCGAGAGCAGTCTACGTGCTGTTGCCGGGGTTTCAATGGTGCCTCAGATCTTTATCAATGGTGAGCGCGTTGGTGGCGCAGACAATCTTGAGCAGTATCTTTCTGAGCAGAGCAGAAGTGCGGCTTAAGTCATTCAATAGACCCTCTCCTGCCTGGAGAGGGTAATTCTATCCAAGACAAGTCGCGACAGCTGAAATCAGGGTAGTTCGACGCGGTAGTATAATTAGGAATCATCATGAACAGACATTTCGATTTGATCTCAATTGGGGGTGGTAGTGGTGGCTTGGCGGTAGCCGAAAGGGCTGCTCAGCTTGGGCGCAGAGTTGCTGTAGTGGAACCCTCAAAGATGGGAGGTACCTGTGTGAATAGTGGCTGTGTACCGAAAAAGGTTATGTGGTATGCGGCTCAGCTGGCTCATGCTGTTGATGATGCGAGCGGGTTCGGCGTGCCCGCCTCTCGTGGTAAAACCGAATGGGCCAGCTTGGTTGATGGTCGTAACGCCTACATCGAAAATATCAACCGTTACTGGGATGGTTACGTTGATCAACTTGGTGTTACCCACATTGATGGATATGCCAGATTCGTTGGTCCTGGTGAAGTTGAAGTGAACGGTGAGATATATGCAGCAGATCATATTGTGGTTGCAACGGGCGGTGAACCAATTGTACCTCGCGTAACGGGTGCTGAATTGGGGATTACCTCAGATGGTTTTTTCGCCCTAAGTGAGCAGCCGGAAAAAGTGGCCGTGATAGGCGGTGGATATATCGGTGTAGAGCTGGCAGGTATGTTGTCTGCATTGGGGTCTGAAGTAACGATAGTTGCATTGGAGGAGCGGTTGCTTGAGGTTTTTGATCCAATGGTCAGCAGAGTGTTGATGGGTGAGATGGAGAAGCAGGGTGTTATACAAAAGCTCTCGTTTCAGGTTAATGGGTTGGAAAAAACCGATGCAGGCATTGCCCTGAATGGAAGTGAAGGTGAACGTGTTGAAGGATTCGATACAGTGATCTGGGCGGTAGGTCGTTCACCTAACACCTCATCACTGGGCCTGGAGATGGCGGGCATTGAAAAACAGGGCAACGGTATCATACCGACCGACGAGTATCAGAACACAAACGTACCAGGCATCTATGCCATAGGCGATATCACAGGTCGTACACCATTGACTCCGGTTGCGATAGCTGCCGGAAGACGCTTGGCTGATCGGTTGTTCAATAATCAAATCAATAGCAGAGTGGATTACGATAACATCCCTAGTGTGGTTTTCTCTCATCCTCCGGTTGCTACGGTAGGCTTGACTGAACCTCAGGCTCGAGAGCAGCACCAGCAGGTTCGCGTTTATCAAACTCAATTCACACCTATGCGACACGCTCTCTCATCTCATGGTGTGACTACAGCAATGAAGTTGATATGTGTTGGTGAAGAAGAACGAGTGGTTGGTATTCACCTGATTGGTGACAATGTGGATGAGATGCTTCAGGGATTTGCAGTGGCAGTTAAGATGGGAGCCACTAAGGCCGATTTAGATAATACCATTGCCATACATCCAGTCAGTTCTGAAGAGTTGGTGACGATGAAGGTATCCGATCCAGATCCTGCTGATCAGCAAAATATCGATTCGGAAAGGAACGAGCAGATGTGTCAGTAAAAACTCTTTCTAACATCAATGGAGATGGGCTTGATCGCCTATCTCCACCTGAGGTATTTCAAGGATAGAGTCAGTGAGCGGTATATAGGTTCGCCATGTCATAGTAAACAGGCTTTCATCTGGTTCCAAAGTGATGGTATCAATGAAGGCACTCTTTTTAACCTGTTTGCCGCCTTTATAAAAGAAAGTCACAGGCATTTCAATTTCAGGTAAGTTAAAAATGGTCTCGCCTTGAGGTGTCAGGTTTTGCAAAAAAACAGTTTCGCCCCCTTGTGGATAGGGGATCTGTTGATCAACAGGTGCGGCCTGAAAATAGGCTGTATCGAAGTCTGCAGGTGGTAATGGGTATTTGTTATTTACCCACGCCTCGTCGTAGGTTCCTGCCAGTGCCAGCCGGGGAGTCCAGTATCTTCCCACTGGGCCGAATGACATCGGTATATATTGACCGTTTGGTATGGTCACGGGTTGATTCAACTGTTCGGTAGATGGCATTGGTGAACCATCAATGAACGATTTGTTCAACTGCAGATGGTAGCCTCTGCCAACTGGGTTTTTCATGAATGCGCTGTGTTTGTTTATGTTTTTATGATGGTTGTCGATGCCACCGAAAGCCTGGTCATAGCTGATTGGCATTTTGTCGAAAATGGCAGGATAGCCAGGTCTGATTGCAAATTTGCCCGCTTCCCAATTTCGGCTTCCGGTGACTCTGAACGATTTATTTAAAGTACTCAGTTTGAGATTGACGTCGACGTTGGTTACAGGTGTTCCTCCTGGTGCGTAGGCACTGCCTAGCAAGAGAACATCGCAATGTCGTTTGAAAGGGGCATAATCCAGCTCATATAAAGGTGACGAATAGCCAGGTTCGCCAGAATAGAGATCAGCAATGACCAAGGGTTTTTGCTTCTCAGTTAACTCAGCGAACTCTCCCTGTTTAGGTATATTAAATGTGCCCTTCGTAATGATTACCAAAAGTTCATGACCATCGTGTACATGGCATAAGGTATAACCGGTTTGAAATTGTGTTGAGCTGATTATTTCCACTGTTCTACCAAGATTACAATATCAATGAAATGGCCTAATAATTTATTGAGAATGGCTTTATCATGATTCGGTGCTAAATCTGTGTTTACTCCACCTTTGATAATCGCAATCGCTGACAATAGGGCAACAAAGCCTCTTCAGTAAGGGATTTGTATAACTCGTCAAACCGATGTAGTTCATCCTGATGGGTATGTTTGCCAGCTATCGCAATAAGCAGAGTATCGCAACTCTGAAAAAGATGGAGTTCGTTTTGCAAGTACTCTGTAGTGGATTTCTCCGGTGGTGACACCCCTTTGCCCATGGGGTGATCGGGGGGGTGATCAATCGAAAAATAGTTTGGTGTTATGGTGCGTAACTCGTGAAGCTGACCACGTTCTGTTTCGAACAGAGCCAGTAAGCTCGGTGGCCAGATTTGGTAACCAAGCTCAGGATTCAGTGCCTCTCCTCTACCAACAAGAAAGGCTAAAAATAATCTGTTGTTGCCGATTACCGGCATCGGTAAACTCATATAGCTGGTGAACTGTAGTGATGGTGAAATCAGATTTCTTGCCGATGCTGTTGTGACCGAAGTGTATTGCTGATCAGACATTAGATAGATACCTCTTCGGTCAATTTAAGAGTTGGCAATTTGACCAATCCAGCGTAAAAACTCGCCGCTGAATAGTTCGTAGTAGGGCATGAGTGGCTTTTCAGCATGTCGCTCGAAATAACCGACATAGGCTTTGGCTGCCTGCTTGATTTCACTGCTGACATTCATACTCCCTCTGATGTATTCCGGGATCAGGATGTCATATAGTGTCCAGATGTGTTCAAATTCAGGAATGATCTCATTTGGATTCTCAAATGAGGGGCGGTTGTGTATCCATGGAGGTGGTTGCAGATTCGGAACCTCCATTTCAAACCGCTTAAGTGTAATGAATCGAGCGTTGGACAGGTCATACGTAGCAATATACTGAGGATCAGTTATCGCTGTCCCTGATTCCGGTGTAGTGCGGGTGAAGTAGATCAGGCGCGTCACAATAATTCTGTTACCTTCTGCCTTTATCATTGGCAGAGTGATACCGCGTTCTAATGGCATCATGTTCGCGTGCTGACCTATCTGCTGCACCGCGTCTTTCATGGACATGGCGAATACCCCTGTCGTGTTAACGCAAATCAAAAAAAGTATATTGATATGCCAAAATAGTTTTCTACTCATGATTGTTCAAAATATCGGATTATTGGTGACAGATGCGCCACTCATAGCAAAGCCATTTGCAACCGCATTATTTGCACCAGTTGTCAGAAAATTTTGAAATTGGGCTGCTGTAGCCCTCTGGTTACAGACTCCAATGCCTGTATCGTTGTAGATAACGTGTGTGATGTTGCCATCATCGTCATATTCATAACCGGTGACCAACACGGCATGAGCACCTGTTTGAGTTCCCCAGCCTGGCAGACCGGCAACATCACCATTGGCAATAACGCCTCTACCCTGGGATAGCGCTGTTTCAAATTGCCCTAGCTGGAGGCCGCTTGAGGTAGGGGCAATTCTGCTTGATGGAACACCATTATTACCGAGTATTGAAACTTGCTGCCCTGATGTAGTGCCACCACTGTAAAAAGCCTGATTTTGTGCTGTTACCGGTCCACCACTTCCTGCGCTGCCAATGGCGGGTTGGGAGGCGTTACTATTTGCGATGGCAGTGTTTAGCATCGCTTCCTGTCCGGGATTTGCACCAGTGGCCAGTTGTACAATCTGTCTGGAAGACTCGACGCCGCAGTTGTTATAGCTCTGTCCCGCAGAGTTTGGGCTGATTGGATTTCCGCTGGCAGTGGTGGAGCCCGGAGGAGGATTTCTTCCTGCCGCCATATTTTGACAGGCCTGATTGCCAAGTCTTGGATTACCGGTAACGCCTGACAGGCCGATCAGTACTGTCGGACAGCATGGTGGCATGATGATCGATCCAGGATGGGTGCCTGAGTCACTCATCCTGGCGGCGGGCATATTCATGATCGGCACGGGAAATGCGCCGCGAACAATTGGATTTGGAACAGGAACCGGGGTGATACAGAGGCTATAGTCGCCCATCCTTGCGGCAGGTTGTCCCCCAATTAATACCGTGGGCGCACCTGGTGGAATAATGGGAAGGCCGGGGGGGGCGCATGGGGCGGTGGCGGTACTGCCGGTAGGATCTGAGGCAGAATGCAGAGAATCGTATCACCGACGCGGGCTGCAGGTTTACCGCTCATTGCTTATATCCTCTGTTGTTTGGTTATCCATACTAGGGCCTGTTAACACTTGTCAATCTGAGTAGTCAGTTATCTTATTCAGGTGTTGATTTTGACCATGGTGCCTTTGATGGTGATGATGCCACCTGCATCAATATGTACTTTGCCTGCGGCTGTTTTAAAGGTCACGTCAGTTCCTGATACCTCGATCTTTCCACTCGAATCCATGCTGATGGATGAAGCACCTGTTTTTAATTCGATTTTTGAGGCAGCTTCCAATTTATACTCAGCATTCGTATCGATAGTGTAGTTACCATTGATCTGGGATTTTTTCTCACCGTCTACCTCCTCTGACAGGTCGCCACCAACACTGTTGCCGCTATCACCGCCTACTATGGACTTCTTATCACCTGCTACGGTTTCAAGTTTGACGCCACCGACCTCCTCAGCTTTTGCGCCTGCCACGGTCTCATTCATTGCACCACCAACTGAGACCTGATAGAGGCCGCCAATGGTCAGTTCTTTGGCGGCGCCCACGGTCTCCGAACGGTTGATGCCAACCACTGTGGATTTATTGGAACCGACAGTCTCTTTCTTGTCCACACTAACCACCTGGCTCATGTTAAGACCGATGGTTTCGTTGTGATTCTTTGCGATAGTGATAGTTTTATCGTTATTAACCTGTTCACTCTTGTCGTGACCGACTGTCAGGGATCGGTTATAACCAACCCGCTCGCTACGACTGCTTTCTGTTACATTGGTATGGTTCTTTTCTGCGTGTATGTAGAGCTCCTCAGAGCCTTTTTTATCTTCAAAGCGGATCTCATTGAAGTTATTGCTGTTGCCTCCCTTCGTGCTGCGGCTCTTGATGCCGCTTTGGGTTTTGTTGGCAGGTAACTCATAGGGTGGCATCTGGTCAGCGTTATAGACCCGGCCAGTGACGATTGGACGGTCGGGATCTCCCTCGAGGAAATCAACGATAACCTCCTGGCCAATACGGGGGATATGCATTGCGCCCCAGTTTTTGCCGGCCCAGACCTGTGCCACACGAACCCAGCAGGAGCTGTTCTCATCCCTGTTACCATATCGATCCCAGTGAAACTGCAGTTTTACCCGTCCATATTCATCGGTATCGATCTCTTCACCTGCCTGGCCAACCACAACTGCTGTCTGAGGGCCCTGTACAATAGGTTTTGATGTGATACGTGATGTGCGAAAGGTCGTCTTAGGATCCATGCAGGTGAATTCACAGGAATAGAGCGGCCCTTGGGCGATCTCTGGTACTGACTCGAAGGCATCGGACTGCAGTGAATAGTAAGCGCCGGTGACCATATACTCCTTATTCTGATCACCCCGTGGATGTTCTGTCATGGTGAACAGGCCACCGGTGGTTAAGCCCCGAGTATTCGCTTTACCTTCCAATACCTCATGTTTTGCCTGTAACTCCTCTATCCGATGTTTGGCATAGCGTTCGCCCTCTGAAGATGCTACATATTCCCCTGGATAGTCGAAGACCTCATAGTCAGAGTAAGGGTGCCCTCTTGGTATCAACGCATTCGATGAGACGTCTGACTTAGGTTTCTTGAAATCGTAGTCGGTATGGGCAAAGTTTCCGGGACGTATGGATCGGCGAAATGTCCAGCTGTGGATATAATCCTGCCAGCGGCTTGCTCCAGTTTCTGTGGGGGGAACATAGGGTATTTCAGCATAGGCTTCCAGAGTGTTATGAGAGGCATAATCATCACATAAGACAAGTATGTGCTTGCCTGCGGTATGCTTAAAGAAGTAGTAGATACCCTCCTGCTCCATTAGCCTGCTAACAAAATTAAAGTCAGTTTCCCTGTATTGTACGCAGTATTCCCACTCTCTATAGCTTCCACTCAGGCGCTCTTCAAAATCGCCGAATCCATTGTCACTAAATACATCTTTAATGATGTCAGGTACTTTCTTGTTCTGAAATATACGACAATCTGAGGTCTGGGTCATAAGCCAGAACCAGGGGCGAAGCGTAACCCGGTAGTGGGCAAAGAAGGCGAGGTGTCCCACTTGAGAGAAATCACTTACATAACCATCAAAATAACGTTTAGTGGTGTCCACCATATCCATTTCGACCGTCATTTTTTTGCCTAGCAGGTCATAGTGAGAAATAGCCTCGTTGTCACTTAGCAGGTCAATTGTGAATTCAAATAAACGGCCCAGCTCTTCGCTGCCCTCCATACTCAAAATGAGGAGTTCATCAGGACCTAGTGGGGTTTTGATTTTTAGTTGTCTATTGCTTTGCGTGAATGACATCCCAGGTTCCTTTTTGATGAAATTATTATATTTGCCGTCTTTTCACTATTTGAGATTTTCTTGATTAAACAGCGTGGTGTATATCGTATATGTAGCAGAATAACGTCGCTATATGTAGTTCTGTAGGTACTTTTGCACAATCCTTGTGTGCTGATTTCACCCAAAACTCGATTTTTGGGCATTTCTGAACAAGGCAGTGGTAGACATCTTGCTGTCAAATAGAGCCATCTGAGTGATGTTTTTCCGATTGTCAGGAGGCTGTTTCATGTGCTTTTCATTCCCTCCTCCTCTGCTCTATACTGCTTTTTATGTCCCAGACCACAAACGACAGGCGAAATCTTGTATGACTGCATCCAGAGAGTGTGCTATCCAGCTAAAAAGCCATCAAGAAGAATAGATAGAGGATAGTAGCGATTGATATGCTGGCAGCATTACTAGCCAAGCTGATTTGATGAGGACTATATTTTATATAAGAGAGCGCTGCTGTCTCATTAACTTTCAACCTTCTCAGAACAACTCTGAAAGCCCCTCTCCCTTTACGGGAGAGGGGTTGGGGAGAGGGTGTACGCGAAGCGTTTCATCTGGTTGAAAGATAAAACCGCATTGATCGTTCATATTTATCTTGCTGATTGTTGGGAGAAGTAGGGTGTTCATTCTCCCCCTCTCCCGCGTGGGGAGAGGGGAGTTTCTCTCCGCATAAAGTCTTTGGAAGATCTTTATTTTTTAATGAGTCCCACAACAAACAGTAAGATTGCTGCACCTGCAACAGCAGTAATCAACGATCCGATTAATCCGTTGATAGAGAGTCCAAGGAGACCAAACACCCAGCCGCCAATAAATGCGCCAATAACACCAACTACAATATTGCCCAGCAGGCCGAAACCACCACCCTTCATCAGAGTGCCAGCCAACCAACCAGCTACAGCCCCGATTGCTATAAAAATTAGTAATGAAGTTAAATCCATGATGGTCTCCTGAATTGAATATTGAGTGTGTGAAAAAACAGTTACTTATGAAATCGATCTGGCTAGCGTAATGATTTGTCTTACATGAATGTCAATTGCGTAGAGTTTACCAAGCAAACTGAATAACTACAGATGGTAATTGCTAACTATTGTGAATATTTAATATTTACAGCTTCTGCAATTAATAGAGGTGCCCTTAAATCGACATACGGTGTTATATCTCAGATTAAAGGCAACCTGTGTGAGGGATATGTGAGATATCACTGATTACAATATGATTAATAGAAATCGATATAGATTCGGAATGGCTGTGATCTATCCCGTTTAAAAGTGAGGCTGAGATTTCAAACTGTCATAAAGGATATTTTACGATGATTAGATTGCTGCACTCTATAACTCTGCTACTGATAATTACACTATTAGTTGCTTGTGGTGGGGGAGAGGGGAGTAGTGATAATAGTGTGCAATCAGCAAACATTCCGCCGCAAGCTGATGCCGGGGCCGATCAAACAGTAATTGCTTTGCAGAGTGTAACAATGACGGGCAGTGGTAGTGACAGCGATGGTGTCGTTGTCGGCTATCAATGGACCCAGCTCTCTGGGAGTAGTGTCGATCTCAGTGGTGCCGAGACAGAGGTTGCCATTTTCAATGCACCTTCTGTTGCAGAATCAGTAGTCTTTGAGTTTACGCTAACTATTACAGATGATGATGGTGCAGTTAACAGTGATTGGGTTAGCATTACCGTCAATCCTGATGATATCGATGCCTCTCCAAATATTCCTCCACAGGCTGATGCTGGGGCGGATCAAACTGTAAACGCTCTTCAGAGCGTAACGCTGATGGGTAACGGGATTGATAGTGACGGTACAATAGTGAGCTATCAGTGGACGCAATTTTCTGGAACTCCTATTGCTCTGAGTGGTGCTGATACAGCAATAGCCACCTTTAATGTACCCTCTTTGATTACTTCTGAAATTCTTGTGTTCATACTTAGTGTTACAGATGATGAGGGTGCAACGACCAGTGACAGGGTTAGCATTTCAATCAATCCGAATGATACTGAACCACCCACCAACATTCTGCCCGAAGCCAATGCCGGTATTGATCAAACAGTAGTTTCTCTACAAGACGTAACACTGACGGGTAGTGGTAGTGACAGCGATGGCAGTGTTGATCGCTATCAATGGACGCAGCTTTCCGGAAGCGCTGTCAATCTGAGTGGAGGCGACACGGCGATTGCAACCTTCAATGCACCCGCTGTGGTTGCTACTGAGATTCTAGAGTTCATGCTCACTGTTACTGATGACGATGGAGAAACCAGTAGTGACAGCATTAACGTAACAATCAATCCAATAGTATCTGCTCTGTTGCCCACCTTTGGTCCAGATCTCAACCAATGTCCTGCGACGCTGGTGGATCATGGGGTAGCAGTGGTTCATATCTGTGATTGCCAAGCTGGCGCCGATTCAGGCTGTGAAAGTGGTGATGATGCCAATTCAGGCAGTGCTAGTAATCCAATACGTTCAATAACTGCGGCAGTAGCTTCATTCAATAGTGGTAGTGGTCTGGCTTTCTGTCGAGGTGGTGTATGGCATACTGATTCAGCTTTGGCACTTGATGCCAGCAGCTGTGACACCAGTTCTCCCTGTAGCATACAAGATTATGGCGATGCCACTCAGGCCAGGCCTACAATCAAGATCACTCAATCGGGTCACGTCAATGGGCTCTCATTCGATACCCATTCAGATCTGGAACGTTGGGAGGGGGTGCGTATCCATAATCTCCACATATCAAAACAGAACCAGGATGGTGAAGGGTTTGGTCTGTTTCTGTTTCGCAACCTAAACGATGTGGCCATGCACTGCATTGAGGTGGATGGATTCGGGATTGGTGTCCATCTCAACAGCAATGGATTAGAGAGCGGAGACGTCACCCTCAGTGACTCTTATATGCATGATAATGGGGGTATGGGTTGGCTGGGGGGTACCAATCGTACCTTACTCGAGCGCAACCGCTTTCATAATAATGGCTGGCTCAATGCCAGTATGTTTCTGCATAATGTCTATCTTAGTCAAATGAGGCGCGACAGCATTGTTCGCGGCAACTGGCTCAGTGATTCTGCTGTGGATGCCAATGGGCACTGTGTTGGTGCCGGACTGGTCGCCCATAATGACAATAGCACCAACCTGCTGATCGAAAACAACCTGATCGAAGAGAGCAACCCGTCTGCAGGTTGCTGGGGGCTGACTGTAGATGCGGCCGGTTCGACCACAGAGAGTCACTACAACGCGATAATCCGGGGTAATGTTATCCGCAATGTAGGTAACCTTTCGATTGGTATCTCAAGCTGCGTCGACTGTATTATCGAAAACAATATTGTGGTGCAGACTATTTTTGGCGGTGCTATTGGCATTGCATCACCAAACCGACTTACCGCTGCTCCGGATGTGGATGTGAGCGGCACTGTAGTGCGCAACAATAGTGTCTACTTCGGTGGCTCTGCCAGCGGTCGTGCCTACTATGTGGGTGAGCGTGGCAGTAACTATGTGGTCACCAATAATATCGGTTATTTTGCCAACACTCAGGCGGGGGATAGTTGCTACGATTTTGATCTCTCTGCCAGTGCCTATAACATGGTCAACAGTAACCTCTGCTATGGCGCCAGTTTCGATAGTGGCACCACTGGTCTTGATGGCATGGCATCAACCGGCAATCCCCTGTTTATTAATGCCCCGGACGACCTGCGCTTGAATTCGGTTTCGCCAGCTCGGGATGCAGGAAGCAGTATCTCATACCCTGCGATCGATATCCTGGGGAATGCCCGGGATGGAACGCCGGATCTGGGGGCTTACGAAACACCTTGAGTTGCTTCCGTTGCTCAACTGCTGAGTAACTTTTTGAGAAATTTCCCGGTGTAGGATTTGCGCACTTTGGAGAGTTGTTCTGGCGTGCCTTGTGCAATAATTTCTCCGCCCTTATCACCCCCTTCAGGTCCAAGATCGATAACCCAGTCGGCAGTTTTGATTACATCCAGATTATGTTCGATGACTACCACAGTGTTGCCATGATTTCGCAGTCTGTGCAGTACCTCCAGCAGATGGTTCACATCATGGAAGTGGAGTCCGGTGGTGGGTTCATCAAGGATATAGAGGGTGTTGCCTGTGTCCCTCTTGGACAACTCGCGAGAGAGTTTGACCCGTTGTGCTTCGCCCCCTGAAAGGGTAGTGGCATTCTGCCCCAGGGAGATATAGGAGAGGCCGACATCCATCAAGGTCTGAAGTTTTCGTTTGATGGCGGGTACCGCATCGAAAAAGGGTAATGCCTCTTCAACGGTCATGCTCAGAACTTCGTCTATGGTTTTGCCTTTATAGTGAATCTCGAGGGTCTCACGGTTATAGCGTTTACCCTTGCAGACATCGCACTGGACATAGATATCCGGCAGAAAATGCATCTCCACCTTGATCACGCCATCGCCACTGCAGGATTCACATCGCCCCCCTTTGACATTGAAGCTGAAACGTCCAGGTGTATAGCCTCTGGAGCGTGCTTCATGAGTGCCGGAAAAGAGTTCTCTTATCGGGGTAAAGAGGCCAGTGTAGGTCGCTGGGTTGGATCTTGGTGTTCGGCCGATCGGGCTCTGATCGATATCCACGACCTTGTCATAATGTTCCAGCCCTGCAACTTCATTGTAGGGGGCAGGGGTGGTGTTGGCTTTATTCAGTGTTGCGGCGCAGATCGGATAGAGGGTGTCGTTGATCAGGGTCGATTTTCCAGAGCCGGAAACCCCGGTGATACAGCAAAAACTCCCAACCGGGATCACCAGATCCACAGATTTAAGATTGTTGCCAGTAGCGCCTAACAGTTCAAGTGTGCGTTGGTCGCTCTCAGTGGTTCGTTCAGGGGTCTCTATACAACGTTTGCCACTCAGGTACTCACCAGTAAGTGAACCCTTACTTTTTGAGATCTGTTCAGCCGTACCCTGGGCGATGATCTTTCCGCCGTGTACCCCTGCTCCTGGGCCAATATCCACCACATGATCGGCACTACGAATGGCCTCTTCGTCATGTTCCACAACAATCACTGTGTTACCCAGATCCCTAAGGTAGATCAGGGTGTCCAGCAGGCGTTGATTATCCCTTTGGTGCAGACCTATGGAGGGTTCATCGAGCACATACATGACACCGACCAGCCCTGCACCGATCTGGCTGGCGAGGCGAATCCTCTGGGCTTCACCACCGGAAAGGGTTTCAGCGCTGCGATCCAGGGTCAGGTAGTCGAGTCCCACATTGACCAGAAAATGGAGTCGTTGGTCGATCTCTTTCAGAATTTTAGCGGCGATCTTGCCACGTTTGCCTTGTAATTTAAGGGCCTTAAAGCTCTTCTTTACCTGCCCTATGGGCATCTTCGTGAGTTCCGGCAAAGTATGTGTGTTGATAAATACGTGGCGTGCCGCCTGGTTGAGCCGGGTGCCCTTACAATCGGGACAGGATTGGCTGGATATGTAGCGTGACAGCTCTTCCCGTACAGCATTGGAATCTGTCTCCCGATAGCGGCGCTGCATATTCGGAATGATGCCTTCGAAAGGATGGCTCTTCTTGACTGAACGGCCCCTTTCGTTGTGGTAGCTGAATTCGATTGATTCACTGCCGCTGCCTTGCAGGATGATTTTTTGCACCCGCTTGGTGAGTTTGTTCCAAGGGGTTTCCGGATCGAACTTCAGATGTCGACCCAATGATTTAATCATCTGGAAATAGTAGGCATTCCGTCGATCCCAGCTTCTTACCGAGCCTCCCGCCAGAGAGAGTTCAGGGTGAGCAACCACCTTTTCAGGATCAAAGAATTGTTCAATACCCAGGCCATCGCAGGTTGAGCAGGCGCCGACTGGGTTATTGAAAGAGAATAGCCTCGGCTCCAATTCAGAAAGGCTATAGCCACAGTGTGGGCAGGCGAAACGTGAGGAGAAGACCAATTCAGATTGACTGCTATCCATCCAGGCTACCCGTACCAGTCCATCTGCCAGATCGAGGGCAGTCTCAAAGGACTCTGCCAGACGGGTTGATAGATCCTCACGGATCTTGAAGCGATCCACCACCACTTCAATAGTGTGTTTTTTGTGCAGTTCCAGGGTAGGAGCATCATCGAGCTCATACACTTCGCCATCGATTCTGGCGCGGATAAATCCCTGAGCATGTAGCTCCTGCAGTAGTTTGTGGTGCTCGCCCTTGCGTTCCTGTATGACCGGGGCCAGCAACATCATCCGCTCTCCTTCCGGTAGTGCAATTACCTGGTCGACCATCTGGCTGATGCTTTGCGCTTCCAGGGTTGTGTCATGCTCAGGGCAGCGTGGGTTACCAACCCTGGCGAACAGCAGACGCAGATAGTCGTAAATCTCAGTTATCGTTCCGACTGTGGAGCGGGGGTTGTGAGAAGTGGTCTTCTGTTCGATGGAGATGGCCGGGGAGAGCCCTTCAATGTGATCTACATCCGGTTTCTCCATCAAAGAGAGAAACTGTCTGGCATAAGCAGAGAGTGATTCAACATAACGTCGTTGACCCTCTGCGTAGATGGTGTCAAAGGCCAGTGAAGACTTGCCGGAACCGGAAAGACCGGTGAACACAATCAATTTATCACGCGGTAGATCCAGGTCGATATTTTGCAGGTTGTGGGTGCGAGCACCGCGTATGCTGATGGTGTCCATAATCTTATTGTGGTTGAACTGCTTTGAGATGAGCCAACCCAATACTATACGCGATCTTTCGAATAACTGATAAAACGCCTGAGAGATTGGAAAGACCACCAAGATGGAGGCTGGCTTTACGTGTGAAATGTAGGGTGCTATCTGCCGCACACTGCCCAACTGAGACGAAAACCACCTGATGAGCAGATTAACAGCCAGCTTACATCAACTTACACTGGTGATTACGAGAAGAACAACCGGGATTTCTTAGGAATTCACGCCCTTGTGGTGCGGCAGGACCGTACCCTTTGGCTCTACTGGCCCCGTCATTCCCGAGGGTACCGGAATAACGGGGGCTGGTTAAATGCCTCACACTCAAACATAGAACATGTGGATGAGGGAAATTTGAATGCCACGACTTGAGGTGTTAACCGGCCATCATGTGGTATCAATGCGAATTGGTTGTTTTATTAGTGACGCGGATGGTTCCAGCGTCCAATTCGTGTCCCGAAATATCTTCTATCGTGCCATTGCCAGCATATGTAATCAGGACTATTTCGCCTGGATTGATCCTGTTGGATAAGGTGATCCAGAGCCTGGCAGATTCTGTTGGATGTCTGACTAAGTTAATGATTGATGCAGCTTGGCCATCAATAGCTACAGAGAAGCCTGTGCTGGTGACATGTTTTTTGACGGGCTCTGAAATAAATAGAGCAATTCTGTCTGGGTGAGCGCCTTCATACACATAAGACTTCACCATAGATGGGTTTGGGTCTGGGGAAACTGTGCACTTGTTTGTCGCGGCAATTTGGCTGTTCTGTAACTCATTTCCATCGTATATGATTTCAACAATTTCACCCTTATAGATTCTGTCTGACAAAGTTACCCAGATTTTGGTTGGGTCTGCAGGGTCTCTTTGAATATGAGTTATTGTTGCTGGCTGCCCGTCGACCTTAATAGAGAATCCGCTGGAAGAGATGTTGTTTACTCTATTGGAAGCGGTCAAAACAATTCTATTTGCATCCGAGCCTTCATTGACTACTGCGCTGAGGAGATTTGGTATGGCTTCGGGAAGGAAGCTGTAATCATCGTAATCAGCAGACGCGATCAGATTAAAAATTTCCGAATTAGTGGATGACCCTTGCTGTTGACTCTGATTTAAAAATAATAGGTGGCCAATTGAGAGTTGGGAGGCCAATTCAATTAACTCCTGAGCTTTTCCCTGATTGGTTGAGCTTGTGAAATGACTGTTTTTATAGGTATCACCAGTAATCATGGCGTAACGCATGGATTTATCGAATTTCGAAAACTCGGGGTAAACAATATTCTGATAACTGCTAATGCCCATGTATGCATCAATTCGAAGGTCCTGTGCAAACCAACCGTGACTGTTGGAAGTTTGATTTAGACTGCTTAGTTGATCGCCTAAGTATTGTTGATAGTAAGGGGCTAATTTATTTGCGACATTTTCTGATATCCAGTTAATGTTATTGAGGATAGGCACTGCAACGAAGTAACTGCTTAGTTCTATTGACTGCTCAAGCAACGCTTCTGAGTATTGCTGAGGGCCAATGTATCCAATAGCATCTAACTCATCAATATTGTGATAAATACCAGAAAGAGAACTCTCTTGTGTGATTATTGAATATAATGCGGGATGATCGCCGAGTTTTTTAGTAACACCATCTTCTGTGTAGGAGTAGTTAGCAAGCTGATACCAAAATTCACCCCATAATTCTTTTATTTTTGGATTCCAACGGACAGCGCTATACTTTCGTGCAGGATTGCTATTTGTTTTTGAATTGGCAACAGCAAATCTTAAGTTGTCAGAGACACCATCATTATCTTCATCTTCATCTTTAAGAATAGTTTTATTGCTACCATTGGGCGTGACTACACTGTTTATCCAATCACCTTCTCCTAGATCTTCCGCTAAAAACCTAGGCAAGGCTCCAGGCGCGTAATCATAACCGCCATTTTGCTGAAACACCCAAAGTTTATCAGAAATTGTCAGGGCGATTTTATAACTTCTTTTGCTTCCTCTGTGATGAGTATTATTTAAGATATTTACAAGATTTGAAAAATCATACCGAATGGTATTGGGGTCACTTTTATTACCTATATAGGGGATTTCTCCCCATGTGAGATAGACTCTTATTCCAATCCATGGATCCAGGTTTTGGTTGCGGTTGTTTTGCTGATCCAGCCAGTCCAGTTTATTATTAAGTGTTTGTAGCTTAATTCCGTTTTGGCCTTCAAGATTTAGCCAAACACCGGCAAAGCTCAGGTTGGGTAATAGCAAGCTGAACATGAAAACTATAATTAGGTATTTTGCCTTTAGATAATTCATTACTAATTCCTTTTAGTTCAATCCAATATGGTTTTAGTATTAGATATGCCTCTAATGTCCTGCTCGCTCGTTTCTGGCATTGTCAGTAAAGGGTTTTGAAATTATTTTTACTTCCAGGGCCATATAGAATATTAAAAAAAGCGTGGTAGCGTTATTCAGTCTGTTATACGCGCATTGTTATAAATATATTTTGTTCTTAGAGTGAGTAACTACCACACATTTCATGTCATGGATTACTTGATCAGGCTAAATTGCGCCGTGAAAAATTCTAGAATTTGAGTTGGTGCACACTATTAGCAATATTTTCTCCAGTCTCGGCTGTTCTGTGAGCTGGCTCCCGCTCTTCGAGTTGTGGGATGTTAGGGCGTATCAAAAACTCATCTGAATAGCTTACACGCTGGATCGCTCCCGGTCATGGGCTTAATGTCAACAACCTGAACAACGCGAAAACAAGCAATCACCAGTTATCGGATAAATTTCAATGTAGAGATGCCATTTCTACTTTAAGTCTCCAGGTGAATGCAGGGAAACCTGGTGGTTAGGGGTGATTTCTTGCCCACTGATAGGGCGCAAATGATTACAGATGTTCGTTGATGAGCTAATACGATTTGGAGAGGTTAAAGCATTTAAATTACTTGGTTATTCTGGGTTCCGAATGAAGTCAAGTTGGCAGTTTGTTGTGAATTCAATAATTTAACCTTTGTGGTAATGCCTTAAGCTTCGTCACTATGTCTGGGCAGTTTTTTTCTTACACTGCATAGAATTGTGCGAACCTGATACTATACGCACTCTTTAATATTTAACTGGCAAAGTGACTGATAGATGACGACCAAGCAGGGTGCCTCCACCGGATTGAATGCGACTGAAAAACGAGCCGCTTACTCTCTCTCCGGTCTCTTTTCCCTAAGAATGCTGGGGTTATTTCTTATTCTGCCTGTTTTCTCTCTCTATGCTGAGGGTTTACCGGATGTCACGCCTCAGTTGGTTGGCATAGCCATCGGTATCTATGGTCTGACCCAGGCAGTGCTGCAGATTCCATTTGGCATGCTCTCAGACAGAATCGGGCGTAAGCCGGTATTGGTCGGAGGTCTGTTGATCTTTGCTCTGGGGAGTGTGGTTGCTGCCTCTGCTGATACCATTTATGGCATCATCGTAGGGCGCGCCCTGCAGGGAAGTGGTGCGATTGCGGCCGTGATAATGGCAACAGCCGCTGATCTCAGCCGTGAACAGAGACGTTTGCGCATGATGGCGATCATCGGTATCAGCATCGGATTTGCCTTTGCTGTGGCCCTGATTCTGGGACCTATTTTGAACAGCTGGATCGGCGTTCCTGGGATCTTCTGGCTGACAGCAATATTGGCGCTACTGGGTATAGGTATTGTCATATTTATTGTACCTACCCCCCAGAATAGCCATTTTCACCGGGATGCAGAGGCGGTGCCCGATCAATTTGGCAAGGTTCTCGCTGATCCTGAACTACTGAGGCTTGATGTTGGTATCCTGACATTGCACATGTCTCTGACGGCAATGTTCCTCGCTTATCCTCTGGCACTGCGTGATCTGGGTATGGAGAGCAGCGCTCATTGGCAGGTCTATCTGCCGGTAATGCTGCTTTCGATGGTGATGATGGTACCTTTCGTGATTATTGCGGAGAGTCGACGTCGCATGCGTCCTGTATTTCTCGGGGCGATTGCCGCATTGGGGTTGGCGGCACTACTGCTATATGGATTCAGTCAGCAGTTGTTTGTATTGGTTGTGGGTCTGTTTATTTTCTTTACTGCCTTTAACTTACTGGAAGCGACACTACCCTCCCTGATCGCCAAGGCAGCACCCGGAGAGCGAAAAGGCACAGCCATGGGGGTCTATTCCAGTTCCCAGTTTCTTGGTGCTTTTCTCGGCGGGGTGCTGGGTGGGTGGATTCATACCCACTATGAAAATGAGGGGGTCTTCCTCCTCTGTAGCGGCATGATTCTGCTATGGTTTCTGATCGCTCGTGGCATGCCGGATCCTAACTATCTGAGTAACTACATGCTCCCTGTGGGGCAGCTTGAAGCATCTGAGGTGGGTAAGCTGGCTGAGCAGTTGATGGCCATCGATGGGGTGGACGATGCCGTAATCATCGCTGAAGATGGAGTCGCCTATCTGAAAGTAGATCTGAAAATCGTTGACCAGACGCTGCTGGATGGATATGCCGTACAAGGGTGAGGTACACTATAGGATTATTACAGGCTCCAAGGAAAGGGGCTGAAACTGCTGTGGAGAAAAAATAGATGGCTCGAGGAATCAATAAAGTAATACTCATCGGCAACCTGGGTAAGGACCCTGAGACGCGCTATATGCCTAGCGGTGGGGCGGTCACAAATGTCACCTTGGCAACCTCTGAGAGTTGGAAGGACAAAAATACCGGCGAACAGCAGGAGCGAACAGAGTGGCATAGGGTGGTATTTTTTAATCGCCTGGGAGAGATCGCAGGGGAGTATCTGAAAAAAGGTTCCAAGGTCTATGTCGAAGGGAGTCTACGCACCCGCAAGTGGCAGGGACAAGATGGTCAGGATCGCTACACAACCGAAATTGTCGGCAGTGAAATGCAGATGCTCGACAGCCGTGGTGGGAGTGCTTCATTTGATGCGCCGCAATCTCAGGGCGCGTCCAGGCCACAGTCGGCCCCGGCCCCTTCATCGGTGCCTGACAATGATTTCGATGACGACATACCGTTTTAAACAGGATATTTAATAGTTGGATTTCTATATCTGGCTATCTTCTTGAAAGCCCCTTCTAAAGGGGCTTTTTTTCGTTACGGCATGTAGGGTAGAGCGGGGGGATTCAGGAGACCTAAAGCAGGTCGGCTGCAATGTCGAAGCGGAAGCAGGGTGCTTTGCCTTATCGTCAGGCTTTGGCGTGCGCCAATTCCAGGTAACGATTCAGATCTTCCGATCCCATGGGTTTCGCATAGAGAAATCCCTGCGCGAGGAAGCAGCCTTCATTGATTAAGAATCTGGCCTGGTCTTCGGTCTCCACGCCTTCAGCGATCACCTGCATCTGCAGACTTTCACCCAAGGCGATGATCGCCCGGGTTATAGCCATGTCATCCGGGTCGGAGGGAATATCCCGCACAAAAGATTGGTCGATCTTGAGTTTGGAGATGGGCAGAGCTTTCAGGTAAGCGAGTGAAGAGTAACCGGTTCCAAAGTCATCAATTGCCAGTTTGATACCGATATCACGTAGGCGATTCAGAACATCTGACATATGCTTCGGATTGTCCATGATGGTGGTTTCTGTAATCTCCAGCTCCAACAGATCAGCATCGATTCTTGTCTCCTCAAGAACATTCAGTATGCGCTCAATAAAGCGCTCACTATTTAACTGACTTGCTGAAAGATTGCAGTTGACCGAAATACGTTCAGGGGTAAAACCCATTTCGCACCAGTTATGAGCCTGCTGGCAGGCCTGGTGTAAAACCCATTCACCTATAGATTGGATCAGCCCTGATTCCTCAGCAAGAGGGATGAATTTGGCAGGTGGTAAAAGGCCCAGTTCTGGATGCTGCCAACGAACCAAAGCCTCTACTCCGACTACCCTACCGGTACGTATATCAATCTGAGGCTGGTAATGCAGAACCAGTTGATCCAGTTTCACAGCTTTGCGTAGGCTGTTCTCCATCATCAATCTCTCAAAGGCCTTATCAGTCATTTCTGAGGTATAGAAGCTATATGCGTTTCTGCCCATCTCCTTGGCCTTGTACATTGCTGAATCTGCATTTCGTATGAGGGTGTTTGGCTCATCGCTGTCTTGGGGATAGATACTGATGCCTATACTGCTTGATAGAAACAGCTCTTTATCCAAAATTTGGAAGCTCTGGGTAAATGCACTCAACAGTTTCTCAGCAATTTTTACAATGTTTTGAGTTTGACCAATTTCGTTAAGAATTACGGTAAATTCATCGCCGCCGATTCGGGCGATGGTGTCCTCTTCGCGAATCATACTTTTGAGACGAACGGCCGCCTCTTTCAATATCAGATCACCGGTAGGATGACCGAAGCTGTCATTGATCTGCTTGAATCTGTCCAGATCTATAAACAGTAAGGCAACCATAGTGCCGCTGCGTTTGGCTTTAAAAATGGCTTGTTGCAGACGATCTACAAACAGCAGACGATTGGGCATGCCGGTCAATGGATCGTGATGGGCGATGTGATCGAGACGGCTCTGATTTTTCCTCAGTTGATCCGCGACGCTCAGGTAGTCAGTAATGTCTCTGCCCGATTCGATGATGCCGGTAATGTTGCCCTGCTCATCAAACAGGGGATTTGCAAGCAGTTCATAAGTACTCACCTCTTCATCCTGACCTGGATGATTGTGAACCACTTTAACTGTGCTGTGTGTCTTCATCACTTCTTGCAGGGGGCATGGGTGGTCATTTCCCTGACAGGGTTGATCCGTGTGATGTGAGATGGCATAACATTTAGGTTGTTCGGCCTCAATGGCTTCGACAGCTGCTGCAGATTTAGCGGCATGGTTCATGAGTTGGACGTTATAGTTCGTATCGATCATCAGGATTGGGTCACTAACACCATCGATGACCTGTTGCAGCAGGGCATGTTGCTGCTGGATCTCCCGTTGCGCTGATTTTATATCGCTGATGTCTCTCACTACTGCAAATGAAAATACATCGTCTTCGAAAAAGATAGGATTGGCTACGATTTCCACCGGAATAGTGTGACCATCACGATGCTGATGTTTGGTTTCAAAGCGCAATGAACCCGCATCCTTAAGTTTCTGGTCTATTTCAGCAAATTGCTCTGGCGTTACTGAAGGGTCGATATCTATCACAGATTTCGTCATCAGCTCTTCACATGAGTAGCCCAGTGCTTCGCAAGCTGCAGTATTGACATATTTGAATTGGCCATCCGCTGTCATCAGGTAGGCAGCTTCGGAGATGTGGTCTAAAGCATATTGAGTCAGAGTGAGTTGACGTTCCGAGGCTTTGCGCGCTGTAATGTCCTGAACCGTTCCTCGTGAAATCATCGGGAGTCCATCGCGGTCAAACTGGGTTTCGCACAGCTCTTTCACCCATTTTACTCTGCCATCGGCAAACAGCAGACGATGCTCTATCTCGTAAAACTCTTTGTCTTCCAGTGAACTCATGTAAGCATTGCTGACTCGTTCCCGGTCATCTGGATGAACTGTTTCTAGAAATTTTTCGTAAGTTGCATCAAACTGTTTCGGGTCAATCTCGAAGATTCGAAAAGTCTCATCAGACCACTCAAGACTATCCTGCTGCAGATCCAATACCCAGCTGCCCATCTTTCCCATGCGTTGGGCCTCTGCTAAATCCTCTGTCTGTCTGCGCACTGTCTCTTCAAGGTCAGCATTCAATCGTTGCAGTTGATGCTCCGCTTCTCGGCGCATCTCAGTTTCAGAGGTAAGGCGATGGTAGAGCTTCTGCAGACTGCGATAGCGCCAGAGCAGCATCCCCATGGCGACCAATATCACAACTACCGACATTGCTGTGATGGTTCTTAGTATATTCCAGTAGGGAGCAGGTGTGGCGTACCACTGAGAATAGATATTTTCAAACCTGTCGCTTTGGATAACCGAGTTGAGAGCCTGGTTTAAACGTTTTAGTAGATCAATCTCCCCTTTATCTACAGCAATAGCGCGTTTTATCTCTATCAGCGATGGCTGCAGTTTGCGAATATGATCGTCCAATCCAAGATGTTGGGTATAGCGCCAGACCACTGGATCAGGGTAAGCGAGGGCGTCAATTTGGCCGCTTAACAACTCAATCAGGGCCTCTGATAATTGATTGTATTTCTTTAGATTCAGCTGTTTGTCTTGGAGTAATTTTATTGCCACATTGCCTTTTATCACCCCTACATGATGTCCTGTCAGATCCTGGATTGAATTGAGAGACTCTGTTTCAGCGCGTACAAAAAGCGACACTGAGAAGGTCTCAACTGGGGAGGTAAAGTTGACGTATGTCTGTCGATCAGGGGTTATCCCCATGTTGGGTATCAGCTGAACCTGACCCTCTTTTATGGCCTGATGGACTTCCTGCCACGATTCATAGACTTGGTACTCCACAGTCAAACCGGCCTCTTCAGCGACTGCATTCATAATATCAATTGCAAACCCATAAGGTTTGCCTTGATCATCAATGGCATATTGAGGTGGAAATGAGCTGGGAATTGCAGCAATCAGATGGCTGGAGTGTGTGACTGGGGTAGCACTGTCAGCCAAAGCAACCCACCCTCGAAGATCGATAGATATCGTCAGTAGAAGAATAAGATAAAGAGCTATTAATGGGTGGCGTCTCTTACTCATCGATCCTGTTGGCATTCAAGGAGCATTTGAATCTACCAATGCCCTAACAGAGCTGCAAAAGGGGAAATAGTAGCTACTCCAGAGTGTATCGGCCGATTTAGATCTTTTTTAACCGTCATTACCCGCTTTAATATCAACTCTGCTAGTCTGATAGCCCATTGAGGATTACAGGTAGGGTAGAAGTTTGGAAATCTGGCAGATTCTTGTGCTTGCCATGGTAGGCATTGCGGCGGGTTGGCTCAATGTTATGGCCGGTGGCGGGTCACTATTGACTGTTCCGGTAATGTTGTTCATGGGCGTTCCAGCGCCCGTTGCAAATGGTACCAATCGCATCGCTATTCTAGCCCAGAATATCACAGCAGTGACGGCCTTCAGGCGTCTTGGGTACTCGGATTTCAAGTTGGGTTTCAGTCTGGCGGGTGCCGCTTCGGTAGGGGCAATTGGTGGCGCTTCTCTTGGCGTTCACCTCGAAGGTGTCTGGTTTGATCGCGTACTTGCCTTGGTAATGGTCGGTGTCATGCTGCTAATGGCCACTGGTCATGACAAGGTGAAACCAAGTGGAGGTGATGAAAAAGCAAAAAACCTGCTAGCAGGCCATATCCTGATGGTTGGGGCTGGTTTTTGGGGAGGATTTATTCAAATCGGTGTAGGTTTTATTCTGATGCCGATTCTGCACAAGGTACTCGGATTGGACCTGGTTAGGGTCAATATGCATAAAGTGCTTATTGTGCTGGTCTATACCGTAGTGGCATTAAGCGTATTTGCTACAAACCTGGAACTGCTGTGGTGGACTGGGCTTGGACTCGCAATCGGTAACTCGATTGGAGGCTGGTTGGGTGCTCATACAACTATCTCTCATGGTGAGACACTGATACGACGTGTGCTCTATATTGCGTTATCTGCTTTTATCTTAAAATTACTCTTCTTTTGAAAGTAAAAAAGGCGGGCATCGAGCCCGCCTTTTTCTAGTGAGTCCGGTTATACGGACTCCACAGTGATCACTGGAAAGTGATTACTGAGCAGCAGGAGCCTGCTGAGGAGCTGGAGCTACTGGAGCGCCATAAGGAGCTACTGGAGCGCCGTAAGGAGCACCGTAAGGAGCGCCATAAGGAGCATAACCGTAGTAAGGACGGTTGTAGTAGCTGTTGTTGCCACGGCCATAACCGTTGCCAGCGCCACGAGCATTTCCACTCATGTTGAAAGAGAAATCACCGTCACCGAAGCCGTCGCCCATGAAGTCATTGTTGCCGTTGTTGCCCCAGCCGTTGTTCCAAGGGTTGCCCCACCAAGCAGAAGCAGAAGCAGAAGCGGCGATCAAAGCAGCAGCAGCTGCGATTTTTACGATTTTGGACATGAGTTATTCCTCAAAAATTAGTTTTAAAAAATGTACAAGTAGTTACTGCTTACTCATGGAGCGAAAGAATATTAGTATTTACTTAAATATTCAACAACTAATTATCTATCGGGCTATTAAATCTTATAGCCTGTCTCTATAGGCAGGGTTTTAGAGCTAGTTAGAGGGGCTCAACCGGGGCGACTATCAATACGAGGTCTCAATAGTAAGGGGATGTAGCCGATAACAAACAAGAGATAGCTGAGTGACCAGATAGACCCGGACAACGTGATGCAGGCCTGATAGCTGAGTAGGCCGGTGACAGGCAGCAATACTCGTATGGCCACAGCAATATTGATCAGGATGAAGGCTATGGTAATGGATTTACCGGCTTGAATGTTACGCCCAGTATGCCCGAGGGAGACTCTGGCCATCATGCCCAGGGTAAAGATTCCAATGGCGCCAACAGTGAACGCATGTGTTGCCAGGTTGTTCGGAAAGAGATCGTATAGTGCCATTGCTTTCAGCAGAAAACCTAGGATCAACCAGGCCAGTCCACAAAAAAGTATCCACAGCATCGGTTGTTGCCATATACCCGGATGGTACCAGTCGTAGAGGCGCCAAGCCTGAGTGAATGCAACGCCTAGGGCCAGTGGGGCGATAAGCCAGCTTTGCGGTAACAATAACTCAGCAACTATCCAGAGGGTGAACAGGGTGTAGATGATCTGTTCCCGTTGTTTGCTGAACTGAGGCGCAGCGCCCTGAATCGCTTTCTCTGTGAAGAATGGTAGAACTCTACCACCGACGAAGATCAATAATAGCAGCACCATATTGCGCATCAGTGAGATACCATCCTGACCCGTTTGGGTAAACCCCAAACCCTCCAGATGATATAGCAGGTTGGCTATGGCCATTACGCCCAACAGAGGAATGAAGAGCCGGTTGACCCGGTTTTCAGCTTTTATCAGGGGATTGGTGAGGGCGATGATCAGTGCAGGGATGAATAACCAATCGACACAAACAACCAGCCAGGTTGGTAAAGATGGGATAAAGGGGAGCACTCTGCCCGCAACCCATAACAGTGCAAGCAGGGCCAGTGGTTTACCCGTTGGTGTATCGATGCCTGTCCAGTTGCGTACAGCAGTAAGCAAAAAGCCGGCTATTATGGCCATGCTAAAGCCGAACAACATCTCATGACTGTGCCAGCCAATAGAGCTGTAGTAGTTCGGTGCAGAAGTGCTCAACCTGAACCAGAGCCAGAGTAGCATCAGCAACAGTCCGGAAATTGCAGCCAATGCAAAAAAAGGACGAAACCCCAGGGCGAAGGGGACAAATCCCTGGGGTGGTTTGGATGGTGCGGGGGTTTCACCCAAGGGTATGAGGGCCAAGTTGATTACCGGTGATGATAGTCCGTCCAACCTTAGGGCCAGTTACGGCCAATGGCCTTGATGCATATCAAAGGTGAGGAAGCCTTAGGTTGAATCTACCTGTAAAGGGGGGACGGGTTAATATCTACGCCTTAAGGAGGATGATCGAGCATCCATGCTCGATGGTGAACGATATTAGTTTCTAAAATGACGCACCACACTAGGATTAGCAGTTAGGATCAATAGATCGTTCTACCACTTGTGTTCTTTTCTAGAATGCAGGTTTTGGAACTGCAATCGTAGTGTTTGGATTCGCCGTTATAGGAGACTTCAACTTTATCATAATAAAATGAAAAGCTTTCAACTGGCGCTGTGTTTCCTGCAGAACTGCTTCCATGAATTGAGTAACTTTTCACCATTGCATTTTGTAGTCTCCATTGGTACAGGGTATTTTCTGCAGTGGTCTGTAAGATGATTGTTGGGATTTTTTCATTCTTTGTGACTGCGTCCTCCATGCGTCTGGCGGCTTCTCTTGCAGCCTGCACAGCAGGTAAAAGAAGGGCCATCTTTGGTTCATCACCTTCAAGGCCAAGCTTGAATTCATCAATGGTTGCTCTTTGTATACTTCCGTCGTCAAACTCAATTGTGAGAAATAGTTCTCCTGCTTGTGCTGAAGTAGTTAATGGATTCAGAATACTCAGTAGTACAATGCTGAAAAATAAGTTCTTACCCTTGATCATGTTAATCTCCAATCAGTATTAAAATAACAACGCTGTTTCAACAATTCAGAAAGTCAGAGAAATCCTGTCTGCTACCTGATTTTTAAATATTTTTTTGGATCGTCCTTTGTCAGTACCCTTCAAAAAAGTGCTACTTACTGTGTTGGTCATTAATCTAAATGCAGATCAAAAAGTGAGATAGGAAATATTGCACATTAATCTTATTCAACATGTCACATCGCATTCGACAGCCTGCGTGAGGCGATCTGTTTATGTAGGTATTTTTTAGTAAATAGAGAATGGTTTTTCTCTATTTATAGTTTGGCTGATGGATGTTTGTTTGGGTATACAGGTAATACTTTGTCAATAATATACCTGGGTGAAGGAAAGCTGTTTTATCTTGCTGATTAACCTCAATGGTCTGTGCTTGATTTACGGAGCTGAGATTAGAAATCAAACCAAACAACCATATCGGTTGCAAATGCTTGCTGAGGTTTTGCTGATAATCAAAAGGGACTATATGCTTTTCCTTTAGCGTTCGCTGCGTCTTTGCGATACTCAAGCCGCTGAGTGGTTTACATCAAAGTGGAAAGGAGCTATCTGATTGAATTGCCAGGATATTGTAAATTTTCATGAACTTGTCCATGTAGTTGATATCAGAATATATTATTAATTTTAGTCTCTGCTAATATACTAATTAATTTCTGCTTATATGGAGTTTGACATGTTACCAATACTTCTTGGACTGATGTTGGCTATGTTCTTTGGCCTGATGTCATATATGGTCTACGGCCTGGAAGGCCTTACCCATTATGCATGGATTGATACCGTCTTCTGGTCTTTGATCATAACCGGGATCATGATCAGTATGATTAACGAGTTGGGCCAGTGTATAGCCTGTCGTATACAAAGTTGGCTCAAAATTACCCGCTTTGACTCTATCTGTGATGATTCTGATTGTGCTAGAAACCCATCCTGAAATAGAGTGTTTTCCGTTAATGATACGCTTTCCGACAGATCGTATCTGAACGGCGATGGCGCTACATTAGAAATGTGACTTTAGACTAAACCACAATTGCTAACTGCTGCGAAATAGTTTTGGTATCACATCTTCATAGACTGAGGCGAAGTGAACCTTAAGTCCTTTGCGTATATGTTCAGGCACCTCTTCAAAGTCGCTTCGATTATCTTCAGGAAGGATCAGCTCCTTGATGCCGGCACGTCTTGCAGCAATTACTTTTTCCCGGATACCCCCAACTGGAAAAACCTGTCCCGTCAAGGTCAACTCACCAGTCATTGCAATGTTGCGTACTGGCTTCTGCTTGGCAAGAGAGAGTAGTGCGGATGCCATTGTGATACCTGCCGAAGGTCCATCCTTTGGTGTTGCACCAGCAGGAACATGTAGGTGGATAAAGGCCTTTTTGAAGAAGGATTGGTCAACGCCGAACTCCTCTGCGTGGCTGACGATGTAGCCATAAGCTATTTCGGCAGATTCACGCATCACATCGCCAAGTTGGCCAGTAAGTTTAAAACCACGATTGAATTCGTGGGTTGCAACCGCTTCAATATTGAGTGTCGCACCACCCATCGCTGTCCATGCAAGGCCAGTCACGACACCAGCTCCACTGAGATTGCGTTCATCTTTGAATACTGGGCCGCCAAGATAACTTTCGAGGTTCTCCAGGGTTACTTCGATTGGCTTTTTGACCCCTTCAAGAAATTTTACAACAGCTTTGCGTACTATTTTCCCGATCTGTTTCTCAAGTCTTCGAACTCCAGCATCTCGTGCATAGCCCTCTATAATGGCACGCAGAACCGGGCTGTTGAGTTTGATGTCGCGACGTTTCAGACCTGCTCTTTCGAGTTGACGGGGTACCAGATATTTTCGTGCTATCTGTAATTTCTCACTGGCGATATAGCCAGAAAGTGCAATCGTCTCCATGCGATCCAGCAAGGGGCGGGGGATAGTATCGAGTTGATTCGCGGTACAGATGAAGAGCACCTTGGAAAGGTCAAAACGCAGATCCAGATAGTGATCAAGAAAGTCACTGTTCTGTTCAGGATCGAGAACTTCAAGCAGGGCTGATGCCGGGTCACCATGGTAGGAGGCACCGATTTTATCGATCTCATCAAGCATGATCACCGGATTCTCGGTTCCAGCGTCTTTCATGGCCTGGATGAACTTACCAGGCATAGCACCTATGTAGGTGCGTCGATGGCCTTTGATCTCGGCTTCATCACGTATGCCGCCAACTGAAAAGCGATAAAACTTCCTGCCCATAGCTTCTGCTATGGAGTGTCCGATAGAGGTTTTACCCACGCCAGGTGGACCAACCAGCAGAATGATTGAACCGGCAATCTTACCCTTCATGATGCCTAGTGCGAGAAACTCGAGAATACGCTCTTTGACATCTTCCAATCCATAGTGGTCTTTATCCAGAGTTTTTCGTGCAGATTGCAGTTCAAGCTTATCTTCTGAATCTATGCCCCATGGCAGCAGGGTAATCCAGTCCAGGTAGTTTCGGGTGACTGAATATTCCGGTGACCCCGGTTCGAGCACGGCCAGTTTGTCCATCTCCTCGTCGACACGGGTTTGTGCCTGTTCAGAGAGCTTCAGCTTTTCCAGTCGTTCATGGAATTTATCGAGTTCTGCAGTACGGTCATCTTTTTCAATGCCAAGTTCCTGCTGGATCGCCTTCAGCTGCTCTCGTAACAGGAATTCACGCTGCTGCTTCTCCATGCGCTCTTCGACGGTTTTACGAATCGAGGCCTGAGCCTTTACCACTTCAAGCTCACGATGGAGCAACTCTAGTACTTTCTCCATTCTCGGCAGCAGCTCTACAGTCTCCAGAACCGCCTGGAGTTGAAACTTATCTGAGGTGGTCAGGCTGGCCGCAAAATCGGTTAGGTGTGAAGGGTCGTCCGGTCCAAATCTATCGAGGAACATGCGTAGTTCCTCGGCATAGAGCGGATTGAGAGGTAAAAGCTCTTTGATTGTATTGATGATGGCCACAGCATAGGGTTTGATCTCCTTGCTGTCGCTGGATGGTTCTGGAATATACTCAATACGGGCGGTGAATGGCGCGCCCTTTTTTACCATCTTCACGAATCTGAAGCGTTGCAGGCATTCAACCAGGACCTGCAGTCTCCCTTCAGAGCGCTGAATCCGGTGGACCCGGCAAACGGTACCGATCTTCTTGAAGGAGTCGGGGGTGGCCGACTCCGCTGAGTCAGCGGATGAGAGCACAACACCCAGAAGCATGTGTGATGAGTTAGCAACCTCATCCATGGTGCTTTCCCAGTGCTCCTGCTCCATCAACAGGGGAACTGCCTGGCCAGGAAAGAATGGGCGTGCAGATACGGGCAGTATATGGATCAGGTTAGGCAATACTTCATTCGAGCGGGCCAGGGTATGGCCGGTAATGACTTCAACACCCTCATCTACACTGTTTTCTTCTTCTGACATCATGCTACCTACTGGTTAGTCCTACTCTATGTCTGGCTGGTCTGGCAGTTATCGCATTTATCATCATACGACCCACTAGCCGTTTAATTTTTGAATTAAGAAAAGCTATCGAACTGATATGGGGGCGGATTTGCCGGTTGCAAGCGGGCAGAGGTGGAATTGCTCTTTGGGAGTGGATATATCCCCCAATTATACAGTTCAGTCAGCATCTACCCGTCAGGTTAATCGGATGATTATCTGGAACAGTTCATTCACTTATATTATGCGGGGTTGAACGATTCGTTCAATGTTTTTGAATCACGCTCTCCCCTGATACGAATCGTTCTCTTTTGAAGTAGGTCGATTTACCCTAAATAGGTAGATTCTTTGTCCTTCTCTGACCCCCGGCCACCCTGTATTTAGCACAATTTTTCAGATGTTTTTTTGTTGGATTCCGATTCTCCCAAACCCCTGAAAAAAGTATTGGTATAGATCTTGCGGTTACAGCGTGTGTGTTATTTGCACGCAGTCCGTACTCAACTTAGAAAAGATTGAAAGGGTAAAAGCCCCTTGTCGCCGCTTCCACTCGCTAGGAAGCAGATGTTTTTTACTTAATCGGGAGTCAAATAATGAAACGCCTAGCACTACTAGCTGTAGTGGCGTTAGTCGCATGGGGGAGCGGAGGAAACTCTTTCGTCCCCATCGCTGAGGCCAAAGGTAAAGCTTGCTTGGCTTGTCATGAAGGCGTTGAGCGCTTTAGTGACGGTGTCATGCAGGAGGACATTGAGAAGATGGGAGCTGAAATGGGTGATCCCGCAGGTTGCGTGGTCTGCCATGGTGGCAACCCAGCTGAAGAAGCAGACAAAATGAAGGCTCATATGGGCTCCCCCGCCGACCTCGCAAAAAAGGGCGGTCCCAAAAACTTCCTACCAGATCCTGGTGCGATGCCTGTCAACGACCAGGCTTGTGGTCAGTGTCACTCCGGCTACTTTGATCGTTTGAACAAATCCCTGATGAATACTGAAGCGGGTAAGCTGCAAGGTAACATGTGGTCCTGGGGCTATCAGAAAGACATGAAGGTTGTCTGGGGTAACTATGACATCATGGACGAAGATGGTCCTGTGCCTCTGGTCGGTACCAAAGCCTATAAGAAGTACATGAAAGACTTCGTCAAGAAGCATCCTGATCAGATGCCGAAGCGTCTGAAACAGCTGCCTCAGGTAGATCTGGAAAAGCTGACCGACAATCCCAACCATGCTGGTCTTACCTACTCCCGTCATGACTGTCAGCGTTGTCACGTTGGTGTTACTGGTCGCGATAAGCGTGGTGACTACCGGGGTTCCGGTTGTTCTGCCTGTCACGTACCTTACTCAAATGATGGCTTTTACGAAGGTGGTGACCCGACCATCAAGAAGGATGAAGCCGGTCATGTACTGACTCATCGCATGCAGGGCACCCGTAAGACCAAAGTTAAGGTTGGTGAGGTTGAATACTCTGGTATTCCAGTTGAAACCTGTGTCTCTTGTCACAACCGCGGTAAGCGTGTTGGTGTGAGTTATCAGGGCATCATGGAAGCGCCTTACGGCTCTCCTTTCAATGAGAAGGGTAAGAAGCAGCCCAAGATGCACACCAAGCGTTACCTGTTTATCAAAGAGGATCTCCACCACGAGATGAACTCCCTTGCAGGTAACCCGAAGGGTGGCATGCTCTGTCAGGACTGTCATACCACTATCGACCTTCATGGCGATGGCAACATCCCCGGCACCACCCTGGCTCAGGTTGAGGTCGAATGTGAAGACTGCCATGGTACCTTCAACAAGCTACCCTGGGATCTTCCCTTGGGTCGTGGTGAAGAGTTCGGTGAGATGAAAGATGGTCTGCCGACCGCCAACACCAAAGCACGTGGTCTAGCCAATAAGTGGCCCGAGTATATGAAAGACGCGACTCAGTACGAGCCCGAAGACGGTTTCCTGCTCTCTGCACGCGGCAATCCACTGGGTAACGTAGTCAAGAAGGGCAAAGACGTTATTGTTCACTCTGCGAACGGTCTCGACTTCAAAGCACCTCTGCTGAAACGTATTGGTGATGAAGGCACCTTCAAGTCGACGCTGGCCAAGGTCTCCATGTTTCTGATTCCTCAGCACCAGAACAATATGGAGTGTTACGCTTGTCACGCCGACTGGGTTCCACAGTGCTATGGTTGTCACGTCACAGTCGACTACTCGAAAGACAATAAGGGTACTGACTGGCTCGTCAATGCCAGCAATCGTGATCCCAAGACCGGTCTGACGCCTGATGCGCCTCCGGGCACTAATGGTATGAAGAGCCCTGGTAAAGTCATGGAGACCCGCTCCTACCTGCGTTGGGAGACTCCGGTTCTCGGTATCAACGGTGAAGGCCGTGTTAGCCCTATGATGCCTGGTTGTCAGGTAACCACCACGGTTATCGACAAAGATGGCAAGACTCTGGTTAACAACAAGATCTGGGAAACTCCTGAAGGCCCGGGTATCGACACCGCAGCCGTACAGCCTCACACCGCTGGCCGCAGTGCCCGTAGCTGTGAGTCCTGTCACGACAACCCCAAGGCCCTGGGCTATGGTGTTGAAGGTGGTCGCTTCCTGTTGGGGGCTGACAAGGACTTCGTCCTCGATCTGAAGGACTCAGCCACTGGCAATATCATTCCTCAGAGAACCCAGGTTCAGATTCCCGGTATTCCCGGCCTGACCTACGATTGGTCCGCAATCGTGACTGAGGATGGTGAGCAGTTGAGCTCCGTAGGCTCTCACTGGCCGCTGACCGGTCCTCTGCCTGATGAGAAGCGTGACGCCATTGAGAAGACTGGTGTCTGCCTCGGCTGTCATGAAGAGCGCTTCAATCCTGAATTCTGGAATAAGGTATCCCAACCTGGCGTTATGGATAGCTTTGAACACCAGCAGTTCATGAAGAAAGCTCTGAAGGCGATTGCTGCACAGAAGAAGTAAGGGCAGATTGTAACAGGTGATTATCACCTGATTGTGTGGGGCCAGTCCTCTGGGCTGGCTCCATTTTTTCACCCCTCTCTGGTTTTTATTAGACTCCATATCAAAATTAACGAACGCAACGATTTTGATATGGCTTCTAGGATTATGAACAGCTTCTATCATGCTGCTGGTCAGAGAATTGGTCTATTTGTACAAGATATATTTTGCCCGAATGAATCATCGATCAGGCATGGAGTGATGATTCTTTTCTTCAAACGAAACTCAAACCTTTAATCGGTAGGAATGTGATGGTTAAGAAAGCTTTCAGTTGGTCGGTTCTTGCTGTTGGTATCGTTGCCGGCATTATTCTCTGGGGCGGTTTCAATACCTTTATGGAATACACCAACAGCTATGAATTCTGTACTTCCTGCCACGAAATGAGTGTGGTGAAAGAGGAGTATCAGCAATCGGCTCATGCACATAATGCCTCGGGGGTTCCTGCAATCTGTTCAGACTGCCATGTACCGAAACCATGGCCTCAAAAGTTGATGCGCAAAATCATGGCTACCAAAGAGTTGTACCATTGGGCCTTAGGTTCCATTGATACCCCTGAAGAGTTTGAGGCGCAGCGACTACAGCTTGCACAGAACGTCTGGCGCACCATGGAAGAGAGTGATTCCCGTGAGTGCCGCAACTGCCATACCAACGAGACTATGGTTACAGAAAAACAGACTGCAAAGGCGCAAAAAATGCACAAACATTTGATGAGTGGGGAGGCCACCTGCATCAATTGTCATAAAGGGATCGCACATAATCTGCCTGACATGGAGAAGCTCTATGGGGAGATGGAGAGCGCATATCTGGCTGACGCCCTTAGTGCACAACTGGCCGAAAAGGCAGTTGTGATTCTGAATGAAGTGGAAATGAAGGCTACCCCAGGCGGAGAAGAGCTTCTGGCTACCGTCTATGGTGGTACGCCCGTAATCGTTGTCAAACAGGAAGGAGAGTGGGTTCAGGTTTTCAGCGAAGGTTGGGATCGGGAGGAGGGCAGTCAGATCTTTATCGATTTCAACCGTGCTGTGATTCTAGCCAAGATGAGCTTTGATGGCATGGATCGTGTGGAAAAGATAGGCAGTAAGCTTGAACCGGAGTATGAGCTGACATGGAACCATATCAAGCTCACCGGCTGGGTACCCCGCTCAGCACTCGGGCCTGATGAAGATAAGTTCTGGAACTATGTCACCGATCTCCACGGTCTGGACTGTAACCTCTGTCACAAAACCTTTCCAAGGGACAACTGGATCATGTTCGATTGGCGAAATAATCTGAAAGAGATGCGCCGTTACACCAAGTTGAGTCCAGAGCAGTTGCAACTGGTCAGCAACTGGGTGTTACGTGGTGCACGCAATGATGCGGAGGCGGATTGATGAGGACGTTTTTTATCTCGGCTCTATTGGTTTCTCTGATCGGAGCCGTTACCACTGCTTTAGCAAAAGAGGCAGATGAGAGAGCGATGCAACAAGACGCTCTTGCGCAGCAACATATGCCCATGTCGATGACCAGGCGGGATCATCTGTTTGAAGCGCGGGCAGGTACATGGAAAGCGACTTGCGACGAGATGGATGATGGCAAGGTCTACTGCCGCATGTTTCATATCGAGCAGTTTGGCGAGTGGAAAACCAAGAACTTTGTTCAGTTGGGGCCAGCTTTCTCCCCCGATGCTGTTGGATTTGTGGTTGCAACCTACCTGGGATTCAAAGAAGGAACGACAGTCTCTATCGGCATTGATAAACAGAGTCGTCATGAGATTACCGCCCCAAAAGGTAATAACCTGATGATCAGCCCTGAGGTCACAGAGACCATCCTCCAGCAGATGGAGAGTGGAAACAAAATTGTTCTTACTTTTAACTCTCACAGCGGGGTTCGCCACCTCGCGTTAGCCGAGTTGGGACCATACAAAGAGCTGCTGGTAAAAGTGAAAGGCCAGATGGCAAAAAACAGCCAGGCGGCAAGTGCTATTGACCCGGCGAGCAAATAGTGGGCAGTTGGTTTGGAGTGGTTATGACTAGATTGATTGTACTAAGTATTGCGTTCTTCTGTTTGGGGTTTACTCAATCGGTAGTCGCCGCTGATATGCCTGTAAAGGAGACGCCAAAAGCTAAATTCCGAGTGGGCGTTACACAGCCCCCGATGTTCACACTGGCGTCTGCTCTGGCTTGGGGAAGCCCAGTGGAAGTCCTGTTGGTGTCGAAAGATGAGAAGCAGCGTTGGCAAATCCCAAACGATCTTACAGTTCTTTTCTGGACTGGTGGGACATTAGAGCCCGAACTCGGGAAACAGCTGGTGGAGTCCGGCCAAGCGGCTGTTTCCTTGATTGACGCTGCTGGTGTACACCAGTTGGCCAAACGAACTCCGGTAGACTGGAGAGGACCGAATGAAGATGAAGATCCACACATGGAGTCTTTGGGGAAGGGATATGGCATGGTACAAACCATTCGACCCGAAGGGGAGATAGACACCTACTACTGGCTTGACCCTTTGAATGCAATGGCAACCCTGGAGGCTGTAACGATGGTTTTTCAGGGGCTGGATCAACGTAACCACTGGGCATACCAGGGTAATTCGGATCAGATTGTTCAGGCCCTATGGGAACTGGATATTCGGGTTAACAAGCTGTTGCATGATGTCAGTAAAGATCCATTTGTGGTCTTACAGGATGAATTTCAATACCTTGAGCAGCGCTATAAGCTAACAACAGTTCCAGCGGGTGGAAGTGCCCAGGATATAGTTGATAAGGCCAAAACCCGGGGCGCTAATTGTGTGGTTGCTGCGGAACCATTGGACCAACAGTTAAAGTCTGTATTGGATAAAGCCGGTTTGAATAGTGTTGTTCTGGATCCTGCCGGTCAGGAGATGCCTATTACCACGGGAGGTTACTTTAAGTGGTTTGGCGATTTGGCATCCAAGCTGAATAGCTGTATGAAACGTACGTAATGTCTTTGCTGTTCCGTACCCTGGTTCTGCTGGGGGGGCTCTGGCCTTTCCACCTTTATGCTGCTCTGTTCCCTGCATTGGTTGATGGTGATTGGCTCTCCAAAAACAGTCATCAGGTTGTTGTTTTGGATGTCAGATCCCGTGCAGAGTTCATGCATGGTCACTGGCCGGATGCGCGTTGGGCTGGTTTTAAAGCACTTGATTGGCAGGTTGAGCGACACGGGCTGCCCGGCTATTTGGCGAACGAGAAACAAATGGCAAAATTATTGGGCAGCCTGGGATTAGAGGGTTCCGAATCGATTGTCGTGATCGGTTCCGCAAGAGAATCCAAACAGGTTGCAGAAGCGACTCGTGTTCTCTGGAGTCTGATGGTGGCCGGCTTTCAACAGGTCGCTCTGCTGGATGGCGGTATTGAGTCGCTGATTGCTCATGACCTGGTTAAAGATGTTTCATCTATAGAGCCAAAGGTATGCAACATCAGCTTTCAGCATGATCTATTGGCCGACTCCAGCCGCGTGGAAGAGTTGTTGAGTGATAACAAACCTGTGATTGATTTTCGACCCACTCTCTATTTTGACGGTTATAAGCGAGATCCACAGGTGGCAGAAGGCGGTACGATTTACGACAGTGTTGGAATTCCACCTAAACGGTTGTTGGATAGTGACACAGGGCGGTTCTTGTCCCCGGAAATCATTCAACGGGAGTTTGAACGTTATGATATTCCCACCAAAGGTGCGGTCGCCACATTTAGTGATACTGGTGTCTGGGCAGCTTTGGGTTGGTTTGTATTGCATCGGATATTAGAAAATCCAATGGCCCGACTATACGACGGATCCCTGGTGGAGTGGATCGATTGGGGTGGGGAGATGCACGACAGCACCGATGATATGGGTGGTCCGATTGGTTAGTGTTTTAGACTTGTTACATAGCAACCTAGTTAAAGTTTGAGAAGGAAAACCATGAAAGAAGGTGTTATTGCATTTATTGCGCTATTGGTTCTAATTACCGCATCATCAGCGACAGGCAATCCGTCTGGCTGGCAAAGTGAGATTGTCTCCCTTGTTTCACAGCAGCGCTTCGAAGAAGCGGGTGAAAAGTTAAAAGAGTACTGCGTTGCAAGGGGGAACGGCGAGCTCTGCCTCGTATTGGCCTCAGCCTATTTCGATGGGGAGCCTAATTTCGGTATTAACTCCAAAGACGTTATTGAAGCTTATAAATATACTAAGCTTGCCTGCGACAATGGCTCTGAAGCGGGGTGTGAAGCCTATAAAGGGGCAACAGAGAAAGGTGAGCTACTTCAGCATGTGTTATATGAGCCGGGCGTTGAGAATCGGGATGCACAGTTGAAAGAGGCAATTAAACTCGGGCTGGATCTGAATGTCACGACTATGTTCAGTAGAACACTGCTGCAAGAGGCTATCAGTGAGGAGAAAATCGAAGCGGTTAAGCTTTTGCTTGAGAATGGAGCTGACGTCAACTACAGGGTGAGTGAAGAGGACCTTACGCCGCTCATGTACGCCATCAATAGCGGGAATAGGCCGTTGGTTACACTGCTTCTTGATAACGGTGCGGACACCACTCAGACAATGAAGGCGGCAGATTATCTGAAAATGGATAAAACAGAAGTGGATGCCTGTGATTTTGCCGGCAAACTGGAAAACCAGGAGATGATAACCCTGCTGAAGTGTAACAGCAGGAGTGCTGCCGTAGAGTAGCCGCAGCTGGTTTATATGGCTGCCTTTTTGTTAACGCTCCCTGAAATAAGAGTGGCAATCCCCGCAACTCATGCGAACTTCGTTAACGGCGCGTTTCATTGTCTGCATGTCATTGGGGTCAACCTGTTTGAGGGCCATGATCCTCTTGCGATTATGTTGAATGGCGCTCTGAAATCCTCGTGGATCACTCCAGATTACACCCATAGCCTCAGACTCAGGGTGCTGTTCCCCTTCTGGGAATAGATCCTGGTATATATTGTTCAGGGTCAATAGTGCGTCCACGTGGGTCGGGATATGATTTTTGATTGCCAATGACCCATTCACATAACCTTTCAATGCCTTGAGGTGGTTAGCAGAGATCTCCATCATGTTGGTTCGATAGAGGTAGGTCTCCTCCACATTATCATCGGCCAGGAGTATTGATGGCAGGAGGAGGCATAAACTCAAGCTAAAAATTCTAAAATATTTCATTTTGTATTTTTAAATATTTGATGGGTTGAATTCACTCAGCAGTCTGCTGATTGGTGATATTAAATTTCTATTCATTAGTCAATGTGGCGACCTGAAAGTAGGCTGAAGTTACTGTTTACTGGACTGGCTATATCTGATCCCATTGATGTGTAGCATCTAACTTGTACTATCGACTGACATGGTAAGTGCCTTTTTAATCAGAGATTGTTATATGGCCGTATCTTGTTCAATTTTTATATTCAAACAACTATCCAATAATTCCAACACTGGCTTGCTCTCCCAATCTACAGCACCAGTCAAAATCCCTTTTACCAGTCCTCCTTGATCGACAAAGAGAGTTTGAGGTAGTGCACCAATATTGTGGTCGTAGGAGATCTTTCCAAATCGATCCGCTGCAACAGGAAGATTGGTGATATCAAAGGATTTATAAAAACGCTTCGCTTCCGACAACCCTTTGCCATCCCGAACCAGAGGTAGAATCAATAACTGGGCAGGAGAAATGCGTCCCTGAAGCCGATCCATGGATGGCATCTCCTCTTTACAGGGCGTACACCATGTAGTCCAGAAATTGACAAGCAGTGCACGAGGGCCGGGAAGAGTGGAAAGCTTGATCTGCCGACCGCCATTGGTGGAAAACGCATGTTTGGATACAGGTTTCGGATTGGTGTAAGCGCGAAACATACCGCTATCGAAAGCGCGGCTCTCACACACTTCAGGTGACTGCGGCGCAGAGACCACAGTCGACGGAAGTGCAAGAAGTCCAAGCAGGATGGGGGAGATGAGGTGAAGGTTAAATCGAGTCACTGGCTTGCATTCTGAGCCAACTCCGCCATCACCAGGTCAAGTTCATCCAACAGGTTACAGTTTTGTAAGCTATAGCTGTTTCTAAAAGCTGAAGGTTTACGATAGACCACTTGAGTGCTGACGTCATCCTGAAAAACAGCAATCTTGAGGGGCAGCTCCAGAATGGCGGCAGGATCATGCCACATAATGCGCGCATTATGATCTGTTTTTTCGAATGAAATGACCTGCTTTACAGTTTTTTCATCTCCATGATTATGTAAAGAAACTATTTTAAAACGCTTTTCCGTAATCAGCTTTTTCAGGCTTTCCACGGTCTCAGTAGCGGAGCTTTTAACTTCGATTTTAATGACACTGCCATCAGCGGCCGATAGCGGCGAGGCCATAAGCGGGGTGAGCAAAGCAATTACAAAAAGCCGGGTGTTAAAATGGTTCATGATTCCTCTCTTCAGGCTGACTCACTGTGGCTGAAATAAACTATTCGATTGCCGGGTTAATAGATGAGGAATGATTACTTTAGTGACTTTAAGAATAGGATTACATTGTTACGTTGCTTTTCACTCATAACAGGCAGGCCGGCGACCGGATATGCCATTTTATTACCGGGAACGAGTGCCTTTGGATCCTGCAGATAGGCGTCGAGAGTAGCCTCATCCCAAACGATAGAATCCGCTTTGCTCAAATGTACTTCGGAATATGGATAGCCTTCAACCGCACCGGCAGCCCTGCCATAGACGCCCCACAAAGGCGGTCCGACTCTGTTTTGCTTCTCTTTGGTTATGTCATGACAGGCGAAACACTGTTTGATGGCAACTTTCTTACCTCTTTTAACCATCTTTTTTATCATTTTGGCGTTACCCTCTGCCATACCGCTATCCATTGCGAGAACGTTAACTATAGGTAGAGCGAGAGCAGCAGCTAACGCAACAAGAGCAAACTTCTTCATTAAAAACTCCTAAAGCAATAATGTGTTGAGACAGAGAAAAAGATCTCTTTTGGTAACTATTCACCCCAATCGAAAAAAGAGATGTGAACTCCGATCAAACTAATATGAACGCAATATTTATGCCGGTGTAAGGCCTAAAGAGGAAGAGAGTAATAAAGCCAAGTGTATCGGCAGCGCTAAAGTGCTTCTTAGTGTGGAATGTCGGGGAATCACAAGGTTTTACAAGAGCTGATAGCTGGATGTTTTTTGCTCTGCTGAGATTGTAGAAGTTGCATATGAGCATCTGTTACGGGTAAAGCATTGAACGATTCGTTCCATTGATCCCGATTGGTGTGAACAGACCGTTCCAGTCAATTGCTGAAAGGATATGTGAGCTGTAGTGAGATTATGTTCTGCCCAGGCAATGTTACTCCAATACCAGGAATAAACACCCTATTTTCCCCAACAATCAGCAAGATAAATATGAACGATCAGTGCGGTTTATTTTTCAACCACATGAAACGCTTCGCGTACACCCTCTCCCCAACCCCTCTCCCGTAAAGGGAGAGGGGCTTTCAGAGTTGTTCTCAGAAGATTGAAAGTTTCGGGGCAGCAGTGCTGACCGACCCCAATTTTACCCACTGGAGGAGACGGCGTATGATCTTCACCCATCTTATGGGAGTACCCACCACGGGTGGCCCAACTGTAAATTACTGATCAGGAGGCGTGGTGTGATTCTGTTAGAAAAACCATCGGTTCACCAATCCTGGCTGTCGGTCCTGGTTACTGTTTTTGCAGTGCATGGGTGCTCAACCGCTAAGCTGGAGCCTGCTGCATCAGAGCCGATCGTAGTGCCTACGGATCTCATAGGGGAATGGTGTCGTGTGAAGAAGCGTATGATCACCCACTACAGCATTAAGAGAGGGAAGCTGTTTATCCGTGGTGGTCGCAGTGGGCGAACTTACGAGGCGGATCTCACCTGCAATGATGGCTATACAGAGTGTGAGGCCAAGACAGTACGGGGTTGGGGGTCACCGGTGACTGAAATAATGCAATTGGATGGGAATGAGATGAAGCTTACCCGTATCTGGGGTGGTGCCTGGAAAGATAAAACCTACAACTTCACTTTTACCCGTTGTCCCAAGTTATGATCCTGGACTTCCCTAAAAGCTTAAATCCAGCGCAAAGAGCATCATACCCAACAGCAACAGTAGACCCAGACTTACCATTGCAAGGCCAAAGCTGAAGAAGACGATTTGTACACTACGGGGCGGTTGAGTGATGATACGCTCCTCTAATCTACCTTCGGCCCGCATTCGCTCGATCCATGCGGGATGTTCTTGCTCCAGTGCCTCAAGTTCTGCAGCACCATGGAATATGTGGGCGTTCAATGGGAAGGCCTTGGGGCGATAACTCTCGATGAAAAAATGGACAATGAAGATGTGAGCCATGGCCAATATTGCTTCCACTTTGTGCACCCAGCGGGCCACATTCATCATCCACCCCGGCAGTATAGTCGTGGTAACGACTGAATCGAACATTACCAGGCCGGTGGTGCCAACGATAACCAACCCCCACCAAACTGCCCAGTAGTCGAATTTCTGCCACCATGACCAACGGTCGAACACCGGGTGTTCCCTGCGTCCAAACAGCCATGCCATATGCTGGTGTACAGCCTTGAAATCATTCCAGCTCCAGACCAGGCTGTCCGGGCCGCTTAGGAGGCCAGCTTTGCCGCTCAGTGTAGAGCGGATCAGGTAGGCAATGTGGGCGACAAAAACAGTCATCAGGATCAAGCCAAACAAGCGGTGCACCCATACAGCACCTTCAGCCCCACCAAGAGGCCACGCCAAGGCCTTACCCAGTCCGGTTTCGATGTACATCCATGCCACTCCGGTGACCGAAAGAGCCATGAAGCAGATGATTAGAATGGTGTGTAACCAACGTTCACCGCGGGTGAAACGCTCAATCAGTAAAGAGCTCTCAAGCGGTTGATCTTCTTCACGCCGGCTTTCTAAATAGAGTTTGATCTCGCGCCATGCCCAGGCAGAGGTATAGGGCATGAAAAAGAGAAATACCGCTGCAGCTAGAGCGAATATCAACATTGTTGACCAATAGAGGGCAGGAAAGTCTTCACGAGTCTGATCTGACCACGGGCGCTTCTCATGAATCACATAGCTACCCATACCAGGGCCGGCCCCTTCATGACATTTAGCGCACACTTTCTCATAGCGATGTTTAGCATAAGCTGCAGCGTTGGGATTGTTTATACCGGCTACAGGTTTCGAAATATGACAGTCCCGGCATACCAGGTTAGTGCGAGCATAATGCAGGTTTTTCTGCTGTCCCTCATGACAGCTGAGGCAATAACGAGCGTGATAGAACGATTTAACCTTTTCATGTGCATCTGAATTTACAGAGTTACGGCGCACTGGGCCCTGTCCTGGACCGATAGCCTCCAACCAACTGCCGTTTGGTTTTTGGGAGGGGATAAATAAGCCGGGATCGTTAGGATCCTCAAAGCCGGTCTCGGCTAAGGCAGAGAAGGAGAACACAATTATCAGGCAGAGTGCAGACAATAAATTTGATATAAAGCCACGAGTAGAGTGGCAGCAGTCTATTTTACTAATTGCCATGTTGGGTCTTTACCTTGCTAACACTCAGGGATATCTAATAACTTGATCACACCATACTGACCTATTTGATATTGTAGTCACTCAGGTAGGAAGATGAACATAAGGTTTCCCTGAACATCCAGAGCTTGCCCGGCTCTGTATGCTGAAAAAACAAATTCAGGTGTTATTTGGAACTCGCATTTATGTAAGGGTTGGCTTGTATCTGATGATCTCTACCAACTGACGACCTGGGGTTTTATATTCTGTTATTTAGTTATCTCATCTGTTGCTGTTTTATTTGCAATGTAATTTGCCTGCCAAGATTTTCAACTTAGAGAAAACGTCTATGTTCACCATAAGGCGAATATCCCCGATTTTCTCAATTCTGCTGCTCATTGTTACTACAGATTTATGGTCATATGGAATAAATATATCTGCTACTACTGTGACACATCCTCCCTGTTTCAAGATGAGGTTGAAAACAAGTTATCCATCCCAGGTAGGGTGGGGCCATGCCCCACCAAAATAGGGTTAAAAAAGACTGATAGTGGATGATTAATGGTGATAATGTTGACAACTTCAGACTAATTTACAGCATATATGTTGGGGCAAGGCCCTAACCTACATTCCTAAAGGGATGGAAAAGTGATCGTATGCCCTGTCCCGTCTATGGGTCTCTATAAAATGGCAATTACTCAAAACCGGAATATGCAACACGAACTGTTTTTGGGGAGAGTAGCGTGTTTATATAGACTTTGATTTTTAGTTCAATAGGTCTATTCGGCCAGTTACGTCAGCGCACTCCACATATTGAGGCTGACGAATAATCAGGTCAGGTATTTCAATGTTGTTCAACCATGCTTGAGCTGGCCGGTCAGGGTAGCGAAATCCTCTATTGAGAGCGTTTCGGCTCGTGCCCCTGGGTCTATGCCAGCAGACTCGATAGCTTCGGCGGATAAACTCTTCTTCAGGCAGTTGCGCAGCGTCTTGCGTCGCTGTGAAAAGGCCTCTCTGACCACAAGGCTGAACTCCTCCCAGTTGTCGATATGATATGGGGAGACATCATAGGGATTGAGACGCACAAAGGCAGAATCGACTTTGGGTGGTGGATTGAAAGCGCCTGGGCCAATGTTGAACAGCGGTGTCACCTCAGCCCTGGCCTGTAGCATCACTGAAAGACGGCCATAACTCTTTGAGCCAGGATCTGCACCCATCCGATCAACCACCTCCTTCTGCAGCATGAAGTGCATATCCTTGATATAGGGCGAATAGTCCAGCAGGTGAAACAGCAGTGGAGTCGAGATGTTGTAGGGTAGATTGCCTACCACCCGTAGGGGGCGCTGCGCTTCTGCCAGGGAGGAGAAGTCGAACTTCAGGGCATCTGTATTGTGGATCAGGAGTTCACCAAGTGAGGCGCACTGCTGTGCAAGGGGCTCAACCAGATCCCGGTCAAGTTCTATTGCATACATCTGATTGACCAGAGGCAGAAGCTCAGTGGTAATAGCTCCCTGGCCTGGGCCTATCTCAACCAGATTATCGCTCGGTTTTGGATTGATGCTCTGAACTATACGCTGAATGATGCCTGGATCATGCAGGAAATTCTGGCCAAACCTTTTTCTGGCCCTGTGTGGTGTGGGATTACCCATTAGAAATAGAATTATCTCAATACGTTAGAAAAGAAGAATGCTTGGGATTATCCACTAAAACCAGTCGCTTAGGAAATCAGAAGAGAAAAGCAAGTCGCTGAGAAAATTGAAACGGTTGATGCTGAAAAATATTTTTATTTAAGCTGAGAGCAAAGAGTTGTAAAGTTTACTGATTTCAGATTTTTGCTTGTATTTTCAACGTTTATCATATGCTTTACTCTGCCCAAGCTGAGTCTACAATCAAATATCTCGATATAATTTACAAAAACAACACTAACACTATTGCAAATGCTGTTGCTAAAAAAGGTAAGATTTGATCACTGATAAGTGGGCCATAGACCAAACTACCTGAGAACAGAGACATAAGAGCTGAAATGATATGGAACTGAACCTTGATGGTGGGCGCTTGGTCATTTTTTTAGGCGGGCTCTCTTTTTTTATCCTCATCGAGTCACTGTTTCCGGCGCGTAGCTGGCGAGGAAAACGGCTCAATCGCATGCTGTTTCACTCGGCAGTAGCAGCCCTCAATACCGTGCTGGTACGGGTTTTGATCTATGTCCCCTTTTTGCTCTGGGTTGTCTATGTTGAGCAGCAAGGCTGGGGCGTTTCACGTTGGTTGGGTCTTAACGGCTGGGTTGAGATTGTACTCTCTCTTATCATGCTTGATATGTTCGACTACTTTTGGCATCGCGCGAATCACCGTATCCCTTTTCTCTGGCGGTTTCACAAGGCACATCACGCCGATACCGAAATGGATGTAACCACTGCCCTGCGTTTTCACCCTGGTGAGCTATTTCTTTCATCATTTGCCAAGGCGTTGTGGGTTGTTGTGTGGGGGCCAACAGCCATTGCCTGGTTTGTGTTTGAAGGTCTGATCAGCCTTTGTGCCCAATTTCATCACAGCAATATCGATCTGCCGGATTCAATTGAGCGAAAACTGTCTCGTGTTATTGTGACACCACGATTTCATACATCGCACCACATGGTCGATAGAGCGTATGGCGATGCCAATTTTTCGACCATTTTCAGCTTTTGGGATCCTCTGTTTCGCAGTTACAACCAGGTGCCAGGCGAAACATCAGCACAAACTGACAGTATTGGATTACCCGAAGCTCGGGAATTGTCATTTTCATTCCGTGCATGGCTTACAGAACCCTTTAGTCGCCGAAATATGGGGTTGGCCGAGTGACAACTAACGATAATATTCACACCAAAAAGATAAAGACTCCGAGGAGGAGTGACATGAAAAAGATTTTAAGCTTGTTGTTATTAATTCCCTTAACTTCAATCGCTGCTGAACATGCAGGTAAGGCTGCTGAGCATGGTGGTAAAGCGATGCAGAAGAAGGCAGTTGCTGAAAAATCCGCCGAGCATGGGGGTAAGGCAATGGAGGTTAAGGAGCAGGCTGAAGAGGCTGTAGAAGAGGGAGAGGCAGCAATGGATGAGATGAAGAAAGAGCATGGGGGTAAGGCCGCTGAACATGCAGGAAAAGCTTTAAAATAGGATTTTTTCACAATGTCGAGATACCTTGGAATACTGCTTGGCATATTCGGACTGTCCAGCACTATCGCAATCTCAGTGGGCACCGCCTATGGGGTGGATCAAGAGTCGGGTAATGCGCCCACTGATAGTCGTAAATATTATGTCGAAGACATAAAGTCCACGATGGTTAAACATATTGAGGATAGTGTTGATGATGAACGTATATTTCACCTTCGTGATGATAAGACAGGAGAAGAGCTGGCATTAAAGTTTGTGCGTATCCACGATCCTGTGCGACAGATCGGTAGCGATATCTATTTTGCATGTACCGATTTTCACGTGGTGGGGGAGCCGGATAAGCTCTACGATCTTGATTTTTGGATGAATGATAAAACAGGGATGTTAAAAATCTATCAGTCCAAGGTTCATAAGGAGCCACGTTGGTCCTTTCTATATGGCTGGTATAAGCAGCCACGATACACATTCGTTAATGACGAGATCGAGTACCTCTATTGAGGTTCTGCTCAATACCTCTATGAAATATTACCGATTTCTGGAGCTGTATCTATTTGATCGCCCCATCCAATGGAGTTCTGAATATCAACTCCGCATAACAATCTGAAGCATATCAGGCCAATGGCGCTTGTGACCTGTCTGAGTTGTCTGATTAACCCAGTGGCCCACAAGAGAGAGATGCAATATTGAGTTCACTTTGGATTGCTGTCATTATCTCTGCAACGAAGATCACAGGGTCTATATTTACGGTTCTGATGTGGCTTACCCAGCCACAAGCTATCTGGGTATACCTGTCAGGCCAAAATAGTTGAACCAACGAAAAAATAATATACAGATCAGTTAATTACAGAGATTATTCGGGTAGTCTGCCTTAGGCTGTAAATGGGTGGTTTACTGCCGGTTATGGCTCATGTCGTTGCCTGAAACAGGGTATCCTGGACTGATTATATATAGATTGAGTTTTAAGATTATTTGCAACCGGAGTTGATCAAGTGGATAAGTCAGCAAGTGACAGGATACGAAAGTATATCCTGAGCATGATACCTAACTCAGGCCGACTGAGGTACCTGCTTCATAAACCGGTAATGGAAGATTGGAAGAAGAAGTCAGGCCAGTATCCATTTTTTGACCAGCGTTTTAAAATGTATGACTACGTCAATAATGAGATTTTGAAGGGCTGCGAGATAGATTATCTGGAGTTCGGGGTTTTCAAGGGCGATAGCATCAAATATTTTTCAGGATTGAATAAGCAGGGTGATTCCCGTTTCGTTGGTTTTGATACCTTCGAGGGTCTACCTGAAGACTGGATTGAGTTCTCCCGTACCGTTAAAAAAGAGACCTTCACAACAGAAGGAAATATGCCGTCTATAGACGATGACAGGGTAAGCTTTGTAAAGGGACTGTTCCAGGATAGTTTGCCAGGCTTCCTTGAGACGTTTAAGCCTGACAAACAGCTTGTGATCCATAATGATTCGGATCTCTACTCGGCCACCCTCTATGTGTTGACCTATATGAATCAATATCTCGTGCCAGGTACCGTCATTATATTTGATGAATTTTATAGCGTGCTCGATGAGTTCAGGGCTTTAGAGGACTATGCTTCTGCCTATATGAGGGAGTATGAGGTTATTGCTGCAACCAATGATCATGTGCAGGTCGCTATTAGGATTTTATAGGTGGTATCTAAGAGCTGCAAAAAAAATCGAGCATCAACAGAAGTTTACTGAAAATATGACCTCGACTGGTGTTGATCAGCCAATTCAAATTCTCGATATTCGTGACTCACCATGGCATGACGGACCCGGACGTACGATTATTGAAGTTGCATCGGGGCTGAAGACTCAAGGTATTGAGATTACGATCGCCAGTTTCGTATCCGATAATTCGGCGGATTCGGACTATCTCAAGAAGGCGAGAGAGAGAGGGCTTGAGTGTATAGAAATCAGAGAGACTAAAACCTTCGAATCTGCAATTGTCGATCAGATTGTCGCGCTCCATCAAAAGATTCCATTTACCATCATTCATACCCACGATCTGAGATCGAATGTATATGGATTGTTGGCTGCCCACAGGTTGAAATTACCCATCATCTCAACGATGCATGGTTGGGTTGCAAATAGTTTTAAAAGAAAAGCGATTATGGTTTTAGGCAATCTGATGTTGTCATACCTGTTTGATGCGGTGATAACCGTATCGAATGCTGCAAAGCAGAGGCTTGATAGTTATCTTCCCTCCGCTCGCGTGCTGACTGTTCATAACACGCTGGATACCAAGAATTATAAGAAAATTGAAGGTGATTCCTTCAGGCGCTCTCTCAATATCCCTAAAGAGACACCGCTGCTGGCGAAAATAGGCAGACTGAGTCCAGAGAAGAGGCAGGAGGATCTCATTCAGGCAGCTGCGCAGTTACTCGAAGATGGGTATGATTTTAAGATTGTATTTATTGGTGTAGGGCCTGAAGAGAGTCGATTACGCCAGCTGTCGGAACAACTTGGAATAGCTGATGCCATTATATTTTCTGGATTTATCGAGGATATGCTTCCGGTCTACAGCGAAATTGACCTGGTTATTCAAACCTCATCCACTGAAGGCTTGCCGAATGTGATCCTCGAAGCGATGTTGATGAGAGTGCCGGTAATTGCAACTGATGTGGGTGGAACATCTGAAATTGTAGACAGTTCTGAAGTGGCAACACTGATTCCCCCTGAAAATGAAAGTGTACTGGTCTCTACCTTGAAGTCCTTCCTGGATAGACCGGAATATTATCGCCTTAAACTGGATAGAGCAGAACAACGCATCAAAGAGAGTTTCGATTCAGAGAGACGACTGGAAATGATGGCGGCACTGTATCGTGATCTGAATGGATAAGTGATCTGGTTAGTAAAATCATGAAAGAGTACAGCTTACTTCAGCAACAGCTGGGACTTAATCAAGGAATACCCTATACAGAAAATTGGACGGCCGGTGCAGACTTTCTTCAGATAATTGTAGATGCCTGTCTAGAGGCTAAGCCTGCATTGGTGTTTGAGTGTAGTAGTGGATTGACTACTCTGATGTTAGCGCTCTGTTGTCAGATCAATGGTGGTGGACGTGTGGTCAGCCTGGAGAATGGTGAGGAATATGCTGATGCTACCCGTAGTTATATTGAAAGATATGAATTACAAGAGTTTGCTACAGTTATTACTGCGCCACTCATTGCGCAGAAGCATGATGGTAGCGAATATTCCTGGTACTCACTAGAAAAACTGCCTGAAGAAAAAATAGATATGTTGGTTATTGATGGGCCTCCCGGATTTATCTGCAGTCATGCCCGCTATCCGGCATTGCCGGTCTGCTATTCAAGTTTGAGGTCTCAAAGTAGGGTCTATCTCGATGATGCAGCTCGTCGGGAGGAGCGTGAGATTGTTTCCATGTGGTGCGAAAAGTTTCCTGATTTAAAACATCAATATATTGAAACCAGTCGAGGTTGTTCAGTTCTAACTCTGGATTGAGGCATTATGGTGAAACTGCCACTCTTGTAGCGCCATTTTCAGCTCTCCTTGCGCATTAATTTGATCCCAAAAATTTATAAAGTCTTTTTCAGCATGCTCAAGTCTAAATAGTGATTTTAATGGCTTATCTTTCAGAAATAGTGAGATATTGGTTTCGATGGTATCGAGATAATCCTCTGCGATCTGTTCAGGTCGCTGATTATTGCCACCTAAAAGTATACCTTCTTTGTAAGCCTTCATGATGCCGAAGTGTGACCTTTTAACAAAGCTGGCAATAGTGTCCTCCCGGTTGCGACTCAGGTGAACATAGTGGGCGGCAGCGCCAAATTTATTATCAATCCGCCCTAAAATCCAACTCAGTCGGTTGTCAGCTTCTATGTGGTTGTCAGGATAGTCGATACGTTTATCACCTGTTAGATGGGCTCTTGTTTCGTGGCCAGTTGTGTAATTGGTGATATGTTCACAAGCCTTGATGAAGGTTGTAGAGCCGCACCTGCCAGAGTTAAGAATAAAAATATTCATGGTTCTCTTCCGAGTGCCTCAATCCAGTTAATTCGATCCAAGGGGTAGTTGAAAATTGCATCTTTTATTTCATTGCATCTGGATTGTCGGTGAGCAGTGTCATTGATCAGACGATAGCTGTTAGAACGGTTACCAAAATTATTCTCCATGTTGTTCAGGAAATCGTGCAAATTATCACTTACTTGATTGTAATTGAGTAGCGTATGCCACCACCTGTCAGGTTGATCTATTGCAGATCTGAGCGCATCAATTTTGTTACTGATCTGGTCTTGTTTTAGCAAATATTTATCAAGCATATTCTTGGTAATGTGTGCAATGGTTTGTTCAACTACCTTGTCATTGGGTACTGTTTTTGGAAACCCAAGTTCAGTCAGTCGTTGTATGGTAAACAACATCACGTCACCAAAGAACTGTCTTTCAAATTCACCACTAAGGTCGACACAATTGTGTTGACGTTCTACACCGGATCTGAATTCAGATTCATTGGTCTCTATCAGGGTGCGTTTATGCATCATGGGTAGGTTTGCTGAGATGAAAGCGCCATCTAATTCAGATTTAAGAAGACGTCCAAGTACTGGGCCAGCCATTCTGAGGCTTAAAGTGGCAAAGGGTATAAAATGGTGAAGCGCACTACCATTGATTATGTAGTTGCCGGTGTAGACGGTACGGGCAGGGGTGATACTCGAGTGCAAAGCTGAATGGATGTAATGGGATTGACGTGTTGGGTGCTGTCCGTCAAAGAAGGCGTTCAGCTTTGCAGCAAAGTCAGTTAAACACACCTTGTTGCTATGGTCGCCATCTAAGGTGCAGCAGTAGTTATAGGTGCTATGTTTGGTTTTGAAGCCAAAAAGGTCGGCCATGTCATGATATGCCGCATCTTCTACAGTAGGAGAGTCTTGCTGGTGAAATTCACAGGCATGGTGAGGGTCCAGGTTTTTAACTTTGGATATAAATCCGGCAACGTCGTCCAGAAAGTTACCGCCCATTACAGCTGGAGAGACGGGTGGGTCTCCGACAACCTTACCAGTAAGTACCTGGGTACTGGTATGAGAAAAGATATGGTCGATCTGGTGGAAGTAGTTTATTCCATAGACAGATTTACTATCGCTTCCAAAGTTAACCTGGAACTCCTGGTCGCTATCTACGAACCAGGTTAGTGTATTATTTTTTTTATTGATCAGTTCATTCAGTTTCAGATAACAGATGTTACGCGTGATGGAGGCGCCTTTATGGTAGAAGGTATCAGTTGGCAGATCACCTATAATCCTTTTAATCTTTGATCTTTGTTGGCGGTCAAGTTTGGCAATTTGTGACTGTTGCTCTTCCAGTCCGAAATATGTACTGGACAATCCTAAGCGATCGAATGTCTCAACAGTCAGTTTAATAGCCTCTCTATTCTGCTCACTCTGACTATCATCTGCGACCAAAACATTGATCTTTTTATATCGGTCGCCCTCTCTGCCGCCATAGTAGAATCGTTGGCATAGTGTCAGTAGTGAATTCAGGCAGTTTTTCAGATGTTGTGGTCTGTCTGCGATCGGTATAACAATGATAAAGTTATGACGATCATCACCAGCAAGCTGGGATAGCTGAGACTCCATTTCATGGAAAAGAAGCTGTTGCTGTTTCAGTAAGCTATCGGGGTAGCCGCTTTCGGATAATCGTCTCTCTAAAGTTATTGCTGCGCTGTTGTATAGTTCAAGCAGATTTTCTGCTGTGAGTTGGCTCTCCGGCTTAAGTTTGTGCTCATTGAGTCTCTTAATGAGACTCTCATTATCTACTTCGATATTGGTAGAATCGATTAGCTGGTTGAGCACCACTGGTTTCAGGTGTGCCATTATTCACTCAACGTTTTGAAGAGTAGTTGGGGAAGGCGTTCTTATCAATCGCGATATCTATCAAGTTGATGGATTGACGGAGATCCTGGTTTTCGAACAGATCTGCCAGTTGGTCAATATTGGTTATCTGTTTATATTGTATACCGAATGATTGGGCTAAATGGTGGTAGTCAGGGTTGACGAAGTCACAGTTTATAAAGCGCTTGTCATAAAGTTGATGTTGGTTCTTTCGTATTAAACCCATGGTGCCATTATTAAACATGACGATATTCAGAGGTTTGTTGTAGTTGACCGCTGTCATGATTTCCATGCAGCACATCTGAAAACCACCATCTCCAAGAATCGCAAAGCTCGGTAGGATTTCAGTGAATTGTGCACCAATCGCAGCAGGTATTGCATGTCCCAGGGATGAGATACCTGCGTTCGGGTGGTAGTGATGGTGGTTAGCGACATCGTAGAAGTTCTGGGCAAAAATAATATTGTCATCAAATACCCGTATTTCATCAGAGAATCGTGCGCTCAACTCTTTGTAGAAGGTTTCGATCAGGGAGAATCCGGATTTAAAAATGGTATAACCATTATCGGAAGTACTTTTTAACTGATTGATCGATTGCTCAATCTTTGGAGTGCCTGAATGTCCGCTTTTCTGATCCTTGAGAACGTTCAGCAATGTTTCAAGGATCTGACTGATATCGCCACATATTGCAAGGTCGGTATTTAAGACTTTTCCCAGTTGGTGGGCTGCCTGATCAATTTGGATGATTTTCAGATTACCAAGCAGCGACTTGTCCCAAACATAACTTGTTCTTTCATTAAAACTGGCCCCAAGTACAATCAACAGATCAGCATTCTCCCTAATGTATTGATAGGCGACCCCATTCGAGGTTACGCCGAGGCTTCCCAGGGAGAGATCCGACCGCTCATTGATCACCCCTTTGGCCTTTAAGCTTGAGGCGACAGGGATGTTTAACAAGTTACTGAGCTCTGATAAAGCTTGCTGTGCACCTGATCGAATGGTGCCGTATCCAGCAACAATTACCGGATGATTGGCTTCATTCAATAGTTCCAGGATACTACTGACCAAGTCACTGGTTAGACTGACTGGTGCATGTGGCAGGTTGAATGAGAGCTCGTCCAATATCTCTTCATCAACAAGTTCGCTCTGAACATTGAACGGGATGCTCAATAGAACCGGGCCAGGATTACTCTCCAACAACGCCTTGGTGGTTTGGGTTAAAACCTGCGGTAGATAGTCGACTCGTTCGATGGATTTGCTGTAGCGGGTGATATGTTTGAATAGTGCAACCTGATCGAGGCTGCCGCCTTCACCTGAACTCTCCTGAAGACCTCCTTTTCCAAAGATATAGGTGGGGGCCTCCCCTGTGATCACTAATACAGGCTGTTTGTCGGCGTAGGCATTGGCAATGCCGGTTATCAGGTTGGTTGCCCCTGGTCCGGCCGTTGCGATGCAGGCTGAGACTTTTTCAGATGATTTTGCATAGCCACCTGCCATGAAGGCTGCACCCTGCTCGTGTTTGGCAAGTACGGCTTCAATCTTAGAATCGTAGAGTGCGTCGTAGATGGGTAGAACGTGAGCGCCGGGCATACCGAATATTGTATCAACGCCTAAACGCTCTAAATATCTTACGATTAATTCACTGACTTTTATCTTCATCGAACTTCTAATTCGGGGAATGATATCCAGCTTAGGAGACTAATTAGGATGGCATGCCCAGTCTGTTTATATCTAGCAACATAGACGAAGCGTCGCGTGGTGCGATTCAAGCTCAGGCCTGGGTATTATCCCTGGAGTGCCGGGTTGCAGATAGATGCAAAGTTCGGTGAGGGTATTCGAAATTCTGTAAAAATGCACTATCTCCCATGGATTATTAGTCCCTGACGATAAGTATCCCGACACTCAGGTCTACAAGAGTGGCTCAGAACAAGGCACGGTTCGCAAGTTATGGCTCAAGCGCCGCAACATAGAGCTGTAGCCCTAACCCTATGAGATTAAATGCATATTCCGCAGCTGGTTATCGTCAATTTCCAACTGCGGTGGAGTAGGCAAGACGACTCTCTCTGCCTTGTGTGGGTGCTTCAGGAACCAGTAGGGAGAGGGCAAAAGAGATGGCTGCCATAGCCGCGCCAGCATAGAACACCAGGGCTGGTGAGCTAAGCCAGATCAGGCCGAATAGTGCCGGAATGATAACCGCAGCGATATGGTTGATAGAGAAACTGACCCCGGCTGTCGAGGCAATATCCTCTTTGGCGGCTATTTTCTGAAAGTAGGTTTTCAGAGCAATTGCCATGGCAAAGAAGAGATGGTCAACAATATAGAGCGCGCCTGCCATGATGACATTTTCGACCAGGGCATAGCCACAAAATACCAACACCAATCCGGCATATTCAATAAGCAGTGCCTTGTGTTCACCGATTCTGCCAATCATTCGTCCGATGCGAGGGGCAAGAAAAACATTGATTGAAGCATTGATCAGAAACAGCATGGCAATCTGGGAGACGCTATATCCGAACTTCTCCACCATTAAGAATCCTGCAAATACCACAAAGATCTGACGACGGGCCCCTGACATGAAGGTCAGCAGATAGAATAGCCAATATCGTTTTCGCAATACCATATGCTTGTGCTGCTCTGTTTTTTGGGGGAACAGGGGGAAGATGAACCAGGCGCCCAGAGCAATCAGCAGTGTCAGGCTACCCATAACCAGATAGATCCAGCGGTAATCCAGTTGCAGCAGATTATCCCCAAGCCAGATCAGTCCGAAGGTTATTATCGATGCAAATGAGCCTGCAGCGATCAATCGACCCAGAACTTCGGCAGAATTGGATGTGTCGGTCCACTGCAGGGCCAGGGAAGTCTGCAGTGTTTCGTAATAGTGGAAACCGACAGACATAATGACGGTAGTGATATATAGCCCTAAAGCAGATGGGAAGAAACCTGTCAGCGCAGTGCCTACTCCGAGCAGAGCCAACGAGATATAGGCCAGTTTTTGCTCACGTACCAACAGCAGCAGAAAAACCACGCCAAAAGCGAGAAAGCCCGGTATCTCACGAAGACTTTGGAGTATGCCCATCTCCCTTCCTGAAAAAACCGCTCGTTCGATCGCGAAATTGTTCAACAGGGTCTGCCAGGTGGCAAAACTGAGTGGCACTGCTATCGCCAGCAGAAGCAGCAGAATTTCGGGGCGGTGTTGAATTTTGGTCAGAATGTTTGGCATGAATATATTATGCGGCCATTTTTATTTGGCGTAATAGCTATAATATGACAATGAATAGTGAAAAACAGACAGTGGACTCGCTTGTTCACGTGGGATATATCGTTGATCCCGAGCGGCCTGTGTTGTCCATTTCCGGTGAGCGGAAGGCATCTGAGCAGGTATCCAGGCATGCTCATCTTCGGGGGCAGTTGCTGTTTGCCATTCGCGGAGCGATGAAAGCGACCACAGACGATGGCGCCTGGCTTGTACCGCCATCACAGGCGGTATGGATTCCTGGTGGGGTAATGCATGAGGTTGAAATGGCCCAGGCTGTTTCTCTTCGGTCGATCTATATCGATCCCAGCCACACGACAGATCTGCCTGTGGAGTGTTCTGTTTTGAGGGTGTCACCGCTGTTGCAGGCTTTAATACTTGAAGCCACAGCGATCGGAAATGAGTATCTGCCCGATACTGCCGAAGCCCGCTTAATGTTGGTGATCATCGATCAGCTGAAAAAAATTGAGCAGTTCCACTTCTATCTGCCTTTTTCCGATGAGCCAAAGGTCTCAAAGGTGACAGATGCAATGCTTCAAAATCCAGCAGATAACAGGACTCTGGCAGAGTGGTCAAAACTGATCGGTGCAAGTGAGCGCACCCTTGGGAGACTCTTTTTGCGTCATTTGGGGATGAGCTTCGGGGCCTGGAGACGACGTCTGCGACTCTTGGAGTCGATAGACAGGCTTGGTAATGGTGCTTCAGTTACAGAGGTCTCATACGAGCTTGGATATGCTAGCCCCAGTGCATTTATTGCCATGTTCCGGCAAAATCTGGGGGTCCCTCCTGCGAGGTTTTTTAACTGAATGGTGTTGTTTCAAGGCTATTTTTACCTCATGAAATTGGCTTTGATGTAAACATAGTTTATGATCTCCATCTTTTCCCGGCCTTGTGGGCCGATCAAGTATCAATTCCTCTGGGGATAAACCATGGCACGCGTGACAGTTGAAGATTGTATGGCATATGTTGATAACCGTTTTGATCTGGTATTGCTTGCCACGAAACGTGCCCGCCAGCTGGTGAATGGCGTTGAGCCGCTGCTACCCTGGGAAAATGACAAGCCTACCGTCATGGCACTACGTGAAATTGCTGAGGGCTTGATCAATCATAAGGATGTGGATGCACAGATAGCTAGCCAGGAATCGGTTACGGATGAGGCAATTATGGATGTGGACATCTCCCCAATGGGATCAAATCAATAACCAGCTCCCTTCATTCGCGGTCAAAATGACCGCGCATAACATTTTTCCCGCTTATCGACTTGCAACATAGGGCTGAATCAGCACAGAATCGCTATAACAGCGATTGTGGAGTGCCCGGATGAGCAACCCTTTAGGCCTTATAGATAATGATCAGGATACGCCGCGTTTCCTGATCAGTGATCTGTGCGCCTACCTGGAAGAGTATCTCTCTTCGGATCATATACGCGAAGTCTATCGTGCCTACCTGTTTGGGGCTGAAGCTCATGTAGGGCAGCATCGGAAGACAGGCGAACCCTATATCTATCATCCTGTTGCTGTGGCCCGCATCCTGGCTACCATGCGCATGGACTATAAATGCCTGATGGCTGCCATACTGCACGATGTGATCGAGGATACACCAACTGCCAAGGAGCAGCTGGCCGATACCTTTGATTCAGAGATTGCTGAACTGGTGGATGGGGTCAGCAAGCTCTCAAAAATCGATTTTAATTCTCAGGCCGAGGCCCAGGCTGCAAGTCTGCGTAAGATGCTGTTGGCGATGACCAAGGATATTCGTGTGATCCTTATCAAGCTGTCAGATCGATTGCACAATATGCGCACACTTGGGGTTATGCGCCCGGACAAGTCTCGCCGAATCGCCAAGGAGACACTGGATATCTTTGCGCCGATTGCCAATCGTTTAGGCATCAACAGCATGCGACTCGAATTGGAAGAGCTGGGTTTTGCCGCCTATTGGCCAATGCGATATCGCGCTCTTAAAAAGGCGGTGGCCGATGCCAGAGGGCATCACAGGGAATTGGTGGAGAATGTTGAGAAGGCTTTGGGTGCCCGTCTCGAGCAAGAGGATTTCCAGGGGCAGGTCTACGGCCGCCAAAAGCATCTCTACAGTATCTATTTAAAGATGGTAGAGAAGAAGCTCAGCTTTTCTGAAGTCGTCGATGTATTTGCCTTTCGTATCGTGGTCGAACGGGTTGATACCTGCTATCGGGTACTCGGTGTGGTGCACAATCTCTATAAACCAATGCCTGGCAGGTTCAAAGACTATATCGCGATACCCAAAGCGAATGGCTATCAATCTTTGCATACCGTGTTGTTCGGCCCCCAGGGTATCCCGATTGAAATTCAGATCCGTACAGAAGAGATGGACAAGCTGGCTGAATCCGGTATTGCTGCACATTGGATGTATAAAACCGGCGAGGCCAGTGGGCAGTGGGTTAAGTCCAGAGCCTCTGACTGGCTGCAAAACCTACTGGAAATGCAGCAAGGCGTTGGTGACTCAATGGAGTTTCTGGAGCACGTCAAAGTCGACCTGTTCCCTGATGAGGTCTATGTGTTCACTCCCAGAGGACGCATCATGGTGCTTCCTAAAGGCGCTACGGTTGTAGATTTCGCCTACAGCGTCCATACCGATGTTGGTAATACCTGTGTTGCGGCACGGGTTGATCGCCGCCTGGTGCCATTGCGAACCCGATTGCATAATGGCCAGACAGTGGAAATCATCAATTCTGAAACTGCTGGCCCCAGTCCTGCGTGGCTGAATTTTGTCGTTACCGGCAAGGCCAGAGCCAATATCCGCTCCTATCTGAAGAATCTTCAGGATCAGGAAGCGGTAAATTTGGGTAAGCGATTGCTGGAAAGAGAGTTGAACCTGATTTCACTGAAGTTGGATGAGATAGATAAAGAGCAGGTGGAAAAGGTATTGGAAGAGTTCCGGCTGGAGAGCTTGGATAAGCTGCTTGCCGGCATAGCCCTGGGTAATCATATGCCAATGTTGATTGCCCGGCGTATGGCAGGAGAAGAGATGGCTCCCGCTGTGAATGAAACCAGTCCACAAGAGATAGAGCAGCCTTCGGGTGGATTGGCGATCCGGGGCACTGAAGGCATGGTCGTCAACTTCGCAAAGTGTTGCTGGCCGATACCAGGTGATGCCATTGTTGGTGTCTTCAATCCGGGTAAGGGGATCGTAATTCACCGTCAGGGCTGCCCCAACCTGGGAGACTACAAGAAGCATGGTCATAAGTGGATTGAGGCTGAATGGGAAACCGATGTAAAAGGTGAATTCGCGACCAAGATCAGGGTTGAGTCTGGTAACCAGCGTGGGGTATTGGCTTCTGTGGCTTCGGTGATTTCTCAGCAGGAATCCAACATCGAGCATGTTGGCTCAGAAGAGCGGGATGGTCTCTCGTCAACATTGGTATTCATCATTACCGTGAAGAGTCGTCGTCATCTGGCGAGGATTATGCGTCAGGTAAGATCGTTGCCATCTGTGATGCGCATCAATCGAGTCAAGTAGAGGATTCAGTCACTAAGTGTTGAGCTTTGAGTTCTTGCAATGTGCTTTTATTTATCTCTTTGACAGATAAATAGTATAGGATCATATGGCAGGTCCAATAAAAAAAGAGGAATTTCATAATGAGTCGAGAAATCATCCGAACTGACCAGGCTCCGCAAGCTATAGGAACCTATTCCCAAGCGGTTAAAGTTGGTCAGACAGTCTATTTGTCGGGTCAGATTCCCTTGGTTCCCGAGACTATGGAGATGGTTGAGGGTGGTATTGAACAGCAAATCAGAAGGGTGTTCGATAACCTGCATGCAGTTGCGAGAGCGGCTGGCGGAAACCTTTCTGATGTCGTTAAACTGAACGTTTTTCTTACCGATTTAGTCCATTTTCCTGTAGTAAATGAGGTGATGGCCGATTACTTTTCACAACCCTACCCGGCAAGGGCAGCTATTGGTGTGGCGGCACTTCCAAAAGGTGCAGAAGTAGAGATGGATGCAGTTATGGAAATCGATTCATAATGGGTTAGCTGTAAAAAAGCCCACATTTTGATGTCAACAGATATCGGAGCGTGATGAGCAACAAACTTCAGCAGATGATGCAGGTAAATATAAAGGGCAGGGCCTTTGTTATCTGCCAATCCCGTGGTGTTTCTGATCCCAGTATAATTTCTTACTATGTACAGATACTCGAAGAAGCAACTATGGCAATGCTATCGGATGATAGCTCTATCACAGATTTTCATGCAGCCCTGAATGAACAAGCGGCTTGGCTTGAGCGGGAAATTGACCAGCTGAATGAGGCTGGTCCAGCCGTAGACGAGGCTTCCTCAACCTCCGATAATCCAATTGATGATGGCGAAGAGAAGCAGGAAAAACAACCCAAACCTGAGCGCGACCATAAGAAAGAATCAGGCTATGTACCAGACGCCAAGTCGATGCCGGAACGTCTTAAGGATCGGCGTGCTGAAATGGAACATCTTTTAGCCAATGATTGTGTGACATTGAAATTGGTGACTCCGAAACAAGCCAAGAAATATGTTCAGGGATTGGTGGGCAGAGATCCGAAAAAAGCAGAAGCAGATCTGGTTGCTGAACTACGTAACGCTCTGCATCAGCATGTCGTCAGTTTTATTCGTAAAAACAATGGCGGGCCCTGGAACAGTGCTACTGAGCAGACTGAAATAAGGATGCAGATAGCCAAGACCAAATCCCTTCAAGCCTTGGTCAACCTTTCAAAGGTATTGCTTAGTGAAAGGGAAGAGTGGGTGCGGAAATCCAAAAAAAGTCTGGTTGGTCGCTTGTTTGGCGGACGGGTAAAGCTGGATTAATAGAAGCATCTTCAGACGCGGCAAAAAGCCGCTACTGTTTGGCTGGATTCACTAATGTAGAAGGGTGCGGCCCTGCCGCACCATGCCCAACTTAAAAACACCTAACACGTAGCTTAGCTGCAGTCTTCGAATAGACGGCTGTTTACGCTTCTCCAAATAGTGTCACCATTATTCGACGCCTGTGTGGATGGGTTCGATGCTCCCAAAGATAGATCCCTTGCCAGGTGCCTAGTGTAAGATCTCTATTAGTAATTGGTATGCTTAGATCCAGATGGGTCAGGATGGAGCGAACATGGGCAGGCATATCATCAGCTCCTTCCTGGATATGATCAAAGATCGGATCGCCGTCAGGTACCAGTCTGGAGATGAATCTTTCCAGGTCTGAGCGGACATCGGGATCAGCATTTTCACACAGGATCAATGAGGCACTGGTGTGCTGTATAAAGAGTTGGCAGATACCGGTTCTGATACCCGATTGCGCGACTATTTCTGCTACCTGACGGGTAATGTCATAGGTCTTTCTGCCCTGAGTTTGAATGCTTAGTGTTTCCTGAACCACCATTTTTGCTTTACTCCCGCCTGTTCTGGCATGCTAATCATTAAGGCAACCTGTCAATCATGCCATGTTCCGACATATGATTGGCCCAGGCTTATAGCTAGCTGCCGATTTTCATTATGAGCGATCTACCTTGACTGCTGTCTGAGTAAGAAGGGTAGTCTACATCTAAAAGAGTGAAAACGAGTCGACATTGATCAAGGATACTTCGTCTAAAAGTCTGGCCGATCAGCCTGTCACACTGTTGAAAGGGGTCGGGGCAAGGAATGCCGAAAAACTCGCCAAACTGGGGATCAGTTCGCTTCAGGATCTTCTGTTCCATCTCCCTTTGCGCTATCAGGATCGTACCCGGGTTCACCCCATTGGCACTTTGCGTCGGGGGGATCAGGTGGTTATCGAAGGTGAGGTGGATCTGTCGGAGATTAAGTTTGGACGACGACGCTCGTTGATGGTGCATTTGTCTGATGGCACCGGGAGCATGTTTTTACGATTCTTCTATTTCAGTAATGCTCAGCGTCAGGCCTTGGCTCGGGGTGTGCGTCTACGATGCTTCGGTGAAGTCCGTAGCGGCCCTAACAGCCTGGAGATGGTTCATCCTGAGTATCAGGCAGTCAATGTTGGTGAACCGATGGCTGTAGATGAAGCGTTGACATCGGTCTACCCGACAACAGAAGGCGTACACCAGTTGACCTTAAGGGGGTTGATGCGGCAGCTACTAGATATTTTAGAGCTGCAGCCCACCTCTCTGCCTGAATTACTGCCAGCTACCCTGCTGGGTCGTTTTCAGTTACCAAATCTGCTTCAAGCCGTCTGTTTTCTGCATCGACCACCTCCGGATGTGGATCTGCAGCTGTTGTTGTCCGGTCAACACCCAGCCCAGCAACGGCTCGCATTTGAGGAGCTGTTGGCGCATCAGATCAGCCTCTTGATTGTCCGCGCCAGGCACCAAAGTATTGAGACTACTGTTTACCCCGTTAAGAACCCTCTGCAGCAGGATTTAATAGAGGCTTTGCCCTTTAGTCTGACTGAGGCCCAGGTTAAAGTTGTTGGTGAAATAGAAGAGGATCTGGCCTCAGCCAAACCGATGCAGCGTTTGGTGCAGGGTGATGTTGGATCAGGTAAAACAGTGGTCAGTGCACTGGCAGCGCTTCAGGTGATAGGTGCCGGGAGTCAGGTTGCATTGATGGCCCCTACTGAATTGCTTGCAGAGCAGCATTTGCGCAATTTCAGTCAATGGCTACAGCCCTTGGGGGTAGAGATAGCCTGGCTTACCGGACGACTCAAAGGGCGCTCCAGAGAACAGGTTTTGCAACACATAGCCTCAGGTCAGGTGCAGATGGTTGTCGGAACTCAAGCCCTGTTTCAGGATGATGTAACATTCAGTGACCTTGGATTGATAGTTATTGACGAGCAACACCGATTTGGCGTTCATCAACGACTTGCATTGCGGGAAAAAGGTCAGCGACAAAACCATATACCACACCAGCTGATTATGACCGCAACCCCAATCCCGCGTACGCTGGCGATGACAGCCTATGCGGATCTCGATCTCTCAGTAATCGATGGTTTACCTCCCGGTCGTAAGCCGGTGGCTACTGCAGTGATTTCAAGCGGGCGTCGCGATGAAGTGGTTGCCCGTGTGCAGGCAGCATGCGCAGAGGGTCGTCAGGCCTATTGGGTCTGCACTTTGATCGAGGAGTCTGAGGTCCTGCAGTGTCAGGCGGCGGAAGAGACAGAGAAGTTATTGTCAGAGGCCTTGCCTGATCTCAATGTTGGATTGGTTCATGGACGTATCAAGCAGGATGAAAAAGAGCGGATGATGGCGGCCTTCAAGTCGGGAGAACTCGACTTGCTGGTAGCTACGACCGTGATTGAAGTCGGCGTGGATGTACCCAACGCAAGCCTGATGATCATTGAAAATCCGGAAAGGTTGGGCTTGGCGCAGCTACATCAATTACGTGGCAGGGTAGGGCGTGGCAGTGCAGAGAGCCACTGTGTTCTGATGTATCAGTCGCCCTTGTCTCTCCAGGCGAAGGAGCGCTTGGCGATACTGCGTGAAACAGGAGATGGTTTCCTGATTGCCCAGAAAGATCTGGAAATGCGGGGGCCAGGAGAGGTGCTTGGTACCCGTCAGACGGGAGAGATGCAGTTGCGTATTGCCGATCTGATCAGGGACCAGGATATTCTGGATGATGTACGTGAGGCCGCAGAAATGATGTTGAAACTTGATCCACCTGGCGCTTCAAACCTGGTCAAAAGGTGGTTGGGTGATCGTGTTGATTATGGGCGGGTTTGAGATGCCTGAAATCAATCGAGCCATCCAGGATCTCCTGCTATTTAGAGATGTTCGTCAAGTGCTCGTCTGCTGTGCGATAATCTAGATTTTTCAAGGAACATAGCTTGAATCAGCGAAGCAGTAAGAGGTCACAACGGGAACCCAATTGGAGCGATTGGTCACAGCGTCGTTATGGCGGTGTTCCTATTGATGCTCAGGCCTGGTTGCGCGACACGGGTTCTTTGACCAAGCGGGTTATAGAGCATTGTGGAGAAGGCAGGTTCAGGGTGCGTCTGCTTCAGCAGGGGTGGGATATACCGCTAAACAGCGAACGCCAGGCGCTACATATCAGACAGGGGCGTTTGGCGCTGATCCGTGATGTGGTTCTGCTGTGCGAGGATGCACCATGGGTATTTGCCAGAACCTGGATACCCGTAAAGACCCTGAAAGGGTCAGCAAGACGTCTAATGCAGCTCGGAGAGCGTCCGCTGGGTGCCGTGCTCTTCTCTGACCCGAAAGTCTCTCGCGGTTCTACACTGATCGCCCGGCTTACTCCAGGCCATACCCTATTTGATGCCGCAAGTTCGCAGCTTGAACAGATGCCAGAGCAACTCTGGGGCAGGCGAACTCTATTTTACGTTGATTCCAGGCCGATTTTGATTAACGAACTCTTTCTTCCAGATTTGCCGATGCAGAGGTGTGGCAAACAATGACGAGGCGTGCTCAGAATATGGCCATGTCGCCATCTTGGGAGTGGCGAGAACGTTTGAGAAACTATGTTCTGCTAGTGAGGCTGCATCGACCTATCGGTATTTTACTACTGCTTTGGCCAACCTTGTGGTCACTGTGGATAGCGGGAGAGGGCTCACCACCCTGGGGAATGGTTCTGGTGTTCAGTCTGGGGGTGGCGATCATGCGCTCTGCGGGCTGCGCAATTAATGACTATGCAGATCGGGATTTTGATGGTCATGTGGCCAGAACTGAGAGCCGTCCCATCGCCGCCGGACTTGTGAAACCTGGTGAAGCAATCGCAGTTTTTGTCGCACTTTCACTTCTCGCAGCCAGCCTGCTTATTTTTCTAAATTGGCCCACCCGTTTCATGTCTCTTGTGGCATTGGGGCTGGCAACACTCTATCCATTTATGAAGCGCTTCACTCACCTGCCACAGGTGGTACTGGGTGCCGCGTTTGGCTGGGCAGTGCCGATGGTTTTTATGGCCCTCACCGGAAGCTTGCCTCTATTGGCCTGGTTACTGTTCCTCAGTGCCATCCTATGGGCTCTGATCTACGATACCCAGTATGCCATGGTGGATCGGGATGATGATCTTAAAATCGGAGTCAAATCCAGCGCGATACTCTTTGGCAGGCATGATAATTTTATTATGGGAGTGCTGCAGGCTGTGATGATCGGCTTACTGGTTCTGATCGGTTTTTTGAGCGATCGCGGTGAACTCTACTATCTTGGGATTGCTGCTGCCGCGATTCTGTTCATTTATCAACAGTGGTTGACTCGAGAGCGGGAGTCCAAGGCCTGCTTTAAAGCCTTTATGAATAACAATCTGTTCGGCATGGTGGTGTTTATTGGCTTGTTACTCGATTTTAGCGTCTAGAGCAGTCTCAGTTTCACATGTAGTTTCCTGGTTCGCACAGATACCACGAAACCAAGCGCGGCCTTTAGAGGCCTTCTGTTCATCAATAGATAGTTTTCTCAGTGATAAGGTTTGCTGATTGCGTCTCTTTTTAAGGGAATAGTCGAGCAGTACCCATTCACCATCGCAGGCCACAATAAGCTCTATATCCCCCATTGAGGTTAACCAATCACCATGAAGGTCGAGTGCTTTTCGACTCGCAGCATCCGGAAGTAGATAACCACTACCTGACTGCACGATAAAATCCACCCTGTCTCCAGGAATCCAGCCCGTTCCGCTATAGGTAGACCTAAGCGGCAGGTTGCTTCGATTCGGATCGTCTTTTGCACCGGTAATCTTTATCCAGCCGTTGTGCGATCCGATAATCTGGAACTCAATACCAAAGTTGTGGCTGCTAAAATTTTTCACATAGGCGGGTAAGGTTCCGAGCACCTCTGCATGGGCAGTTGCTGATGAGCGAACCTCTAAACCATCCTGATGAGTATCCTTTGACCAGCCCTCAAGCCGACAATCTGTTTCAGAAGCTGGTAACCAGGCCTCTTCTGCCAGGGTGGCAGTTGCTTGTAGAGAGCAGAGCAGCACGACAAGCACATGCTTAAGTCTTTGAGCGTCGATGGTGTATTTATGCTGTGTGATTATGGTGAAACCTCTGTTAATACGTAGTTCCATGTGCCTTGTGAGCTATTGCTGGTGACGCTGTTTTCAAAACGCATATAGTCATCTGGGTGTATGGTCGTGCAACCTGCCGAGTCAGTATTGGTCCGGCTTCCGGAGTGGATCTTGAATGTGCGATTCAGATCACTGATCGCTGCTGGATCGCTATTATCGATATAACCATTTCCCGCAGTGAATCTTTCTACGCCACCTTGCCCTTGACTGACTGCCTGTTGCGTCGGTCTTAGGGCAAAGTCAGTGCCTCCTGCAGAGGCTGGATTTCTATGCGTGTCCTCGTACATCTGTATAGTTTGTGGTGAGGCAAGTCTGCCTTGATCAGGTACACCGTCCCCTGTCACATCATCACCTTCTGCTCGCCTGTAGCGGTTGTCAGGATGGTTCGCCAAATTAGCATCGTATTGTGCTGTAGGTTCTGTTGATACACGAAAAAACTCTTCTACATGTACCGTGCCATTGGCTTCTCTGGAGATGACAGCAATGCGGTCGTCATAGACTCCTCTACCACTATTTTCCAAGGTGCTGTTTTCCGAACGTAGACCAACAACCACACTGTTTCCACTCTTTAGATCATTCAGGGCGGTAGTGTCACCACGAGTCTGGACAATACTGGAATAGACTTCAAACTTCTGTTGTTCAGTCAGGCCGGTTGTGTTTGGCATCTCTGGAGGATTGTTGCCCGCCGCGTTGATCAGTCGAATTGCTGTTCCTACTTCAGCTGGAGAGGGGGTTAAGGTCTGCATGGCCTGAGTATCATAGGTTGATATCGAGTATTGCAGTTTTGCGCTGACCATCCGATCAAAGGCTTGCTGCATGACCATGGGTTGTCCATCTTTCATACTGTTCAGAAGGGCAACCGCCTCTCCCTGCCTGCCCTGGCTAAATAGATCAGCGACCTCTTGAGTCGCGTCGCAATTGTTTCGGCTTGAACTGTGAGGAGTAGTACGAAATGCACCAGGCAGATAGCTTGAAGCTGATGTCTGTTGGCCACCTGGGGCGACGCTTGAACCATTCATGGTCAAATCTCCTGTCTCTCATTTCCTTGATCTACTAGGAGACTATATGATTTTGATCGTTTAGAGCACTGGGGATAACCCTAGTGTGGTGCGTCATATAAACCCTATATTTAGACAAGGCCTATCTCAGTTTGCGTTTAAATCACCTGCCTCGCGCTGCGGGAAGCCACTCAAGCCGCGATTGCGGCGTTGCACCCCTTGGTAAGGGAACAACCATTACCTGCGGGCTGCGCCTTGCACTCACGGCTTGAGCGGCTTTCTAAATACAGGGTTTATATGACGCACCACACTAGCTAATCACTTCCGCCCATGAATCGTTTACCATTTAAGGTAATGTGATTCTTCCTCTCATTAGTGAAGCAAAATGCAGCTTGAATTTCATACCCATCATCATAGATAAGCCGAATGGTATAGTTCTCAACAGAATATCGTCCACGAGCTTTTGGCGATATCGACAACATACTGACATCAACAGCTGATGTAGAGTGGCCGAATGCGGTTGAAGAATTTGTAAACCTACCATTTTTCCAAAAGCACCAAGTCTGCGCCAGACCAACTGTAGTGTCACTATCGTAAGCATCGCCGCTCGTTGTAACTCTTCCAAAGCACCCTGATAGAGCTTCGCCCTTTGATGCTGGTCTTGCGATCCAGTTGCCTCTTGTGTCATTGAAGTTACTATCATCGCTCTCCTTCAGTAAGAGTTGATTATCACTTTCGCGCATCTGCCACTGGCCCCAGGAAGCGGGGTTTTGTTGTTTCGAAATTTGCGGGTTATGCGCAAAGAGCGTTTCAAGGTCACTAGTGTAGGTTCCATCATTGAAGAGCGCTATGAAATCATCGGTTAGACCAAACATGCCACTGGGCTGTATTCCCATTACAATCACACCTCGAAGTTCCTTCAGATCGGAAGGGGGTATTGGAGCTGAAATTGGTTCTGTTGGAATTTCTACGTCAGTGTCGGTATTCTCTTGATCATTAATTGCATTAGAATCACTTAAGCAATTTTTATAATTTATATTGGAAGTGGCATTTGCGTCGAAATATAGACCGAGAGTGCTAAAGAATATGTTTTCAGATACACAGAACCTGTTTTGTTGGGTCTGTGTGAGATATCCGATATGGTTGTTATCTTTGATATCGATCCGTATCTTTAATCCATTAGTTTCATCTTGAAGTGTCTCTTTACCGATAACCCGATAAGAACCTATAAAATAATTTGGGACGGTCTGTTCTGCTTTTATCGAGCACCTTTTATTCTGAAACTCCTGGTAACCATATAGAATCTGACCATTAGATGTGAACTGATATAAACCTTTTATATAGTGATTTTTTCCACTCTTAAGGCATTCTGAAGTTAGCCAAAGCTTGCTGGTAAGGGTGCTGGTGGCAGAGTTAGTATCAGACTGGGTGTTTGCTTCATTTGCAGTGGGCTCTTCATCATCTCCCCCTCCTCCACTACAGCCCGCAACTATGTTCAGTAGGAAAGCAATAAACAGTAACTTTATCCAGTCCAGCTTCATTAGTGATCTTCCATGATTAAGAAATCAATGATCTTAGGTTCTATATCGTATAGTTAATCGGCAATTTTACACATAAAAACCCTGACCCATCTCTATTATTTGGTTAACAGGCCCTAAGCAGAAGTTTAGATATTCTTATTAAAATCAACCCAAAGGGTCACTGTCTCCGGTGGCAGACAGACCTGTTCATTACAGGCTTGAAGTTGTAATTCTGCAGGGAGTGTAGTGGTTTCCAATTCTCTTTTGTCGGTACGCTTTAGCAGGGTCTGTAAGGTAATCTTTCCCCCGTAAACGGATAGGGGCTGTTGCTGAAAAGCGAGTTTTTCTTCAACACCTTTAGGATAGGTTACCGGCCCTATCTGCCACCCATTTCCACTCTCAGGAAGGGAGAGTAGAGTAGGGATCAGATCTTTGCTCTTAGGTTGATTGGTGTTGATATGCCAACCCTCAGGGATGACGATATGGACGCTTAGTATGTTTTGTTCAGAGGCCTGAGAGATATCTGCCTCTATGCGGATACCACCCTGGCCCGCATAGGCTCGTGCCCCCAACTCTCCATGCAGGTGGTTGCTGACCGCACTGAGCAGATAGCCATAGCTGATGGGGGCTGCTTCTATGGCAGGGGCAAAACGGGATATCAGAGCATCGGTATGTTGACGATAGTCCAGCTCCCCTGTGCGTTGCCAGAGCCGTTGCAGGCTGTGTATCGCAACCGAGCTGCCTGAGGGGATTGCATTATCAGAGCCTTCATCCTTTGGGCGTCCCATGCCGGTGATGCTGCTTTCCACCTCATTCATGAAGAACCCGCCCTGTTTCTGATCGAGAAAGCGGGTGGTCAAAGCCTCTGCTAGCTCTTTTGCGCGGCTTAGCCATTGCGGTTCCCCGGTCAGGTCATAGAGATGGAGAAAACTCTCAGACAGGTAGGCGTAATCTTCCTGGGTGGCTGGTATGGATGACTGACCATTCAAGTGAACCCGCCACAGATGCCCCTCTTTATATCGATTCTGCTGCCAAAGAAAATTAGCCGCCATTTCCGCTGCTTCACGGTAGCGAACGCTATCCAGCAGATCGGCAGCCTGTGCCAACGCAGTAATCATCATGCCATTCCAGGCAGTCACTATCTTGTCGTCCCGCAGGGGGGCAGTGCGTTTGTTCCGGGTTAATAGCAGTTTCCGGTTGATGGCCGCCAGCTGTTGCAGGAGATCTGCTTCTGAGCGTTTTTGCTGCTGGGCAAACGCGTTGAGCTGTTCAGGCAGATGGAGGATGTTACGACCTTCAAAGTTGCCTGACCGGGTAACGCCGTAGAGGGCCATTGCAAGAGTGCTCTCTTCTTCAGTAAGCACTGATTTCAACTCATCCGGGGTCCAGGTAAAGAAGAGACCCTCTTCCCCTTCACTGTCGGCATCGGTGGCGGAATAGAATCCCCCTTCCTCTGAAGTCATCTCTCGCAGGACATAGTTTAGGGTTTGTGTGGCTATGCGGCGGAAATCTTCTCTGCCGGTGAGACGCCATGCAGCCAGGTAGATGCGGCTGAGATGCGCCTGGTTGTAGAGCATTTTTTCAAAGTGAGGAATCAGCCATTCGTAGTCGGTGGAGTAGCGGTGGAAACCTCCGGCAACCTGGTCATAGATACCGCCTCTGGCCATATGATCGAGGGTGACTGTGAGCATCTGTAACGCCGTGGCGTCCGCATTGCGTTCGGCCTGGTCGAGCAACAGATAGAGCCAGGGTTCTCTGGGAAACTTGGGGGCCTGGCCAAATCCACCCTGGATCTCATCGAATGACTTCTGCATGCTCCCCAGTGCCTCTGCTATTACCCCTTTATCGAGGGCTTTCGCCTCTCCCCTGAGGCGATTGCTCTCTGCTACTGCGTCGGCGACCTTTTCTGCCTGGGCGATCAACTCTTGCCGACGCTCCCCCCAGAGTTGATTCACCTGCTGCAGCAGTGAAGTAAATTGATCCGGAGTGTAATAGGTGCCACCAAAGAAAGGTTTACCCTCTGGAGTAAGAAATGTAGACATAGGCCAACCCCCGTGGCCGGTGAGCAACATCACCGCGGTCATGTAGACCTCATCCACATCGGGATGACTCTCCCGGTCCACTTTGATTGCTATGAAGTCACGGTTCAGCAGGGAAGCGATTTGTAGATTTTCAAAACTCTCCCGCTCCATCACATGACACCAGTGGCAGGTGGAGTAACCGATCGATAGAAATATCGGTTTGTTCTCCTGCTTGGCTTTCTGGAAAGCTGCTTCAGACCAGGGGTGCCAGTCAACCGGGTTATGTGCATGCTGTAGCAGATAGGGAGAGTCCTCGAGGATCAAGCGGTTGATATAGCTGGGGGTACCATCCTTTTTGAAGTGTTCGGTACGGGGGCGATAGGCTACCCCCTTATCGAGAAATGCCTGATAGAGAGTTTGCTGCATATCCTCTGACCTCTGTAGATGTAGGCGTTCATCAGCATGGGCAGGCGCTAGCAGAATCAGCAGGCCTGAAACTGACAGCAATAGCTTGCCTGTGTTCAAGATTTACACTCGAGGCTGGGTGAGAGCAAACTCATCACCGCTCAGAGGTTTAATCTGACCTGTTGTTGCATTGGCAGACTCGGATCGACAGCCCACTCCTGAGTGGAGCCATCATAGAGTCTGGCCTGGGTGTTGCCGAGCAGTTCATGGGAGACGAACCAGGCTAACGCAGCTCGATTGCCGGTGTGGCAGTAGTTGATTTGTGGCCCTTCCTGAGGAACCTGGCTGGCAGCGTATATCTGCTTTAAATTGTCCAAACTGTGCAATTTTCCACTGCCATTGACGGTGAGCCAGTCGTAGTTGAGGTTGACCGCACCTGGCAGGCTGCCGGCACGCTCCTTACCTCCACCGCCGTAGACACCCATATATTCAGCCCTGGTGCGGTTGTCTACTGCGAGGGTGCCTGCATCAAGTGCCATCTTCACTGCCTTGGCATTGGGATTCATTTCCGCTCTATAGTCAGCCTTGAAGGTTGTGGGCTTGAGTTGGTGATTACCCTTTTGCAGTGGGTATTTACGGGTCTCAGCGTATCCCACCAGGCCAGCGTCGAGGATTGATACCTTATCGTGCCCCAGGACTTTGAAGGTCCAGTAGACCCGGGCCGCGATGGCCATATCACCAGCACTGGCTCCGAGGGGGATCAAAACAACCTGGCTGTTGTTGTCGATCCCAAGAGAGCCGATTAACTTCTCCATGATTGAGACCGGGGGCATTATTTTTGGCGCTCCCTTTTTCTCGACCCGCCACTGAGCGTATTCGGTGTTAACCGATCCGGGTATGTGGAAACGTAAATAGTTCTGATTACTCTGCAGGTCTAGCAGGACAACATTTGGTTTATCCTTGTTCTGTTGTAGCCATTCAACCGATACCAGGGGCTGTGCCAATATGGGAAGGGATGCAAAGAGGAGAAATATGAGTGTGAATGGTCTGATCATAAGGCACCTAATTCAATGTTGTTCGAATGTTTTTGTTCTTTCCTGCGCTGGCATTGGTGATCTCTGAGTTGAGTCGCCGGACTTCATATTTAACAACCAGACCACAGCTATCTATGGGTTTCGGAATTGTTATGGTCTGGTTATTATCAGATTGATAACAATCCTTAAAGTTGCGTGTAATGGCAACTATTTCCAGTGAATAGTTCCTGCCTGGAGATCATTTGGAGAGTCTAACTGTTAAAACCTGGCAGCAGTTTGCTATTTTGGAGCTAAATCCACTTGGAAAAAACGCTTAACCGGTCTGGTATTCACCGCACCCTGTGTCAGAATAGTGCGATCATGAATAATTCGACAATAAAATATCTCCTGGCAGGTCTGTTGATTCTATTGGCACTACAGACAAGAGCCGATGATTACGATGATGCGTTGGCTGTATTGACAAATAAGGATTACTCCTCAGCCTACAGGGCTTTCAAGCGCCTGGCTAAACGGGATCATGCCGAGGCTCAGTTTCAGCTGGGTATGCTCTACCTTTTTGGAAAAGGAGTTGATCAGGATGCCCAGAAAGGGATCTCCTGGCTGAAACAGGCTGCAGAGGGTTACTCTTACATGGCCGCGAATGAGCTGGGTCAGATCTATCTCGCAGGACAGTGGGTTAAGCCGGATGAAACCGAAGCAATAAAATGGATAGAGCTTTCGAGTGCGATAGCTGCAGAAAACGAGGGGGAGGCGGACGATGGATGTGAATAGTTCGTCCCTGAAATAATGAAATTCAGCGATTTTGGATTTAAGGAAAACCCTTTTGCCATAACCCCGGATCCCCGCTATCTCTATCTGAGTCGGGGGCATGAGGAGAGTCTGGCCCATTTGATCTATGGAGCCGGCCCGAATGGGGGGTTCGTGTTGTTGACCGGAGAGGTCGGCACCGGTAAGACCTTGTTGCTCAGGAGCCTTTTGGCGCAGCAGCTTGGTGATGTGGAAGTGGCTCTGATTCTAAATCCTCGCCTCTCGCGGCGTGAGTTTTTGGCAACCATCTGTGATGAGCTTGGTGTAGCGTACAAAGGCCCCCCTTACTCTTTAAAACATCTCAGCGACATCCTCTCCAAACGACTATTGGAAATTCACAGTGAGGGTAAACACACTGTGTTGGTAGTGGATGAAGCACAAAACCTCAGTCCGAGAGTGCTGGAACAGGTTCGGTTGTTGACGAATCTGGAAACATCCCACCATAAACTGCTGCGTATTATTCTGGTTGGTCAGCCAGAGCTGCTGCAGATGCTGGCACGCAAAGAGCTGCGGCAGGTGGACCAACGTATCACGGCCCGTTACCATCTTGCGCCTTTAACTGCCCAGGAGAGTCGCTCCTACATTACTCACCGCCTGGCTGTGGCGGGAATAAGAGAAGATCTTTTTACGCCGATGGCAGTACGTCTTCTGCACAGATATTCCCGCGGAATTCCACGTCTGATCAATACTATTTGCGAGCGTGCCCTGCTGGCCATCTACACCAGCGGTAGGCAACGGGTAGATAGCCGTATGATATGGCGAGCAGCGCATGAAGTGCGAGGAAAGAAACCAAAGCGGTTTCGCCGATTGGGAGTTGGGCTGGGGGTTGCTCTTGCTCTGCTGTTGGCAGTGGCAGCAGGCGGTTGGTATTGGTTTGAAATGAATCAACCGGTTGCCGGTGAGAATGGGCTCAGTTCGGAGTTGCAGCAGACCGATTCAGGTAACAAGAGAGCAGAGACGTCAGATCAACAACCCTCTTTACTGGCTGAGTCTGAGCCAATGGTGTCTGAAGCAGCAGTGCCTGCTCCTGAGGCTAAAGTTGAACCAGAACAGGTTACCCCTGTGACCCCGAAGCCAGTCGAGACGAATGACACAGCTTCTTCCACGACTGAATCAGCTCCCCCTGTTGCTGAGGAGGCCCCCCCCCAAGAGATCGATTTGCAGAGACTTTTTGCTCGACCTCAGGATAGCTTCAACAGCTATCAGCTGCTTTTTCAGGCATGGGATCCATCGATAAGTCTGAAAATATCAGTACCTCCTTGTCTGCAGGCCCCCGAATATGGATTACGATGTTTAAATGCCCAGGCAGAGTGGTCGAGACTGTTGCGTCTGAATCGTCCGCTCTTGATCCGCCTGAAGCAGGAGCGTCAGGAACGCCTTCTTGCATTAACCCACGTCGATGGTGATTGGTTGTTGGTGGATAGTGGAGATGAACAGGGGGTGGTCCGTCTGGAGCAGCTCAAGCCTTATTGGCAGGGGGGCTTCATAATGCTTTGGAAACCACAAGCGGGATTGGCCTTGATTGGTGAAGGCTCGACCGGGGAAGCGGTTACCTGGTTGCGTCAACAGTTACATCTTGTTGATGGCAGACCAGTGCTCCGAGTGGCGAGCCTGGATCGATTTAATAATGCCTTGAAGGTCAGGCTACAGGAGTTTCAAAGCAATAGTGGCTTACAAGCTGATGGTGTTGCAGGACAACAGACCCAGATCTATCTGAATAATGTTGCTTTGCCTGATGGAACACCAACTCTCTATTCCACCACGGAAAAGGGGGATAGTTGATATGTCGCTGATTCTGGAGGCACTGAAAAAAGCCGAACGTCAGCATAAGCTGGGTGAGATTCCGGGCATATCTTCTCAGGCGTCTGAACAGGATGGACAAGGTAAACACCGGCTTGGCTGGGGACTTCTATCGCTTTTTGCTTTGGCTATGCTTGGCATTGGAATCTATCTTGGTGGTATGCAGAGTACGCCACAGCCCCAGACAGAAGCCAAGTCAGAGCCGGAAATAACTCGTCCGTCGGGTGAGTTGACTGCCAGACCAGTACGCCCACAAAACAATAATCCTCAACCTATGGCAGAAGTTAGGCAATCTCCACAGGTTGTCCAGCCCTTGCCGGTAGAGGAAAAGCCGAAGCCAATTGAGCAGGTTAAAGCCGAGGTCGCTCCTATTGAATTACCTCCTGTCCGGCCAGCCCCGGTTAAAGCACCACCTGAACCTCCGCCACCCCGTGCAATGCCCCTGCATGAAATGCCGAGCGGTTTTGTATCGAATTTACCTGAGATGAACATCGATATTCACAGCTATGATCCCAGGCCAATGAAACGATATGTACTGATCAACATGGAAAAATATCGTGAAGGTGACTATCTGGCAGAAGGGCCAAATCTGATCGAAATCTTACCCGAGGGGGTGGTTATGGAGCATATGGGTGAGCGTTTTATCCTGCCCTTAGGTAACCTCTGATCAATCAGCCATAGGATGTCAGTCTGACAGACGGCACCATCTACCGGATTAACTGGTGCTTGATTTATAGAATGTATTGGCTGAGTGCGATATATTGATCTTATTAGGCAAATGATTGATTTACAGTAAAAAATAGTAACAGGATAACTTAAGGAACGTAGTATGATGGAGCGGAAGAGCCTTGTGGTGAATATCTGTCTATGCGTGTTCCTCGCCTACCCGGTCTTGTCCCAGGCAAGAATCTACAAGTGGTATGACGAGCAGGGAAAGGTTCATTACTCTCAATCACCGCCTCCCAAGGGGAGTCAATCTGCCGCTATCAATACCGATACATTCTCCTCATTGGAGATGCGAAAAGTCCCCAAAAACGCAATTAAACCTGTCAAGAAACGCAAACGAGTGCAAAAGCCGAAGCTGAAGAAGATAGTCAAGAAACGTACAACCAGAGGCAGTACTTGTCCGCTAAAACGTTAAGGGCTCAGGAAGCTTCGCGCATGGGATAGATGGTATCCAGGATGGTATCAAACCCGCTTTTTACCTCCTCAGCGATAGAAATAGACAAATCAATACTCAAATCTGTTATTTCCAGTGCGGCGGGGTTGGGTATAAGTATCCCCTCATTAAACTTTCCATTACCGATGAACGCTTCGGCCAGCATAGAGGCGATGTGTACCATAGCTGCTTCAGTGGGGTGGTGTTTGGCACGAACCGGCTCAGGATGAAATTCTGTCGTTTCGATTAAACAGATGGGAAAACTCCATTGACGCATAAGGGTGGCCCCTACCCGGGCGTAGTCAAGGCCAATTGATTCTCGCTCTGCTTCCACCAAAGGTAAGGATTGTTGCTGGGATATCTGAAGTGCTGCCTGGGTCTCTTTGGGTATGCTTTGGTAGAGAATCAAGTGTCCTAAATCATACAGTAGTCCACAGACAAACAGACGTTCACTATCTATCATTCCCAGGTGACGGGCGAAACCTTGTGCAGCTAAACCGCAATAGACACTCCGCTTCCAAAATTGATGCATATCGAGGGCTGGGGTGGGCTTTTTACTCAACGATTCCGAGATGCAGGTGGCGAGGGTCAGGTCGTGTATTTGCTGTGTTCCCAGCAGAGAGACTGCACGAAACACAGTCTCTATCTTGCTGGGCATGCCGAAATAGGGACTGTTAATCAGTTTCAGGATGCGTGCCGTCAGGGCCGGATCACTGCGTATGGTATCGGCTACATCTTCCAGGCGATATTCGGCAGATTCGACGATATTTTTTAAACGAATATAGACATCAGGCAGAGATATTAGTCTGCAATCCTCGGTGATCTTTTCCCACAGTGTTGGCATAGCTGCACCTCATGAACAGATTGCGCTCAACCTCAGGTCCTGTGGGTAGAACATGAAGCATCTGTTCATAATTCTTCTTTAATGAATTCGCCGCATTAATAATCCCGCGACGATACATAAAGTATATCAACTTCTACCCTGTAATGGATCATGATTAGCCAGGTTAACTATATTTAACGTTTAGTTCGAGACTGTTCTGGCTATCGCCCAGACTGTTATTTTATCGGCTCCCGCCCGGTTTAGAGCCATGCTCATCTCTTTGATGGTGGATCCTGTGGTTACCACATCATCCAGTATAGCCACTTTGACTCCCTTTAAGCTGCCATAGACCCGAAAAGCGTTACGCAGGTTTCTTCGCCGTTCAAGTTCGCTCAGATCCGATTGAGCAGAGGTTTCCCTGGTGCGTTTTACCAGTCGACTATCCAGGGGAATGCCATAGTGCTTCGCCACTACCCGCCCGAGTTCCTGGGCCTGATTAAAACCGCGTTCACGCAAGCGACGTGGATGAAGGGGAACCGGCAACAGTAATTCCGGCAGATGGGCAGGCTCAGCCAGTCGATGGATTAATAGTCTCGCCAACGGGGCTGTGAGATGAAGATGTTGTCTAAATTTGAGGTTACTGATCAGGCGGCTCAAAGGGGGTTCATAGAGTACCGCTGTGCTGCATGAGTCGAATGGAAGCTGTTGCTGAATGCAGGCGCCGCAGCGGGTTCCTTTAGCCACACCTGTAGGCAGAGGGAGGGCACAGCAGGGACAGGCATGGTTGTTATAAGGTAGGGATTCATAACAAGTCTGGCAGAAGCGGGTTTCAAAATCAGCGCGAGAGCCGCAGAGAAGGCAGCTCTGGGGGTAGAGATGGAGCTGTATAGATTTTATCCAGTTGTAAACCATGTAAACCTTCCTTGGTTGACTGTTGCTGCTCAATGCTTACCATAGGCAGCCCATGCATAGCAGATTGATATTTTAGCGAGTGATTACCATGACCGAAAGCCAAATACGCCACGATTGGAGTCTGGATGAGATCGAAAAGCTGCTTGATCTGCCATTCAATGACCTGCTATTTCGTGCCCAGTCTATTCACCGCGAGAAATTTGACCCCAATCAGATTCAGATGAGCAGTCTGTTGAGTATCAAGACCGGTGCCTGTGCAGAAGATTGTGGCTACTGCTCTCAGAGTGCAAAAAACGATTCTGGGCTGGAAGCGGAAAAGCTGATGCCATTGGAAGATGTCATCAAGGCAGCAGAGGCTGCCAAAGAGAAGGGTGCCAACCGATTCTGTATGGGGGCAGCCTGGCGCAATCCTACTGATAAAAACCTGGCACGTGTTGTCGAGATGGTCGAAGCGGTCAATGGACTGGGCATGGAAACCTGTCTGACTCTGGGAATGTTGACTGAGACACAGGCTGAGCGTCTGCGATCCGCAGGTCTCGACTACTACAATCATAACCTGGATACCTCGCCGGAGTTTTATGGGAACGTCATAACCACCCGGACCTTTGACGACCGATTAAAGACCCTCTCACATGTACGGGATGCAGGTATCAACGTCTGCTCCGGCGGCATTCTTGGTATGGGGGAATCGAGACGGGATCGTGCCAGCATGTTGCGCGAGCTGGTGAACCTTCCCAAGCATCCAGAATCGGTACCGATCAACATGCTGGTCAAGATCGAAGGGACCCCGCTCTCCAAGGTTGAAGATTTGGATCCCCTTGAATTTGTGCGAACCATTGCCGTTGCACGGATTCTGATGCCGAACTCATATGTCAGACTCTCTGCAGGTCGGGGAGAGATGAGTGACGAGATGCAGGCGCTCTGCTTTCTCGCTGGTGCGAATTCGATCTTCTACGGCGAGCGTCTGCTGACAACGGACAATCCAGAAGCGGATCATGATAGGGCATTGTTGCAGCGTCTCGGTATGAAGACAGAGACTTTGGTGGAGACTGAGGTCAAAGCTGCCAAAGTGCCCTGCAAGAAAGCTCAGGCAGTTTGAGACTGAATCTCGTCCTTTGGCGAGGCCTGAGTAGAGTGATATGAACAGATTGTCAGAAGAGCTTTCGCGTCGGCGCGATGCCCGACTCTATCGAGAGCGTAAAGTGGTCTCATCGCCTCAGCAGACAGAGATGGTCGTCGACGGTCGACCCATGTTGGTGTTTTGCAGTAACGACTATCTTGGTCTGGCAAACCATCCTGAGTTGATCAGTGCACTACAGCAGGCAGCGAGTGAATATGGTGTTGGTAGTGGTGCTGCCCATTTGATCAACGGTCATACAGCTATCCATCATGCTCTGGAAGAGGAGCTGGCAGAATTTACCGGTCGTCCAAGAGCCTTGCTGTTCTCAACAGGTTATATGGCAAATTTGGGTGTGATCACCGCGCTGTTGGGACGAGGTGATTGTCTTCTGGAGGATCGTCTGAATCACGCCTCTCTGGTGGACGCAGGCCAGCTCAGTCAGGCGAAGGTAAAGCGCTTTCAGCATGCTGATTCCGAGAGTCTTGAACGCCAGATCAAGCTCTGTGAAGCAGAGCATCGACTGATTGCTACAGATGGTGTGTTCAGCATGGATGGGGATCTGGCGCCACTGCCTGAGCTGGCGAGAATTGCCCGGCATCATAATAGCTGGTTGATGGTTGATGATGCCCACGGATTAGGTGTGTTGGGGGAGCAGGGTAGAGGTACCTTGAGTCACTTTGGCCAGAGTATCGACGAAGTACCTATCCTGATGGGGACTCTGGGTAAAGGTTTTGGCACTTTCGGAGCCTTCGTTGCTGGTAGTGATGATTTGATTGAAACACTGATACAACAATCACGCAGCTATATCTATACCACTGCGATGCCGTCGGCCATTGCAGAGGCGACCCGTGTCAGTCTGCGTATCGCCCAACAAGAGAACTGGAGACGCGAGAGACTGGTAAAACTGGTGGCGCGTTTCAGACTGGCAGCCGAGCAGATTGGTTTGCCGCTGATGGCATCGGATACACCGATTCAACCGATCCTGGCTGGTAGTGCAGATCAGGCTTTAAGTTGGAGCATGGCGCTGCAGGAAAAGGGCATTTTAGTCAGTGCAATTCGTCCACCTACTGTACCTGAGGGGCGTGCAAGACTGCGCCTTACTTTCAGTGCCAACCATACTGAGCGTCAGCTCGATAGATTGCTGGATGCCTTGGACAACTTATCGATGAAGCAGAGATGAAGCTGGGGGTAGAAACATTCGGTAGCGGTGATGCGCTGGTGATGCTGCATGGGTGGGGTATGAACTCCGTTGTATGGCATGATTTTGCCCGGCATCTGGGCCGTAGTTACCGTGTGACATTGATCGACCTGCCTGGACATGGATTAAGCCCCTATGACGGTCAGCAGAGTATAGATGCCTGGGCGAATGCCTGCCTGGAGGTTGCACCGGACAGGGCTGCCTGGATTGGCTGGTCTCTCGGCTCTATGGTGACTTTGCAGGCGGTTCTTAATGCCCCAGAGAGGGTCAGGGGGGCTGTGCTTATTGCTGGCATGCCGAAATTCGTTAAGAGTGAAGAGTGGCCCCATGCAATGGCACTGAGAACCCTGAATCAATTCATTGAGTTGATGGGGGATGATATGACTCGGGCACTGGAACGTTTTCTGGCCTTGCAAATGTTGGGCAGTGATCTTGCTGTGGAGGTGCTGCGAGGACTCAAGTTGAAATTACAGGAGCGTCCAGATCCCAATCCGCAAGCACTACACGCTGGGCTTGAGTTGCTAAAACAGTGCGATCTTCGACAGCGACTCGTGGAAATTACCTGTCCGATGAGCTGGATCTATGGTGGGAGGGACAGTCTCGCGCCCGCCAAAGCCTCTGAGATCCTGCAGCAATGGCTGCCAAATGCGGCGATACATATTATCGAAAAGGCTGCCCATACACCTTTTCTGTCCCACCCCGGAGAGACAGAAAAACTGGTACTTGATAGCCTGGAGGCTATGGCGTGACCACTGCTGCATCCTCAAGGATAGACAAACGTCAGGCCCGTGCCGCATTCTCCCGTGCCGCTTCACATTATGATGAGGTCGCTGAATTGCAGCGGGAGATTGCCAGCAGAATGATAGAGCGTCTCAGCTATATTCGTCATCAACCTGAGCTGGTTGTTGATGTGGGGGCGGGGACTGGTGATGCAACTCAAGCGCTCGGCAAACACTACAATAAAGCTCAGATCATTGCTCTAGATTTTGCTTTTCCAATGCTGCAGCAGGCGCGCAAACGAGGACGTTGGTTTCGCCGTCCCCGATGTATTTGTGGTGATGCTGAACAGCTACCCCTGGCCAACCAGTCGGTCGATATGATTTTCTCGAATGTCGCCCTGCAATGGTGTAACGATCTACAGGGAACCATGGCGGAGTTTCTGCGCGTGCTACGACCGAACGGGATGTTGCTTTTTTCAACTTTTGGCCCCGGTACGCTGAAAGAGCTGCGGGCGAGTTGGTCTGCCGTAGATGGAAATAGTCATGTTTCACCATTCACAGATATGCATGATGTTGGGGATGCCATGGTTCAGGTAGGCTTTGCGGAACCGGTAGTGGATGTAGATCGAATCTGTCTGAGTTATGATGACGTGCCCTCACTGATGCGCGATCTGAAAACGCTCGGCGCACATAATGTGACTGCTCAACGACCGAAGGGGTTGACTGGTAAGGGTCGTATGCGCGCTATGATCGAGGCTTATGAGAAGCTGCGGGTGGAGAGTAAACTACCTGCCAGCTACGAAGTGGTCTACGGTCATGCCTGGGCTCCGTCACAACCCAGGGTCGATGGGGTGACCGCCATTCCTCTGGATCAAATACAATTAGGGCCTGTTAACAGGTCCTAGGACGCAGTTAAATATGGTCGGTCTATTTATTACCGGTACAGATACCGGGTGCGGAAAAACAGAGGTGACTCTTGGGTTGATGCAAAAGCTTCAGCGACAGGGGAACATTGTATTGGGTATGAAACCAATCGCCTCAGGAGCAGATAAAACCCAGGATGGGTTGCGTAATGAAGATGCCTTGCGAATTCAGGCACAATCAAGTCTCGAGCTACCCTATGAGAGCGTCAATCCCTTTGCATACCAGCCTCCCATAGCCCCCCATCTGGCTGCATCACAAGCGGCAAATCCTATCGATCTCGAAGTGATCCTAGAGGGGTATCGAGCTCTGCAGAATCGGGCTGATCGTGTAGTGGTTGAGGGCGTTGGGGGGTGGCATGTACCCTTGGGGGAGCAGGATACCCTTGCTGACCTTGCCCGGGGGTTGGCGCTACCGGTAGTAATGGTCGTCGGGATGCGTCTGGGGTGTCTTAATCATGCACTGATGACAGCAGAGTGTATGCTCAATGCGGGGGTGACTTTTGCTGGCTGGGTGGCGAATCAAGTTGATCCAGAGATGTCCGCATTGGATGAGAATCTGGCGACGCTGAGAGCCTGGTTACCTGCGCCATGTCTTGGTGAAATTCCCTATCTTTCCAATCCGCAAGCAGAGGCGATAGCCGAGTACCTCAGTGATGATCTGTATGCCATGCCCGGCACCACCACAAACGCACACTTCACTCTGTCCAACTTTTAGGATAATCTTTTGAGGCAGATCACCTGCCGTTGACCTTCTTTAACAGAGTAGCCACTTCATCTGCTGTGACTGGTGGGCTGAAGAGGGTTCCCTGAATCTCATCACATTCGTGTTGTTCCAGAAAATTGCGCTGAGCCTCAGTTTCAACGCCTTCCGCCACTATTTTCAGATCAAGGCTCTTTGCCATTGAAATGATAGCGGCGACTATGGTTTGTGTTTGTTTGTTGGGGAGTGTGTTATTTAGAAAAGTCCGATCGATCTTAATGGTCCTGATCGGAAGATTCTGAAGATAGTTCAATGACGAGAATCCTTTACCAAAATCATCGAGCGCAAAATTTATACCGGCATCGTGCAGATCGGACATTACGCTCTCGCTATGTTCAAAGTTCTTTATCAGGGTGCTTTCTGTAATTTCGAGCTCGATTTTTGATGGGGGGATTTTTCGTTTCTCGCAGACCCGCAGAAATTTTTCTGCCAGGGCATCGTCGCGCAGCTGCACGGCGGATAAATTGACGCTGAGAGAGAGATCCTCAAAACCCATTTTGTGCCAGCGACGCATATCGGTACAGGCTTTCTTGAATGCCCAGAGTCCTAATTTGTTGATCCTTCCGGTCTGTTCCGCAATAGGAATAAACTCATCCGGAGGAATGTAACCAACTTTTGGATGGGGCCAGCGGGCGAGAGCCTCAATGCCGACGATGCGTCCAGTAAGTATGTTGATTTTTGGCTGATAGACCAACTCGAACTGCTGATGAAAGATCGCTTTGTTCAGCTGGGTTTCAAGCCAGATGCTATGAAAGGCTTTGCGGTTTATCTCCCTTGAGAAGAAGCGAACAGGGTTGCTACCAGCATCACTTTTGGCTGCACGTCTGGCGGTAGCCGCCTTATGCAGCAATTCATCCGGTGTCTCGTCATCATGAGGATAGAGTGCAACCCCCATACTGAATGAGATGAATAGTTCCTGATCATCTACATGCATTGGTTTTTTGAGCTGGCTCAAGATGCGATGGGCTACCCAGGTAACCGATTTCACATCCTCAACATCACTGAGAACCAGGGCAAACTCATCTTTGTTGATACGAGAAATATTGGGTAAGTCGTACTCACTCTGCTCATCGACCACGGCAATGGTGTCAGTCTTTCTGAGGGAGATAATGAGACGCTCGGCTGTCAGTTTAAGAATCTGATCGCCGGTTGAGACGCCCAGTGCTTCATTGATTCGTGAAAAACTGTCGATATCAATGGATATGATGGCGGTCAACTTGTGGTTACGTTCACTCCGGGCCAGTTCCTGACCTATCCTGTCGTTGAATATGTATCGGTTAGGCAGTCCGGTGAGTTCATCCCTGCCTTCCCTTCGTTTCATCTCCTGCCGGTTAAATTCGAGTTCAGATTCGAGATGGCCTATTACATCCTCAAGTCGAAGTATTTCGGTTCTCAGATGGCGCTCAGATTCATCCATCTCCCGCCATTCGGAGTCGGAAACTATATTGGCTGGGTTATCCTTGCTCTTATGTGCTGAGTGTCTGAGTTCGGGATTCCACTGGATAATACAGTTGCGGCCCTGCTGTTTGGCCTCATAGAGAGCACAATCAGCATTGTTGATCAACAACATGGAGTCCTCTACTTCCTCTTCCAGTCCAGCCAACCCAATACTGGTAGTGACGGTTTGGGGGTTGGTAAACAAGGTGTGGCACTTTTGCTGAATGTCCATTCTCAAACGTTCGGCTATAGCGAGGGCTTCATCCATCAATGCATCTGGGAGGACAAGCGCAAATTCATCTCCACCGTATCGGCCGACAACATCCTCGGGTCGCGAATTTGTACTTAGAATTTCTGAGACGTATTTGATTACTTTATCGCCGTTGGCATGTCCGTAGTGGTCGTTTATGAATTTAAAACGATCAATATCCACCATTATAAAAATCAGGGATCTGTTTTGGGTTTTGGCAATAGAGAAAAGGTGATCGAATTTTTTAAAGAACGCTCTTCTGTTGAGGCAACCTGTGAGAGAGTCTCTGGTCGCCAGAAATTCCAGCTCAACTGTTTTATTTCGCAACGCCTTCTCAGAGACGCGTAGTTTCAAAAGAGCCGACTTGAGTTGCCGATAGGACTTCTCCAACTCAGTCATGTCATCGAAGGTGGTGAGTGCTCCCTTGATCTGTCCATTGTGGTCAAAGATCGGTGCGCTGTTTACTGAAAAAGCTCTTTCGCTTCCGTCATTCAGCGCAAGGCGTATCGGGACTCCTGTGACCCGTTCGCAATTATTCAGACTGATATGCCAGGGTAGGTTCTTTGGGTTATCTGTTCCCTCCCTGTGTTTCCATGGCAATAGGTCAGCGTCGATATCAGTCAGGGCTTTTAAATTTCGATCAACTTTTTGGCAGAAAGAGTCGTTGGCAAGAATGATTCTGTGTCGTTCATCAAGAATCAGTAGCCCTTCAGAGAGGGCATTGAAAGCAGCTCGCACCCGTTCAGGGATGATTGATCTTGCTGTGAGTCCCTGCCTTTGGCTTTCGGTGTAAGCGAGCAACAGGATCAGTGAAGCCAGAAGAACCCACAGGCTTAAAATAGATAACTCTATAAACGACCAAGCCTCTTCAGTTGTGCCATCTAAAAACTCTATTGATAGTGTTCCGGCGACTTTGCTACCGAAACCAATCGGCACATGCAGCGCGTGAGATGAATCCGGGATTGAAAAGTCAGGCTGACGATTATGTTTGGGTGCCTTAAACTCAAGCTTCTCTCCAGTTAGGGTTTCTACCGTTGCGGAAATTGCTTGAGGATTATCTGCCAGAGCGTTGCTAAGGATCCTGGTCAGTGTTGAATGGTTATTTGATGATACGGATGGGTATAGTCTGACTGCAAGTGATTCAGAGTAGTGTTGCCACGCTCTCTCCTCTGCAAATTCAGCATCTTCGAACACACCAGACATCTCTGCTATGGTCAATGCAACCAGACAGAACATAACCGAGGCGGTGATCAGTTTTAGCGGGGAATTCAGGTAAGAGAACATAAGTGTAAGGCAAATCCGTATTTTGCTTTCGATTGCTTCTCCTTGGCCAACATGGTTAGCGTATGTGTTGAAAGGTTACAGCAAGGTGGGCTGTTAATCTCGTTCTAATTGTAAACTCTTTAAATTCCATTGCGCCCTGCGTAATTTCCCAGGAATCTATGTCCTGAATGGTCTTCCGGCAGCGGTATTTTATATTGGGAGTTAGCCACCAGACCGTTTAAAAAAGTCAGGGAATTCCATCGGCATTATAGTCAGACAATAGGTAACCCCTGACTGCATATGTCGGCCAGGGGTGAGGTAGCTTTAGAAGTGTGTGGGAATGAGAGGACTTTTATGCAGTCAGTTCAGCTTGAAGAGCTAATTTAACTAGCTTGGCTGGCAAGTTGCAGCTTCAGCTTTTTCATTGCACTTTTCTCTATTTGGCGTATTCGTTCAGCTGAAACCTGAAACTCTTCTGCCAATTCATGCAGAGTCGATTTCTGCTCTCCTAACCATCGTGCCTCTAAAATCTGACGACTTCTCTGATCCAGATCCTGCAACGCTGACATCAGGCTCTTTTTCATCTGAGTCTCACTGTCCGCAGTTTCCAGCACGGATGCTGGTTCCATGCGCATATCGCTAAGATATCCTGCGGGGGCGGGGGTGATCTGTTCTTCGTCGTCCTGGGAGGGGCCGTCGAAAGCGATATCCTGACCTGAAAGTCTTGATTCCATTTCCATGACGGTCTCAGGTTTGACCCCGAGATCCTGGGCGACGTTGTCGACCTCTTCCTTGGAAAACCAACCCAAGCGCTTTTTCGAGCTGCGAAGATTAAAAAAGAGTTTTCGCTGGGCCTTGGTGGTTGCTACTTTGACGATACGCCAGTTCTTCAGGATGTACTCATGAATTTCTGCCTTGATCCAATGTACGGCAAAGGAGACCAGGCGTACGCCCATGTCGGGGTCAAAGCGCTTGACCGCCTTCATCAACCCGACTGTGCCCTCTTGAATCAAGTCAGGCAGAGCCAGTCCGTAGCCACTGTAATTTCTGGCGACACGTACTACAAAGCGAATGTGGGAGGTGATCAGAGCTTGAGCCGCTTTCAGGTCCTTTTGGTCACGCAGCCTTACTGCGAGACTGTGTTCCTCTTCGGCACTCAGCATCGGCAACTGAAAGGCTGCGCTGATATAAGTATCCATACTACCAGTTGGCATGGTGGCCAGTGCGATCTCTTTACTCATGCAAAATTACCCCAGATTTCTTCTATAGTGAATATTAGCACTCTCGTGTGAGGAGTGCCAACTGTAGTTTCTGACCAGTGAGCAGAGGGAAAGTTCAATAGGAAAAAAGTGGTTTATTATTACTGATATCAGTGTGTTAGCTGGGTTCGATTGCGCTCAAATGACGCCCTACAGCTAACCAGGAGCCGGCTAAGCCAAGCAGGGAGCTGCCACTCAAGAGCACGAGCACGGTCATAAAATCCAGCGAACTCAGATCGAACGAACTCTGATAGAGCAGAGCCAGTTTGGCGATTGGGCCACTCAGCAGAATGATTGCCAGGGCCACCAGTATCCAGGCGATCAAACCACCGAACAGTCCATACCAGAACCCGGTATAGAGAAATGGACGACGGATGAAGGCGTTGGTTGCACCAATCAGCTTGGTTATCTCAATCTCGGTTCTACGGTTTTGAATCTCCAGCCGGATGGTATTTCCTACAATCAGCAGCACCGCCATGCTGAGTAGCCCAGCGAGTACAACCACAGCGCGTTGCGCTATGACTGTAATGGCCTGTAACCGCCTAACCCACTGCAGGTCGAGTTGCACTATGTCAGCCTCTGGTAACAAGCGTAGCTCCTGAACCAGTTGTTGTGCGGTCTCTGCTGTGGTGTATTTCGCTTGCGGTTGAATTACCAGCAGATTGGGTAGTGGATTGCTGTCGAGCGCTTCCAACGCGTCTGCATAGCCGCTGAGACTCTGAAACTCTTCCAGTGCAGATCCTCGGCTGATCATTTCAACCTGCTCAATGCGTCCATGCTGGCGAAGTTTCTCAGCCAGTGAAATTGCCTGAGTGTCTGTAATATTTTGTTTCAGAAACAGAGATATGCTTGCTCCGCTATCCCATCCACCACTGATTCCCTGCAGATTACTCAGCATCACATGCAGACCGACAGGCAAGGCGAGCGCAATACCAATAACGGCACAGGTCATCAATGAGGAGACACGGTTAGCGAACAGTCGACCAAGGCTGAATAGGGAGACCTGGGCGTGTCTCTGTAACCAGATTCCAGGGAGTGCGAGCAGTCTGCTAAGTGACATCCCTGAACTCCTGCTTGGTGTCGTTACTCAACGCGCCGTTGGTCAGGGTCAGCATGCGTTTATTCATGCCACTGATCAATGCCAGATCATGAGAGGCGATCAACAGGGTCACACCGACCTGGTTGAATTGCATAAACAGATCCATGATCTCTCTGGAGAGGTCTGGGTCCAGATTACCTGTGGGCTCATCCGCCAACACCAGGGGGGGTTTACTGACTACGGCTCTTGCTATGCCAACACGCTGCTGCTCTCCACCGGAGAGTGTTACAGGGGCATTTTTCTCTTTATGCAGTAAGCCGACCTTATCCAGGGCAGCACGAACTCTCCTGCCGATCTCTTTATGTCCCAAACCAGCAACCACCAGGGGTAGAGCTACATTGTCAAATACAGTACGGTCATGCAGCAGGCGATGATCCTGGAAAATCATCCCCACCTCCCGTCGGTGAAAGGGGATCTGGCGATTCTTGAGTCGGGTCAAATTGCGGCCATTGACATGGACCTGCCCACCACTTGAGCGTTCCAGTAGACCAATCAGTTTCAGTAAGGTGCTTTTACCGGCACCTGAATGTCCAGTCAGAAAGACCACCTCTTCTGCTTCAATACGCAGATTGATATTGCTTAACCCGGTGTGGCCACCAGGGTAGCGCTTGCTGACATTGTCGAAATGGATCAACTTGTAGCGTCTCTCTCAAACAGAGCGTCGACAAACTCCTTTGGCTCAAATTCCCGCAGGTCTTCAATAGACTCGCCGACGCCGATAAACCTTATCGGAACCTTGACCTTATCTGCTATGGCGAAGACAACACCGCCTTTGGCGGTTCCGTCCAGTTTGGTAACGACCAGCCCGGTCAGTCCCACTGATTCATTGAAATGCATCGCCTGATTGACTGCATTTTGTCCTGTGCCGGCATCCACCACAAGCAGTACTTCATGGGGGGCGTCCGGGTCTATTTTCTTCATCACGCGTGTGATTTTAGCCAACTCCTCCATGAGGTTGGCTTTAGTATGCAGGCGACCCGCTGTATCCGCAATCAGCACATCGATTTGTCGTGCAGTGGCTGCCTGTAGGGCATCAAAGACTACCGAGGCGGCATCGGCACCGGTATGTTGGGCGATAACCTGAATCTCATTGCGCTCACCCCAGGTTTGCAACTGTTCCACGGCAGCTGCCCGAAAAGTGTCGCCGGCAGCAAGCATTACGGTCTCCCCGTCGAGTTGGAATTTTCGAGCCAGTTTGCCGATGGTCGTGGTTTTCCCCGCACCGTTAATCCCCACCATGATCATCACCAAAGGCTTGCCATTCTGGTGCTCTTTGACTGGTGTATCGCAACTCTGCAGAATCTCCAGCAGATGTTGTTTGAGGATCTGGGTCAGGGCTTCAGGGTCGTTCAGGGATTTTCGTTTTACCCGATCAGTCAGGTCATCTATGATTCTGCTGGTTGCCTCTACTCCAACGTCGGCGGTAATCAGCAGGGTCTCCAACTCTTCCAGCAATGACTCATCAATGGTCTTGCGACCCATCACCAGATTTGCCAGCCCATCGGTTAAATTGTGACGGGTACGGGTCAGTCTCTCCTGCAGACGGGAGAAGAGGCCACGTTTTTCTTCAACTGCGGGCTTCTCTGCTGGCGCTTCTGACGCTGACTTCTTTCGTTTACCAAAACCGAACATATTGGGGATTACCAAGAGGGTGATTGGAACTCTGCTCTGATCCCAGGTTCATAGTTTTACCTGGAGCTTTTTGGACAATCCTCAGAGCCTCTGAAACAATGCCATCGGATTGTCGCCGGCACTATTCTACAGCGCCTCTGGGCCATTGATAAAGTGCCAGTATTTCTCGCTCTGTTCCAGTTACGGGATTGAGACAGGAATATGTAAAGCTCCAGCTGAATCGTGAACGATAAAAAAGGAAGATCTTGATGCAAAGATTGATGACGGTAATGACCCTGTTTCTGTTTGCCTTGGGCACTGCCCAGGCCGAAGTTGTGGAACACCAGCTGGAAAATGGAATGAAGGTGATTGTGAAGCAGGATAGACGAGCACCGATTGCGGTATCCCAGGTGTGGTACAAGGTTGGCTCAAGCTATGAGCATGGTGGCATTACCGGCGTCTCGCATGTTCTTGAGCATATGATGTTCAAAGGCACTGAGAATCATCCCCCTGGACAGTTTTCCCGCATCGTTGCAGCGAATGGTGGGGATGAGAATGCCTTTACCGGCAGGGACTACACAGCTTATTACCAGACCATGGCGAGTGATCGGCTGGAAGTCTCCTTCGAGCTGGAGGCCGACCGGATGAGGAACCTGTTACTGCCAGCAGAAGAGTTTAAAAAAGAGGTTGAGGTGGTCAAAGAAGAGCGCCGTATGCGTACTGAAGACAAGCCTCAGTCTCTGACCTACGAACTTTTTCTTACTGGTGCCTACCAGGCATCCCCTTATCGCATCCCAGTAATCGGATGGATGTCTGATCTGGATGCATTGCAGGTGGAAGATCTACAGGTTTGGTACCGTAAATGGTATGCACCCAACAATGCGACACTGGTGGTGGTCGGGGATGTGGATCCCGATCAGGTGATTAAATTGGCTGAGCAATATTTCGGTGTGCTCAAGCCTGAGCCGATCTCCATGACCAAACCACGAGATGAACCAGTCCAGCGAGGGGTAAAACGATTAGCACTGAAGGTGCCAGCCCGACAACCCTATATGGTGATGGGATTTAAAACGCCAGTAATTGGTAAAGCCGAGCAGGAGTGGGAACCCTATGCGCTTGAGATGTTGACCTACATTCTCGATGGTGGAGCCAGCGCACGACTGGCGAGCAATCTGATACGGGGCAGTCAATTGGCGGTCTCGGTGGATACCCGCTACAGCGCTTTTTCGCGACTTCCAAGCATGCTTATCCTTGATGCAGTTCCTAAGACAGGTGTTTCAGTTGAGACGGTTGAAACAGCAATCATCAAAGAGCTTGATCGGTTCAAGAGAGAGTTGGTCACCGAGGAGGAGATGGCCAGAGTGCGCAATCAGATCATAGCCTCCAAGGTTTTCGAGAAGGACTCGGTCTTCTACCAGGCCATGCTGATCGGCCAACTTGAGACTGTCGGGCTTGATTGGCGATTGGCCGATGAGTATGTCGATCATCTGAAGGCTGTAACCGCCGAACAGGTCAAGCAGGTCGCTGAAAAGTATCTGGTTGATGATAATTTAACTGTTGCAGTGCTTGAGCCTCTGCCAATGGATGAGAGTGATATGAAGCAGTCTATAGCAGGAGGCCGCCATGCCCACTAAATCAGTGATTCGTCTTTTTATTCTATCTGCATTGACGCTGTTTTCAGGGCTGCTTGCGGCTTCTCCCAATATCGAGACATGGGAGACCTCGAATGGTGCAAAGGTACTCTATGTTCATGCACCTGAAATACCCATGGTTGATATCAGGGTGGTATTCGATGCCGGCAGCGCAAGAGATGGGGATAAACCGGGAATAACCTCTTTCACCAATACGCTTTTGACAGAAGGAGCAGGAGATTGGAGTGCCCAGCAGATAGCTGAGCGCCTGGAAGGGGTGGGTTCACAACTGGAATCAGGCTCATTAAGGGATATGGCTTGGGTCTCTGTGAGGTCTTTGACTGATCCTGAAGTGCTCGATCTGACCCTCGAAACCCTGTCTGCAATACTGGTCAAACCCCGATTTTCAGCAGATGACATTGCCCGAGAGCGCCAATCAATACTGGCTGGGTTGATCAGGGATGAGCAGTCTCCGGGGAGTATTGGTAAAAAGCAGCTCTACCAGCTGGTGTATGGTGACCACCCCTATGCTGCAGATCCATCGGGCACTAAAGCATCGGTTGAATCGATAACCCGTGAAGATATTCAGCAGACACATCGACGACTCTATGTGGCTCGAAACGGACTGATTGCGATTGTTGGGGCAGTGGAACGGGATCTTGCGGCTGTGCTTGCAGAAGAGGTGATGCGTGGTCTGCCGGCTGGAGAACACACTCCCCCGCTTCCCCCGGTAAAATCAATGGAAAAGGAGATTGTTAAACAGATACCCTTTCCATCTACTCAATCCCACCTCTATCTAGGTCAGCCTGGTTTGAAACGGGGTGATAAGGACTACTTCTCCCTCTATGTCGGTAATCACATTCTCGGCGGCAGCGGTTTGGTCTCACTACTGAGTGAAGAGGTGAGGGAGAAACGTGGGCTGAGCTATAGTGTATACAGCTACTTCCTGCCAATGCGTCAGCTCGGTCTCTTCCAGCTCGGTCTGCAGACGAAAAATGAACAGGCTGAGGAAGCATTGGAAGTGGCGAAAAATACCCTGTCGCGTTATATCTCAGAAGGGCCGACAGAAGAGGAGTTGAAAGCGGCTAAACAGAATATCACCGGTGGATTCCCTTTGCGAATAGCCTCCAACGGAAAGATTGTGGAGTATCTTGCTGTAATCGGTTTCTACGAACTACCTTTGGACTATCTCGATGTTTTTGTTGAACAGATTAGAGCCGTCACCAAAGAACAGATTCGTGATGCCCTCCAACGCCGTGTTGACCCTGAGCGTCTGGTACGGGTGCAGGTGGGTAGATTCTCTAATCCATTGGCTCAGGCTGATGGTAAGCCCTAGTGCCGCGTGACCCACTAGCCTGCTCAACAGTGGTTGAACAAGAAATGATTTGAGAAGAGTAGATGTCCAATCAAGTAGCAAGCCAGGTTCGCATAATCGGTGGTGAACACAGGGGAAGGAGGCTTCCCTTTGCGGATCTTCCTGGTCTTAGGCCGACGGGGGACCGAGTTAGAGAGACGTTGTTCAATTGGCTGCAACCAAGAATCGTGGGATCGAGATGTCTGGATCTGTTTGCCGGAAGTGGTTCCTTGGGAATGGAAGCCGCCTCAAGAGGTGCCAGTCAGGTTGTGATGCTGGATACGGCCTCTGCTGTGGTTAGACAATTGGAGGAGAACCGGCAGAATTTAAAATTAAACCAAGTCACTGTGGTTAGGGCAGATGCACTTCAATGGTTGGAACAGGAGCCTGCACCCTTCGATGTGGTTTTTCTTGACCCCCCCTTCTCTGCTAATCTACTTGGTCCTCTGTGTCAGAAACTGGCTCAGGGATGGCTGGCTGCCGATGCCCGGATCTATCTTGAAGACGAGACCTCCAGGACATTACCGGTTCTACCTGAAGGTTGGCAGCTATTGAAGGAAAAGGTGGCAGGGCAAGTCCGATATGGCTTGGCCAGTGCGCCACTGCCCGGATGAGGTTTGCAGTCAGGGTTGATAGGCCCGGTTTATCTGAAACCCCATGGCTGATGTGATAATTGTCATTCAATACTCAAGCTTCTGCTACTATGATAATTCTGTTTAATTGCTAGTGAAATATGATTAAAGCCGTATACCCTGGAACTTTTGACCCCATTACCAACGGACATAGCGACCTTGTAAGAAGGGCGTCGGAACTGTTCGATCATGTCATATTGGCAGTGGCTAAAAATCCGGGGAAAAACCCCGCATTTGATCTGGAACAGCGTCTAGCCCTGGCACAAACTGTACTGGGGGGGATCGAAAATGTTGAGATTCTTGCTTTCGACACGCTGCTGGTGGATTTTGTGCAAGAGTGTCAGGCAAACGTAATTCTTAGAGGGTTACGTGCTGTTTCAGACTTCGAGTATGAATTTCAATTGGCAGGTATGAATCGCCGTTTGGCACCGGATATTGAGACTTTATTTCTAACTCCGGCCGAACAATTTGCATTTATATCATCCGGATTAGTCAGAGAGATTGCCGCCTTGGGGGGCGATGTTTCTGAATTTGTGCATGCCAATGTACAAAATGCATTGAGTCAACGCTATAGCTAGCCTAAAATTCGGCGCCGTGACTCTGACAGTGTTATCTAGGACGCTGATTTGGAGTTAACAAGCCTTGGGAAATAGTCTAAACATCCGAACGAGTAGGAGAGAACCGAATGGCATTATTAATCACCGATGAATGCATCAATTGTGATGTCTGTGAACCCGAATGTCCCAATGGGGCGATCACACAGGGTGATGAAATCTATGAAATTGACGCTGACCTTTGCACGGAATGCGTAGGTCATTATGAAACCTCACAATGTGTTGAGGTCTGCCCGGTTGACTGTATTCCTAAAGATCCTGAACATGAGGAGAGTTATGAAGTACTGTATGCCAAATACCTCAAGATCACTGGCGAATCCGAATAAAACGATGGCGCTTGCCACGGGATTGTTTAAGGCTCCTTTGCGGAGCCTTTTTATTTTGCTTTTCTGTATCAATTCGGCATGGGCATTAGAAAACCCCCAAAATGCAGCGATAGCCAGTGCTCATCCTCTCGCGACCGAGGCGGGTCACAAAATCCTTCGCCTGGGTGGCAATGCCTTCGATGCTGCAGTTACAGTGAGTGCGGTGTTGGCTGTAGTAGAACCCTATAGTTCGGGGTTGGGAGGCGGGGGATTCTGGTTACTACATCGCGCAAGCGATGGTTATCAGACCATGATAGATGGTCGGGAAAAAGCGCCATTGGCGGCTCATCGTGATCTCTATCTGGATGAAACGGGTGAAATTGTCACTTCCAAATCGATCGACGGGGCACTCGCTGCAGCCATTCCTGGGGCCCCAGCAGCCCTAGCTCATCTGGCAGAGCACTATGGAAAACTGCCACTAGAAGTTTTACTTCAACCTGCCATCGATATCGCCAGAAAAGGCTTTGAAGTCGATGACTTCTATCGGCAAATGGTGAAGTGGCGTCTGCCTGTACTACAGGCCTATCCTGCCTCCTCTGCACAATTTTTGTCCCAGGGGGAGATACCACCGGCAGGTTACCTGATAAAACAGCCAGAGCTCGCAGATACCCTGCAAAGGCTTGCAGATGAAGGGAGAGATGGTTTTTACCAGGGAGCGATGGCGCGACAGCTGGTAGAGGGGGTTAAAGCAGCAGGTGGAATCTGGAGTCTGGAGGATCTGTCCCAATATCAGGTCATCGAGCGTAAACCGATCACCGGCTCATATCGGGGCTTGAAAATCACCAGTGCTGCACCACCCTCTTCAGGGGGGGTGGCGATCCTGACTATTCTCAATATTCTCGATCAGATGGACTATGCCGCCTTACCGGAGCCGCAAAAAAACCATCTGTTGATTGAGGCGATGCGACGGGCTTATCGCGATAGGGCTGAATATCTGGGAGACACTGACTTTGTTGAAGTACCGGTTGCGACCCTTACCCATCCCCTTTATGCAACGGGATTGAGTCGTGGGATTGATATGCAGCGTGCCACCCCAAGCGTCCTGGGTGAAAAAGCCGCACAGGGGGAGGGTCAGGACACTACCCATTTTTCCATTCTGGATCGGCAAGGGAATCGGGTATCGGCAACATTGAGCATTAATTACCCCTTTGGTTCCGGTGTGGTTGTTCCAGGCACAGGGGTTCTGTTGAATGATGAAATGGACGATTTCTCTGCCAGTCCGGGTGTGCCAAATGTTTATGGTCTTGTCGGCGGCGAGGCAAATGCGATCGAAGGTGGGAAGCGCATGCTCTCAAGCATGAGTCCTAGCTTCGTGGAAGATGACCAGCGAGTGGCCATTTTAGGTACGCCGGGGGGGAGTCGCATCATCACCATGGTGCTGCTTGGGATCCTGGAGATGGCAGAGGGAAAAGGGCCGGATAGCTGGGTCAAACGCCCCCGATTCCATCACCAGTATCTACCTGATCAGGTGCAGTTTGAATCGGATGCCTTCACCGAAGAGCAGCTGAAGCGATTAACTTCCATGGGCCACAGCTTTAAATCCCTGCAGAGAAAGTATGGCAATATGCAGGGGGTTATGTGGAACAAACAAACCGGTGAAGTAGAAGCAGCAAGTGATCCCAGAGGGGTGGGGATGGCGAGAATCGAGTAGATTAACGTTAAAAGTCGGTGATTATTTGCAAAAAAGTTCTAAAAGTTGGAATCTTGCCATTGAATTTGTTTAACTTTTGGATCAAGCTTCCGTGCCAGATGTTACTGCTCTTTACAGTCTGGGATTTGTAGATACTTGTTAAACGGTGGGGAGCCGGATTGCGCAATGTTCTACTCGATCGGGTACGCTCTAATCTTTGTTGGAGTAGACTAATCGGGCATTACAGGGCGAAGCCCTCGTTTTTGGGAGCATCCCAAATAGGCCGTTGATAGTTTTAACCCCAGGGTTGGGGTTTATCGCATGAGATACCTGGAAAGGGTCTATTTGGGAAACTCTGTATCGACAAAAACAGCTGGAAAGGTACGGAGCGTCTGCCACACAATGTAAAACTCACAAGAGAGATCGAGAGTAATTATGAAAACTACCATCAAAACTGCCGCTATGATTCTCAGTCTTGGTCTGTTCGCAGGTTGTGCTACCAATAGCAGCCTGGAAGCTGATGTAGCAAACGCTCAAGCTGCTGCAGACGCTGCCATGAAAGCTGCGAAAGAGGCTCAACTGGACGCTGCCACTGCTCAGGGTACAGCTGATGCTGCCATGAAAGCTGCGAATGCTGCCAAAGATACTGCCGAAGCTTGTAACGAGCGTTGCGGTCGTATGTCTGAGAAAGCGATGGCCAAGTAAAGGTATATCGTTAAGTCGGGCGTTTCTTTTTTGTAACGCATTGGCTATAAAACCCCCGTTGGAAAATGTTTCCACGGGGGTTTTTTATTGGAATCAATTGAGAATCAGGCCATTAGAGAAATAGTTTTTCTGATGGCAACGATTTTCAATGGCTATCCGCCACCTCGTTCCCTTGCAAAAGGTAGAGCGGCATAGGTAGACCTGTCTGCTGATCTGCATAGGTTTGCAGCTGTCTCCAGTCTGGGCGACGGTTATCTTCAGTCAGCTTACTGATTACAGCATCGATCAGTTCAGTTTGGTTGTGGCCGTTTTCCGCCACATATTCAACCAGGGGAGGGTGTACCTGTACATAGAGCTCACCCTTCAACCAGCCTGCCTTATAGGGCTTGTCAATGATTCGCACCGGAATACCGGTTTCAACTTCATCGAAGAATTGTTTGATATTTTCCGGATAGAGGCGAATACAGCCGTGGCTGACCCGCATCCCGACCCCAAAAGGCTTATTCGTACCATGCAGTAGATATCCACTCATGCCTAAATAGACAGCATGAGTGCCCAGAGGGTTGTCAGGGCCCGGAGGGACCACTTCCGGCAATGGGTTACCATCCGCTTCATGTTCTTTGAGAATCGACTCAGGAACCGTCCAGCTGGGGCCCTCCTTCTTGCCGATCACCTTCGTCACTCCAGTGGGTGTGCTCCAACCCTCTCGACCGATGCCGATTGGGTAGGTGATTACCACTGGTCTCTCTTTGGGGTAGTAGTAGAGGCGTAACTCGGCCAGATTGATAACAATACCCTCGCGTGGGCCAGGAGGGAGTATATATTGCTGAGGTACGACTATCTCACTGCCCTCACCAGGCAACCAGGCATCGACCTCTGGGTTGGCTGCAACCATTTGGCGATAGCCTATATCATAGACTCGGGCGATATCTGAGAAGGTGTCTTCATAGTGTGTGGTCAGTCTGAAGTGCCGACCCACAATATCGTCTCCCTCAGCAGGCAGGTCAAAAGTGACCGCCATTAAGGGGCTGGCGAAAGAGGTCAAGAAAAATAACAGTAGAGGGAGCTTAAAATGCATAACAATCATATAGACAAAACAAACCTAATATAGATGAGTTTACCTCAGATGTCGGCACCATGGCTGAGAAATGTTGGGCACTTCAACAATTGTTTAATTATTAGACAATAAATTTACTGTCATGGTCCTTTTAAAGAATCAGGTGTCAGGGTCGATAGCAAATGTAGGGCCTTGTACTGTTTGATTTTTTTTGGCTCAACTATAAATTGCTGAAGGTCATATGCTGGAAATGACCCGCCAACCAAGCAAATAACTTACAGATGCTATTACCAGAGCCCTCGGCTGTGCATAGACTATTCCGGCAAAGTTATTGGTAGGCGCAATATTCAACCATGAGATATTCCGGATACGATGAAGAACAGGACAAGGCATGAGGCGAATAGCGCTTATTAACCAAAAAGGTGGGGTGGGCAAAACCACCATAACCACCAACCTGGGTCATGCCTTGGCGCTTGCCGGACATAGGGTCATGGTGATTGATCTCGATCCTCAAGGTCAACTGGCATCGAGCTATGGTCTGTTTCGTGCGCCGACCAAAGGGATTGACCGGGTGTTGATGAATGAACTTGATCTCTCTGCTGTCAGGCAGGGAATCCGGGATTTTCTAACCCTGATTCCAGCAGGGGAAAAACTCCAGGAGATAGAATATCTGCAGGATGGTGGGGCAACTCGGGCGCGATTACTGCGAGAGGGACTTGAGGATGTGACTGAGGATCAGGATTTTATCCTGTTTGACTGTCCCCCCTCTTCAGGTTTGCTTGTGGCAAATGCGATTTTTGCCGCTGATGAGGCGTTGATTCCAGTCAGTGCTGATCATATGTCACTGAATGGCCTGGTGATGATGCTGAAAACACTGAAAAAATTCGAGCCCTATCTGAAAAAGCCACTCACTCAATGGATTGCCTTGAATCGGTTTTTTCCACGCAGAAAACTCTGTAAAGAGATCGCAGAAAAATTACAAAACCACTTTGCTGATCAGTTACTGACAACACCTATACGTGAAGCGTCGGCGATTGCTGAATGTCCAGGGGTTGGGCGCACCATTTTTGAGTACAAGCCCTCGAGTCAATCGGCGAAAGAGTTCAAGGCTTTGGCGGATGAGCTATTGAATCGGGTTGACCACCTGCAGCAGTAGCTCTGAGAGTTAGCAAAATTGCCCCATGGCCCACCAGGTTTCCCAAGCTGAATTGAAATTCATATGCATCGGCAGAGTACCCTATATTTGTGTTGTTGATCCCTCTCTTCCGTGGGGAGAGGGCTTCAGCAATCATGGTCTGTGTCGATATTAGCTAGTGTAGAGAATATATAAGCCTTGATCAGGAGCACCTATGTCCATAATCAGCGAACTCTCTGACGATGAAAAAACAGTAACTCTGAAAATTGCCGGTCGATTTGATTTTTCCACACATCAAGATTTCATGCAGGCCTACAAAAGCTATCCAAAACGTGAAAAGTTATTCATAGTGGATCTGGCTCAGACTGATTATCTTGATAGTTCAGCAATGGGTATGTTGTTGCAATTGCGTGAGCACAGTGCTGCGGAAGAGAATAATGTCGTGCTGATAAACGGTAATGAAGCGGTGCGGGAGATCCTGCAGATCGCCAATTTCGGAAAGCTCTTTACCATTCAGTAACCTTCCAATCTGAGTAAAGCTCCAGAACTGGTACCCGGTAATGGTGCAAATTATCGGTACTTTCCGGTATGCTGGCACCTTTTTTTCCAGGGGTAGCATTCATGGGTTTTAAATGCGGTATCGTGGGTTTGCCGAATGTTGGCAAGTCGACACTTTTTAACGCCTTGACCAAGGCGACGATTGCAGCGGAAAACTATCCCTTTTGCACTATCGACCCTAATGTCGGTGTGGTTCCCCTGCCGGATCCCCGACAGGATGTGATCGCCGGGATCGTGAAGCCGCAGGCGATCATCCCGACCAGTATGCAGTTTGTGGATATTGCCGGTCTGGTGGCCGGGGCCTCCAAAGGCGAAGGTCTGGGTAATAAGTTCCTGGCCAATATCCGCGAAACCGACGCCATTGCCCAGGTGGTGCGCTGTTTCGAAAATGATGATGTTGTGCACGTCTCCGGTCGGGTAGATCCTGCTGGTGATGTGGATGTGATCAACACCGAGTTGGCGCTGGCCGATCTGGAATCGGTGGAGAAGGGGCTGGACAAAACTGCCCGTCAAGCCAAAACCGGTGATAAGAAGATACTTGTGCGTAAAGCATTACTGGAATCTGTGCGGGACCATTTGAATAGCGGTAAACCGGTTCGCAGTATGGATCTCAGCGAGGAGCAGGTCATTGAGTTACGGGATCTGTTTCTATTGACCATTAAGCCTGTGCTCTATGTTGCTAATGTGGATGAGGGTGGATTTGAAAATAACCCCCATCTCGATACGCTGGTGGCGCTGGCGACAGATGAGGGAGCCGAGGTTGTACCGGTCTGTGCTGCCATCGAAGCCGAAATCGTTGAGTTGGACGAGGAAGAGCGGGGTGAGTTCCTGGCAGACATGGGTCTGGAAGAACCTGGCCTGAATCGGGTTGTTCGTGCCGGCTATCAGTTATTAGGTCTGGAGACCTATTTTACCGCAGGGGAGAAAGAGGTTCGGGCCTGGACAATTCCTGCTGAAGCCACAGCACCCCAGGCTGCGGGGGTCATACATACCGATTTTGAGCGGGGATTTATCCGTGCAGAGGTCATTGCCTATGAGGATTTTGTCGCCTGTAATGGCGAGCAAGGTGCTCGGGAAGCAGGCAAATTGCGCTCTGAGGGTAAGGAGTATGTGGTCAAGGATGGGGATGTTATCCATTTCCGATTTAACGTCTGATATTGACACTTGGGTGAGGCATCAGTATATTCCTCGCCCTTCAACATAGCTTCTGGCAAGGTAGCTCAGTTGGTTAGAGCACAGCACTCATAATGCTGGGGTCGGCAGTTCGAATCTGCCCCTTGCTACCAAATCAAAAAGGCCTGACATTCGTCAGGCCTTTTTTCGTTTCAATAACTGCCTTGCCGTGAGCCAGCACACGACGGTTGAGTGTCGTAATACTTATGGTCTGATCAGTAAAGCCGAATTGACGATAGAACTCGGCTGCTCGAGGTATATTAAACCCGTTTTTAGCATGTTTTTTTGTGCAAGCTTGAAAGCTAGACTCCCCCCACTATTTATCAATATTCAATTAATCCACCGAATGCCGAATCGGCTGCATAGCATGGTCCATGGTGACTCTATCTCGTTCCTCTTACTGAACGAGTGGAAGCAGCTTGGCAGCATATGCGAAAAGTGAGAAATATGTTGTTGTTTAATAACTTATCCCCTCATTTGTCGGATATTCACTCTATTCACACCCAATTGGAAAAAATCAATGAGTGCGTTAAGAATTGCAGTATTTTCCACTTTTCTTCTTGCATCACCTGTTAAAGCTGATGACTGGCGAAATGACAGCAGCCCTGAAGAGCAGCTTGAGAATCTGCTCAGATTAGTGCCAGGGACATCCCACTGGATGTTTGAAATTGGTGAGCGCTACAAGAACCTCTACTGGGCTGCAAAACAGGCTAAATGGGAGTTTGCCCAGTACCAGGTTGAGGAGATTGAAAAGTTGATCAAAGTTGTGCAGCTTGCCAGACCGAAGCGTGCAGAGACGGCTGAGGAGTTTTTACAGACTGGATTGCCGGCCATTGCGGAAGGGGTGGCATCAAAAAACTGGGATAGCTTCAAGCAATCATTCACAAAGCTTAATCAGGCTTGTATGACCTGCCATGGCAAGAACGACCACGCCTTTATCTCACTACCACTGGAACCAGCAACGGCTGCCAGCCCTGTGTTAAACCTGCCTCGCCAGTAGACGTTTCTACCACTGGAGTTGCCGGTATATATGGTACGGTTGGCCTGTCCTTTTAATATCAGAATGTTAGGGTTAATAGTGTCAGAGAAAAGGGATTGAAATATGCCTTGGTGGAGAGGCTGAGTAGTAGGGCTGGGTTTTTTCTCTTTCCTCAAAAAACAAAAGGCCTGAACTAGTCAGGCCTTTTGTTTATAAAGCTCAGTTTCTGTTTTACTGTTTGGCGGGGTTATCCCACGCAAGGTGGATCAAGGCACTGCGCCTGATCTCAGTGAGGCGGTCAGTGAACTCCTGAATGTTTTCATCAAGTAGTTCCGTCAGCTCCAATTTTGCAACACGTTCAGTCATCAACTGATTTCTCTTATCAAACAGCTCTTGAATCAGATGCTTTTCACGAATTCTCGAAAGTGGAATTACCACATTCGTGGTTGGATCTGTAGTTCTGACTGTAAGCGATTTACGTCGTTGCAATAACTCCTGATCCAATTGAAGTATCTCGGCGTCGATGTTGTCGATGACTTCCAATTGCTCATCCAGCAAAGCAAACAGGTTATCCACCCCCTCTTCGACCCAGTTTTGAATCTCCTGGAGATGCTGGGTTTTAAGCAACTGCATAATCTGGATATTGTCGGGCATTGAGAGCAGGTGTTCGAAAACCTCCAGCCAGCCCTCTTCACGATAGTTGAACATCTTATGCATGTAGTGGAGAAGCAGGCCGACAGATTCACTGTAGTCGTAGCTGGTAAAGTTCTGACTGACGGAATTAAGAATATCGGCGAAGTTGACCGCAGTACTGGTGAAGGCTTTGTTGTCCTCAAGGCGTAAGCCGTGAGAATAGATCTTATTCAGGCGCTTGAGCATGCGGCCATAACCATCTGCTCTGATCTGGCTTTTGTTGGAGCGGATAAATCCTGAGACCTCGTTGAGCATTTCACGCAACTGCTCGATATCAACAACACCATCCTCTTGAGTAAGAGTTTCCTCAAGATAGTCAAAGTACTGTTTGATAATTTTGCAGGATTCATCCTGCGCTAGGATGGGTAGCTGCTCAACATTACCGATCCTGAAAGGGATGACCCGATCAGTGGTAGGTTGTGTTGATGTCTGGTTTTTCATCCAATTGTCCGTTTGCGAGCCGAGATTAGCAAAAAAACTTCACTACACGAGACACTATATTAATATTTACTTATATGGTCAAGTGTTTTTGACCATATAGGGTATGATATTGTTCATTCGCCAGCACTCAGTGGGTTTAGCGGCTATCGACCCATATACTTTAGCCGGAATTCGACTGTTTGTGAGCCTAACCTAATGATAACATTAGATTAAAGCGTTTTTTTGTAATAAATCATAAAATTTGTGGTTTTCGGTAATTCTGAGGGGGAATAATGACTCAAAGGGGTAACTATGAATAGTGCGAATACAGCTTGGATTATGACATCCACGGCTTTGGTTTTATTTATGACCCTACCAGGATTGGCCATGTTTTATGGCGGTCTGGTAAGGACAAAGAACGTTCTTTCCGTGTTGATGCAATGTTTTGCCATTGCCGGCATGGTATCAATTTTATGGCTTATCGCTGGTTACAGTCTTGCTTTTGGTGAGGGAAATGCCTGGATAGGGGACCTGAGCCGGGTGCTGATGTCAGGTGTTGGCAAGGATACCTTGTCAGGGGATATCCCTGAATCACTGTTTATGCTGTTTCAGATGACATTTGCGATCATCACCCCGGCGCTGATCGTTGGTGGATTTGCCGAACGTATGAAGTTTTCCGCGATGCTGCTGTTCAGTGCGATCTGGTTGTTTTTAGTCTACGTGCCGATAACCCATTGGGTATGGGGCGGTGGCTGGTTGGGTAGTATGGGGTTGTATGACTTTGCCGGCGGGACTGTAGTTCATATCACTGCAGGTGTCGCAGCATTGGTGGCGGCTTTGGTCATGGGCCCCAGAAGGGGGTTTGGCACCGCATCTATGATGCCCCACAACATGACCATGACAATCACCGGTGCAGGGATGTTGTGGGTTGGTTGGTTTGGCTTCAACGGCGGTAGTGCACTCGCTGCCGATGGGAGCGCATCCATGGCTATGCTGGTGACCCATATTTCTGCAGCTACCGGGGCGATGACCTGGCTGGTTCGTGAATGGATCAAATTTGGAAAACCCAGTGCTCTTGGTGCAGTAACCGGCATGGTTGCAGGCTTGGGTACCATTACCCCTGCTTCGGGTTTTGTTGGTCCTGCCGGTGCGCTGGTGATCGGTCTTTTGGCGGGCATCATCTGTTTTTCCGCAACCAATTATCTTAAACAGGTGTTGAAGATCGACGACTCTCTCGATGTTTTTCCGGTTCATGGCGTCGGCGGCATTTTGGGAACCCTGCTCGCCGGGGTTTTCTGTTCAACCTCCTTGGGTGTTTTTTCAGGTTATGGCTTTGCAGATGGCATAGAGTCCATGGGCGCTCAGCTCTGGGTTCAATTAGTCGGTGTGTTGGCGACGATTGTATTTACTGCGGTGGTAACCTTCGGCATCCTCAAGCTGGTGGATATGCTAATTGGCTTGAGAGTCAACAAGGAACAGGAGATCGAGGGGCTCGATATTGTTCTGCATGAAGAGCGTGGTTACAACGAACTCAACTGACTTTAGATAAGGGAACTCTAACCCGCTTCGCCAATCAGGCGGAGCGGATATCCCCCGCACAGGTTGTGTGAGGAGATCGGCTCGCAACAGATGCTGAGGTGCTGCTTAGGCTTTTCGGTAGCTCGCCAAGGCGCTGTCTGTTTCATGGAGAGAGACTTCAACTACGGGAAAGCCGCCGGCTTCAACATAGTCAAAGATCAAACGTGCGATATTTTCCGCAGTCGGGTTTACCGGCATGACATAGACTGGTTCACCCGCTTCCTGTAACAGAGGTAATACCGGATCCTCAGAGTGCAACAACATGTTGTGATCCAGATGTTGATTGATCCACCGCTTGACGTAGTCACCAATCTCCGAAAAATCACAGACCATCCCAAGCTCATCGAGCTGTTTCGATTCCAGGTGAATCACTGCAGTGGCATTATGGCCATGTAGATGACGGCATTTTCCCTTGTGATTCAATAGCCTATGGCCGTAGCAAAAATGGATCTCTTTGGTAACCGTATACATTGTCTGGGTGTCATAGATTTGATCGATCGGCAAGTATACGGGGTGGTGATTGGGTTCGCCAGTAGAGGGATTGTTCGAGCGGCTAAATAGGAGGAATAAAGGATTTAACTGCTGTGCCGTTAATTTAAAAAAGCAGTTATACGTCGGGTTGATATGAGTGATTCAGAAAATTTTGAGTTTTTAGATGCTGCTAGGGACGCTGTGGCACAACTGAAGAAGTTGTCACGTGATTTCCCTCATCTGGCAACACAACCGGTTCGACACGCTATTGAAAACTGGAATGAGGATCTTTTTCGTCGCGGAGAGCTCATCTGGGAAGAGTATCAGCGTGTCATGGCAGAGAAGAGTGCTGTGGAGATGCGCGTCTTAGAGCTGATCGAAACACATCTGCTTGACGATACGATTGATATCATTACCAGTGAATTCGGTAAGGATTTCAGTTACTACGATCTTATCGATATTGCAGGTAGGGATCGCTATGTCGATGCGCTAACCCGGGAAGCCGCCGAATTGAAAATCAACGCCATCTCACCAGAGCAGACTGCAGAGCTTTGGAATGGCAGTGGAAGGCCTACACTTGGCGGTGATCGCTGGAATGCAACTGCTGTGTCGGTGCTGGTCGGGTAGATTGAGGGTTACACAGCTGATAAAAAGCATCCAGTGTAGAGGTGGCTTGAGTCAACCAGATAGCGGCCATGGAATTCAAATTCTCTGGGGAACGGGATAGCACACGATTTCGTGGGTATAAATTTAAATCGCTTATTCTCGGTGTCGATTTCAAGAGAGACTGACTGAAATCCCAAGTGCTGGCCAAGCATCGGGTGGTAACATTTGTAGATACTCTCTTTGGCGCTGAAAATCAGCCTCTCCGGCAGTATCTCGACAGATTTCATGGTTAGGCTATCTTCTGCGGTATGAATATACTGATCGACCCCTTTTGGTAGTGGCTCTAAAGGTTCTACGTCGACTCCTAGGCCAAACATATCCTCTGATTTTGCACAAACAGCTACACAGGCATCACGACAGTGGCTGATACTACCCAGGTAACCTGGAGGCCATATCGGTTGTCGGCTCTTCTCCCGAAGTAGTGGAAGCCATGGCGCATTCAATTGCTCCAGCGCCTGATGAGCTGAATGACGTCCGGCACGAAACTCCTTTTGCCGTTTCTCAACCGCGCCTTCGATTAAGGCCTCCTCTTCTTTGCACAAAGGGGTGTTCCACATCGACGCTTCAGCCTTGACGATAATGGCATTGGGTGGGAACAGCTGTGCAAGATCATCGGTCATGAGAATATCCGGTCTAACCTGTCAGAGTGGTGGATTGTAGCAGTCATCACTATTTTCCATATACCCTTTTCAGAATCGTCAATTAGTATGACGCACCGCACTAGCACAGACCATTTACAGAGAATTTATAACTCCCCTTGACCTGAAGCTTCTATCCATGCAATGCTGAGTTCATGATTCAGATCAAACCGACCAACAAGATGGTGACCATGCGCCGACTGTTCCTCTGGGCAGCAGGCGTACCATCTGTGGTTCGAAGATCAGGTTAAACGACAGTTTTTATACCAGGATTTTTTAAAAGGCCGCAGATGGAAACATCTGCGGCCTTTTTCGTTATGGAGGGAAATATCATGTCTGTACCAGCCGCCTATGTTGGGGTGTTGCTGATCTGGGGAACTACACCTTTGGCCATTCAATGGAGTGGTCAAGATGTGGGATATCTGTTTGGCGTCACTGGGCGTATGTTAATCGGTGTGATTGTGGCGTTGTTGGTATTGCGTCTGTTTGGACTGAGTCTGGTTTGGCATAAACAGGCTCGACGCACCTATCTGGCGGCTGGTTTGGGTATATTTGTGGCGATGACTTCTGTCTATTGGTCTGCTCAGTTTATACCTTCCGGATGGATCTCTGTGATATTTGGTTTATCGCCGATCTTTACAGGATTGATGGCCCGTATATGGTTGAACGAACAAGGTTTGAACTCGTCAAGACTGATTGCAGTGTTGGTCTCTCTGGTTGGCTTAGTGACAATTTTCACTGTCGGTATGGAAGCTGGTGTTGATTTTGTGTTTGGTCTGGCTGGTATGTTGATATCAGTCACAACCCACTCTGCAAGTGCGGTTTGGGTGAAACGGATAGATGCTCAATTGCATGGCTTGGTGGTAACCACGGGGGGGTTGCTGGTGGCGGTACCACTATTTCTTCTGAGCTGGTTCCTGCAGGGGGAGAGCTGGCCTCAGGAGATCAGCGACAGAACCTTGTTATCGATTATCTATCTTGGGGTTATCGGTTCTGTGCTTGGGTTTGCACTCTATTTTTATATCCTGCGATATGTAGAGACCACCAAAGTGGCCTTAATTACACTGGTGACTCCGGTAATGGCGCTGTTGGCTGGCCACTGGCTTAATTCAGAACATATCGATGAACGTGTCTGGTTTGGAACCGGAATGATTCTGTTGGGGTTGTTGCTGTTTGAACTGGGCGGAAAACTCTCTGCTCAGTTTCGGTTCAACAGGGCAAGAGAGAGTGAGGGCCAGTAGGTGATGATCAATACCGCGCCAAACAGGAGCAGGAACCAGGGAAGGGTGGCGCGGTATATTTCGGTGATCGGCTTACCAAAGCGGTAGCTGGCGATGAACAGGTTCATTCCCACGGGTGGTGTGAAATAGCCAATCTGCATATTGGCCAGAAAAATAATGCCCAAATGTACTGGGTCAATACCATACTCTATAGCAACTGGCAGCAGCAGTGGCACCATCAGCACCAATGCAGAGAAGATATCCAGCATTGTGCCGAGTATCAAGAGAAAGATATTCAGCAATATAAGGAAGGTGAGTGGGTCATCTACACGCTCGTGCAACCAGCTGAATAACATTCCCGGTACATCACTATCGATCATGTAGTTGGTGGAGGCCAGAGAGAGACCGAGGATGACCAGTATGCCTCCGACCAATAGCATAGCTTCATGCATGATGCGGGGGAGTTGTTTAAAAGGTATTTCTCTATGTATGAATAGTTCCACGAACAATACATAGACCGCAGTGACTGCAGCGGCTTCTGAGATGGCAAAGTATCCACTGTAGATGCCACCCAGTAGTATGACCGGCAGCGGCAGTTCCCAAATAGCATCCCTTAAAGCAGATTTCGCTTCGCTGTAAGAGAAAGGGATGAGTTGTAAATGACGGCCGGAAAAGAGTCCCCAGGCCATCAGTATGAACAACATCAACAGACCAGGAAGAATGCCTGCTAAAAACATATCATCAACTGTAATAGAGCCGCCAATACCCAGCTGTTGTGCAACTACCGCATATAGTATCAAGGGTAGTGCCGGTGCGAACAGAAGACCCAGACTGCCTGAAGTTGTTACTAATCCAAGACTGAAGTTTTTTCGATAGCCAGCTTCTTTTAGTGCGGGGTAGAGTAAGGCGCCAAGCGCTACGATTGTTACCCCGGAGGCTCCGGTAAATGCAGTAAACAGTGCGCATGCAATAAGTGCAACAAAGGCCATGCCACCTGGCATCCAACCTAGCAGGGCCTGTGTCAACCTGACCAGGCGACGAGGTGCATTGCCTTCACTCAGGAGATATCCTGCAAAGGTGAAAAGAGGGATCGCCAGTAATACCGGGGTTTCTGCCAATCTGAAAAATTCGATTGCCACTACAGAGAGATCAATCTCGGATTGGTAGAAGCCCCAGAGCGCTCCTGCACCAATTACTGCAAACAGTGGCGCACCGCTTAATGCCAGTAGTATCAGTCCAATTGTGACAATCATGCCGGTTTCTTGTCCATGAACTGAAGCGGGATGTTGATGGCGAATCGCAAGCACATGGTGCTGAAACCGATAGGTATGATTATTTCACCCACCCAGGAGGGTAGACTTGAAAAGAGTTTAGCGCCATCCTGCCATTCTATGTAGACAAAACGTGCAGAGTGCCAGGCGATGACTCCGCATACAAAGGCGCTGAAGAGATTATGTATGACTGAAAGCCGCGCCTGGTTGCGATTTGAAAGATAGTTAGAGAGCAGATCAATACGAATGTGCCTGTTTTCACGGGTGGCAGCGATAGCCCCTAATAATGCGACCCAAAGTACCATGATGCGTAAGCTGGGGTCTGCCCAGATCAGTCCGGAATCAAACAGATTTCGTAAAAAAATCTGGCTACCTGCCAACAGAATCATGCCACCCAGCAAGAGTGCTGTGAGCAGTTCTTCGAACAGGAGAATATTACGTCGAATGGATTGCAGTGTGATGGCCATGAGGATCAATTATAACCGTATATCATTACAGTATATATATATGGGTTCGATCTCTTGTTTATACTCGATGGGTGAATAGTAATCTAAAAAACGGATTACTTTGCTGCAGATGATCGCCCATGAGTTGTTAAGAGTTACCTATGGCACTGAATGGATTCAACGGATATGTACTGTAAGCCATATGCAATGGGGTTGGTGACTGGTGGTTAAAACACGATGCGGGGTATTGGCTGGAATCAGTTCGCAATCACCACGATGCAGGTTGAGGAGCGCGCCGTTCATCTCGAGTTTTGCACTGCCCTGGAGGATGGTTATCCATTCATCATGAGACTGTTGGGTGATTTCGGTGATGGTGTCGGGCGGGCTTAAGATGCGTTCAATAGTGATGTTCTTCTGTTGCAACAAGGTTTCCAGCGTTTCGTTTTCTCCATCAGCTATATCTGGTTTAAACAGATTCTTATCTGACATGGCTTGCTTTACCTGTGTTGTGTGTTGATCGCTTGGGGAATGTATTTTACTAACCTGGCCATTGTCGGCGAGCCGCGCCTTGATCTGAGCCACGCTTGTAGCCCTGAGTGTATTAATATCTATGGCCTGGTTAGTAAGCATAGGGGCATCTTCAATGTTCCTTAACCTGATTGTTTGAACATAGATTGCCGGACAGGCCTCCACTATCGCATGAATTGGTGTTCAATTGTAGATGGTTAGAAATAATCCCTAGTGTACCTCGTCATAGATTCTGTACCATTCAGCGAGTCTGGAAGGGGTTAGCCGCGCCCCGAAGGAAGTGCCCTTGGGGTGCTAGGCATGCCTCGCAGGGAATGGCCCCTCCCTGACGAGGTACACTAGTGAACACTATTTGAAGTCCGTTGCAGATTGATCAGATTCTGCATCTCATCAAGCAGCTCGGTGGTGACAATACCATCTTTTTGCATCGTCTTCAGGGTTGAGTTTGCATGTATTTCCCAAGCCTCTTGCTGTTGTGTAGAGGGGCTTACGAACTCTATCCCCTGCTTTTTGAGTGCGGATAATGCGGCAATATTATCGGCACGGTTTTGTCTGTTCAGATTGACAAAGGTTGAACTCAAAGTCTGTTTGACCAACTCCTGGTCAGCAGCGCTGAGTTTACTGAAAGCCTTCTCTTTGATGACAAGAGTGGCATATAGATAGGCAAGAGGCACCTGAGTCAGGTAATTCACCCTGGTGTGCCATTGTAAGGCTATGGCGCCTATTGGTGCGCTGGCAATGGTGTCTATCAACCCAGTCTGTAATCCGGTGAGGACATCTGTCAGGGGCAGAGGAATGGGGGATATGCCCAGTTGACCAAAGATTTTTGCATTGACCTGGTCTCCTTCCGGGATCCAGATTTTCAAACCCTTCATATTGTCTGTGGTCTTGACTGGAGAGTTTGAAAGTAAGTATGCAAAGCCTCCCTCGCTGAGACCGAAACTTATGAAGCCCTCTTTTTTCAATCCATCAATAATCTGCTTGTCCATCACCTGGCGAACGGCATCCACTTCTTCCAGGTTTCGAAATTGAAAGGGGAGTGTATAGATCTGGGCATCAGGGTAAATTGTGCTCAATCCACCACCAGTTATTGCGCCACCTTGCAACTGTCCGACGCGTATTTTTCGTAACACGCTGTTGTCATTGCCCATGACGCCACCTGGGTAGAAGCGGATCTTCACCCGACCTTCTGTCTTTTCATGAATCTGCTTGGCAGCCGAGCGCATCTGCTTCATCCAACTGGTACCGTCTGGTGCCAGAGTGGCAATTTTCAAGGTGGTTTTCGCATAACCCACGGGCGTAAGCAGAAGTGTCATGACTAAAACAGCCAACAAACGGAACATGTTATCTAATCCTCGATGGTGGTATGTAGACCTGTGTGGTGTGCCATCTGAACGTTACACCACACCAGGTGATCCAAATTACTCTAGAGTTAATACGTTTGATTGAATCAATCGGACGCAATAATTGCATATCTACGGAAATTACATGGGCGGGGCTCAGTACCCAGCAATTTATCCCTCGGATAGCAAATCGGGTGGTTGATACGATTTTGGGGGGTAATGGCAGTTTTCCGGTAGAAGTCGGTTAGTTCCCGCTAACCTATTATAAAAACTCAGTTGTTACAAGTGGTTGCGGTTTGGTTAATATTAAAAATAGTCATCCTGTATCAATAATTTAGCTTGCTGTTGGGCAATGATGTTGCTGAGGGTAAAGCCCTCAGTTACTGGATCGGCCTGCAACACTTCATTCAATAGCCTATCGTGTAGTGTTTTATCAAAAACCAGGCGTGCATAGTGTCGAGCGTATTCCAGTTTGGCCATCAGATCCCGGTTATCTGAATAGTTGATGGCAGACTCAAAATGTTGTTTTCCGAGTTCAGGTTTGCCACCCAGTGCTGGGGGTATCTGGCTGCGAATCACAGCTAAGTAGAGCTGTGCACGGCCTTTCTCATAGCCAGGATCCTGGTTGACTACCTGGAGCAGCAGTGCTTCAGCTTTAGCCAGGTCTGCAACTGCATTCCAATCGTCACTGTGAGCCTGAATCCATCCTGCCCAGCTGGAACCATAGATGTAGAGACCGCTGAGTTCCTGATCTTTTGCCTGTTCCAGAGCTGCGGAAAACTGTTCAAAAGGCTGGTCTGCTTTTTCACAAATGGCTTGCTGCTCCTGGCAGTAGGCCTGGGTTGCATAGTCCATGGCTTTTTGGGTGAGATTTTTGCGGCGCTCCGGGTCGCTGACCAGCCCCCCCGCATAGGCCCCATACAGTTTAGCTCCGGCATAGAGTAGATCACGGTCATCGGGACTCTCAGCAATAAATGAATCGATTAATAATAGATAGGCAGGAGCGCCATGGCGGACGATTTCCGGGTCCGTCTGGTTAAGCATGGCGTTGGACAGGTTGGCAGCCAGTCTGCTGGTTGAGAGTGAAGAGCAACCACTATCAAATAGGAGTGCTGCGCCACAAAACAGTGAGATGATAAAAAGGCGATGATAGTTTTTTTTCATCCGCCAATTGTGACAGGTTTCAGCGATGTTTTCTGCCGACTTGTTCCATATGATGTAGCCAGCTGGAGAACAGGTTGCCAACAGAACCACTACCCGATCGGCGGCCTTTGAATGTATGGAAACAGCCTTCATCCTCATCATCTAAGCGGGCAGCTCCGATGTTGAGACAGAGATAGATAACAAACAGGTCGAGTATCAGCAGCGCAACTACGATTGGCACATGGATAACCGCATCGGTTTTCATCCAGCTGATGAGGTCTGCATAGTTACTGATCACCAGATAGAGGGTACCGAACAGAAGTGCTACCGCCAGCAGGGAAAAAAAATCAGCAAAATACTCATTTTTTCGGGAGTACCCTTTCAGGCTTTTACAGAAAGACATGGGTTAATCCCCCGCTATTTGTAGTAGTTATCAGTATGAGACTAGTATTCAACTCAGATAATCTCAAGAAATAATCCTCTCTGATCGGTTTTTACCGTCATCTTGGAGTGTGTATAGTACTTCTGGTTAGTACGAATCAGAAGTACTGCTTAAAGTCCCGCGATATGCTTGGTAATTCCGTTTGGAATTACTGTAAGTGTTTGCCATGCAACAAAAAATACATAAGGGGGTATGGGGTGGATTCAATACAAAAACTGATCGAAGGTCTGAATGGCATTGTCTGGGGGCCGGTGATGCTGGTCCTGATCCTCGGTACAGGCCTGTTCCTGATGCTCGGTTTGAAGCTGATGCCTCTGGCTCGTCTCAAGTATGGATTTAAAATGCTCTGGGCCGGACGAAAGCAGCAGGGTGCTGGTGAAATCAGCCCTTTTAACGCCCTTATGACCTCCCTTTCTGCGACGATCGGAACCGGCAATATTGCGGGTGTGGCAACCGCCATTGCTCTGGGTGGTCCCGGGGCCCTGTTCTGGATGTGGTGTACCGCGTTGGTCGGTATGGCGACAAAATATGCAGAGGCTGTGCTGGCTGTGCGTTATCGGGAAGTGGATGAAAATGGTAACCACGTGGGTGGCCCGATGTACTACATCAAGAACGGTCTTGGCAGCAAGTGGACATGGTTGGGTACCCTGTTTGCCATATTTGGTGCACTGGCCGGTTTTGGAATCGGTAATACAGTGCAGGCCAATTCGGTAGCCCAGGCACTATTGAAAAATGAGGATCTTCTTATTGCGCCAGTTGTTACCGGTGTTGTGATGGCTGTTTTGGCTGCGCTTGTGTTGATCGGGGGTATCCGGCGGATTGCTGAAGTTGCCGGTAAGCTGGTTCCAATTATGGCAATTGCCTATTTGTTGGGCGGTGGCGTGATTCTGCTTCTCAACATCACAGAGATCCCTGCAGCGATAGCGGAGATAGTGAAGTATGCTTTTACACCGACAGCGGCAACAGGTGGATTTGCCGGTGCGGCAGTATGGGCGGCGATTCGATTTGGTGTGGCCCGGGGGGTCTTTTCCAATGAGGCGGGTCTTGGCAGTGCGCCTATTGCCCACGCCGCTGCAGCAACTGACAATCCAGTACGTCAGGGTACCGTCGCCATGTTGGGAACCTTTATCGATACCTTGATCGTATGTTCCGTTACCGGCCTGGCGATAGTGGTCACTGGGGTCTGGACGAGTGGTGAAACCGGTGCAGCGCTCTCTTCCAGTGCCTTTGAAATGGCACTACCCGGCTATGGTGGCATGATCGTCAGTATCGGATTGGCTGTTTTTGCCTTCACCACAATTTTGGGTTGGAGTGTCTACAGCGAACGTTGTGTTGAGTACCTGTTTGGTATCAAAGCCATTACCCCGTTTCGTGTGCTTTGGATCATCATGATTCCAGTCGGCGCTATGGCTCAGGATCAACTCAACTTTGTCTGGCTAATTGCAGATACACTGAATGCGCTTATGGCGATTCCAAATCTTGTTGCGTTGTTGATGCTCAGTCCTGTGGTGTTTAAATTGACCAAGGACTACTTTGCTGAAAGTGGGGGTTGATTTCGCCCTGTTTCTAAAAGTACCCCTTTGGATCTGAAGAGATTGAGTATTATCATATATTAATATATTAATTTTGCTAGCATCCCCTGTCCTTTAATCAACCAGCCTGAAAGGGGTTGTCACATGCTCAGCAGTAACGAGTCTTCTTTTAATCCAAACTATTTTCTCTCCGCACTTGGTGCGGGGGGATTAACTATCTCCTTTTTTCTCTATCCGATGTTCATGCTGCCTCATCCGCAGACACCGATGGTCGCATTTGATGCTATTCAGGGTGTGCTGATGGGGGCGAATCCTTTGGCTGCACTGTTGCTGGCCTTGGATCTGCTGGCTGTAGTCGGATTTGCATTTGCCCATTTTCATCTGTTGGCAAAAAGCCTGATTGCATTCAGGCGTTTTCGGCGCACTTCAGCCTATGAAGCGCTACGCAAAGGTAACAGTGAAGTTTCGCTGATGGCGATACCATTGACTATCAGTATGAGTATGAATGTAGTGTTTGTTCTCGGCTCACTTTTCATACCTGGGTTATGGCAGGTGATTGAGTGGATTTTCCCCTTCGCTCTGGCTGCTTTTATCGCTATTGGTATCTATGCTCTGCGGCTCTATGGCAGCTATTTTGTGCGTCTGTTGATCAAAGGGGATTTCGATTTTGACAGCAACAATAATCTGAGCCAGCTAATGGCGATCTTTGCTTTTGCGATGATTGCAACCGGTCTTGCCGGCCCTGGTGCAATGAGTCACACCCAGGCGATTAATGTAATCGGTATTTTCGGTTCCATCTTTTTTCTCTCTTTGTCTATTTTGTTGGCAGTTGTGAAATTGGTGTTGGGAACGAAATCGATGCTGCGTCATGGCATTGCCAGGAAGTCGAGTTATACCCTTTGGATTCTGTTGCCGATTCTTACCCTGATTGGTATCAGTACGATCCGAATTATTATGGGGCTGCATCACGGTCTTGATGCGCCTCTTTCTCACCCTGCTCTTTTCGTCTTTACCTCGGTCATTTTGTCACTTGAGATCATGGTAGGTTTACTGGGGTATAAGGTGATGAAACAGTTAGGATATTTTGACGACTATCTTCGCGGTGATAAGCGGGATGCAAGCAGTTTTGCGCTGGTTTGTCCCGGTGTGGCATTTTTTGTCTTCGGCCTCTTTTTTATTACCTTCGGTCTTGTGAAAAATGGTCTGGTTACGCCGATGTCACCGCTCTATTTTCTGATACTGGCACCTTTTATCTGGATCCAGGTCAAGACAGTGACTCTCTTTCTGAAGTTGAACTGTCAGGTTATGGGGTATGGGTTTTGCCGCATTGGGCATCAAGTAAAAGCCTGATCTGTACTGTTTCCGGCGAAGGCATTCGCCGGAAAACATCTTTATGATGTTTTAACATTTTGTGACTGCATGAAGTTCTGGTTAGGCGTAGTAGTCTTCAGTAAGGTCTTCTGCAGTCGCAAAATGTTGTCGGAGATAGAGAATAATATCGTCGGATTCATAGAGCCATTCGCTCTTATCCTGATATTGGATTCTCAGGCATGGGGTCTGCATTTTTCCTCCCCCCTGGCGTAGCTCGTTAGCATAAGCTGTTGCGTTTACAGCATCACGCTGTTCAATATTCAGATTCAGTTTGTGAATGACTCTGCTTACTTTGGTGCAGTAGGGGCAAAACGGAAAAATGTAGAGTGTGAGGCTGTCACTCTCTTTGTCGACTTGATCTTGTCTGGCTGGAGATCTTTTTATCGGTTTGGTAATGAGTCTCGATAGCCAGTGGAACATTGCTCCTTATCCCTTTTTTGATCCGCCAAGGCACTCTGGTGAGTTGGGCACTGTACCGCCATGATTGAACCAATCTTCAGGTGTTAGGGTATGTAGTGCCAGTGCATGCACACCCCCTTCACTCAACTCTTCAGCAAGCACTTTGTTTACACGGCGGTGACGCTGAATCAGTTTTTCCCCATCGAAGGCTTCACTGACCAGGACAACTTTAAAATGCGATTCAGCACCTTTGGGAACGCTATGGTTGTGGCTCTCATCGATCACTTCCAAATGGAGTGGAGAGAAGTTTTCCTGCAACTTTTTTTCAATGATTTGCTGCGTAGTTATCATTTGGGTACCTGTTGATGTCAGTGTAATTAATTGCGGAGTTTCAGGGTTTGATCAGCTTATTGCCTCATAGTTTCAGGGCCTCCCGGACAAAGGGTATCGTCAGTTTACGCTGAGCCGCAAGAGAGGCTTGATCCAGACGGTCGATAAGTATCGTCAGGAAGTGGATGTCCCGGGGGGTTCTCTGAAGTAGGAATCTCGCGGTATCGACACTCATCGACATGCCTCGAGATTCCGCACTGCTGAGCAGAAGTTCCAGGCGCTCTTCATCATTCAATGGAAACAGGTGATAACAAGGGCCCCAGGTCAGCCGGGAGGCCAGGTCAGGTAGTTGTAAGGCCAGTTGTCCTGGAGGGCGGTCACAAGCAATGATCAAATGAGCATGATGCTCTCTCAACTGATTAAAGAGGTTGAATATCGCCACTTCCCACGCTCTGTCTCCTGCAAGCACCTGTAGATCGTCGAGGCAGACCAGGGAGAAGCTCTCAAGTCCTTCCAGCATGGCTGGCTGCAGGCCATGCTCAGACTTGAATGGGAGATAGGCAGGTTGTTGACCATTCGCTTGGGATTGCTGGCAGGCCGCTTGGAGCAGGTGGCTTTTACCGCAACCTGAATCACCCCAAAGATAGATATAGGGGTCGGTTTCGGTGCGCAAACGCGAGACTGCCTCGCCATTTCGGCCTATGACGAAGTGCCTGAAATCGACTCTGGGTCTAATGCTCAAGCCAAGAGGGAGTTGTGTGGGCATAGTCGTTTGACAGGGGTTAGCTTTGTAGTTGCAAGGCAGTTTCGGCCATACGTTTACCCTGGTTGATGCAGATGCGCTTCTCCTCTTCAGTGATGGGAAGTTTGCTCTCTTTTCCGGCCAAATGGCTGGCCCCATAGGGTGTGCCACCACTCTGGGTATGCAGCAGGGCTGTCTCACTGTAAGGAATGCCGACCAGTATCATGCCATGGTGCAGCAATGGCAGCATCATCGATAACAATGTGCTCTCCTGGCCACCATGAAGGCTGGAGGTGGAGGTAAACACTGAGGCAGGTTTTCCAATCATTGCGCCATTCATCCACAGCGGACTGGTCGAATCGAGGCAATACTTCATCGAGGCAGCCATATTGCCGAAGCGGGTCGGGCTGCCGAGAATCAATCCGTCACAATCGCGAAAATCAGATTCTGTTATGTAGGGTGCACCACTTTCAGGGATAGTCTCTTTAGTCGCCTCACACACTGTTGATACCTCTGGTACAGTCCGGAGTTTTGCCTGAGCACCAGCTACCTCTTCCACGCCACGGGCTATAATACGGGCCATTTCAGCTGTGGCACCGTGACGGCTATAGTATAAAATCAGGATTTCTGCCATTGGTTTACTTCCGGGTTAGAGGGTATCGCACTTTAAATCAGTTCCAGTACCTTTTCAGGCGGTCGGCCGATTGCTGCCTTGCCATCTTTTATCACGATCGGCCGTTCAATCAACTTTGGGTGAGCAATCATCGCATCGATCAGCTGTTTTCGGGTCAGGCTTGCATCATCGAGATGATTTTCCTTATATTCTGACTCCTTTTTACGCATCAAATCACGAGGTTCCAGGCCGAGCATGTTGAGGATCTTTTCCAGGGTTTTCTTGTCCGGTGGGGTTTTCAGATACTCGACAATATCGGGTTCTAACCCTTGTTCTTGCAGTAGCTGCAGGGTCTGCCTGGATTTGCTGCAGCGTGGGTTATGATAGATCTCAATGCTCATTGTAAGTTATACCTCTTAATGGTTGATGGACATTGTATCCATATGAGATTGACTGCTCCACACTAGGATAGACATCTTGACACCAAGTTACACTCAGAAGGGAAACCGGTGATGAATCTGCAGGGTCTTAATCATAGGTTGTTGTCATATTTACAGCATCTACGTTCGTTTTTCGGATTGCTGATACACCATTTCGTGGCTGATGGTGGGGTACAGCATGTTGCTGCCTTGACCTACACCACACTACTCTCCCTGGTGCCGCTGATGACTGTGGTACTGGCCCTGTTCTCAGTCTTCCCGGCTTCTGAACGGATGTCAGAACAGATTGAGGATTTTCTATTTCAGAACTTTGTACCGGCAGCGGGTGAAGCCGTGCAGCAACATCTGAAGAATTTCAGCCAAAAAGCGGCGCAGCTTACCGGGGTGGGGTTTGTGTTTCTGATTCTGGTCGCTTTACTGTTAATGAGCAATATCGATAAGGCATTCAATACCATCTGGCATGTTAGGAAAAGCCGATCACCATTGGCAAAATTTACAGTTTATTGGGCGATTCTCTCTCTTGGTCCCATACTGATCGTGGTGAGTGTGGGGGTGACTTCCTACCTGGTGTCGATTCCTCTGATCGAGCAGGCTCAGGCGGTAGTAATGGTACGTTCCAAGTTGCTAAGTATCATGCCTGTAGCAATTTCAGCCTTAGCATTCAGTATGTTGTATGCACTGGTGCCGAATCGGTCAGTACCTATGCGCCATGCACTACTGGGTGGTCTGCTTGCGGCATTGCTGTTTGAGTTATCGAAACGGGGTTTTGCCCTCTATGTAACCACCTTTCCAACCTATGAAGCGATCTATGGCGCATTGGCTGTTGTGCCTATCTTTCTGATCTGGATCTACCTCTCCTGGCTGGTAACCATGCTAGGGGCTGAGTTTACCTACTGTCTGGGTATCTATCGGCAAGATTGGAGGGCCCACTACCATCAGCGGGGAGGGGTATTTCTTCTGGCGCTGCGACTGCTAGCTCAGCTTAGGAGCTCCCAGCATCAAGGTGTTTCAATGACCACTCGTCAGCTGCTGATGCAGATTCCTGCTGCCACGGAAGAGCAGATCGATGAAACATTGAATAAACTATACAGTGCCCACCTGGTACTAAAAGCGGATGAAAAAGGGTGGGCATTGGCACGAGATCTTAGGCAGGTGAAGCTGAGTGATCTATACCACTCATCGGCTTATGTATTGCCAGAGAGTGGGCAAATGGTGGGTATGCCTGATGCCCTCAGGGATCTAATAGAGGGGGTGAATTTAACGATAGTTCAGACCATGGACAGGTCACTTGAAGAGCTGCTGAACGAACCGGTAGTAGAGAGTGGTGAACAGGAACCGCTTAAACACTTTTGACCCGAAAGCGCTCGAAATGGGCTGTTGTTTCCAGTTGTTGTAGTGGACTGATGCTGGGTGAAGGAATCATCTCTTCAATCCTGTACTCCTGCCCAATCACAAAAAAGTGCTTAGGTACAATCAGTGAACTGCGATTGTTGTGCCCTTGGTCGATAAATATACCCGCATGATCCGGGTTGGGTGACTCTTCTGTCTGGGGTTGAGCAAGACGAATTGTGATGGGGGCAATTTTACCAAGAACAAATTGTACACCTATTTCAAGCTGGTTATTCGCGCTGTTCATAGCGCGCTTGACTACACCCAGTTTCCAGTCGCTGCCGTGGCGTTTCTCATGGTTTGATATCAGTATCAATTCACCAATAAGCTGGCCGGTGAAAATCTGACGTGGGATACATAAAGCGACTCCCGATCGGCTTTGATTACTGCGCAAAGCAAGAATTTGCTCATCAGCGACAGAGCTTGAGGCGCCAGCTATTCCCACTGACTGAGTCATGGTGATCTCTTGTTCGTCACTTTCAACAGAGCCGCTCTGGTTTGTTAGATAATTGTGTACTTTTTGCACGCCTACCCACATCATCACCTGTCCTGAAGTGTTGTGACGTTCACTATCGCGTTTTAGACGTATATGCCAGGTTTTCAACATTCTCGCGAAGAGATTTTTTACTTCCCTGGTCGTCAACTGATTCAGACTGCTCGGTTTGCTCTGTTCTGATTGCTCCAGGCTGCGTAACTGTTGATGTAAGCTCTTGCTGACAGGGCTGAGGTCAAACAGAGAGAAGCGGGATAGTGTCAGATTTTCGAGACACTCTTCATGAAAAAGATAGGGTGGCACTTCCCCCAGGCGATCGATAATGTAGCGCCCGGTTGTCTCATCATCTGCTGTGGGTGTGGATATACGGGCTTCACTGGCGATTGAGTTCAAAAAGTCGAAGCATAGCCACGGCTCGCCCTCTTGCAAGTGGCAGGGGTCAAGAAGCAGCAGTAACATATAGCGGTTGAATTGGTGGGCGATAGTGGCCTGATGCGGTTCGGGCTGATCACTATCCTCCATCTCAACAAACTGGAGATTTTGCTCGCAGGCAAATGTCATCAAACGAGACAATTGGCGGTAGGAAGAGACTGAACGGCAGTCAAACTCTTCGCAGGCAAGAAGATAATCGAGAATGAAATATTTAGTCGCGTAATAGAGTGCATGGCCGAGTCGGGCAATTACCTTCTTATTTGGCTTGCAGGCAATGCACTCATTTGCAATATGGCAATAGCCATAGCCCATCTCCAGCATCACACGACGAATATCGCTGATCGGACCTTGATGCTTTCTTTGTTCCAGACCATGAAGAAGACGCATGGCTGGTGTGACATAGATCTGCATCAAATCTTCACGTTTCTTGACCTGACCCGGAAAACGGTTCAGACGCCCAAGACTGGTAATTACGTTTTCGGCGAGTTGCTGGGGGTTGGCAAAGGGCAGGGCAGTAGCCCACAGACCCAGTTGCTGAGGATCAGTCTCGACCAGGGGATTCTCGAAAGGATCAGCTTGTGGCACAAAGAACAGAGGTTGTTTGTTGGTGGGTGCTTTGTTGGTAAAAAAGTCAAACATAGATATTTTCTGTTCAGTCCGTTTCTTTATATTTTGGCGTCCATAAACAAACTATACCATTTATTAGGTTAGCTTAAGCGGTGATATTAACCCAATCATTCAATGCCTAAATTGAGTCAGAGCTGTTGGTTATGTTATAGAACCTGACTTAGCGTACAAATGCTAGACTCATGCACGATACAGAAGAATTACCAAGCATGGAATATTACTATATTTTAATGGGTTAATGTTGAGGTTTCATGAGAGTCTATCTCCCCTCTCCAAGGCGATCTTCAGTCATGACCAGCGAGTTTGACCACAAATAGGAAATTCCTAATTAAGGTTTTCCTTAGGGCCGATTCGATTAGTGTGAACAGGCCCTAATTGCACTTATCGGAATTTAGCCTGAGAATGGAGGTCTGAAACTTCGGCCATCCAGAAGATTATCGATTCAACGGAGATATTTATGCAGTGCAACAGTCCCCTAAGCCGTATCCTCTTTTTCTGTGGATTGTGGCTGTTTGTTCTCCCGGCAATGGCTGAAGCGGTGGATTTCGAGCTTCCAGGGCTTGATGGCAAGAACTATCGTCTTTCTGACTATCGGGGAAAATGGGTGTTGGTCAACTACTGGGCCACTTGGTGTCCACCGTGCCGGGAAGAGTTACCTGAGCTGGAAGTGTTCCATTCCAATCACAAAGACAAGGATGCTGTGGTATTAGGTATTGCGATGGAGCGAATTGATCCACCTCGCCTCAAGAGTTTTGTTGATGAGCAGTTTCTGAGTTATCCAATTTTATTGACAAAGCCAGCGGCTCGAACCGAATTGGGTCGGGTACCTGGACTACCAACCTCTTTTCTGGTCAACCCTGAGGGTGAGCTTGTTGCCCGTCAGGTAGGCCCTGTAACCCTGGAAGACCTTGAATCTTTCATAAATGAAGAGAGCAATACAAAGGAAGAGACCGAGTGAGGAGGCAATAATGAAAAAATCCATACTCTTCCTGATCCTGGCCAGCCTCTTTTTTGGCGATGCAAACTCTGCTACACGTGATCCTGTGAACTATTTTTTTGATCAGTCACTGGGTGATTTCAGTGAGGAACTGACAGTGGCCAGGGAAGAGGGGAAAAAAGGGGTTTTGATCATGTTTGAAATGGATGAGTGTCCCTTTTGTCATCGGATGAAGAGCAGAGTGCTCAATCAAGTGGAGGTTCAGGACTATTTCAAAGCACATTTCCAGATATATACCGTAGATATTGAGGGGGATGTGGAGATTGCAGATTTCAAAGGGCAACTCATGAAGGAGAAGGATTTCGCCTTTAAGCAGTTCAAGGTGCGCGCAACCCCTGTTTTCGGCTTTTTCGATCTGGATGGTAATTTAATTACCCGTTTTACAGGAGCCGCCAATAGCGCCGAAGAGTTTATGTGGCTCGGTGAATTTGTGGTGGATGAGCACTATAAATCGACAAATTTTTCGCGTTATAAACGGGCTAAAAAAAAGGAACTTAGGACGCAGTGACGAGCATTATAAATATAATCTCCCGGGGTCGCCTGCTGCTGATCTTCTTTTTCATACCATTGGATATTGTTGCACTGGAACCGCTGCCAACCCCGCTCTCTCTGGAATATGCCCTGAGTCTGGCTGATGATGGGCATCCTGAACGGGTTTTGGCAGATGCCGCCTTGGCCCAGTCAGAAGCAGAAAAACTAGAGGCTGATGCAGGAGATGATTTACGCATCGATGTGAGTGCGGAGTTACGCGCTATTGAGCCTTCAGAAATTGCCATATATCAGACCCATAATGACAGTCTGGCCAGACTCAGGATAAGCAAGCAACTCTATGATTTTGGTCGTACCTCTCATGCACTTGAGGCGGCAGACGCTAACTTGGAGTCCCGTCGTTGGCAGCTTGTAGAGGTTCGTCAACAACGCAGATTGGATGTGATGGCCCGATTCTTTAATGTTCTTTTGGCAGATTTAGAGAATGCCAGAGATAATGAGGCCCTCTCGATTGACTACATTCGTTTCGATCGTGCCCGCACCAAGAATGAAATGGGTAAAGTGTCTGACGTAGATATGCTGGAACTGGAGAGCCTCTATCAGCAATCCCGACGTAAGCTGAGAGTCAGCCAGAATCGCCAGCGCATTACCCGCTCCCAGTTGGCAAACAGCCTGAACCGTCCACTCGATCTCCCTGCTGACTTGGAAATACCAAGCTTTGAGCCATTGGCTAAGATGGCTGGAGTGGAGGAGTTAGTGGCGCTTGCCATCACGGGTAATCCTGGACTCAGGAAACTGAGGGCTGAGCTGCAAGCGGCACAAAAACAGTTACAGGCAAGTGAATCAGAAGCGAATCCAGTAATTAGCGCTCAACTTGAGGCGGCTACCTATGAGCGGGAGCTTGGGGGACGCAACCCTCTGACAGCAGCTCTGGTGTTTGAACTGCCACTCTATCAAGGTAGTCGGGTCGATGCGGTAAAGGCAAAGCAGCGCGCTTTGATACAACAGAAGCAGGCTGAATTGGCTTCCTATGAGCTTGTTCTCAGGCAGCAGATTCTCGATTATTGGATGGAACTCGACCAATTGCGTATAGAGTCTGAAGAGATTGGTGTAACAGGTGATTTTCGAGATCTCTATCTGGATCGAAGTCGAACACTGTATGACTTGGATCTCTCCTCAGATCTGGGTGATTCCATGACCCAGATCGCAGCAATTCAGTATCAGAGTGCCAAGAATAGCTATCAAATCCAGTTGGTATTGGCTCATCTCAAGGCCTTGACTGGTGGATTGCTGGATCAAGAGGAGAGTGCAGCGGTGCCTTAGGGCCTATTCGATTAGTGTTAACAGGCCCTAGGCCTTTTCATGCCTCGCTGCAGGCAGAATCACCACGGCTGAAAGTAAACTATTTGGTCGCCGGGTCAATAGAAAGTACGATGAGCCACTATCACGAACTTCATGTGGTTTCGTCCGAGTACAAAATAGAACCGAGTGGCGCGGTTGATAATATTAAATAGAAAAGGGGGATAGTGATGAGGGTGCTGATGATTTTCTGTTTACTGATCAGTGGGCAGTCGATGGCTCAGGATTTTGAGGCAGTGACAGATTGGTATCAACGGGTTGAGTTGAGTACCTTTGTGGACGGCATGGTAAGTCGTGTGAATGGGAATGAGGGAGAGGCTGTCAGCCGGGGAACCATTTTAATAGAGCTCGACCAACGAGCCTATAAAAGTGAACTCGCTGCGGCAGAGTCTCGTTTCGAAGCCACGGTTCAGCAAAATGCTGAAGCAAAAAGAGAGTTGGATCGTGCACTTGAGTTATATGACCGCACCCTGTTATCAGATCATGAACGTAAGCAGGCAGAGATAGAGGCAGCCATGTCGGATGCTGCTTACCGGGAGGCGGATGCGCAGTTGATGAAGATACGCTTGCAACGTGAGTACAGTAAGATCACAGCGCCCTTCGACGGTGTTGTAGAGAGAGTATATGTCCAGCCAGGACAAGCAGTTGTGAATCGGGATAAGGCGGTACCATTGCTCCTTTTTTGCGATACCACCCGGATGAAAGCAGTGACTGATATAGATGCTCGAGATGCTGATAAGCTGAAGAGTGGTACTGCCGTGCAGATTGGTGTGAGGGGGAGCTGGTTGAAAGGAGAGATATCCCGGCTCGGTTTAGAGCCTGTTTCAGAAGATGCAAATGGCGCGCGCTACCCATTGGAGGCGACTTTTCAAGTCCCTGAGTCAACATTGATCAGAGCAGGGGAGAAGGCAGTATTGAGGATTGCGGATGAATGATCGGAGTGAAACCGTACCTGTCTGTGTACGCTGTTATGTTGGTGGGCAGGTTCAAGGGGTTTTTTACCGTGCTTCAGCAAGACATGTTGCTCAGGGTCTAGGCATCAAAGGCTACGCCAAAAACCTGAGTGATGGTCGAGTGGAGGTAGTCGCCTGTGGCGCAGTGGAGGCGATTGACGAACTCAGGAATTGGCTCCGCAAAGGTCCGGCGGATGCGCGAGTCTCTGGGGTCTCCTGCGAGGTCATTGATCAACAGTTATTCAGTGATTTTTCAATTGGCTGAGTGACACTCTGGGCTATCCCAATTTGGTTTTCGCTATAGCGTTTGGTTCAGCGAGCCCCAACCCATGTAGCCGGGACTGATTTATTATTTAAAAACCACCCAAGCAATCTATACCTGGCAGTTGCTGTCGCTCCTATTGAGAGTATCCCGGTTGATCGAGTGGCCTGAACTTCATCGTCGGTTCAAGCTGTTCGGTTGCTTCGTTATATGGGGTGTAGCTGGCCGAGGCACCCTCTGAACTGCTCTGGTAAGCAGGTGGCTGTTGAATGCCTTGCGGAGAGGTGGGGCTATTGTAGTATGCCGATGGTGTCTGGGCTGCGGACGTTGGTGCCTGTTGGTAGGGCGTGTTGAGAGTTTGTGCGGAATTCTGCGCTGCTGCTTGTTGCTCAATGGGGCGAAAGCGGAATTGCTCTTGTGGTGCAGATCCGTATTGCTTTGTCGACCCCGTTGCCGGCGCTGGTTGATATCTTGGGGAGGCCTGCTCTCTATAGCTTGGAGTTGGCGATGGCTGTTGAACGGGTTGTTGGTACCCTGGGTTGGCAGGATACTGGGCAGCAGGTGTGTTATAGCTCGCAGGTGGTTGTGCATATCCACCTGGATATGGTTGCCCCTGAGGATAGCCTGGATATGCCTGAGGTCCATAGTAGGGGGTGTTGTTGTAATTGTTATAACCACCCCGATCCCTGTCGTAACCACCAAACATGTTGCGCATGGGATTCATCATGCCACCCATCATGTTGTTCGGATTGACATTGAAGTGTCTACCAGTCTGCTGGTCTTCGGCTGATAATTCCGAAGCACCCAATACTAATAGGGTAAAAACCGTAAGCCATTTCAAGCGTGTCATTATGTGATACCTCTGATGGGGTGGTCGTTTTCTACTCTTGCGGGTATTTATTTGTTGTCGAAATTTTATACCGCAACTCTCTATTACGGAGATAATACACTAAGCCGTATTGTGATAAACCCAGGACAGCACTTTGTCTTTGCTTACCAGGAGAGTGCCCGATGAGGCTTCCGCCATTAACAAATGGTCATATCATCAAACGCTACAAGCGCTTTTTAGCAGATGTTGAGCTGTCTGATGGAGAGATTCTGACTGTGCACTGCCCGAATACGGGGAGTATGTCCGGGTGCTGGGAGCCTGGGGCTCCGGTACAAATCAGCTTTAGTGATAATCCACGCAGGAAGCTCCCATGGACTCTGGAGCGGGTTGATATGGGGCAGGGTTGGGTTGGTGTCCACACTGGACGAACCAATCCTGTGGTGGAAGAGGCACTCAAGGCGGGGCTTATTAAATCTGTTGCAGACTACCAGGTGGTCAGAAGGGAGGTGCCCTACGAGAGTCATGGAGAGCGATCCAGGTTTGACTTTATGCTGCCTGGAGATGGCAAAGCTGATGTCTGGATTGAAGTTAAAAACGTAACCCTGTGGCAAGGCGAGGGTCTTAGTTTTCCTGATGCAGTAACCCTGCGTGGACGTAAGCACCTGGAGCAGCTGGCTGAGTTATCAGGGTCTGGTAGCAGAGGGGTGATGATATATGCCCTCAATCGTCCTGAAGGTAACTACTTCTCGCCAGCAGATAAGATTGATCCGGAATATGGTAAAACCTTGCGTAGGGTGGTCGAGAAATCCGGGGTAGAAGTGGTTGCGCTAAGAATCAAGCACACTAAACAGGCCATGAAGGTGGCAGAGCCGGTTGCTGTCAAACTTGACTGATTATTCAGTAGCCGATGGAAGCCAGATCAAGTCCTGAAGGGATCTCAGGAAGAGCACTGATACCGCTTAGGATTTCACCATTCGGTTGCAGACTCAACCAGCGATAGCCTGGCGGCGTTGCGTCGATGGCAAATTCGTCCTCACCGGCGGAGAATTGTACACAGGTGGAGGGGCTGCCGAGGATTTTAAGACCCTTATGAGTGGCCTCGAAGGTCTGGTGGATATGTCCGCAGAGTACGCCTTTTACCTGGGGGTTGCTCAGTATCAGATCGAAAAAGGGTTTCGATCTCTCCAGTACCATCGTATCCATCCAGCGGCTGCCTACAGGCAGTGGGTGGTGATGCATGCTGATCAGGGTGTGTCTCTCCGGATGTGACTCCAGTAACTGTTTCAGTAATACCAGCTCAGATTCACTGATGGCACCGCCATCACTGCCCGGAATGGTGGAATCAAGGAATATCAAAGACCACTCTTTAGCCTGTACACTGGATATGCAGTGTACGTTCTCCTGGTTGAGTATCTGCTTCATTTTTGCCGGCTGATCATGATTGCCGGGCAGACAGTAGGTTGGGATTTCAGTCAGTTTTAATCTACCGAGCAGGCGCTTATAGCCACTGTCAGAGGCATCATGCACCAGGTCACCCGTGGCCAATATGATATCCGGTCTGCCAGCTTCCTGTAGCGCCTGACCCAATACCTGATCGAATGTCTCTAGGGTGTTGATACCCAATAGACAGCGTGACGGGTCCGCATAGAGATGGCTATCCGTGATTTGCAGTACCTTTAATCCATCATCAGGCAGCTGCCTGAAAATTTCTGGCTTGTGGTCGGGATGGCTACTCATAGAGCGGTTCATCTTTCTGTTTTTAAAGCTGACGAGCAATTTGAATCTCCAGGCCCCAGCAGGATCATCGTTATATTGTCATAATATTAGAACAGGAATGGCCAAAGCAAAAACCGATTTTTTGCTTCAATGTCCTAAACTTAGGAATTATTCCATAATCAGCTTCCATTTTTGCTGAAGCGTTAACATTTTTACATCTATTAATTTTTTCTATAGCCTCGTCTACAATATATATCATGACACTGAATGAACTTAGATACATCGTTGCTGTAGCCCAAAAACGACACTTTGGCCATGCCGCCGAAGCCTGCTATGTCAGCCAGCCAACACTGAGTGTTGCGGTGAAAAAGCTTGAAGAGGAGCTTGGGGTAGGTCTGTTTGAGCGGGGCCAGGGAGAGGTCAGTCTGACATCGGCGGGTGAGCGTATAGTGGCTCAGGCGCAAAGGGTGCTGGAAGAGGCAGGGACAATTCGTCAACTTGCCAGCCAGAGTGTGGATCAGCTGGTAGGCCCCTTGAATGTCGGGGCTATCTATACTGTAGGCCCCTATCTTTTTCCCTATCTGATTCCGACATTGAGTGCTCGGGCTAGTGGTATGAGTCTGATAATCAAAGAGAATTTCACAGCGAATCTGACTGAGCAATTGAAGCAGGGGGAGTTGGACGTGGTGATTGTCTCCCTGCCTTATGATGAACCGGGAATTGCCACAAGGCCTCTATACGAAGAGTCTCTATCCGTTCTGATGCGGGTAAATCACCCACTGGCAGCCTGTGAGGCAATTACTACTGAACAGCTGGAAAAGGAAGATGTGTTGCTATTGGGTGAAGGGCACTGTTTCCGAGAGCAGGTGAAAATGATCTGTCCGAGGTGTTTAAAGACCGCAAACAGTGAAGGAACTCTTCAAAAGAGTCTGGAAGGGGGGTCTCTTGAGACCATTCGCTATATGGTAGCCAGCGGCATCGGTATTTCCATTCTTCCCGATTCTGCCATTGGTGGGGAGTATCTCCCTTGGGATCAACTGACGACCCGTCCATTGGCGCAGGAGTCGCCAAAACGCTGTATTGCCATGGCCTGGCGCAAAAGTTTTCCCCGCCCACAGGCGGTAGAGCTACTTGGTGAATCGATCAGGGCAAGCAAGCTGCGTGGTGTAACTCTGGTGGAAGGCGTTCCTAAAATCGGGTTGGCGGTAGTCTGATCACTACTGCTGTTCAGATGACCCTGTCGTTTCCGCCGTCGATGGGTATCTGTGCACCAGTGGTTTTACTGAAACGCTGGTCACACAGTTCTGCTGTCAGTTCCGCAACATCATGACTGGTGATTTCACACCGCAAAAGATTGCGTTTCTTATACTCCTCCACTGAGAGGTCGTAATGCCTGGCCCGGGTTTCCAGCACTTGGGTTGTCCAGATGCCCGTATCGAAAACCGCATCAGGGTGCAGGCTGTTGATGCGAATGTTGTCGTTTGACCACTCCAGTGCAACGATTCGTGCCAACTGATTGAGTGCTGCCTTGGATGCGGAGTAGGCGGCCGCACCCTGACCAGGGGCGGGCACGTTTTTAGAGCCGATGACCACCACCCGGCCCCCTCTGGCCGCTAATTTCAGATAGGGGTGAGACTCTCGCAATAGAGCCAGATTGGCATCAAGGTTAACCTGCATCACCTGTCGCCAGACAGCATCATCAAGAGAGGCTACGGTACAGCCCGAGGGAAAAATGCCGGCATTGAGCACTAAAATGTCCAAACCGCCAAAGCGTAAGCAGGTTTCAAACAGAGCCTGTTTCAAGGCCAGTGTATCTGTAACATCACACTGAATACCTAAATAGTCCTGATCGGGGAATTGCTGGGTGATTGCCGGGTTACGGTCGAGACCGACAACAGCAGCGCCCCGTTGCAACATTGAATTGACGCTGGCTTTGCCGATACCGGAAGCTGCTCCGGTAATCAGAGCTACCTCGCCCTGAAACGCTGGGCTATTTCCATTTTTTCTCAGTTTGGCCTGCTCCAACTCCCAATACTCGACATCAAAGATCTCCTGGCTGGAGAGCGCCTGCCACTGATCCAGCATCTCTGCGCGCTGAATTATACCCATGGTGTGGCGGTAGATATCTGCGACGATGTTCGCCTGTCGCCCGCTTTTTCCAATGCTGAGCATGCCAAGATCTGGATCGAGCACCACCCTGGGAGCGGGGTCCAACATCTCGACCGGGGTACGAGCATTGAGGGCGTGCATTTCGAAATAGCGTTGATACTCGCCGACATATTCAATGACTTCAGTGCCAATCATCGGTTTCTGTTTAGTGCGAAGTACATGGTCGGGTGTGGCCGGGCCCTGTAGCGCAATCTCTTGCAGATCCTGGCGTTGACAGAATGCGAGTTCGAATGGGCTGCGGTTACTCTGCACAACCATTGGGCAACCGGCTACATCAGATATCTCTTTGCGTAAACTGGCCAGGGTCAGGGGGTCCACATCCCGCTCTTGACTCTGTTCGCTGATCTCCCAGGCGCTGTTTTGTTTGAGATACTGTTCAGCCTCATCCACCAGTTGAATCATGCGTTGATAAGATTGCTGGGCATCATCACCAAAGGTAAAGAGACCGTGGTTCAACAACACCATGCCAAGTGTCTCGGCGTGGGCCTGTTTGGGAAAGTGTTGTGCTACGGTGCGCGCCAGATCGAATCCAGGCATCACATAGGGAATCACTACCACACGATTTTTGTAGAGTTCCCGTATCCGCTGTTCACCCTGAGGTGTATTCGTCAGGGTAATGATCGCGTCGGCGTGGGTATGGTCGACATACTTGTAGGGCAGCAGGGCATGCAGGATTGCCTCTACCGACGGCGTGGGTGCGCTGGCTCTGGTCTGGTGAGTCTTCAGCTGGTTGACCATCTCACTGTCACTCAGGGAGTCAAGTTCCGTCAAGCGCAGGAGATGTTTCATTCGGACCGGGGTGTAACCAGGCTCTTCAATGGTCGCAAGATCCCATCCACTCCCTTTTACATAGAGGATCTCCTCATCTTCACCGAAGAGATCCTGTTCGAGAATCTTCACGGAGGTATTGCCGCCACCATGTAGAACCAGAGCTGGGTCAGAGCCGAGCAAGCGGGAGCTATAGACTCTAAGGGCTAATTCATTTTGGCATAAACCGGCTTCAGCTTGATTCCAGAGACTTTTCATAATCTGCCTCTCCCGGCTTTTTGATTCTGGTGTAACGGGTAGCGGGTTACTCTTCCCTTAGAAATTGTCAGTGGAGGTAAACAGGCCAACCCTGAGGTCTTTGGCTGTGTAGATCTCCCGGCCATCAACTTTCATGACACCGTCGGCAACACCCAGTACCAGTTTGCGGGTGATTACCCGTTTAACATCGATGTGATAGGTGACGGTTTTTGCTGTTGGCAGTACTTGACCGGTGAATTTGACTTCACCCACGCCAAGGGCGCGACCATGTCCAGGGTTACCAATCCAGGCCAGAAAGAATCCCACCAGCTGCCACATGGCATCCAGACCCAGGCAGCCGGGCATCACGGGGTCTCCAGGAAAGTGGCAATCGAAAAACCATAGATCCGGATTGATATCCAGTTCAGCGAGGATCTCTCCCTTGCCGAAAGCGCCCCCCTCATCCGCAATCTTTTTGACGCGGTCCATCATCAGCATGTTAGGGGTGGGCAGTTGTGCATTGCCCGGGCCAAACATTTCACCACTGCCGCAAAGTAATAGCTCGTCGCGGGTAAAAGAACTCTGCTTGGTCATTACGCTCATGCCTCTTAGCTTGCTGTCCACCCAACTGGGGCGGAAAAACCCCGTAGTGTCCTAGCACTGATGGGGGTGTGTCAAATCAAGTGATGATATTTGCTGTTTAATTCATGGACTTTATTAGTAAGCGTTCTTCACTGGCAGGTCTCTGCAGAGACCCGCCAGTAAGGTCTACGCAAGTTGTACGCTAATCCGATCAACGATTTCGGAGATCGGTATGAACTGGTTTTCCGACTCGCTGCGAGCACGATATTCAACCTGATCCTTATCGAGGGATTTATCACCAACAACGATGCGATGGGGGATGCCGATCAGCTCCATATCGGCAAACATGAAACCGGGTCTGACATCCCGGTCATCCAGCAAGACCTCAATGCCTGCTGCAGTCAGATCGGCATAGAGTTTTTCCACCGCCTCTCTGACCCGTTCGGATTTGTTCATTTTCATCGGACAGATGGCCACTTGAAAGGGGGCCAGGGCGTCTGGCCAGATGATGCCACGGTCATCATGATGCTGCTCAATAGCAGCAGCTACAACCCGTGTGACACCGATACCATAACAACCCATGGTCATTACGACAGCCTTGCCGTTTTCGTCCAATACTGTTGCATTCAGTGCTTCGCTGTACTTCTTGCCCAACTGGAAGATGTGACCTACTTCGATACCCCGGGCAATGGTTAGGGTTCCTTTGCCGTCGGGGCTGGGGTCTCCCTCCTGAACATTACGCAGATCGGCAACGATCTCTGGCTCATCCAGATCCCTGCCCCAATTGATGGCAAAAAGATGTTTGCCCTCCTGGTTCGCACCAGCGCTGAAGTCACTCATCTGCGCCACGCTACGGTCAGCAATATAAGGTATAGGGAGGTTTACAGGGCCCAGAGAGCCAGGGCCTGCACCGATAGTAGCGCGAATCTCCTCTTCTGTGGCAAAGCAGAAAGGAGTGGCTACCTCGGGTAACTTTTCAGCTTTGATCTCGTTGAGATCATGGTCACCTCGCAGCAGAAGCGCGATCAGTGGTGTGTCAGAATCTTCCGAAGCTTTTACTACCAGAGTCTTAACTGTCTGCTCAATAGGCTGTTCAAACTGCTCCACCAACTCCTGGATTGTTTTTGCGTTTGGGGTATCAACCAGGGTCATCTCCTTAGTCGCAGCAGTACGTTTCTGCTCGGGAGAGATAGCTTCTGCGAGTTCGATATTGGCGGCATAGTCGCTACCATTTGAAAAGGCAATTGCATCCTCGCCTGATGCAGCCAACACATGAAATTCATGAGAAGCGCTGCCGCCGATGCTTCCCGTGTCGGCTGCCACAGGGCGGAAATCGAGTCCGCAGCGGGAAAAGATGCGTGAGTAGGTCTCATGCATCCGCAGATAGGTATCCTGTAGAGAGTCTTGGTTCAGATGGAAGGAGTAGGCATCCTTCATGAGAAATTCCCGAGCACGCATGACACCGAAACGTGGCCTGACCTCATCACGGAATTTTGTCTGTATCTGATAGAAATTGACCGGAAGCTGTTTATAACTGCGTAACTCATTCCGAGCCAGATCAGTGATGATCTCTTCGTGAGTCGGGCCGTAGCAGAACTCCCGCTGGTGACGGTCACGAAGCCGCAGCAGTTCCGGCCCGTACTGCTCCCAACGACCTGACTCCTGCCATAGTTCCGAAGGCTGAACCGTAGGCATCAACACCTCCAGTGCACCCGCCTGGTTCATCTCGTCACGCACAATCTGTTCAACTTTGCGCAAAACCTTGAGTCCCAGGGGCAACCAGGTATAGAGGCCCGAGGCCAGTTTTCGAATCAGTCCAGCTCTCAACATCAGTTGATGACTGGCAATCTCGGCATCAGCCGGGGTCTCCTTGACGGTGTGGAGTGGGAACTGGGAAGTACGCATGAGTAGAGATCAGCCTTAGTATAAAAAGCATGATTCTATCCCGCATTGGCGGATGGGTCACGAAGGATATTTAATGATGCGGAGGAAATGTGGGATTTGAAACGTGTAGCTGAGGTAACGAAAATGGTGATTGTATTGTTTTTAAACAGTAGATAGCACTCCCCGCTGATACATTGAACTGTAATTTTTCTACAAAATGTAGCCATTCTGTATGAAGTATCTTTGGTTTTCCTCAACTAGAAGCGAATGGAAGACTGGAGAGCATAAGATGGTTAGTAGTTTTAACGCAGTTATATGAAGAGTACTGGTATTGGTTCTCGCCAATAATTCTATTAATTCTTCCTGCGCTGATTCAAAGAAGATATCCAGATGTTTTCTAAGCAATATAATATTTAAAGAATTAAAGCAAGGTAGCCTGGATGGAGTGCAACGGAATCCGGGACGATTGGTGCTCCGTTCTCCCGGATTCCGTTGCACTCCATCCAGGCTACGGACTTGATATGCACGGAGATGACTTTCTTTTTTAGCAGAATCCCTGATAAGGAAGATGTGTTCTTGCGGTAGTAAAAAATCGTCAGTAGCATTTGGTGGGGCATGGCCCCACCCTACACCGCATCCAAGCAGGTAGGGTGGGGCCATGCCCCACCACAAAAGCCAGATCTAACAGACTAGGGTTAGTTGACTATCACAGTAGCTGACTTTAGAGAGTAAACAGGAAAGTTTATATTTGCTCCATCCAGGCTGCGGACTTGATATGCACGGAGATGACTTTCTTTTTTAGCAGAATCCCTGATAAAGGGAGATTTGTTCTTGTGGTAGTAAAAAATCGTCAGGTGTATATGAAAGTGCCAGTATTATTTTGGTGGTTCTTTGAGTAGCGAGTTGCCTCGTAAATACAGTTGTGGCACTTGGTGGGGCATGGCCCCACCCTACACCGTATCCAAACAGGTAGGGTGGGGCCATGCCCCACCACAAAAGCCAGATCTAACAGACGAGGGTTTGTTGACTATCACAGTAGCTGACTTTGGAGAGTAAACAGGAAAGTTTATATCTGCTCGATCCAGCATATTCAGTGGCTCAAGGTTTTTGAATTAATGATAGTGATCGTTGGTGGTCCTGCATCTGCAAGTACAGACCACCCTTGGTGACTAAGTCTGCTGGCTTACCCCTTTCGACAATGTGTCCCTTCTGCATAATGAGAATCTCATCCATCGCTTCCAGACCTGAGAGGTTATGGGTGATCCAAAGTATGCCGCGCTCAGGGCATTGTTGAATGATGTTGTCTCTCATCTGTTGTGCGGTCAGGTTATCAAGCCCTTCTGTAGGTTCATCAAGTATCAACAGTGGCGCCGGTTTCAGTAGCGCCCGGGCAACTGTCAAACGGCGTGCCTGACCAAGTGAAAGTCTCACGCCTAATTCTCCTACCATGGTTTCGTAACCTTCCGGTTGAGCCTCGATAAAGTCGTGAATCATGGCAAGCTGACAGACGGCTTTAAGCTGCTGCAGGTCTGCATCAGGTTGAGCTAGTAACAGGTTGTTGCGGATGGTCGTGTTGAACAGGTGGGTCTGTTGCGCCGAGACGGAAATGTGTGAGCGAACAGTTTCGCCACTCAATTGCTCGTATCTGATACCCCCAAGAGAGAGACGGCCTTTGTCCGGGCTTCTGAATTTCAACAGAAGTTGTACCAAGGTGCTTTTGCCGCAACCGCTCGCACCAAGCAGGGCAATCTTTTTACCGGGTGAGAGTAGTAGAGAGATGTCATCGATGCCAGCCTGATGTTGAGGATAGTGGTAGCTGACCTTGAATAGATTCAAGGTCAGGTCGGTGGTGAGTGGCATTTCTTGAATCGGTTCCTGGACCATAGGCTGGCGATCGACCAGATTGAAAATCCGCCTGGCAGCAGCCAGTTGCTCGCCGAGAGATTGAAAGGCGAGGGGCAGCGGGGCGACCGCTTCAAAACTGGCAAGGGTAAATAGTGCCAGCATGGCCAGTTGTGCTGGCGGTAACTCAGCCTGTTGCACCATGGGAATGGCATAGATCAGAATCAGCCACATCGCCAGGTTGGCGCATAGACCCACCATACCCTGGCTGAGTCCATTGATCTGGCTGATACGTTTTTGATGCAGGGACAGCTCTTCACTCAACTCTGCCAGATAAAGGGAGTGTCTTTTATCTGCACCGTCGACCAGGAGTTCTCCCATACCTTGTAGATCATCAACCAACTGCATTCTCAATTTACTGTTGAGCTGATTGATACGCTGGCTACTGAACGATGAGAGACGATTGCTTAACAGGGGTAGTACAACACCGGCGATTATCAGCAGAGTCGCCTCTATGATCACCAGTAGAGGGTCGAACAGCGCCAGAAATAGCAGGAATACCAGAGTCGAAGTCAGTGCCACAGCCACAGGGAGAAGCAATCTCAGGTAGAACTGATCCAGGGTATCGATGTCAGCACGGATTCGACTCAGCAGGTCACCACTACGAAATGATTCCAACCCTGCTGGCGCTAAAGGCTCTATCTGCTGATAGAACCAGACACGCAATTGCGAGAGGATATGCAGTGTTGCGCTATGGGTAACCAATCGTTCTGCATAACGCCCCATTGTTCGCACAATGGCACTGAAGCGGATAATTGCAGCGGGAGTGAAATAGTTCATGGTAATACCATGAACCCCAGCTAGCGCCATAGCAGCAATAAACCACCCTGAGGTTGCCATCAGAGTGACATTTGCGATCAGGGTGGCAAAGGAGAGCAGACCGCCAAGGATCATCCAGCCCATTACCGGTCTCATCAATAACAATAGACGCCATACCGGCTTCATATCGGTCTGCCTTGAGAGGCCATAACCAAGCCGTGGTAGACACCTTGTTGTTCAATCAGGGATTGATGATTACCTTGCTCTACCAAACAACCTTCATCCATAACCAGGATGCGGGACATGCGCTCAACTGTTTTCAACCTGTGGGCGATGATCAGCAGAGTTCGATTTTCAGCAAGCTGGTTTATCGCTTCCTGGATCAACTGCTCGCTCTCCAGGTCAAGACTTGCTGTTGCTTCGTCGAGGATTACCAAGGGTGCGTCTTTAAGGAAAGCTCTTGCCAGTGCAATGCGCTGTATTTCACCTCCTGATAACCCATGTCCCCCCTCTCCGATGATGGTCTGATAGCCATCAGGCAGGGTGGTAATGAAATCGTCTGCGCGGGCCAGTGATGCCGCATGCCTGACCTGCTCTATCTCCGCATCGGCCTGTGCAAGACGGATATTATCGAGCACGGAACCGTGAAACAGATGTGATCTTTGTGGTAACCAGATGAGCTTCTGACGCCATGCAGCCAGGTCAATCTGATCCAAGGGTTGATGATTGACCATGATTCGTCCCCGGGTGGGTTGATTGAATCCCAGGATCAGGTTGAGCAGAGTAGTTTTGCCTGCACCGCTCGGGCCGACCAAAGCAACTTGCTCTCCTGGATGCAGGCTGAAGTCAATCCTGTTCAGTGCCAGACGACCATCCCCGTAACTATAACCAATATCCTCGAAAGTCAGCCCTATTGGAGTGTCTAAATATTTTGATCCACCTGCCTCTCTGATGGCTTCCGGTTCTGCCTGCAAAATCTGCATCATGCCCTCTACGGCACCGATAGCATCCATTCTTGCATGGTAGTGTTGTCCCATATTACGCAAAGGTAGATAAAACTCAGGCGCTAGCAAGAGTATGAAGAGACCATAGACAAAATCCAGCTCTCCCCAGTAGAGTCGGAAACCGACCAGTACAGCGACTATGGCAATGCTTATGGTGGAGAAGAACTCGAGGGCGAATGAGGAGAGAAAGGCAATCCGCAGTACAGCCAGGGTGGAGTGACGATATTCATCGGAAATTTTGCTGATCACTTCAGCTTCACGACGACTGGCATTGAAAAGCTTTAAACTGGTCAGTCCCTGAATGGTGTCGAGGAAGTGACCGCTCATTTTGGCGAGCTTTCGCCACTGTTGCTGGTTCCTGCGCTCTGCACCATGTCCGATTAAAATCATAAACAGCGGGATCAATGGTGCTGTACCCAGCATCACAAGTGCAGAAACCCAATCGATAGGAAACACAAATACCAGAATTGAAAGGGGTACCAGAGCCATTAATGAGATGGCAGGTATGAAGCGGGCGTAGTAGGCCTCCAACGCTTCGATGCCATCGGTCAAAGTATTGGTTAACTCACCACTGCGTTGGTTGGCCAGATAAGCAGGGCCGAGTCGTCTTAATTGATCGAGCAGAGTTTGTCTCAGAGTGAGTTTGACCCGACTGGCGGCCAGGAAGGCACTCTGTTCAGAAGCCCAAATCAGGATCACTCTGAAAATGAAAACAAGCAACATTCCCCACAGCCAGGGCATCAGCTCTTGCAGGGGGTGAGCTTCAATGATGACCCCTGAAACCACTATCGACAGCAGCCAGGCCTGGATGATCACCAGCCAGCCAGAAGCAGTGCCTAGTACGGTTGCCAATATCAGCGCATTTCCAGCAAGGCTTTTTTGCCTCTTAAGCCAGTCTGTGCCCTGTTTCATGACGCTTTGCAGTCTCTATTCTGTTTTGAGTTCGATATGGTCTCAGCCAGGCTTCGGCTCACTACAAGCAATAGTGCTGAACAGATTGTCTGTAGTGAGCCGCAAACCACTTGCAGCAAAACTCATCCTGAGTTTTTATGAACTCCCGATTGTTTGTAAATGTTTTAAATCTACTTGTTATCTTTCATGGCAATCGCATGGGTCTCTTCGATATAGGCAGCTTCTGCTTCGGTCAACTCAATATTGTCGTAACCGGTTACCATGGTCTTGATATAGTGGGTTGGTGTTTTACCTGTAGTGGTCATGTAGATATGAATGATCACGAAGGTGCCCATGAGAAATGCAGCAGCGGTATGGACAAAGGCGATCAGGGTCAAGCCTTGTCCTGACCAACTGTAGGTACTCCACAGATCATAAAACATGTAGACGATACCGGATGCCCATAGAGCGGGGCCGATGAGAACCATGAATGCCATGTAAGCAAGAGATTGAAGGGCATTTTGCTTACACTGCAGGCCTTTCTTGTAGGGATGGGGTTCACCCACCAATATGCCATAAGCGTAAAAACGTATTACTTTGAGAACGCCCTCTTTGAAAAGATATTGGCGCCACTGACCTGTTGTGAAATTCCAAAAGGTGGTGAAGATCCATAACAGGATCAAGGCAATGGCCCCATAGGTATGTATCACGACTGCGGTTTTGAAGTCGAGCATGTCATGGGTGCCATGCAGCCCCAGTCCGGTGTAGAAAAGAGTGAAAATCAGAAAGGCTTGAGACCAGTGCCAAAAACGCTCGTAACGGCTATAGATCATTACATAGTGTTTTTCGCCACGGGTCTTGATCCTGGTGTTCTGGTTTGAGTTGTGAGTTTGACTGGCCATTATGCACTCCTCTGCTGTTGTTTTTTGCTGAATATCTTGCGCAACAGTCCGTGCAGCAGAACACCAAGCAATGCACCTCCCAGTGCGAGATAACCTAAAATATCGAGCCAGAAAAAATTGTCTCGACCAGGCATGTAGAAGCCGTTCAATCCCTCCAGTCGACCCCCTTTGCTGTGACAGTCAGAACAACCCATGGCGTCATCCTTGGGCGCAACCATATGGGTGATTGGCCAGAAGGAGTAGGTCTCAACAAATCCAAACTCTCCACTGTAAGGGATGTTGTTTTTCTCCATACCCACTTTGATAGCACGACCAAAATCGTAGTTACCCCAATAGGCATCGTCATCATCCCCCCACAGATGCATGTAGACCATGGTGTTGTTGCCTTTATCGTAAGGCTGGGTGGTATGCATTCGTTTAAAGGGCCAGATGCGGGATTTACCATCATCGTGTGATCCCTTAAAGCCGTTGATCTCAACAGGGCCCTTTTCAGGATCGAACTTGGTCTCAATGGTTGTGTATACCATTTGACCATCGAACCAGTCGTAGTAGGGTGTCAGGTTTTCGCCATACTCAAAGTTACCTTTGATCGATTTATAGGTAGCACGATGGGCGCCGTTACCCTGGGTATAGTTCTTCTCTTTAAAGCCCTCACCATCTTTGGTCTTGCCTGCTGTGCGCCAATCCCAGTCAGTCAATGTGCCTACTCCACCCCGGGCAATGGTTGGAATATGACAGGTTTGACAGGCGATTTTGTCGGTATGGCCATTCAGTTTTGCGCCTACCAGGTCACTGTAATCATGGGGGGTTTCGCTGTGGCAGGATTCACAGGTTGCGACATCCCGGCGTTCACCCGGTAGCCCTAAACCTTCAGTGTCGTGGGCAATCACATTGTAGCGGCTGCCAGCCCATAGATGCTGGCGGGTGACGTGGCAGGTAGTACATGCGAAGTTCAGGCCTTCAGCATCCATGTGTACATCCAGCTCCTTGCTCGGTTTTTTCAGAGATGAGTCGAGGTCGCCATGTTTTACCCCATCACCACCACCGCCGTAGAAGTGGCAGGAGCCGCAGTTTTCACGGCCTGGTTTGCCGACGCTTTGCGCTACCTTGCTCCATTGAATCGGTTGCTTGCCCTCGAACATAATCGAACAGGCTTTGTTGCCGCTAGAGTTTGGTGTCTTGTAGTAGGTTCCAGTGCGATCGTGACAGATCAGACAGTCGATGTTCTCCTGTTTTGTAAAGTCGAAGGTGTCATCCTTCCAGCCATATCCAGCATGACACTGGGCGCACATGCCCTCATTACCCTTGGAGTTGGTGCAGAAGGTATTGATGAGGGTCTTCTTACCCAGCTTCTGGCCGGTTTCCGGATGCTCATACTCCCAGGTCCAATGAATCGACTTCATGAAATGTCGGCCAGCTTCTGTATGACATGAGAGACAGGCTTCAGTCACTTCAGGGCCACTCGTGAAATCCTTTTGAAGAACCTCGAATTTTGTATGGTCTGCAGTTGATTCCCCATCGTCGCGAATACTGGGGCCAGTATCCTCAACAATACGGAAATTCATATCGCTATCAATGTTGTGCGCTGTGGCGTGATCGTCACTTGCTTGTGAGAAGGGGGATAGAAGTAGTATCAGGGCCCACGCGGAGACCCTGATACTGGTCTTTACGGCCAGTAAATTTTGTTTATGCATCTTTAGTTCCGTGATGACGGTTACGACCGCGACACATAAACAGCTCGGCCCGGTCTGGTTTTTTCCCTGAACCAGTTCCGGTCAGGTGCTTAATTAGGGGCTTAATCTCCCCGGTCGGGGTTCAGGATACTGAGCCTCGTACCACATGGCATTGATAATTCCCAATGAGAGTGCCAACAGCACACCCAGAATCCAAGTGAAGTACCACATAAGATTTTCTCCTCAGGTTTTTGAACGATGTAAAAAATTAATAGGCTGAAGTACGTGCTCGCATCTCCTCAATAGAGAGTCGCCCCCACATCTTTCGATAGTTCCAGATGGTGTAGCTGATGACGATGGGCAGGAAGATCAATACCGCCCAAAACATAACTGTAAGCGTCAGATGACTCGATGGGGCATCCCATACTGTCAAGCTGCTGCTCGGATCGGTACTGGAAGGCATTACGAAGGGAAAGAGTGATATCCCTGCGGTCATGATTACGCCACTTATTGCCAGGGAACTGGTAAAAAAGCCCCAGCCTGGACGGTCGTTTCGAGACATGATGATAGTCATAATGACACCCAGAAAACCGAGTGCAGGAAAAATCATGGTAATCGGGTAGTCCCCATAATTTTTCAACCAGGCGCCAGGAGATAACTCTACAGTTTTCGCCAGTGGATCAGGTAAGGCATCCAGTGGTGGTTGAGATACTATGGCTAGCCCTTCAATACCCATAATCAACCAGATACCTGCCAGGGCAAAAGCAGTCATTGCGGCAATACCTGTCCATAGAATCCAGCCTTTGACACGTTCAGTTATTTCTCCGCTGGTGCGCATTTGAATCCATATGCCACCATGCATGGTTAGCGTGGAGAAGCTGACGATACCTGCCAACAGTGCGAAGGGATTCAAGAGTTCAAAAAATCCACCGGTATAGTAAGCGCGCATCAGCTCATCCAGATGGAAAGGAACACCGAGTAGTAGATTGCCAAAAGCAACCCCAAACACCAGAGAGGGGACAGCACCACCAACGAACAATCCCCAATCCCAGGCTTTACGCCACCGTGCATCACCCAGTTTACTGCGGTAGTCAAAGCCCACAGGGCGGAAGAATAGGGCGAACAATACCAGTAACATGGCAACGTAAAAGCCAGAAAAGGCCGCGGCGTAGACTACGGGCCAGGCAGCAAAAATCGCACCGCCCGCAGTGATCAGCCATACTTGATTACCGTCCCAGTGGGGGCCGACCGTATTGATCATCAGGCGTCTTTCATCATCTGTTTTACCGACGAAAGGGAGAAGATTACCTACCCCCATATCCATACCGTCGGTAATGGCAAAACCGATGAGCAGCACTCCGACAAAGAGCCACCAGATGAGTTTCAGTGTTTCATAATCGATTAACATCTCGCTAACTCCTCTATTACTGTGTGACGTTGACGCCGGATTCAAAGTGATAACGGCCGGTGTGCAGTGAACTGGGGCCGAGGCGGGCAAAGCGGAACATCAGCCACATTTCGATTACAAGGAGAAAGGTGTAGAAACCGATGAAGCCGACCATACTGAATATCAAATCGTTCACAGTGAGAGTTGAGGTTGCGAGAAAGGTGGGCAGTACCTCTCCGATAGCCCAGGGCTGTCGACCGAACTCTGCGACGAACCAACCTGTCTCCACTGCAATCCATGGCAGAGGAATACTCCACAGGGTTAAGCGTAACAACCAGCGTTTCTGCTCAATTTCCCGACGTGCGTTGTAGTAGAAACCTGCAGCGATGATGAACAGTAAGGTAAAGCCTATTGCAACCATGATGCGGAAGGTCCAGAACAGAGGGGCTACAGAAGGAATGCTCATCTTTACCGCCTCCTTAATCTGCTCATCTGTCGCATCGACTACATTAGGCGTGAACGCTTTTAGCAGGAGCCCATAACCCAGGTCTGCTTTGTACTCTTCGAAGAGGGCAATATTTGCTTCGCTGGTATCTCCATTGCGTAGACGTTGCAGATAGTTATAGGCCCTCATGCCAGAGCGGATGCGGGCTTCGTTGTCATGCATGATATCTTTCAGGCCGATCACCTCCTCATCAACAGAACGGGTTGCGATCAGGCCAAGTGCCCAGGGCACTTTAATTGCGCCATGAGTCTGCTGTGCCTCCTGGTCGGGGAAACCAATCAGGTTGAAACCGGCCGGGGGTTCATGGGTCTCCCATTCACCTTCTATGGCAGCCAACTTGCTCTTCTGTACATCGCCAAGTTCATATCCCGATTCATCACCGAGAACGATTACTGAGAGTACCGAAGCGAGTCCAAATCCGACCGCCACTGTGAATGAGCGTTTGGCAAACTCAAGATCTCTGCCTTTAAGCAGGTAATAAGCTGAGATGCCCATCACGAACATGGCGCCTGTTACATAGCCTGCTGCCACTGTGTGGATGAATTTGACCTGTGCCACCGGGTTGAGTACCAGCTCAGCAAAGCTGGTCATCTCCATACGCATGGTCTGATAGCTGAATTCAGCACCGATGGGGTTCTGCATCCAGCCGTTGGCTACCAATATCCAAAGAGCAGAAAGGTTGGTGCCTATCGCAGTCAGGAAAGTGACCCCCAGGTGTTGTCTTTTACTAAGACGCTCCCAGCCCAGAAAGAAGAGGCCGATGAAGGTCGATTCCAGAAAAAAGGCCATTAATCCCTCAATAGCGAGGGGGGCGCCAAAGACATCGCCAACATAGTGGGAGTAGTAAGACCAGTTGGTTCCAAACTGGAACTCCATGGTCAGACCGGTGGTGACACCCAGGGCGAAATTGATGCCGAAAAGTTTTCCCCAGAATTTAGTCATGTCACGGTAGATCTCTTTACCGGTCATGACATATACCGATTCCATGATTACCAGTATCCAGGTCATTCCGAGGGTTAAGGGTACAAATAGAAAGTGATAAAGCGCCGTGAGTGCGAACTGCCAGCGTGACAGCTCAATCATCGTCGGATCCAGCATGCGATGCCTCCTGCTTATTGAATGTGGCTCAGTTTCAGCAATCTTTAGGCCAGTATCCTAACTGTTTGAATGATAAGCATTATCACTGCATAAAGATTTTGATTGAGTTGCCAACTGGGCTTTATGCCGTTTAAATCAGGTGATTTGCCGGACGGATATTCGGTAAATCAGACACTCGGCCCAGTCAGCGTGAACGGTCTTCAAGAGTCCGCGGAGAGAGAAGATGAATACCGTTCAGTGGCGACTATAGGGTTCAAGTACGCCTCGGGTCATTGATGCATCGCAAAAACAATGTGAATTGTAAGTGTTTGTTGTTATTGATAAAAATCAATAATATCAGGTTGAAATTGGGCGGGTTGTCCCAATGTTTCGAAACTGTCATCGACTGCTAGTGACCAAGCAATACTCTGGTTTACGGATTCCAAAACGGGAAAACAGGTGACAGCGTCGCTGGGCTGGTTGATGTTGCTTTAGGTGCAGCTATTAGGGTCAGGCGGAATCGATCACGGTGATCATGATTTAGAAGGTTGAGGCGTTCCATCCCCAGAGATGGCGCTCTGCCGCACTGAACTCTATATAGACTCGATCTTCCGGAATATGCAGTTGCTGCAGCATCAGCTTACAGAGGATATTTGAGAAATCTCCTGTCCTGTCGTTGGGGAGTCCGATGCTTTTCAGTTCCAGATAAGCCAGGCTGGCAGTGGTGCCGGCGAACAACATATTTGGATTGAATACGAAGTCGACCATGACATAAGTCTCAGGTTTTCCAAGCATATCAGCTACGGTTGCAGAGGCGAGCTTGAGTAACTCGGAGAGCTTATCTTCCTCTATGGTCTGATTAGTGGTGATTCTGAGTAGGGGCATGGGCTTATTTACAATACTCTTTAATCTGCTCTTTGGCTTTCTGCATCCTCTCCTTTTTTTGCTCTTCGGTGAGACGCAGATATTCATCTCCGACCTTGTAGAGTCGATTGCCCAGCGCGTTCAGTTGCTGCAAATTACTCCGAGCTGCTTTACAGTTCTCTTTTTGGATCTTGCTGTTTTTTTTGTTTTCCTGTTGCTCCGACTTCTTCAGATTTCTATCCTCCTCTCTGTCTGCAAGGTCTTGACGCAATTTTTGCAGTTTTTGCTTGGCAGAGCCCGCATCGCTCGAGGGTGCGCTGTAGGTTTTGACCACTTCTGATTGAGCTTCAGGTGGTGGAGTTTGAGAATAGGTTACGACGCCGTCTTCGTTTACCCAGCGGTAGGTTTCTGCAAATACCGTGGTTGAGATCAATAGCAGAAGCATGAGAAAAAATCTTGATAGCACTGCGGGTTCCCTGTCTGATTCGGTGATTCTTTAGATGGATATTATGAAGCATGGGAACCGAATGGCAAGTAAGCAGAGCTGAAATAACAATAGTAGAGGGGGATATCTGCTTGACCTGTTAGAGTAGTATTAGTATTTTGCACTGTTTCGATATAGTTTTTGCGCGCGAACAAGAAAATCGGCGCTATGGGAGGCTTCACGTGGAACTAAGCGGTGGCGAGATCATCGTTCAATGCTTGAAAGATGAGGGCGTAGAGCATGTATTCGGCTACCCGGGTGGTGCCGTTCTACATATTTACGATGCGCTTTTCCAACAAAAAGAGCTGAAGCATATCCTGGTGCGCCATGAACAGGCAGCCGGACATGCAGCAGACGGTTATGCCCGTGCTACCGGAAAACCAGGTGTGGTTCTGGTGACGTCGGGGCCTGGCGCCACCAATGTGGTGACCGGGGTTGCCACCGCTTTCATGGATTCGATTCCGATGGTTGTCCTCACCGGGCAGGTACCCACCCCAGTGATAGGTAGTGATGCCTTTCAGGAAGTGGATACTGTGGGAATCACCCGCCCCTGTGTGAAACACAATTTTCTGGTCAAGCGCCTGGAAGATCTGGCTGAGACGATTAAAAAAGCGTTCTATATCGCCACCACCGGTCGTCCTGGGCCTGTTGTTGTCGATATCCCCAAGGATATAACCGATCCTGGTATCAAGATCCCTTATAGCTATCCCAATAAGATCAAGATGCGCTCATACAACCCGGTTATTAAGGGGCATCTGGGCCAGATCAAGAAGGCGATTAAAATCATGATGGAGGCGGAGCGTCCGGTCTTTTATACCGGAGGCGGTGTCGTTCTGGATGATGCAGCGAAACCATTGACTGATCTGGTGGAAAAACTCGATTTTCCAATAACACAGACCCTGATGGGTTTGGGTGCCTATCCGGGGAGTGGCAAGAATTTTCTGGGTATGTTGGGAATGCATGGTACCTATGAAGCAAATATGGCGATGCACGAAACCGATGTGTTGATCGCTGTTGGCGCCCGCTTTGATGACCGGGTTACCGGTCATGTTAAACAGTTCTGTCCCGATGCAACCATTATCCATATCGACATCGATCCTTCGTCGATATCCAAGAATGTGCGTGTCGATGTGCCAATCGTTGGGCCGGTCAAGCAGGTCTTGAGGGACATGCTCAAGGTAGTCACTGAAAGTGATAAAAAACCGAAGCAGCAGGCCTTGAAGAAGTGGTGGACTCAGATTGAAAAATGGCGCGCCATGGATTGCATGAAATACGATAAAAAGAGTGGCATGATCAAACCGCAACAGGCGGTTGAAATATTGCATAAGGTGACCAAAGGTGAGGCCTTCGTGACTTCAGACGTTGGTCAGCATCAGATGTTCGCTGCTCAATTTTATCGTTTTGACAAGCCTCGGCGTTGGATCAACTCCGGTGGTCTTGGGACTATGGGATTTGGTCTGCCTGCGGCAATAGGTGTACAGATGGCTCATCCTAAAGCTGAAGTCGCGGTTGTCACAGGTGAGTCGAGTATCCAAATGTGCATACAGGAGCTGGCGACCTGTCTACAGTACGATCTGCCGATCAAGATCATACTGCTGAATAACGGTTACATGGGTATGGTTCGCCAGTGGCAGGAGTTTTTCTACGACAGCCGCTACTCCCAGTCTGGTATGAGTGTTACCCCTGATTTCGTCAAACTGACTGAATCCTACGGTCATATCGGCATGCGTGTTGAGAAGCCCGAAGACCTTGAAGGCGCAATGAAAGAGGCCTTTTCTCATAAAGACCGGCTGGTTTTTCTGGATGTGGTGGTTGATCCTGCAGAAAATGTCTATCCAATGATTGCGGCGGGCAAAGGGCATCATGAGATGTATCTGTCACCTGGGAGTGAGTTGGTCTGATGAGGCATATCATATCTATTCTGATGGAGAACGAGTCCGGTGCGCTAGCACGGGTGGCCAACCTTTTTACTGCGAGGGGATATAATATTGAATCCCTTACTGTCGCACCGACAGAAGACACGAGCCTGTCACGCATGACGCTGGTGACCAGTGGCAGCGATGAAATTATCGAGCAGATAACCAAACAGCTCAATAAACTGATCGATGTGGTGAAGCTGGTCGATCTGACAGAAGGTGGTCACATCGAAAGGGAGATGATGTTGATCAAATTGCGGGCGGAGCGCACCCAGCGGGAGGAGATCAAACGCTTGGTCGACATCTTTCGCGGTAAGATTATCGATGTGACAGACACCAGCTATACGGTTGAACTGACAGGTGCCGCAAGCAAGCTGAATGCCTTTATCGAAGCGGTGGATGAAGAGCTGATCATCGAAGTGATTCGTACCGGCCCCTCTGGAATCGGACGGGGATCAAAAGGGTTAAGTCTTTAGCTTTACTGATTTTGACCAGACCTAAACGGTAAAATGATCGGTTATAACTTCGCCCGACAGGCGTCTGCAGATGGCGGTTATAACTGATCTGTAAACTATCTAACACTATCAATTTAAAAATTTTCCGAAGGAAACAACATGGCTATCAATGTTTATTACGACAAAGACTGCGATCTCAATATCATTAAGGGAAAAACAGTCTCCATCATCGGCTACGGTTCTCAGGGGCATGCCCATGCCAACAATCTGCAGGACTCCGGTGTCAATGTCATCGTTGGTCTGCGTGAAGGCTCCCCTTCGGCGATCAAGGCTGGTAATGCCGGGCTTACAGTAAAATCGATCGAAGAGGCGGTAAAGGCTGCGGATGTGGTAATGATTCTGGCACCTGATGAATTTCAGGCCGATCTCTATCGCAACCAGATCGAACCGAATATTAAAGAGTCAGCTGCATTGGCCTTTGCTCATGGTTTTGCAATTCACTATAACCAGGTTGTGCCACGGGAAGATCTGGATGTGATCATGATCGCGCCAAAAGCACCTGGTCATACTGTACGCAGTGAATATGTCAAAGGTGGTGGTATTCCGGATCTCGTTGCTGTCTATCAGGATGCAACAGGTAGTGCTATGGATACGGCACTATCCTATGCATCTGCCATCGGTGGTGGCCGTACCGGCATCATTGAAACCACTTTCAAGGATGAGACCGAAACCGATCTGTTCGGTGAGCAGGCGGTACTCTGTGGTGGTGCTGTTGAGTTGGTTAAAGCCGGTTTTGAAACCTTGACTGAGGCAGGTTATGCGCCAGAGATGGCCTACTTCGAATGTCTGCATGAGCTGAAACTGATTGTTGATCTGATGTACGAAGGCGGCATCGCCAATATGAACTACTCCATTTCAAATAATGCTGAATATGGTGAGTATGTCACTGGCCCGAAGGTGATCAATGATGAGAGTCGCAAGGCGATGAAACAAGCGTTGTCGAACATCCAGAGTGGTGAATATGCCAAGCAGTTTGTTTCCGAAGGTGCACTGGGTTATCCATCGATGACTGCTTATCGCAGACTTAATGAAGAGCATGCGATCGAACAGGTGGGTGAGCGTTTGCGTGGCATGATGCCCTGGATTAAGAAGATTGTCGATAAATCGAAAAACTGATTCAGAAGCCGCATAAATTGGCGGCCCAACCTTACTATTAACCCTGAGACGACATACTTAGTCGTCGGGTTAATAGTTACCCGGCGCTCTTTTTTATACACCGGGTTGATTAGGATGGGCCGCTTATTCTACCTGACTTTAATTTTCTACCTTTTTACCCTATCTACTCTTATCTTTCGCAGACAGATTTGCTTGTGATTATTTGAGCTTCTCCCCCAGGGTTGTCACCTGTCTCGGCCTGTGGTATTTTTTTATGTGCGCAAGGAGTGAAGTATTCGGCATGGAACTGCCAAGCCTTGACCTCTCCCATAAAGCGTTACTGAACCCCCGGAAAGTTGCTCTATTTTAATCGCAGCAAATTTCTGGAGTGAGCTGCTGCGCCTGTTTATTTAAGGGTCTGGCTAATTGATGTAGGAAGTTGGTTATGAAATGGATTGCCCAATCATTCACCCTGTTTGCTGGGTTGTCTCTTTTTGTTATCAATCCGTCCCATGCCGAGAGATATAACCCACTTAAGGATTATGTCTATGCATATGACTCTGCCTATAACTACCGCTTGGTGAGTCAACGGTCAGAGGATGGGTTTGACGTCTACACTATTAATCTGGATTCCCAAAAATGGCGCAGTGCTGAGGAAGTATCTCCAGTCTTGTGGAATCATTGGCTTACCTTGATCGTGCCTGATCAAATAACCACCAGTATGGCAAATATAGTTGTCCATAGTGGTAATAGTGATAGTGGTGTACCGGATATTGAATCATTTGGTGAATACCGGACGTTAGCCATTCAGAGCGGTAGCATTCAGGCAATACTGCAGCAAGTTCCAGCGCAACCTTTGACATTTACTGATCTGGATGAAGCGGTGCAAGAGGATGCACTGGTCTCTTATTCATGGCGAAAAGTCATGGAGACTGGAGATCCTACCTGGTCCGCCTATCTGCCTATGACAAAGGCGGTGGTAAGAGGGATGGATACCACACAAAAAATAGTTGAAGATAAACTGGGTTTTGAAATCGAACAGTTTATCGTCACTGGATTCTCCAAACGGGGTGCCATTGCCTGGTTGACTGCAGCCATTGATCCACGGGTCAGTGGCGTAATTCCCGGTGGTTACAGTATCCTCTATCTTGATCAGCAGCTCGAACACCATTTCAATAGCTACGGTTTCTATTCAGAAGCATTGGCGAACTATTCCAATAAGCAGATTCTGCAGGAGATCAGGTCACCAGAGGGGAAGTTTCTCAGAAGCTTGATCGATCCAGTGAGTTATCGCCACACACTTAATATGCCTCATTTGATTCTGAATGTGACTGGTGATGAATTTTTTCTGCCGGATGCATCGGAAGCCTATATTGATAAAATTCCGGGCGAAACCCTTCAACGTATTATTCCTAATACAAATCACTCCTTCCTGGGTCATGAAGAAGAGATGATGGAGGGACTTACTGCATGGTATCAGATGATAGTTAATGGCTTTGCAAGGCCACAGATAGATTGGGAGCATGATGAGTCGGGGAGTTTGGTTGTGCATAGTGATCTGACGCCACTCGAAGTCAGACTTTGGCAAGCAAATAATCCCCATGGGAGAGACTTTCGCTTTCCAACAGTTGGTGACGAGGCGTGGCACTCTACTCTGCTGGAAGTGGGCCAGGATGGCTCGTATCGGATATCTGTACCCATTCCTGATGAGGGGTATACCGCCTACATGGCTGAACTGACTTACCCTGATGTCTTTGGAAAAGCCCAGGTATATACCACCTCAGTTTTTATCGTTCCGGATAAAGTGCCGTTCGAATTGGGATATCCAATCAGTGAACCTAAAACTGCAAGTTATTGGTCGCAACAGGTTGAAAGTGCCTTACTGGGAGAGCCGCTGGACTATAGTGCGGATGAGCTGATGAAGATGTTGCCATTTTTTGTGCTCGGTGAGCAGGTCGAGGATGTTGAAGGTCTTGATGAATTCCTAAGTGCATCCGCTGCAAAGCAAAACTGTACTGCTGCCCGCTTAAATGTTGAAGCGGGTGAATTGGGTTGGTACTCCAGCATTCACCAGGCTGATGCAAATGTTAAATATTGGCAGGTCTATGATTGGGCAGAGCGGCTTTATGTGCTGGAGTCTCGAGACTCTGCCGCAGTTTTTTGTCGTGAACTCACTCAATTCGGCAGAGACTAGTGGGCCGCTCGGAAAATTCGGTAACCCTCAGCCGGTACTGTTAAGATCAGCCCTTCAGGCCGGCACACAATAGTCACTCTGCATAAACCTCATACAGCCCATCTGTTTCTCAGGTAGTTTCGCGCTGGTTTCTCGATCAATGAATAGAGCAGGTGGCCAGCAATGATGGAGCAGGCAATATAGATGGCATAGAACAGGATCAAATAGAGGACGTCTCCCATATCAGGAGGAACAATTCGCTTAAAGATTTGATTGAACACCATCAAGGTTGTTGCATGAGCCAGATAGATCGAGTAGGAGATCTTACCCAGATAAATCAGCGGCTGGGTTGAGAATATCTTCGCAGCAATGCCAACTGAGCGACTTAAAGAGAGTAGCAGTGTCGCAAAAGCGATGATAATCAAGAAATCATAAAAAGAGGATAGGTCCAGGCTGGCGAAGATAATTGCCATGGAGGCAGCAGCGATGGCTGTCAGGTCGAAAAGCGGGCTATCCTTCAATTTTGCATGGATGTTGTAGAGTGAACATCCGATCAAAAATTCTGAAGCTATTCGGGTTAATGAGAGATGTTCATCCAACATATATTTCTGCATGTCGTTTAGGTATGCAGCCAATATCACCATGGTGCTGAAGATGGTTATTATCATCAACAAATGCAGCCAGGGGTTCCTTATTTTGTTGTATATAAATGCAATAAAAGGGAAACAGAGATAGGCAAACCACTCCGAGCCAACTGACCATGAAGGGACATTCCAGCCGATACTGTTGGGAAATCCCCAGCCGTTGATCAAAAACAGACTGTAGAAAAACTTGCTGAGTGTGTACTGAGATTCTGCTCCTTCAGGAAAGGTGTAGACTGAAAACAGGGTCGCACCTAAAAAGACGGGTATCAACACAATGGTAGCGATGAAGTGTGCCGGATATATTCTCGCTATTCTCAGTTTTAGAAAGCGGCTGATCTCACTTCTGTGTAAATGAACAAAGTCACTCTGGTGAACGTAGGAGATGACAAATCCACTGAGTATAAAAAAGAGATCGACGCCTAACCAGCCTTTAGTGATAACACGTTCGACATACCCGGGCATAACCGCTGAGGCGCTTACATATGAGATGCCATGAAGTAGAACCACCCACATGGCTGCAATGCCCCGTACGCCTGTCAATGAATCAATTTGTCTGGCCAAATCTATCGCTACCTAGTGGTGTGGGGTGAATATATGCTTGTGAAATACTTACTAACCAGGCCATAGATATCAATATCTATGGCCTGGTTAGTGCCTATTCTGGTGTAGGAATGAGTATTCCCCATAGGGATAGAGATTCTCACGCTAATTGATCTGAATCAATGGTTTTCTTCTCTTATCTATAGAAATAGATAGATATTGCGCTAAATGATAATAAGTAGGGATCACGGTGTAGGGAAAAACATAAAGTAGTTATAAAAATGATCAAGGATGACACAAACAACCAATTCAACTATCTCATTATCGATGATTTCGAACAGATGCGGGTATCCCTGAAAGGGATGCTGAGAAATTTCGGCGCTGAACGTGTCACGATATGTTCAACGGGTGAGGAGGCGCTGAAAAACCTATCATCCGATAGTTATGATGTGGTTATTTGTGACTACAACCTGGGCGAGGGAAGAGACGGCCAGCAGGTTTTAGAGGAGGCCCGATATCAAGGATATCTGGGGCACGCCTCAATATTTTTCATGGTGACAGCAGAAAGCAGCATGCCAATGGTGCTTGGCGCTTTGGAACAGCAACCCGACGAATATATGGTCAAGCCTTTGAATCAAGAGGCGCTGCACCATCGTCTTGAGATTGCAATCAAACGCAAGCGTGAACTGATCAATATCGATGAAGCACTTGCTGACAATGATATTGAGCACGCAATTAAATGTTGTAATGAACAGCGGGGCAGTGATCTCAAGCAGAGCCTCTATCTGGCGAAATTGCAGGCTGAACTCTATCAGGAGATTCATCAATACAGTAACGCCCTCACAATCTATAGTGACCTGCTTGCAATACGTGATTTTCACTGGGCAAGGTTTGGCCTAGGTAAAGTAGCCTACTATCAGGGTGACTATGCTCAAGCAGAGGAGGCATTTCGGGATCTTATTCAGAAGAACCTCCATTTTCTGGAGGCCTATGAGTGGCTTGCAATGATATTGGAGAGTCGTGGTGACCTGGTAGAGGCACAACAGGCCCTGACTCATGCATTGAAACTCTCTCCCAGATCGGTGGCACGACAACGACGGCTTGGTTTTCTTGCGCTGCGAAACGGTGATAAGGAAACCGCCAAGCGAGCTCTGCAGGCAGCGGTTCGATGGGGTACAAATTCCTGTTTTGCGACTGCCGAAGAGTATCGATGCTTAGCGGATCTGTATCAGGAGAGTGGTGAGATAACCAAGATGATCCGGCTGTTGGCTGATGGTCGTATACGCTTCAACCACCGGCCCGCTGACAAGATTCAAATGCTCAGCGGGCTGGCGTTGGCTAAACATGCCATGAATCAGTCGCAAGAGGTGGACGATTACCTGAGTAAAGTGGATCGATTGATCGATGCCAACAAACAAGATGTATCCCCAGAACATTTACGTTTGATCGCGAAAGATTGTTTTCAGCTGTCACAGGATGAAATTGCCAAGCGCTATCTTGAGCTGGTGATATGTAACAAGCACGATGATGAGTCCTGGATTGAGCGGGTAGGTAAACTCATGGATGAGCAAGGGCAAGGGTCGGAGAGTGAGGCGTTGATCGCTGATGCTCAGAAAAAAATCACACAAGTACACGCTCACAGTCTGGCGTTGTTGCGTCAGGGAGAGAGGGGGCAGGCGATAGATCTGCTGAATACAATAATTGAGCAATATCCTTATAACAAAACCATGGTTTTGCTGGCTACCAAGGCAATGATCCTGGATATGCACGATAAGGGTGTTGATAACCGCTATCACTTCACATGTCGCTATGCCCTGGCTGTATTGTGCAGCCAGAAGAAGCAAGATCCAGAAGTGATTAAATTTCTTGAAGAATTAAATCGGTTACAAACATGAGTATTGAAGAAAACACTGAATCGAGTCCTGTTAATAGAACTCTGAGCAGCCTGGAGTTGTCCTCGGCATTTGCCATGGTTTCACACGATATAAAAAACTCATTAGGTGTTCTTTTGAGAGATATCAATATGATCACTGGCAGTTGTGAATTTACAGGTTGCGGGATGAGGAATGAATGTGCGGATATGGAGTATGAGGTTCGGCGCATCAATAACAATATAGTTAAGATGTTGACCCTGTTTAAGGTAGAGCAGGGGGACTATATGCTGAATGTTGATGCACACTCTGTTTTCGATTTTCTCAATGAAGTGATGATTGAGCACAGTCTGATCATGAGAGAGAAAAAAGTAACGTACGAAATCGATTGTCCAAAGAGCCTCTACTGGTATTTTGACCGAAATCTGATGACCGGGGTGATGAGTAATGCCATCAGTAATGCGCTTCGATATACAAAAGACCGTATTCGCATATCAGCAGATTCGGGCAACAAGGGTCTACGCCTGGCAATTGAAGACAATGGTCAGGGATACACTAAATTGATGCTGGAGCAGCAAGCCGCAATAAAGCGGCCAGAATCAGGGTTTCTGAATAACAATACAGGCTTGGGGATCTATTTTACTAAGCTGGTACTCGATTTACATCAACACGATGATATCTATGGCAAGGTTGCCATGCAGAATGGCGGGGAGCTTGGTGGCGGGCAGTTATTTATGACATTGCCCTGAGGGTGCTTTCAATCCACCACCGGGGTTTTAAATAGCTATGGAATTGAACCCCTCAAGATCATATCATCTGCCGCAATATCGTCTATAATGATCGGTTTTCCAGGCTTCTTATGTGGGAGAGTTGCGGATGTCCAAAGAGGGTGTAAAAAAAGTAGTGCTGGCCTACTCCGGCGGTCTAGATACCTCGATTATCGTTAAATGGCTGCAGGATGAGTATCAGTGTGAAGTGGTGACTTTCACTGCAGATATCGGTCAGGGTGAAGAGGTGGAGCCGGTGCGTGCCAAGGCCGAAGCGGCAGGCATCAAAGAGATCTATATTGAAGATCTGACCGAAGAGTTCGTGCGCGACTACGTCTTCCCTATGTTTCGAGCCAATGCCATCTATGAGGGTGAATATCTTCTCGGTACATCCATTGCCCGTCCACTTATCGCTAAACGGTTGATTGAAATCGCCAATGAGACTGGTGCTGATGCTATTTCCCATGGGGCCACCGGCAAGGGTAATGACCAGGTTCGTTTTGAACTGGGTGCTTATGCCCTAAGACCGGATATCAAGATTATTGCCCCCTGGCGTGAGTGGGATCTGAACTCTCGTGAAAAGCTGCTGGCCTATGCTGAGGAGCATGGCATCTCCATCGAAATGAAACGTGAGGGTAAAAAATCCCCCTACTCGATGGATGCCAATCTACTGCATATCTCCTATGAAGGTTACGACCTGGAAGATCCCTGGACAGAACCTGGGAATGAGATGTGGCGTTGGTCGGTCTCTCCAGAGGATGCACCGAATCAGGCAACCACCATCGAAATCGGTTTTGAAAATGGTGATCCGGTCTCTATCGATGGTGAGAAACTCTCCCCAGCCGCACTACTGCTGAAACTCAATAAACTGGGTGGTGCGAATGGTATTGGCCGGGCTGATATCGTCGAAAATCGCTACGTGGGTATGAAGTCCCGTGGTTGCTATGAGACCCCTGGTGGCACCATTCTGCTCAAAGCCCATCGGGCTATGGAGTCTTTGACTCTGGATCGTGAAGCGGCGCATATGAAGGATGAGTTGATGCCTCGATATGCAAAACTGATCTACAACGGTTACTGGTTTGCTCCTGAGCGGGAGATGTTACAGGCGGCCATCGATAAAACTCAGTCTGTTGTGAACGGTGTAGTGCGCCTGAAGCTCTATAAAGGCAACGTCAATATCGTTGGACGCAAGTCCGATACAAACAGCCTCTTCGACGAGTCGATTGCCACTTTCGAAGATGATGAGGGTGCCTACAATCAGCAGGATGCGGAAGGGTTTATTAAGTTGAATGCGCTGCGCCTGCGGGTGGCAGCTGGTAAAAAGGATTGAGCCGGTTAAGCTTGATGGTTCTTAGTCGGAACTAACAGAAAAATCAGCTTCTGTCGTAGGGTGCGGCCCTGCCGCACCAGGCTCCTTAATGGCGGGATTATTCAGAGAGTCCTTGGCTTTATTACCGTTCTATTGCTCGGAAATCTGGGCTGCAGCACGATAAATCAAGTCACTGTCACTGCCCGGTTTATGGGCCTCTTCACTCAACATTCTGCGCCACTTTCTTGCTCCAGGCAGGCCCTGGAACAGGCCCAATATATGGCGGGTGATACGGTTGATCGGGGTGCCTGCAGAAAGCTCTCTATCGACAAAAGGGATCAAAGCTTCGATGATCTGGTGGCGGCTCTGCAGATCTCCTTCAGAACCAAAAACCAACGCATCGGCCTGGGCCAGAATCCAGGGGTTCTGATAAGCCTCTCTACCGATCATCACGCCATCAACATGGTTGAGATTGTGCTGCACCTGCTCAAGAGAGGTGATACCACCATTGATAATGATTTCAAGATTGAGAAAATCCTGCTTGAGTCGATGAACCGTCTCATAAGAGAGAGGAGGGATCTCCCTGTTCTCCTTGGGACTCAAGCCCTGAAGCCAGGCTTTGCGGGCATGCACGATAAAGGTTTTACAGCCTGCTTCAGAGACCTTGCCAACAAAATCACAGAGCGCTTGATAGCTGTCATGATCATCGACACCAATACGATGTTTTACCGTGACATCAATAGCAACACGATCACACATTGCCTTGACGCAATCCGCAACCAGCTCCGGGGTCAGCATCAGGCAGGCGCCAAAGCGGCCTGATTGTACTTTGTCTGAGGGGCAGCCCACATTCAGATTGATCTCGTCATAGCCCCACTCCTCTCCCAATTTTGCAGATTGGGCCAGTGCGTCCGGTTCACTGCCGCCGAGTTGCAGGGCCACCGGGTGTTCGCTGGGATCGAAATCAAGAAATCGTGCGCGATGGCCATGTAAAATTGCACCGGTAGTCACCATCTCTGTGTATAGGAGAACATGACGGGATATCAGTCGCAGGAAAAAGCGACAGTACCTATCGGTCCAGTCGAGCATAGGGGCGATGGAGAGTCTACGGTTTGGCACGGAATCTATTCAGTTGACGGCTCTGTTTGGCATCTGTGGCGATTGGGCACAGTGGTGAATAAGGATTCTCGAGTAAAAAGAGCGAAAAGACAAATTCAGGATTCAAGGTGTAGTGGTTTATTGAATCTGTGTCTTGAAATGATCAGGTTACTCGCCTTCCCTGGCAAGTTGAGATGGGTTCAGATTGCACCCCAACCCTCTCGTTTAACATCTGTAGCTTTTGCCAGCACATCATCGAAAGGGGTTAGCGGATACTTAGGTTTGTAGCTCTGCATCTCATCCAGCAGGGTGACCAGCTTGTCCGCTGAGGATTGACCTTTGAAATCACTCTTTTCAAGGCCCAATTCATCAATGGTTTCATTCCAGGGTACACCCTGAGTCATGGGGATCAGCACAAAGGTAATACCCTCGATCTCAACCTGAGCAGGGTCTTCGATATTGACCACATAGAGCAGTGCCTTCATCTCTGGAGAAAAGTCTGCTTTGTATTTTTCGACCAGGGTATTCAGTGAAGCAACATCGTCGATTGCGCCAATCAATAATTTAATTTTTTCATCGCCCAGAAGGATGGCGCCACGCATCACATCGACAGGTGGCTTGGTATGGCCTTTATCGTCGGCGACTTCACCCTTGACCAATACCAGTTCGCCACGATAGGCATAGAGCCCTGAGGTGGAGGTCTGGTCGAGGAAGTTTGTATTGAAAAGCAGACCGTCTTCATTGAATTGCTGCAGTGGCATGATTTAACTCCATAAAAAAAGTAATTTATGCCAAACAGCAATCTTGGTGCCAATCAAAGGTAAAATTGAAATGGTCTGTAATTACAGTAACTAACGGTTAGTGCTATGGAAATATCAGGTTGGTTATGTTGTCTATCCGACAACGTATCTCCAACCAGTGTAGGGTGTGAACCAACACCATCGCACTTCTGCTTACCGGTATTGAGGTTAGTAGCCTGTCGTTGGCTTACTTTTTCGCCAGGGATTCCCGGATAAAGCGCTTCCAATCATCAAATCTCTTTTGCAGCAGCAGCATGCCATCGAAGTAAGGTACTACCTGATTATTACGGATAATCTCCCGGCCCTGAGGGCCCAGGGCAAACTGAATGAAGCGGTCAGACTCCTTGCTGTTGGGGGCATTCTTGCTGAGTACGAGATAGAGTGGTCGATAGAGCAGATAGTTACCGGTACGGATATTCTCAAAGCTTGGATTCCTACCCTCCAGCTTGATAATCTTGAGATCCCGTTTGTGGGCACTTGCGATACCGGTGACTGCAATGGCATTGGGATTCACTTCCACGGTCTTCTCCAGAGGGCCTGAAGAGGGGAAGAGATGCTTACTCTTGAACACGGCTTTGGGGTTTTCGAACAGGTGTTTGCGCAGGGTGTAACCTACTCCTGAGATGTTTCCTTCACGGATCAGCAGTTCCAATGGCTGATTTTTACCTCCCAGTTGCGACCAGTTTTTGATCTTGCCCTGATAGAGACTGCGTAGTTGCGGCAGGCTGATCGATTCGATGGGATTGGATTTATGCACCACAACCACCAGTGCGTCCCAGGCAACAGGAACCATAGTGGCGCCAGCCTCCTCACGGCTCTTATTCAAGGTAAAACGGCATGCCCCGCCGATATCCGCCTGCTTGCTCGTTATGGCGCGGATTCCTTTGGTGGCACCCCCCCCGGCGATAGTGATATTGACACCGGATTCCTGCTGATAAGCAGCGGCAAGATCAGACATAAAGGCGTTGCGGGTTATGCCGCAACCTACCCAGGAGAGCTCCAGTGCCTGGCTGGCGAAGGGAAGCAGGGCGAGTATCAATAGTTGGACTGAGTGTAGCTTACGCAAAGCAGGCCTCTTCATTATTTTCAAGTGATGTCATGGGCATCCCTGCAATGACTATGTACTTTGGTAGGATATATAGTAGCTAATTTTTTGGGGTTGTATGTTGTATAAGGAATTAAACCCCTATTTTAATAATATTAATATTATGAATTTGAACGCCACCTCAAAATGATCTGCATCAGGAATGATAGTAATGGGCTCTCTTGCGCGATGGGTAATATCGTACTATGACTTGATGCAGAAAATATTAAAGCAAATTTAATTAAGGTTTTTTTGCATTGGTGTTTTGATAGAAGTGTTATTAAGTAATTGATATTCAACAAAAACATAGCCAATGAGGCAATATGTTCCGAAACTTCCTGATCTTATTCGCTCTGTACATCTCTGTTTCTTCAACCCTATCAAGTGAAATAACTCAACAAGATGAGGTGCTTGAACTTAGTGGCGATCAATTGGGCGGTGATTTCACCCTGCAATCGAGTCAGGGTGAATTCTCATTGAAGCAATTGAGAGGCAAGGTGGTATTGATCTACTTTGGCTATACCAAATGTCCTGATGTCTGTCCGACCTCTCTCTCGATATTATCCCAGGCATTGAATGAACTCAGTGTAGATGAGTTGAAATCTGTCCAGGGGGTGTTTGTCAGTGTCGATCCCAAGCGGGACAGTTTTCAGGTTCTTGACGACTATGTCAGCTACTTCCACCCCAATCTGCTGGGTGTAACCGGCAGTGAGACTGAGATTGCAAAGGTGGCTAAGCGCTATGGCGTGCAATACTCAGAAGTTAAACTTGAGGGGTCTGCATTTGGTTATGCGGTCAACCACTCCGCAACAACCTATCTGATTACACCGAAGGGTGAGTTGCGGTTTATATTTCCCCATCAAACATCCTCAATTGTAATTCTGGAAGGGATTCGTTATGTGCTTGCAGGAAAATGATTGCCAACTAAGTATTGAGCATGCCTTGATGTTCTATGAAGTCGATAATATCTTGCAGCCCTTCCCCTGTTTTCATGTTGGTAAAGACGAATGGACGTTCTTTACGCATGCGTAAGGTGTCCTCTTTCATCACTTCCAGGGATGCACCGACATAAGGTGCAAGATCAATTTTATTGATAATAAGAAGGTCTGAGCGGGTAATGCCCGGACCGCCTTTGCGTGGCATCTTTTCACCTTCGGCCACATCGAGTACATAGATTGTCAGATCCGCAAGTTCTGGGCTGAAGGTGGCACTGAGATTGTCTCCGCCGCTTTCGATAAACACCAGGTCGAGGTCGGTATGACGCTCACATAGATCCTCCACAGCTGCGAGGTTCATCGAGGCGTCCTCCCGGATCGCAGTGTGGGGACAACCCCCCGTCTCAACGCCAATGATGCGACTCTCATCCAGGGCCTGGCTACGCATTAGAAATTTTGCATCTTCCTGGGTGTAGATATCATTGGTCACCACTGCCAGTTGATAGTTATCACGCATCGCTTTACACAAGGCATCAAGCAGGGCTGTTTTACCTGAACCGACGGGGCCGCCGACGCCGACTCTCAGGGGGGAGGTTTGGCTCATCTGTTGTTCACTCAAGATCTGTAAATTCGGGTGTATTGGGTTTCATGCAGACAGCTGGCAATTGTCTGTGCCGGAGCGGAGAGACCGATATCATCATCATTCACTGAGAGTCCAATCTGCACCTGTGATGGGATCAGTTTAATCAGTTGATGTAGAATTCTCTGTCCTGCCATCTGTCCAAGGGGGATGATCTTTACCCCGGACAGCGTCATATTCTCCAGCCAGCTCCAAAGATATCCTTCAGCAGCCTCAGTCAATTCGATTCCCCAGGCATTGGCCACATAGGCATAGCCAGAAATCTGGTTGCTCTTTAAGTGTGGTAGCCACGCATCCGCGAGGGGGATGCCCCATTCCGGTAGCAGAGCCGTTAATGCTCTGGCCCGGTTGCGCTCCTCTTCACGCAGCTCACGGGTCTCACGGCTGGCAATCAGATAGCGACTCCAGTAGGCGAAACTATCCTGATCTGGTGTGGCGCAAGCCTGGTAGAGTCTGCTCAGTAGCGGTATATCGAGATGGGTCTGGCTGGTCAGTAGCAGGTTTTCGATCCATTGACGCAGCGTCTCTTCATTCGTTACCCAGCCATCCTCTACTGCCCACTCCAGACCTTGGGAGTAGGCGAAGCTTCCCAGGGGCAGTGTGGGGCTGACCAGGTGTAACAGGCGCAATTTGGCAAGTCTGTTATCAGTGGCTGTGGTCATGGCTATGGCCGTGGTGGTGACGCCCCTGTTCGGCGCTTCCACCGTAGGCGCCGGGTTCCGGTTCGAAGGGGGCTTCTGCGACTACAACCTCAAGTCCCAAACCCGCCAGCATCTCATCCAGAACATGGTCATGTGGATAGCTGATACGCCCCGGCTCGATCTGCATGGAGACATGACGGTTTCCCAGGTGGTAACAGGCACGTGACAATAGATGGGGGTCAGTGCACTCTACTATGGAGAGGGTCTCCTGCGCCGCTTTGATACGGATCACAACGCCAGATTCAGAGGTCAGCAACTCCCCCTCCTTGAGGGTTGTGCCCCGGGGCAGGAAGAGACCGGCATCCCGACCGTCATCGAGTTTTACCCTGAGTCTGCTTTTGATTCGGTTGTGCAGGGGCAGGGTAAGGGTGGTTTCAATCTTCTCCCCATGGGCTATTTTTTTGGTCAGTTTGATCATTGGCTGTTGGTTTGGTCAGGATAGCTGCATATCACTCTAGTGGTTGAATATTTCAGATCTGCATGGTGCGACAGGGCCGCACCCTAATATTCAGAACAGAAAATATTTTTGTGCCAATGGTAGTGATTCCGCCGGTTCGCAGGTCAACAGAGTGCCGTCAGCTTTGACCTGGTAGGTTTGCGGGTCGACCTCGATCTCCGGTTGATAGTCATTCAGAATCATCTCTGATTTGTTGACTGAGCGGCACTGGCTGACTGTGCCGATCATCGATTTCAGTTGCAACTGCTGATCTACGCCTGCCTCTTTTGCCGCCTGTGAAATGAAGGTCATGCGAGTTGCCTGGCAGGCAGGGCCCAGGGCACCGAACATGTTTCGGTAGTGGACCGGTTGTGGGGTGGGTATCGAGGCATTGGGGTCTCCCATAGGCGCCGCAGATATCATACCGCCCTTAATAATCAGGCTCGGTTTAACACCAAAGAACGCAGGTTTCCAGAGCACCAGATCGGCCAGTTTCCCCACCGCCACTGAGCCCACTTCATGGGCAATGCCATGAGCCAGGGCCGGGTTGATGGTGTATTTTGCGATATATCTTCTCGCGCGCAGATTGTCGTGCTGTTTTGGGTCTCCCTCCAGGCTGCCTCGCTGAACCTTCATCTTATGTGCAGTTTGCCAGGTTCGGGTGATGACCTCGCCGACGCGCCCCATGGCCTGGGAGTCTGAGGCGATCATGGAGAAGGCGCCGAGGTCGTGAAGGATATCTTCGGCGGCAATGGTCTCGCGGCGGATTCGTGACTCTGCAAAGGCGACATCCTCTGCGATATTGGGGTCCAGATGGTGACAGACCATCAGCATGTCCAGATGTTCGTCCACTGTGTTCACTGTGTAGGGTCGCGTTGGATTGGTCGAGGAGGGCAGAACATGGGCGTGACCACAGGCCTTGATGATGTCCGGTGCATGGCCACCTCCAGCACCTTCAGTATGGTAGGTGTGGATGGTGCGCCCTTTCATGGCCGCCAGGGAGTGCTCTACAAAACCGGATTCATTGAGGGTGTCGGTATGAATCGCAACCTGGACATCATAGTTGTCGGCGACAGTGAGACAGTTATCGATAGCAGCAGGGGTGGTGCCCCAATCTTCATGCAGCTTAAGTCCGATGGCGCCAGCCAGGATCTGCTCATTCAGGCCAGCGGGGAGACTGGCATTACCCTTACCCAGATAACCCAGATTCATCGGCAACACTTCAGAGGCTTGCAACATGCGTTGGATATGCCAGGGACCAGGTGTGCAGGTAGTGGCATTGGTGCCGGTTGCAGGTCCGGTTCCGCCACCGAGCATGGTGGTCACCCCGGACATCAGCGCATCCTCCACTTGCTGTGGGCAGATGAAGTGAATATGGGAGTCGATGCCACCGGCAGTGAGGATGGAGCCCTCTCCGGCAATGGCCTCGGTGCCAGGACCAATGATGATATTCACGCCGGGTTGGATATCCGGGTTACCCGCCTTGCCGATGCCACTGATACGTCCGTTCTTGATGCCAATATCGGCCTTTACAACCCCCCAGTGATCGAGGATCAGGGCGTTTGTGATGACTGTATCTGCGGTCTCGGCGCTGCTGAGCTGGCTCTGCCCCATGCCGTCGCGGATAACTTTACCACCACCAAATTTTACCTCGTCACCATACTGGGTATGGTCTTGTTCCACTTCTATGAAGAGCTCGCTGTCCCCAAGGCGAACCCGGTCTCCAACGGTAGCGCCATACATCTCCGCATAGGCTTTTTTGCTGATGCTGCTCATATATTACTCCTCCAGTGGACCCATGACGGCGCCATTAAAGCCATATACCTCTCGCTTGCCGGCAAAGGCTACCAGGGTGACTTCCCGGGTTTGACCTGGTTCGAAGCGTACCGCTGTTCCGGCTGCGATATCGAGCCGGTAACCTCTTGCCTGCTCCCTGTCGAAGCTGAGGGCTGGATTGGTTTCGGCAAAGTGGTAGTGGGATCCGACCTGTATCGGGCGATCTCCAGTATTGGCTACAGAGAGCGTGACCCTATCCCGCCCTTCATTCAGCTGCCGCTCTCCAGGCATGGTGATGGTCTCACCTGGGACGATAGTGTCCTCCTGACCTCTGGCAGAGGGGAGGATGGGATCATGGACGGTTACCAGCTTGGTGCCATCTGGAAATGTGGCTTCCACTTGAACCTCATGGATCATCTCAGAGATGCCTGGCATCACATCGTCGCCGCTTAACAGGGTGCGGCCGAAGTCCATCAGCTGGGCAACGGTCTGCCCCTCTCTTGCACCTTCCAGGATGGCGCAGCTGATATAGGCCATCGCTTCCGGATAGTTGAGTTTGAGGCCCTTCTCCTTACGCCGCTCCGCCAGCAGTCCGGCAGTAAACAGCAGCAGCTTGTCTTTTTCTCTGGGAGTAAGCTCCACGTTGCGCTCCTCGATTGTCGGTTTATGTGTTCCAGACCCGCGGTTCGCAGGCAGGTCGGTTCAGTATGATGGGTCTTAGATCTTTCCAAATTCGTTTGAAAAGATTCCTGACCTGTTCGGTAGAGTCACCGAGATAGCGGGCGATCAACACGCCATCGGTGTGAGTGATACCCAGTCGCCGATTATCATCAGCATCGATCAGGGTACGGATTCTGTTGATCAATGTGGCATCGTCCAGTGTGGCATAGAGGGAAGCTACAACCGGATCTCCCCGAAGAGCGGCACTACCAGTCAAACCAGTTTCGCCTTGAACTGCCATCCGTTCAATCAACAGAGGGTGGTCATCCCGCCATAGAGCGAATTTGAAAATCGCTTTTCCATGATCGAATCGTTCGTTGATTGTTGGACGACCCAGACAGTTTATCTCCCAGCCGATAAATTGTGCCTGGCTATCCAGCCTGACCTGAGTAGAGATGGTCACCTCAGCACCAGGAAAGAGAATATTCTCCTGCGGGAACCACTCAAGTGACCCGCCTGAGACATTGAGGTGTTGCTGTTGCTGTGCTGTCGGGCCGCAGGAGCGGTAGAACTTGCCAGCACCAGGGGTGGTGATCAGGGCATTGGCGTTGTCTGCTACATCGACATGAATATCCAGGGTGTCACCACCCACTACACCACCAGGTGGATGGAGTAGATAGACATGACAGAGATCCTCTTCAGGATAGAAGGCCCGTTGTACCGACAGTGGGCCGTGCCGGTAGCGTTCGGCCAGTATGGTTTTGTTCGGTGTGCTACGAAATCCAAGTCTAAGTCGAGCCTGCCAACCAGGGGCTGTTTTACTTAATGCACTTTGCATCTTGCTCTCTGTCCTGGCTGGCAGTGTCGAACCAAGTCTGAATGGACGGGGCTGCGGCTGTTTTTAGCGATCCTCGTCCCGCTTCTTATTTGCCAGCAGATGCCTGAATCCAAAGAAGAGAGGCAAGCCGATGGCCAGTACGAGCAACAGGTGTTCAATGAAATGGTCCGTTGAAGATGGGCCGTGATGTGCCATCGCTGCGCTGCTGAAAAGGGCGAGCAGTGTGAGGTAGAGCATGCCAAGGTTCTTCATGATAATCAGGCTCCTTAAAGGCGTTAAACAGTCAGGTATTGTCGAATCAGGTCATCGTTGAGATTTTCCATCTCCCCTGTGGCAACCTGACGTCCTCGATCCAGTATGCAGAATCGATCAGCCACCTTGCGGGCAAATGGAAGCTTCTGTTCAACCAGTAATACCGTCAAACCGATCTCCCGATTCAGTCTAATTATGATATCACCAATCTCTTGTACAATATTAGGTTGAATTCCTTCAGTTGGCTCGTCAAGTATCAATAGTTTTGGATCGATAACCAAGGCACGTCCGATTGCCAGCTGCTGTTGTTGACCACCTGAGAGATCTCCTCCCTTTCTATCGAGCATCTCTTTGAGTACTGGGAAGAGTTCAAAGATAAAATCGGGCACCTTATTTCTGTCTGTTTTACGCACAGGCAATCCAATGCGCAGATTCTCCTCTACAGTGAGCATGGGAAAAATCTGCCGACCTTGTGGCACATAACCAATGCCCATCGGCGCCCTCTGCTCAGTTATCAGTCTACTGATGTTCTCGCCACTGAAGCGGATTTCACCGGATTTGATAGGCAGCAGCCCCATTACACATTGCAGTAGTGTGGTCTTGCCTACCCCGTTACGACCCATCAAGCAGGTGCACTGGCCTTGTGGTACTTCCAGATCCAGATCCCACAAGGTATGAGATTCACCATAGAACTGATTGAGTTTTTCAATCTTCAACATGGAATCAACCCTCCCCCTGCTCGCCGAGATAGACCTCTACCACCCGGGGATCGTTCTGTACTTCATTCATACTCCCTTCAGCCAAGACACTACCCTGGTGTAGTACGGTTACCTTACGTGCAATGGATCGCACAAAGTCCATATCATGCTCCACTACCACCACTGAATGTTGTCCAGCCAGGGAGGTAAGTAACTCTGCAGTGCGATCCATCTCCTGGTGGGTCATTCCTGCAACAGGTTCATCGACCAGCAGTAATTTAGGGTTCTGCATCAGCAACATGCCAATCTCCAGCCACTGCTTCTGACCATGGGAGAGGGAGCCGGCCAGTTGATGCCGGTTCTGCTGAAGGCCGATGGTTTCAAGCACCTCTTCGATATGCTCCCTTTGCTGCGGATTCAGCTGAGCAATCAGGGTCGGCCAGACACGCTTGTCACCGGCCATCGCGAGTTCCAGGTTTTCGAACAGTGTATGGGATTCAAATACAGTGGGTTTCTGAAATTTTCGTCCGATACCTGCCTGGGCGATCTCCGGTTCACTGAGATGCAACAGATCGATGTTCTGTCCGAAAAAGGCGCTGCCGGTATCGGGCCGGGTTTTGCCAGTGATGATATCCATCATGGTGGTCTTGCCTGCGCCATTGGGTCCAATGATGCAGCGCAGCTCACCGGCATCGATATAGAGATTGAGGTTGTTGATCGCCTTGAAGCCATCAAAGCTCACAGAGATATCTTCCAGATAGAGAATGGTACCGTGGGAGATATCCACCTCAAGACCGGATGTCTGCATCATGAAATCAAACACCCGGTCACGGCGCATGGAGTCACGTAGTTGATCGAGGGCCTTCATGAAGCTTTATCCTTGGCCTTGAAGAGGCCGATTACCCCTTTGGGGAGGAATATCGTCACCAGAACGAAGAGTGCGCCAAGGGCAAACAGCCAGACTTCCGGAAGTGCAGCAGTGAAATAGCTTTTTCCATAATTCACCATCAGAGCGCCGGCAGCGGCACCGTAGAGGGTTGCCCGGCCACCCACCGCGACCCAGATAACAATCTCTATAGAGTTCAATGGTGAAAACTCACCAGGATTGATAATCCCTACCTGGGGAACATAGAGGGCACCGGCAATCCCAGCGAGCACAGCGGAAAAGGTGAACACTGCCAGTTTGATATGCTCTACCTTATAACCGGTAAAACGGGTTCTGTCCTCCGCATCCCGAATAGCTACTGAAACCCGACCCAGGCGTGAAGTGACAATCAGCCGGCAGGCGATGTAACCCAGGGCCAATGCCAAAGCGGACGTGACAAACAGGGCGATACGGGTTGTATCCTCCTGCAGGCTGAATCCGAGGATATCCTTGAAGTCAGTTAGTCCATTGTTTCCGCCAAATCCCATCTCATTGCGGAAAAAGGCGAGCATCAGTGCGTAGGTCAACGCTTGGGTGATAATGGAGAGATAGACACCGGTTACCCGTGATCGGAAAGCCAGCCAGCCGAAGACAAATGCCAATACTCCAGGTATTACCATTACCATCAACATTGCGAACCAGAACATGTCGAAACCATGCCAGAACCAGGGCAGACTGTCCCAGTTCAGAAAGACCATGAAGTCGGGTAATAACGGATCGCCATAGACACCCCGCTCACCGATCTGGCGCATCAGATACATGCCCATGGCATATCCACCCAGAGCGAAGAAAGCGCCATGTCCAAGACTGAGTATGCCCAGATAACCCCATACCAGATCCACTGCGACGGCAAGCAGAGCAAAAGCAAGGTATTTGCCCAGCAGGGTCACGGTATAGGTTGAGATATGTATAGGATTGGTTGGCTCGGTGAGCAGGTTGAGGATCGGCACCACAATCGCAACCAACAGTAACAGGGCAAGAAATATCAGCCCACCGCGATCTGCCTTAAAGATGTTAAATAGAGCCATGATTTAACCTGGAATCCGTAATTCTTGTAGCCTTATTGGGTTCACCCAACGGGTGAGGATGAGATTCATTAATTGATCCAGCATTTCATTACCTTAAGTTAACTCTCCGCTGCCCGGCCCTTCTGAGGAAAGAGTCCCTTTGGCCTTTTTTGTATAAACAGGATGATGAATACCAGTACCAGGATTTTTGCCAGCACGGCACCTGACCAAGGCTCAATAAACTTATTGGCAACACCTAACGACATGCCGCTGACCAGTGTTCCCCATAGATTTCCAACACCACCAAACACCACCACCATGAAGCTGTCGATAATGTAGGACTGCCCCAGGTTGGGCCCCACGTTGGTCAATTGACTCAGTGCTACACCGGCAATACCGGCTACTCCTGAGCCGAGGCCAAAAGTCATCGCGTCGACCCATTCAGAACGTACTCCCATGGCTCTCGCCATGGCACGGTTTTGTGATACAGCTCTGACCTGTAAGCCGAGCGCAGTCTTTTTCAAAACAAAAAACAGTGCGGCAAAGACCAGCAGACAGAAGACAATGATATAGAGCCGGTTCAAGGTAAGAGAGAGGGCGGAGTTGATCTCCCAGGCACCACTCATCCAGGAGGGGGTTTCAACGGAACGGTTTAGTGGAGAGAAGATCGAGCGAACAGTCTGCTGCAGGATCAGGCTGATGCCAAAGGTTGCCAGCAGCGTCTCCAGGGAGCGGCCATAAAGAAAGCGGATCACCCCTCTCTCAATAGCAATTCCAACCAGGCCAGAGACCAGAAAAGCGGTAGGTATGGCAATAAGTGTTGCTGCGCCGATACTGTCAGGCATTAAGAGTTGAATCACATAGGTGGTATAAGCCCCAATCATTATCAGCTCGCCATGGGCCATGTTGATCACCCCCATGACACCAAAAGTGATAGCCAGTCCAATTGCCGCTAACACCAGCACAGAACCGAGACTGAGTCCGAAAAAGAGGTTTTCGATAACACTGTAGAACTGAAGTTTGGCATCGATACTGTCCAGTGCCAGCTTAATACTGCTGGTCAGTGCTTCATCCTCGGTCTGTTGCTGGAGACGATTCAATGCATTACGCACCGAAGGATGAATATTGCCACTGAGAAAGTCGATAGCTTCGTTGCGCTGTTGAGGGTTACCTTCAGTAAGATCTGAGAGGGCGATAATAATGGACATCGCTTCGCGGATATCAGCATCCTGCTCCTCTTTCAGCAGTGGGCGCACGAACTCTGCCTTTTGGATATCAGCCTGATCCAGGATCTGTTTAACAGCGGCAAGACGCTTCTCTCTATCCGGGCTCTTCAGATCGAAACTTGCCAGCGCACCACGGATCTTTGTGCGCATTCTGTTATTTACGGAGATTTTCTTAATGGCGCGTTTTTTAACCTTGCCAAGGGGCTCCTCTGTGACAGCATGTTGAATGAGATACTCTTTTCCCTGTTTTTCTGCGATGACTATCTGCTGGTCTTTTTTCAGCTTATAGAGACGACGTTCCAACAGCGCTTTTAGAATGACCTGAGCCTGAGGTTCTGCAGAACCAGCCAGCAGATCTATGGCCTGATACTTTTGTTCAAACCGCTTGGTTTTCAGCAGTTCAACTGCTTGTTCTATGTTCTGATCCGGCGTCATGCCATAAATAGGCGCAGCGGGGATCAGAATCAGGGCCAGCAGTATGAGTAACCTTTTAAATTTACGGGAGATGGTCATGGTTTTTCTGTCAGTTGTATAAATATTGTCTAATTCATGTCGATAACAATAAATATTAGGAGTGTCCTGGACACAGGGTGCTGCCCTGACGCATCAGGCTGGCTTAAAAAAATGGAACAGAGTTTCCCGACGGCCTATATCTTCAATCGGATAGATTGGTGCGGCTGAGCCATGCCTTACGATATAACTCAACCGATTGGGTTAATCAGCTCCCTCCCTGGAGCCGAGATATAGAGTCCAATCCAGTGATTAATCCCTGAAAGTTATTCGTAGTTCTGACCCGAACACTTGCTGCTCTTGACGTTATAGTTACCGCAAGAGAGAGGCGCTCTCCAGTCGGAGATAATATCCTTTGAACCGGGCAAGAAGTCTGACCAGGCATCACCGGCCACCAGACCGGATGTCTCCCAGACGACCTCAAACTGGCCATCTCCCTGAATCTCACCAATCAGCACGGGTTTGGTAACGTGGTGATTAGGCATCATTGCAGATAGCCCACCTGTCAGGTTTGGAACTGAGACGCCGATGATCGCTTCCTGCACAGCGTCGGAATCGGTAGTGCCCGCCTTTTCGACCGCTTTTACCCACATATTGAAACCGATGTAGTGGGCTTCCATAGGATCGTTGGTGACACGCTTGTCATCCTTGATGAAAGCTTTCCAGGCACTAATGAATTCGTCGTTGGCTTCACTGTCCACACTCATGAAATAGTTCCAGGCAGCGAGGTGACCGACGAGTGGTTTTGTATCGATGCCGGAGAGTTCCTCTTCACCAACTGAGAATGCGACGACAGGAATATCTTCTGCAGAGAGGCCCTGATTACCAAGTTCCTTATAGAAAGGAACATTGGCATCACCGTTGATGGTTGAGACTACAGCAGTCTTCACACCGGTTGAGCCGAATTTCTTGATATCGGAGACAATAGACTGCCAATCAGAGTGACCAAAGGGGGTGTAATTGATCATTATATCCTTATCGGCAACACCCTTGGCTTTCAGATAGGCCTCAAGAATCTTGTTGGTGGTACGTGGATAGACATAATCGGTGCCTGCCAATACCCAACGCTTTACCTCAATTTCATTCATCAGGTAGTCAACAGCAGGTATTGCCTGCTGGTTTGGTGCGGCACCTGTGTAGAAGACATTCTTGGATGACTCTTCACCTTCATATTGAACCGGATAGAAGAGCAGTCCATTCAACTCCTCGACAACTGGAAGTACCGATTTTCTGGACACCGAGGTCCAGTTACCGAAGATGGCAGAGACTTTATGTTTACTCAGTAATTCGCGGGCTTTTTCAGCGAATAATGGCCAGTTGGAAGCCGGGTCGACTACCACAGGCTCCAATTTTTTGCCTAGCACACCGCCCTTCGCATTCTGCTCTTTGATCAGCATCAGCATGGTGTCTTTCAGTGTGGTTTCACTGATGGCCATGGTGCCAGAGAGTGAATGCAGAATACCAACCTTGATGGTATCGGATGCCTGCGCGAGTGAGGTGAAAGAGAGTGCAAGACCTGTAGCTGTGCCAAGAACTAAATTTTTTAATTTATGTTTCGATATGCTCATCTGTTATTCGTCCTATTTCGTTAGAGTCAACGTTTTGGTCTGAAGAGGGATAGGGCATGTACTGTGCCAACTATTTATTCTTTTCTAAAAACAGATGGTTAACGCTTGAAGGCATAGTTTATAGATTTGGCGCGCACAGTTTTGGCGCTTAATGAGTGCTGTTCTATATCTCTCTGCTCCAAGGTAGTGCGAGGCGGTAAATAGTGAAGCACCAGAAAGATGCATGGCGTTGTTCCGAATCTTTTTAATGTTCCGTTTAAGTTACGGCTCTCCTGCTAAGTTAAAGCCCCTATTCCTTGATGGGAGGGGGTTGTCCTCTGAGCCTGGATAAATGATCCGGTCTAGACTTTAGGTAAAAGCAGTTTGAGGAGCTGAAGGTGGATAGATCATTTGAAGATAAAATTCAAAGGGTTGGCCGTCAGATGTGGCAGGAGCGGGAGGCGAGGGGAGCATCCAGCCGAACAGGTTGGATCGATAGATTGCTGGCACAACTGGTAGCCGATAATCATTTTCGTACACAGGCACTTAGATTTATAGATGCAGTGCCCATGCTGACCGATGACAAAATCCTGATCGATCATTTCAAAGCGTACTTTAGTGAGGTTGATAGCCGAGGTTTACCTTCATTGGTCAACTGGGGAATCCGGCGTATATCGGTAAACAGTATGCCAAAACTTGTGGCGCCTGTTATCAGGAGTGCAGTTAAAGGTGTCGCACATCGATTTATCGGTGGTAATAATGCGACTGAGATTTTGCACTCCATAGGCAGGTTACAAAACAGGGGGGTTTACACCAGCCTTGACCTCCTTGGCGAAGCCACAGTAAGTGAAAGAGAGGCGTATCACTATCAGAATGCCTACCTCGATCAGATCAAACAAATCTCCTCATCAGGGATCAAGGGTCTAAACCTATCGATAAAAGTCACATCCCTCTACTCTCAAATAGCGCCCGTCGACACAGATGGTGCCATAGAAATTTTAATGGCAAGGTTAAGACCGATATGTGATGCGGCAAAGGATGCTGAACTGACCCTTTGTCTCGATATGGAGCAGTACGACTTCAAAGATATCATTCTCAGACTCTTCAAAAGGGTTGCGATGGAGCCTGCCTATCGGGAGTGGCAGGGTTTGGGGGTAGTGCTTCAGGCTTACCTTAAAGAGAGTGATCAGGATTTAAATGATCTTATTGAGTGGGTTGAGAAACGGGGGGTAGCCGTTTCAGTTCGACTGGTGCGAGGCGCCTACTGGGATATGGAGACTGTTATAGCCAGACAGCAGGGGTGGCCCATACCGGTGTGGCAAACCAAGGGTGAAACCGATGCCTGTTATGAGCGGTGCTTAAAGCGGCTGTTTGAGTCAGCCCTGATCTATCCAGCTATTGCTACTCACAATATACGTAGCCTGGCCTGTGCCATAGTGTTTGCTAACCACAATCAGCGTGCTCAGGATAGTTATGAGTTTCAAATGTTGTATGGCATGTCTGCTGAGCTGGAAACTCTGATTACAGATCGCGGATTGAAGTTAAGACTCTATATGCCATTTGGGGAGATGTTGCCTGGCATTGCCTATTTGGTGAGACGTTTACTTGAAAATACCTCGGATCAATCCATATTGCCGGTACTGGCCAAAGCCGATGTTGAGCAGATGTTAGCGCCGCCGGTGGTAGAGGCGTGTGAGTCGGATGGTATTGAATTAGAGTTTTTAAACCATCCATTACATAGATTTACTCAACAGTCAGAGCGAGAAAATTTCACGCTTGCTCTGGAACGTGTTGAGCAGAATATGGGCAACACTTATCCACTCTTAGTGGCAGGGCACCTGGCCATAGAGGAGAGATATCTTGAATCCACCAACCCTGCGAATCCAAGTGAAGTGATTGGACAAGTGGTTAGAGCTGGGGAAGATGATGCAGAAGCGGTATTGAGAGAGGCAGTTGAAGCACAGCCAGCATGGGGTGCCCGTACTTTCCAGGAAAGAGCAGAACTATTGCAACGTGCGGCAAATCGACTGGTTGAAGAGCAGGAGATATTTGCAGCCTGGGAAGTAAAAGAGGCAGGAAAGGGGTGGCAGGAAGCAAATGCGGATGTTGCTGAAGCGATAGACTTTCTCCGCTACTACGCACAATGTGCTGTGAAGTTCGACAACATCATTCAGCCTCATCTCCCAGGTGAATTAAACCGGTTGGAATATATGCCCCTGGGTGTTGGTGTGGTATTGCCGCCCTGGAATTTTCCTCTGGCGATACCTGTCGGTATGGTCGCTGCTGCCATTGTTTGTGGCAACAGCGTTGTCTTGAAACCATCCTCTGAGACTCCGGTGGTTATCTGGTATTTTTGTAAACTATTGCAAGAAGCAGGCTTGCCTGACGGAATAGTAAACTATCTTCCTGGTAGTGGCGCAGTATTAGGCGAAGCTTTGGTGCGTGATCCACGAACACAATTTGTCGCATTTACAGGATCCAAGGAGGTTGGTCTTCATCTACTGAATGTGGTGACAGAACTATCTGAATCCCAGCGCCAGATCAAAAAAGTGATTGCTGAAATGGGGGGTAAAAATGCCATCATCATTGATCAGGATGCAGACTTGGATGAGGCTGTGAATGGTGTTCTTGAATCTGCATTTGGTTATCAGGGGCAGAAGTGTAGTGCCTGCTCACGGGTGATTTGCGTAGAAGAGATATATGAACGGTTTACAGCCAGGTTGATTGATGCAGTTGCAAGTTTAAAGATAGGGGATCCATCAAAGCCGCAAAATAGATTAGGGCCGCTCATCTCTGCTGCTTCAAAAGAGCGAATAGAGCGTTTCGTCAGTGAGTGTGAACGCTCTTCAACGCTTATTGCGAAAGGCGATCTGCCATCTGAGTTGCATGGCCACTATATACCACCGATGATCTTTAAAGATGTAACGCAGGATTCGCCGCTCGCGCAACAAGAGATCTTTGGCCCTGTGTTGGTGTTAATGAAAGCTAAGGACTTTATGGAGGCGATAGATATTGCCAATGATACGGCCTACGCCCTGACTGGTGGTGTCTACAGTCGCTCTCCAGGGAATCTAAATCGTGCTAAACAAAAGTTTGCTGTAGGTAACCTTTATATAAACAGAAAAATTACAAGAGCTAACGTCTACCGGCAACCATTTGGAGGTTTCAAGCTAAGTGGAACAGGATTCAAAGCAGGCGGTCCTGATTATTTACTGCAATTCCTTCAAGCAAAAAATGTTACGGAAAATACGTTACGTAAAGGGTTTTCACCTGATCTGGAGTGATTGTGTAACTATGTTATTGTCGGTATTAGTTTTTTGTTGAATGGTGTGTACAATATCATGGACTGATAGGAGAGTCTGACAGCAGACGAAATGGACTATGAAATCAATTAAACAAGCGGTTCTTGATAAACAGATAGACCTTCTTTTTTCCTACAGTGGTTCAGTAGTAGCACCAGGGATATTGGTCGGCTGTTTTGCATGGATCTACTACTCTTTTGTTATCGATAGCCTCTGGTTGATGCTATGGGGTTTTGCACTGCTGGGGCTGAATTTTTCCAGACTCCTTCTGCTACATAGTTTTAAAAAGATTAACAAGAACCAGGTAATACTGGGTGTATGGTTACGCCGACATTTAATCACAACATTTTTTAGTGGACTGATCTGGGGGTTGTTGAGTCTCTCCTATGACCCTGCCTGGTCTACGGCTCACCAAGTGATGCTGTTTATGTTACTGACCGGCCTTGCCGCTTTCAGTATTACTGCCTACGCCGCAGTTCTGGAAGTCTATGTGGTTTTCCTTATCCCACTCTTGCTGCCATTGGAAATAGAACTCTTTTCCAGGGGTGATTTATCGCTATCTATTCTTGGGGTGTTGCTGATGCTGTTTGCAATTGGCATGCTGTTTGTCGCACAAAAATTCTATAACCAGCAGATTGAAAGCATACATCTCTCGTTTGAACACAAGTTTTTACAAAATGAACTATCTTCTGGATCCCGGCACCTGGAGAGTGTTGAGCATGCTCTGAAGACTGCGGAACAGCAGTTTGGTAATGTACTTGAAACATCATTGGATGGTTTCTGGGAGTGGGATCTCGATAAAAACAGTTTTTATCTATCGCCTCGCTGGAAGGCACAGCTTGGCTATAAGGATAGTGAAATTGAGAATGAACTCGATTCCTGGAAAAGTCTGCTTCATCCAGAGGATCGGACTAAACTGTTAAATAAATTGGATGAATATATCTTAAATGCGAGCAATAGCTGGGAAGAAGAGTTCAGATTGCGACATAAAGATGGTGGATATCGATCTATTCTCTCTAGAGCGACGCCAACTAAGAACAGTGATGGGAAATTGATACGCCTCACAGGAGTCAATGTCGATGTAACAGAGCGTATAAAAGCTGAGAATAAGATTAAGAAGCTTGCCTATTTTGATAGATTGACAAAACTTGCAAACCGAGTGCTTTTCAGTGACCGAATCTCTCATGCCATAACTCAAAGCAAATACGGTGGGCACCAGTTATGTGTTTTGTATTTAGATCTCGATCGCTTTAAAAATATCAATGACAGTTTTGGGCATCCCGCCGGTGATGAAGTATTGAAAATGATTGCCAAGCGCCTGCGAAAGGTAGTTAGAGAAGAGGATACTTTAGCGAGACTGGGAGGCGATGAATTTGCCGTATTGGTTGAAAATGTTCAACATCCACACAATGTTGTACTTTTAGCGGCGAAAATACAGAGCTGTTTTGAAAGAAACTTTCTGGTACAAGAGAATGAGTTTTATATTAGTGCAAGTATAGGCATTTCAATGTACCCCAATGATGGCGACGATGCCGCGACATTATTAAAAAATGCAGATGCAGCGATGTATAAGGCAAAAAATATTGAAAGAGGAGGCTTTCAATTTTATACCCAGGAGTTAACAGAAAAAGCGCTTCAGCACTACACAATTGAATCTGGACTGCGCAGTGCATTAAATCAACAGCAATTTGAAGTTTTCTATCAACCAAAGATTGAGCTGTTGAGTGGTCGGGTTACAGGAGTGGAAGCATTGGTTCGTTGGCGGCATCCGGAAAAAGGTATGATTTCGCCAGACGAGTTTATCGCGATTGCAGAGGAGTCTGGACAAATAAGAGGCATAGGTGAGTGGGTTCTATTCCAGGCCTGTAGGGATGCGCAACAATGGAGATCATTGGGTCTTGATTTTGGACGTGTTGCTGTGAATTTGTCAGGGGTTCAGGTTCAGAGTGACAGTCTCAGGGAGGTGGTTAAAAGAGTACTGTTAAAAACAGGCCTCAGCACCGAACTACTTGAGTTGGAAGTTACTGAAAATATATTGATGCGTGATACAGAAGATTCAGCAAGCAGTCTATCCGATTTGCGAGATATAGGCATCACTATTGCCATTGACGATTTTGGTACAGGCTTTTCATCTTTAGCGCAATTGGCCGCCTTACCCGTCGATAAACTGAAAATAGATCGTAGTTTCATCACCAATGTTTGCAACGATAAACAGAATGCAGAGATCTCCAGAACCATAATAGCACTCGGACGTACTCTGAATAAGACGGTTATTGCTGAGGGAATAGAAAACCCGGATCAGTTGCAGTTTTTGCAGAACGAAGGGTGTGATGAAGGACAGGGCTTTCTATTTGCCAGGCCTTTGGCAAATAATCAGTTCCTGGAATTTCTGGAAAAAAATGCAGACAATATTAAGAATACACCAGAGTTCATGAGGCCGGTAAGTTAAATGCTCATGAACTCTGGATATGATCTGATAATGATAGATTCGATTATTTACAGGAAGTGACAGGGATGCACTAAACCTTTACGTCGATATTGCCACCAATAGTGCTTGAGGGGCTTGGCATTTGTGGACTCTGCTTAATCGACTCAATCAATTTAGTAGCAGTCTGTTCCTGCATCTCCATCACTTTCTTCTGTGTGGCGACTCCAGTTTGGGTTCCAGTGTTTGCAATCATGCTGATTGCGTTGGAACTGACACCAGAAATATCCATAGCATAACTCCGGAAGATAATATGTAAGACTCAGTATTGAATGGCGGCATATCAGCTGGTTTCTTTAGTGAGGCTGAAGCGCTGAAAATAGAGATTATGCTTATGGTATTTCAGTGGAAATTGGAAGTGAAGTCCACTAAGTGGTAGAAAGTAAGGAATAATATTTGTATTGAATGCTGAAGTAATCAAGCCCAAGCGAAGATAGATTTAACACAAATGTACATGTCATTCTTATTTTAGTAATTAAACTTATAAAATTCAGTTGAGTTTTACTATTAACTTCAATAAATATTGTGATAACGGGGCAGCTGGTGACAATAGAACAAGGGAGCCACTGAATAAGTCTGGGACAAACAAAGTGGTGCAATGCATGGCACGAATCTTCGTAATAGCCGGGTTAATATGAAGATTCGCACCGCACATGCGGCCCATTCTGGCGGTAAGATGTCGATCCATGACCTGTTCAGCGGTTGCTTAGAATACTAAAGACATCATGGCCATCATTACCACCAGGAACAGTATTGTCATAATTCCGCCGGCTTTCATGAAATCAGCCACTCGATAGCCAGCAGGTCCCATGATCAGGGCGTTGACCTGATGTGTTGGTATCAGAAAAGAGTTAGAGGTAGCAATGGCCACAGTCAAAGCAAATACTGCCGGGTTGCCACCGGCACCAATTGCGATATTGACTGCAAGTGGAACCAAAAGAACTGTCGCACCTACATTTGACATAACCAGGGTAAAAAAGGTTGCCAGTACAGCTATAGAAGCCTGTATGACCCACAGTGGCATATCGCCTACTACAAATAAGACCTGTTCGGCTATCCATTTTGCTGTGCCGGATGTCTCCACAGCCAGCCCTAATGGGATGAGTGAGGCGAGTAGGAAAACTGTTTTCCAACTCACAGCATCATAGGCCTCTTCAATGTTAAGAACACCGGTTAATACCATACCAATGGCGCCAGTCAGCAGAGCGACAGAGAGGCGGATATCTGTAAACAGAACCATGAACAGGGCGATACCAAAGAAAATGGCTGCGGGTAAAATCTTGTTTGGGCGTAACTCTTCTTCGCGAGGGTATTCAGTGGTAACAACAACAAAATCACGATCTTTCTCTAAGCGTTCCAATACATTCCACGCAGTATGAACAACCAGGGTATCACCAGCTTGCAAAGGTAAATTACGTATATCGTCTCCCTCTCTCATGGTTTCACCATTACGATGAAGGCCTATCATGGCCAGGCCATAGGTCTTTCTCATCCATACGTCACGTGCGCTTTTGCCAATCAGGGAGGAACCTGGTGGTATGACCACTTCACCAATACCCGATTTGCGGCTTGATAGAGATTCAGAGAAGGTGCGTAGTGTTTTGCGTAGTTTTAGGTTGAATCGTTCAACGAAGTGTGAAAGATCATGGGGATTTGCAACAACGCCCAGTACCATGCCAGGTTTAAACTCTGTGTCTCTGGCTATCGTCCCTGGTCCAACTCTGGCCTCTTCACCGGATTGTTTGCTACCGATTATTCTGATTCGGTAAGCCGTTTCAACATCATCAAGACGGACGCCGCTCAGTTCACTATCATCTTTAACAACGACTTCGTTAATTGCAAAATCTACGTTATATACATCGTGAAAATACTGTAATGAATCAGAGCCAACAGTGCTGCTCTCACTTAAGGTTTTTGGCAATACATATCGCCCCGCGACTACGAAATAGATGATACCCGTGGCTATAAGAGCAATACCAACCGGCGTTACAGAGAATAGACCCCATGTATCCATCTGCTGCTCTGCCGGCAGTGCTTTGTTGGAAGTTAGAATAAGATCATTTAGAAGAATCAATGGACTTGATCCAACCATTGTCATTGTGCCGCCCAGGATAGCAGTAAAACCCATCGGCATCAGTAAGCGCGACATGGGTAAACCTGACCGGGCAGAGATCCTTGATACCACAGGAAGGAAGAGAGCTGCTGCACCAACATTCTGCATAAATGAAGAGATAAATCCCACTGTTGCAGAAATAATGGGGATGATACGAGACTCTGTCGTACCACCAACCTGGAGGATAAAAGAAGCAACCTTAGTCATTATTCCTGTTTTATCCAAGCCGGCGCCGATGATCATAACCGCAATAATTGAGATCACAGCATTTGATGAGAAGCCATCAAAAAGGTGGTTGTTATTGACCAATCCCTGTTCCAGTCCCATAAAAGGTGCAAAGAGTGAGGTTAATCCGAGTAATACCATTACCGTGGCTGCCGCAACATCTACACCAACAATTTCAAAGGCAAAAAGGTAGATTGTTAAAACAAGAACTGCTGCCACCCATGCAATCTCAACTGTTGGTACTACGGTTGAGAGTAGAAGCGCCATAATGGCAAACAATATTCCGGCGATAATCTGTTTCTTTGTGAGCATGCCTGTATAGGCAATAGTCTGTTCTTCATCTGCTAACTTATTCATTCTAAGGCTCTTTTTATCGTATCAAGTGGTCATCTAATCGGTCATCAGGTAGAAAAAAGCCTGCTCTATGCGGCGGTCTGCTTTGCCGTCAACTCTGGTGATTTGTCCTCTATAAGAACTAATGGGACGTAAATACGACTTTTCTGATTTGGTATTACATCTCGAATCAACTCATTGGCAGATTTATCTGCCGGTGTTGAGACAAGAAAGATGAGGGAGGGGTGGTTAATGATATAGCTACAGATATCCTCAACAGGAGATAAGCCAAGCGTAATAACATGGCAATCCAGATTGCTGGCTTTTGCCCGCTCCTGTATTGCGGATATATCTGATTTGATCGCGTGATTGTGGACAAGCAGATCGATTTTAGCGCCCTGTTTGCTGCAACTTTCGAGTGCGTAGTCGAGCGCAGCTCCTACACCCTTGCCATCAGTTAATAAGGCAACACGATGTGATGCCTGTTTAGCAAGCGAAGGTTGCTTATTAGAGTGTGGTTCAGATTTGGCACCTACGCCTAATAGGTTTTTTTTTGTGCTGAGAGGAAGATATTCTCCCGCGTTCTGGAGAGCCAGTCCGGCTAAGATTTTTTTTAAATCGTCGTTGAGTTTAGTCATGTCACTTGTCCAAAAAAACATCATTACTCACTTAGAGCAGGATATGTGCCAAGAGTGATAAATCGATAAGTAACTGAATTAACTACTAATAATTATCAGTGTATTTGGTTTGTGCGTTGCAATATGCAATATCATTTGAGTGATGATTAATCTGATCTTCGTTAATGCAGGGTTTAGCAGCATCTGATAGAGTTGTTTCAATTTGAAACGGTGTGTTGCGTTTTGTAATGACAGTTCAATTCGACTTCTCCAGTTTACGAGGCAAGATCACAACGGCCTACGTGGTGTTAGTGGCGGCGACCCTGATGCTTGCCGTAATCGCTTTTCTTGATCTGCTGTTTCTCGAGCGACAGGTTCGGGAGGGAGAAGTCGTGTCAGATTTAAAAGATGCGGTTTTGGAAATGCGTAGGGAAGAGAAGAACCTCTTTCTCTATACAGATAATGAGGCGTTGGCAAAAGCTGATCTATCTGCTGAGACAGCTCTTGCCATACTGCATGAACATAAGCAGGCTTTGGCGGCTATTTTTCTCACCACTAAGCACGCCAGCATGGTTGAGAAAATAGACTCGTACCGAAATCAGTTGCATCGCTGGAAGCTATCAAATGGTGAACGGCGATCAGAATTGGAAGAGGAAATCAGAACCATAGGTCACCAGATTTATCTCACAGTTGAGTCACTCTCCACGCTTGAAAGGAGTATGCTGGAGGATGCAGTTCAGGAGTCTCAGTGGTTTTTACTGCTATTTCTAATGATCATCGGTCTTGCAATTTTTGTTGTGGGTAGGCAGCTCAAACAGGTTGTACTTACCCCCCTTAAAAAGCTTGAGTCGCGGATGAAGCCGATTGCAGAAGGGCGATTTGACAGTATGCATTCACCATCCAGGGATCGTGAATTTATTACTTTTACAGATGCATTCAACCGGATGCTTAAAGAGCTGGAGATTCGCCAGCGTCGCATGTTGCAGTCAGAGAAGTTAGCCTCGCTAGGGATACTCTCTTCCGGGGTGGCGCATGAGTTGAATAATCCACTTTCGAATATTTCTTCATCCTGCCAATTACTGATTGAAGAGTTGAATGAAGCAGACCCGGAACAGCTCAATATTTGGTTGAAACAGATCGATAGTGAAACAGAGCGTGGCAGGCAGATAGTAAAAACCCTGCTGGACTTTGGCGGACAACGAGTATTCCAAAAAGTACCAATAGCGCTTCACTCATTAATTGAAGAGACAAGATATCTGATCGAAAAAAGTATAAATCACTATTCGGGTAAGTTGACCACGAATATTCCTGATGACTTGCTGCTGTCTATAGATAAACAGCGGATACAACAACTTTTCATAAACCTGATTCAGAATGCATTGCATGCTGGAGGAGAGGGAGTAACTATTCTGATTAGTGCTGTTGTATGTGAAAAGGGTATGTTGATGTTACCTGATGAGGCTGTTTTTGCGGGTGAAGTTAAATGCGCAACAGATAATGATATGTCAGTTGTAGAGATCATGGTCAGTGATAATGGCCCGGGAATTTCCAGTGAAGCCATGTCAAAAGTTTATGATCCTTTTTATACAACGAGTGAGCCGGGGAATGGTGTTGGGCTTGGCTTGTTTATTGTCCAAGAGATTGTACGAGAGCATGGTGGTTGTCTTGCGATAGCATCCAAGCCAGGTGAAGGCACCAAGGTGATCGTGCTGCTCCCACAGGGAGATATGAGTGATGCCTGATGAGATGATGGAAAAAGCACATATTCTCATTGTTGATGATGAGGTCACTGCAGTTGAAAATCTTGCCCATGTTTGCCGCAAACTGGGGCATGAAGTTACCACTCGAACCAGTGGGGCCGAGGCTATTGAAGTGCTTGAGTCGTTAGCTGTCGATCTTGTGCTTACCGATTTAAGAATGGAAAAAATCGATGGTATGGAGGTGCTTCGCAGGGCCGGTGAAATCGATCCTGACATTGCAGTGATACTCATAACCGGCTTTGCAACACTGGATTCTGCAGTTAACGCTATGAAGGCGGGTGCCTTTCACTATATAGCAAAGCCGTTTAGATTGGATGAGGTGCGTGAAGTCATTGGCAAGGCAATTGAATTTGTCTTTCTGAAGCGTGAAAACCGCAGCCTGAAAAGTAAGCTTGGAGAAAGTAATTCTGGACCTGTTTTTATCACTCAGGATGCAGCTGTACTACGTATGCTTGAGATGGCGCGTCAAGTAGCAGTAAGCGATTCGAGTGTTCTTCTGACTGGTGAGAGCGGCACAGGTAAAGAGTTAATGGCACGATATGTTCATGCCTACAGCCCTCGAAGTGAAGGGACTTTTCTGGCATTGAATTGTGGTTCACTTCAAGAAGACCTGCTGGCAAATGAACTGTTCGGTCACGAGAAAGGGGCCTATACCGGTGCCACTGAGTCCCGTACCGGTCTGATTGAGGCGGCGAGTGGGGGTACTCTTTTTCTGGATGAAATAGCCGAGATGTCGCTGGGAATGCAGGTAAAGCTGCTGCGCGTGATTCAGGAGAGGGAGGTACAGCGTCTTGGCTCAACCACAGCAGTTGCTGTAGATATTCGTCTGATAACCGCAACCCATAGAGACCTGCTGAGTGAGGTTGCTGCCGGGCGATTCAGGCAGGATCTCTACTATCGCCTGGCTGTGGTGGGTATGCATCTCCCCCCCCTTTCGGAAAGAAAGAGTGATATTCCAATGTTGGCATACTTTTTTCTGCGTAAACATGCAGCACGTATGCAGCGAGAGGTGGATGATATCGATGAGCAGGCTCTTTCAGCGCTATCCGAATATGAGTATCCGGGTAATGTCCGAGAGCTGGAAAATATCATAGAGCGGTCAATTGTACTTGCCCATGAAAAAACCGTTTCTACAGCAGATCTACCCGCTGCTCTGGTGGAACGGTCAGTGCATGTAGTAAGGGAAAAAGCTGGGCGCCTGCCAACCCTGGCTGAAAGGGAGGCAGACTATATCACCTATGTATTAGAGAGAAGCGAAGACAATCGCACTAAAGCAGCAAAAATTCTTGGTATTGATCGGGTTTCTTTATGGCGGAAACTAAAGAAGTATGGCATGGAAGAGGCAGAATAGAGCTATTTGCTATTGTCGGTCTATCTGTCTCATAAATAACTCAACCACCATCTGGCGTGAACTTTAAAACATTACCGTTGATGCAATAGCGTTTGTGGGTTGGTGCCGGGCCATCATCGAAGACATGACCTAGATGAATCCCGGAACTGGCACTACGTACTTCAACCCGCCGCATACCGTGACTGTTATCCTCATACAGAGTGATTGCTCCCTCCACCGGATTGAAGAAGCTTGGCCATCCACTACCGCTCTCAAATTTAGAGTCGCTTCGGAACAGGGCTGCTCCAGTGATTGGGTCAACAAACGTACCTGCTCTCTTTTCATCCAGATGAGAGCCTGTGAAGGCCCGCTCTGTACCTTGTTCGAAAGCGATATTCTTTTGTTCAGGGGTTAGGAGTTGGTAGCCAAGCCACTGCCAAAATCTGGCTTTATCACCATCGTAACCTGTATATCTTGAGATCTCGCTGCCATTTTCAAAGAGTACTATGGTTGGTGTGGCGAAGAGTCTATTTTCAAGACGCCAGTCAGATGGTGGCTGCGGATTTGTGGTGCGGGCTATATCCAGCTCAGAGCGCCAGTTATCAACTATTTCCAACTTGAACTGTTTGCAAAAAGCGCAATCATCAGACTCAAAGACGATGAGTTGTCGAGAGTGATTGAGCGTGGTTGGGTCGAGCTGAGTAGGCATAGAAGACTCCTTATTCATCTTCTGTAATTTACCAGGATAATCTATACCTGTACCACCCAGGCCACAGTAGCCGTTTGGGTTTTTTGCCAGATAATCCTGATGGTATGTCTCCGCTGAAGAGTAGTTGGTCAGTGGTGCAATCTCTGTAGTGATATTTCCATACTCCTTTTCGTGTAATGCTTGTTGATAGGTATTACGCGTCCTGGTGGCAGTATCAAACTGCGCCATGCTATGAGTATAGATCGCACTACGATAGTTTGTGCCAATATCATTGCCCTGCCTGTCACCCTGGGTTGGGTCATGGTTTTCCCAGAATCCAATCAATACAGATTCCAGATCAGTTTCATTTGTGTTGAAAGTGACCTTTACCACTTCTGCATGATTACGCTTATTGCTCAGACCAAGTTTGATCAGGGACTCATGGGAGAGAACGCTGCGGTAGGTTGCCTCGATATCACCATTCGCATAGCCACTTTCAACATCGACTACCCCAGGTAATGCAGACATGCGTTTTTCAGCTCCCCAGAAGCAGCCCATACCGAGAATAATGGAATCTGTATGCTTTTTCTGATTGTCTGCAAAAGAGTGAAAAAAAGGTATCAGGGCTAAAATGGCGGTGATCAGAATGAGATGAAATCGGGCTTTCATAACAGAACCTGTATTGCTATTGATCAATTTTCATAGCTTGAAGTGTAGGTTACAGAGCAGTGTGGAATCATCACGTAAATATAACAAAAACATAACAACTCAGAGGATATGTAAAATACCAGACTCTATACAGACCAATATTAAAGATCGAGGTTCCACAAGTTAATAGAGGTGACCTTATGTCATAGTCGTGATCTCGGGTAGGGTGGTGCCATACCCCACAGGAATCCCAATTGAGTGATCTGAATCGATTTTACAGCTCAACCACGTTGTCATGTATAAAGCTAACCAGCATATCAGCATGGTCATGGAAGCAATCGACAGAGTCGTGCTGTGCGCCTTCAATGGCGATGACCTCTATCGGTCGCTCTTTTGTAGCATTGGCTTCAATCAATTTCATATCACTGATGGGTACAACCCTATCGTCGGTTCCATGGGCAAGCAGAACCGGACAACGGACATCGACGATTCGGTTCATTGGGGCAATGTCATCGAAACGAAATCCGATAACCCATTGGATATAACTCATTATGATTTCTCGTAGAGGCCGAGGTAACCAGGGCTTGTCGAGGTGTCGATTCATTACCAGGTTAGGGTGAGCAAAACCTGAAACGCCGATTACGCTATCGATATCTGATCTTTTTGAGGCTGACAGAATAGCGGCTGCAGCACCTATTGAGTGGCCGAGAACTATAAGCCTATGTTCTGGACTTTTTTGTTTGATCCATGTGATTGCACTATCAAGATCCTCAGAAAACCTAGGTAGAGATGAGAAACTGTCACTGTCACTTTTGCCATGATTGCGCGCGTCATAAAGTAGTAGATCCATGCCGGCTTTGTGAAAGGGCTGTGCCAGTGGCAGCATCATCTCTGCATTACCGCCCCAACCGTGGACAATGATAAGCGTCGCCTTACTCCCTTGCGCTGTTATATGCCATGCAAAAAGGTTTTTATCACCAATAGTTTTCAGTTTGTGCTCAGAGTAAGGCAGCTTAAAGTCATCTGGTGTTCCTGTTTCCACCACTCGTGGAGCACGGTAGACCAGGTGAAGTATGGTTGGGAAGATAATGATGATTGCGAAAATGAGAATGCAACTTAGGACGATAAGACTCATTATATAATTCTATAGTTGGTTAATGAATATAGTGGTTGATCAAAACGTGGTTCTGAGGGTGATCTCCTGATCTAAAGTCACGACGAGTTGAATCGATATTTCTAAAGCCCAGGGTAACCTCTGATCATATCAGAGATCAGAGGTTCCCTGGCATTTCAGTTCTGGATTAGTAAGTTCCTCTCTTTAGTCTCTTAGAGGCATTCAGGGTTGTACGATAGAATCGACCCAGTGCTCTATCTTTGGCGCGTTTCTCAGCAATGGTTGCACTATTCAAGGCTTGTTCACGCATTAATTTTTGGTAATTAGCCAAACGGCGGTGATCCAATTTATCCTCTTTAATTGCTTTCTGTATGGCGCAACCTGGTTCACTATCGTGGCTGCAATCGGAAAAACGACACTGCTTTGCAAGCGTGGCTATATCGGAGAAACTCTCCTCTATACCCTGTTCACAGTCGTATAGCTGCAACTCCCTCATACCTGGCGTGTCGAGCAGTATACTTCCTGATGGCATGAAGTGAAGTGACCTGGCAGTAGTAGTGTGTCTGCCTTTACTGTCGTCTTCTCTTATCGCTCCTATAGACTGTAGTGATTTACCCATTAGCGTATTGAGCAAGGTTGACTTGCCAACACCAGATGAACCCAGGAACGCAATTGTCCTGCCGGTTGTACACCAAGAGTTTAAGGTGCTGGTACTGACACTGCTTTGTCCATCAACAGTCTCAACACTTAACATAGGGTTGATTTCATGAATTTGACAAACATAGCGCTCTGCATCTTCGCAGAGATCCGCCTTTGTCAGTACAACAACAGGTTCTACGCCTGCTTCAGCAGCTATAGCAAGATATCGCTCAATCCGATTGAGATTAAACTCTTCATTGAGTGAGCTGACAATAAACAGTGTATCGACGTTAGAGCAGATAAGTTGTGTTTCAATTTTACTGCCTGGCGCTTTTCGGGAGAAAAGTGTTAAGCGTTCCAATGCACGTTCAAACTGTTGCGCACTATTCAACAGCACCCAATCACCAACTGTCAGGTGGGATGAGGATGGAGTGATTGGCAGGCTTTTTCGTCCTGACTCGGTCTCTACTGCAATCATTGAGCGATGATGTTCAATGATGCGCCCGATTGTAAGTTGTTCCAACTCTTCCAATGTCATTTGTTGTTGGAAAAAAGGTGACCAACCCAATTGGCTTAATGATCTATTTTTTGGCATAAGTGCCCCTGATGCATGGTGGCATCAAAATAAAGATAGTATCTTCTTGGGGCGTTTGCCCCGGCTTAAAAACCGGGCAGAAGGATTAGATGAAGTGTGCTAACTTCTCGCTGCCCGGGGGATGTTGACTACAATCATTTGTACCCTCCGGTTTCATTGGTTTACTTTTCAAAAAGTAACAGAATGGCAAGGCTTATTCAACTGAATCTTGCTATTGGCATGTTTAACCTCGCAGTCCTCTAGTGACCCAGGATTACGGGAACAGCATCCATTGCAGAGCGCTCTGTTTTATAAGTCAGTAATCAAGCTGTCAAAAGTCTGATATATCTTGTTGATCCAAACCTTGCTCCTTTGGCGTTCCATTAAGCTCAAATGTTGTGCACCGCTGTTTTTTAGGTTTGCGGCTGCCCAGAAACTAAAGCCATATTTTTCTATTTTGTGCATCGTTGGTTCATGTAGTGCGGGCAGATAGAACTGATTTACAGATTTCCCGGCCAGTCCTGTATCTGACAAATTAGATATTGCCTCAATATCTGAAAAATTACAGCCTCGCCCTTGGTTTTTTACAACAATGATATTGAACTGATCGCCATACTTTTCTAAAAAGTTCTGGAGCAGGTTAACTGAGTCTGGGCCGCCATCGACAGCGTACCAATAGATCAACCGAATATTCACCTCTTCGCACATCTCGATCACACCGTTGTCATCAATCCAACGGTCTATGAAACGCTCGCTTTGTGCAGGAAGATCGATCAGTACATTACGATTCTCTTCCAGTGACAGTTCCATTATCGTGTCTATGCTTTCGAAATGATCAAGATTAATTGACTGGGTGTAATCTGCGTAATATCGACTCAGTGTTGGATGTGACTGATCTGCATCCAAACCTGTGTAGGCAACAGACATGTCAAGAAAATATTGTGAAAGTAAACGCGCCAATACAGATTTTCCGACTCCGCCTTTTTCGCCACCTACAAAATGAATCATACTCATTAAAATTTACCTGATCTGGATTAATGAACTGATTTTATTCTGCATGAAACGGGCCAACTAAATAGATCTGTCTAGTGTGCCTCGTCATAGATTGTTGCACTCTGCTGGTGCAGGTCGATGACTATTGCGGGATTAAATCTAATATGATGGTGCGGGGTTCCATCTGCCTAGGGTGTATAAAGCCAGTTTTGAAGAGTTCGCTTGAAGCGGGGAGGTATGTTGATAGTAGAAATCGCCCGTTATACGCGGAAAACGATTTCTCGCCTTCAACAGATAACAGTATAAAGAAGCAACCCCAATCTTTGGTTGGAGCGTATTTTTTAGTATTAGGTCTCAAAAAATCAATATAACAGGCGTTCTTCAACCCTTGCTAAAGGTGTGGGAATATGGCAAATTAACAGTGTTAGCCAGATGGCCCGATAAAAAAACAATAAATAACAAATAGATAGTAGCGCAATCAAGGCGACAAGGAACAGGATGAGGTTGCGTGAATTACGAGGATCGTTATGCACTCTGCATACAAAGAAAGGATTTCTCTGCCGGAAGCCAGCGAACAGAATAATATCCAATTTAATTCCTATCTGAATAGTCAGTTTCTCACAGATGTAGAGAAAAGTGACGATTTCAGCTTCAGGTATTTAGCTGGCAGGCAAAATTATCACTTACAAGCTCGTACAGTTGATATCAATAAACCACCATCTACTATCAGATCTCATAGGGCTGTCGACCCCTTAGCTGCAAATAGTAGAGCGTCATTTAAGTTCGCCACTTGTTCCTGCCTTTTTACGGAAAGTGGCAACCAGAACCTCCTCAGAATAACTTCCGACCAAAGCTTTCTGGTCACTCTGGCCTGATAGGTATCCAAGTGAATATGCCACTCAATAATGCCATCTGTTTAGATAACTCTACAGAGATAGATGCCGCTCTTTCAACTCAGCAGTTAGGTAGTGTGTTCAAGCAGCGACATGTCGAAATTGAATTACTGAAGCGCACGTTGATAGTCGCCAGGGAGCGCCTCTTAACCACCAATGATACATTGACTGAGGTATTAGAGAAACGTGAAATCTTTCAGCAACAGAGTCTCGAATTAAAAGCAGAATTAAAGCAGCAGCAGGAGAGTAGTGAGGCCTTTCGAAAGAGAGTGATGGAGGAACAAACTCTTCTTTATAAGCAACGGTCTGATCTTGAAAACGCTCTACAGCAACTGCGAAAACAGCTTTATGGCGACAGCACGATTGAACAGATGCAGATTCAAGCTCTGCAAGCCTCTATAGAGGAGATGCGGGGTGAACTTGCCCTGGCATATGAAAAGAAGAATCGAAGAGAGCAGGAACTCAAAGCTGAGCTCGATAAAGCAAATAAAAGAGCGGAGAGGACACTCGAAGCACTTTATGGAGAGATAGAGCAAATCCGGGAAAGTGAAAGCTCACTTGAAGAGAAGCTTAAACAGAGCCAGGAAAGGCTGGAACAGCTTCAGAGTAACTATCAGCAACAGCAACTACAACACCATAACGCTCTGGACGAAGCGAATCTCTCGGCTGGAGAAAACCTACAGCAGGCAGAAGCTGAAATCTCTGTTTTACAGCAGCAACTCCTTACCAAAGAGTCTTCCATGCAGCAGCTATTGGAAGAAAAAACAGCGTTGGCAGACTGCCTGAAGAGAGAAACCACCAACAATTTGGAGTTCTCTCACCAGGTTCATGCATTGGAAGAGGATAAGCTGGCCTTGGAGAAGGTTTTCAAGGCGGAGCAGCTGGCAAGTAAAGATGCTGAGCAGCGCCACAACCACGCGCTTGCTGCCCAAAAGAGTGAGTTGGAGAAGGCAGAGGCCACTATTGAAGCGTTAAAAGATTCAAGTCAGCAATTGCAAGAGAGTTTGCAACAGATGGAGTCCGATTCCCTCAATCTGCAGGAACGGATGGAGCAGGCTTTGGAGGCTGAGAAACAAAATGCCAAAGAAGAGCAAAAGCGCTTGGAAGCGGCAATAGAAAAGCTAGATCAGCAGTTGCTGAAAAATCGGGAAAAGGCTGAATGTCAGCTGGATGATGCACGACAGCAGGCTCTGGCCGGTTCCAGGATATTGCAGGGACGGATGAATCAGGCGCTGGAGGCAGAAAAACAGAATTCGCAAAGGGAGCAGCGTCGTTTAAAGAACACTATCAAAGAGCTTACTCAGCAGCTGGATAGAAGCCGTGTAGAGGCGAAGCAAGAACTGGATGAAGCGCTACAGCAGGCACAGCTTGATTCCAAAAAACTTGAGGAGCAGATGAACCAGGCAATGGATCGAGCCCTGGAGATCGAGAGACAAAATGCCAGAGAGGAGCAGGCTCGTCATGAGTCAGAAATAGAAGGAGTCAATCAACAGTTGCAAGATGCTCGTATTAGTGCGAGTCGACAACTGGATGAAGCGCAACAGCAGATGAAGCAGGCTCTTGAAGTGGAAAAACATAAGAGTCTAGAGGCGCAGGAGAAACTAGAGGCTGAAATCACAAGGCTCAATCAGCAATTGGAAACTACCCGTGATGAGGCTTCCATAGAACTGAATGAAGCAAAACAGCAGGCTGAGGCTGAATATCAGAAAAAATATGATCAGTTTGAACAGACTCTAGCGTCACAGAAACAAAAAGCCATTGGCGAGCAAGCACGCTTTGAACTGACATTGGAAGGTGTCAATAAACAGCTGCAAGAGGCCCGTACAGAAGCTGACCAGCTACTTGAGGATGAGCGGCAGAAGAGAGTTGCAGATATTGAGAAGCTGCAGAAGCAGATGGAGTCGGTTGTTGAAGTAGAGAAACAGAAAAGCAGAGAGAAGCAGTGGCGTTTAGAGTCGGTAGTGGAAAAACTAAATCTTAAGTTGGAATCGACCCGTGTCAAGGCGGATCTGCAACTGCAGGAGGCTCAACAGAATGCACTTATTGATGCCGAGGAACTAAAAAAGCAGATGAACCAGGCTAGGGAGCAGGCCCTTGATAAAGAGAGAGAGCAAAACAGAAAAGTGCAGGCAGGTCTAGAGTCAACAATCGAAGCGCTCAATCAACAGTTGGAGGTGGCTCATACCGAGGCTGAAAGTGAACTGGAAGAAGCGCGGCAGCAGGCGCATATTGGTTCCCAGATGCTACAGGGTCGAATGAATCAGGCGCTGGAGACAGAGAGACAGAATTCGAGAAAGGAGAAGAAGCGTTTGGATGCTGCAATAGAGGCACTCAATACTCATCTGGAAGAGGTGCGCAGTGAGGCGAAGCGGCAACTGCAAGACGAGCGTGAGAGGGCAGAGGTAGAATCTCGAAAAACAGAAATACAGATGAAACAAGCCTTTGAAGCTGAAAGGCTGGATGCTATTGAGGAACAGAAACAGCTGAATTCAGAGATTGAAAGGCTCAATCAACAGTTGCAATCGGTAGAGGGTAAGGTTGATCAGGAAATAGATGAAGTAAGGGTGAGGGCGCAAGCAGAATCCCAAGTATTGATTAAGGAGATGAAGCAGACCCTTGAGAGTGAGCAGCAGCATGCTAAAGATGAGCAGGCGCGCTTAGAGAGTGATGTAGAAAGACTCAGTGAACAGTTGCAAGCAATCCGTGCTGAGGCATGCAAGCAGCGTGATTTGCGGATTGCTCAGCAGGCTCAGCATCAGAAGGATCGCAACACAATTGAGGATCTTAAAAAGTTACTGAAAGCAGCAAAATTAGCTTTGAGTATTAATAGGAAGAGAGCCACTGAAGCTCAGGAATCTCTATCCGAACTCCAACAGGATTTCGAGTCCAGTGAGATATTAAGGACAAAGTCAGTAGAGTCTGAGGATGCATTGCTGGCTGCCAGGCAGGAGCTTGTCTCTCTAAGAGGTGAGTTTGAAAAGGAGATATCCAGTCTGCATGAACAACTAAAAAATCAACAACAGAGCAGTGAAGCGACTCAGCGTGAGAATAGTCGATTACAGCAGTTGCTTGAGGAGAGCAAAGCTGAGGAGAGAAATGAGAATTCAAAGATCACTATATTGAATCGTGAGCGAGAGTCACTCCAGGAGACTAAGTCGCAACTGGAAGATGAGCTTTCAAAACTACAGATCAAATTCGATGAGATTGCTGCAGCTATTGAAGTGGAGCGGCATGAGAAGGTTTCTTTAACTCAGAAACTTGAAGCGATTAAGGTGCAATCTGATGATCCTGATGCACTACAACAAGCAAAAGATGAAATCATCTCACTGAAGCGCAAAGTCGAAGGGTTGCGGGAGGTGCAAATAGAGATGGAGAGTCAGATAAGCAAGAGTCCGGAGAGTGAGGCTAAGCAACTGCATGCCGCCCTTGTGACGACTGAGATGAAACTAAAAAAAGCAGATAAACTTGCCCAGCAGAGCCAGCATCTATTACGTGAGAACCAGATACATGAAAGTGCAATAAATATCCTGGATGAGGAATTGGATGCGCTAACCAAAGAGAGAGAGTCTCTGATTCAGGCGCAGCAAAAGCTGACAGCAGAGTTAGAGGAGGTGCGTGGGTACTCCTCAGAACTTACCAGCGAGAATGGTCGGCTGAAGGATGAAGTGCGTGGTTACCAGGAGAAATTAGAGGCGTCCAACTGATTATCTGTTAACTACGCAAGATTGTCGCTTAATGCCAGTTCGCAGTATGTTATCAATTATTTAACCAGTTCCTCTCAAACCGGATGTTGTGTGTTGATTACCACAACTCCGGATCGCATAGGGAGTCAACGCAAGTTATTGGTATGGGGGGGTGTGGAATGTCATGCTCCCTGAGCACCAGAGACTGCCAGCCAGATGGGTATTCTAGTTTGTAAGGTGGTGTGTAGCTAACGGCCTCCTCAGAACTGAAACCAAATCTGCGGTAATAGTCAGGATCACCATACACAAAGAGTGTGTCGACCTTCATAGTCGATAGTAAATGTATCCCGGTTTCAACCAGTTTTGAACCAATGCCACGTTTTTGGAAACTGGGTTCTACCCCCAGCGGGGCTAAAATATACCCCAGAAACTTATCATCTTTATCGCTTGTTACTGGGCTGAAGGCGATATGGCCAACAATCGTATTGTCTGTTTCAGATACTATCGAGATTGTTTGGGGCTTTGTCTTTCGCGAAAGCAGATTGATCGCAATCTTTGAAACAAGTTTGTTCTCTTCTTTAGAGAAGGCATGCATATGAATGCTTTGAATCTCTTCGAGATCCTGTACTGTTGCCATTCTGGTTAGCATGGTTTTTTCACTTATATCCATAAATGTACAGTTAACTTATCTCTACCCTGCAAGCAGACAGAAAGGCCCACCTCCCTTGACGGGAGATGGAGCGTGTCTAGCATATAATGAAATTAAAGCGAAAACGATACTATTCATCAATCCTGAAAATAGCTGCTTCATCTGATACCAGCATTCGGACTTCATCGACAGTATAGCGCGGCGTGATATGACGGGGACAGTTCCAGTCAAACGCTTCTATCCTGAATGTAACAAGCCGTTCAATCTGGCCTGGATAGTCAGGGAGTTCAAGCGCCTTACGTAGTTCAGGATTATCATCTGCTTCAATAATTGTCGATTCTGCCCATATTTTAAGGCGTTCCTTGTTTGGGTAATCCATCAGGATAAGGCACGCTTTCCCATTCTCTTCTATATTGCCGGTGCTGATGTATTGGCCGTTGCCACGAAAATCAGCATAACCCAGGGTGGTGTCACTTATCGTCTTGAGGAAACCTCGTTCGCCACCACGAAACTGAACATAGGGCCAGCCGTTGTCACCGGTGGTCGCTATGTAGAAACTGTCACGGGCCTGAATAAACAGGGTCTCCCTGGCGCCAAGTCGATATTTGTCACCCGATTGCTCAATACGTGCATATGCATTGCGTGTGCCGTAGCGGGACTGGGCCTGTTTTACGCTGTCGGTGAAGGCGTAACGTGTAAAATTCTTACTCATGCTGAGTCTCCTGAATATATCATAGACCGAGTTCGCTAAGCCCTGGATGCTCTTCTGGACGACGACCAAGTGGCCAGTGGTAGAGTCTCTTCGATTCACTGATAGGCAGATCGTTGATACTGGCGATACGCAGTTGCATCAATCCGTTCACATCGAACTCCCAGTTTTCATTGCCATATGAGCGGAACCAGTTTCCTGCGTCATCGTGCCACTCATAAGCAAAGCGGACAGCGATGCGATTTTCAGAGAAGGCCCAAAGCTCTTTGATAAGACGGTAGTCCAGTTCCCTGGCCCATTTGCGTTGAAGGAGCTGTACTATTCCCTCACGGCCTTGCACAAATTCTGACCGGTTTCGCCAACAGCTATCGGTCGTATAGGCCAATGAAACTTTTCCCGGGTCACGGCTATTCCAGGCGTCTTCAGCTAAACGCACTTTCTGGGTTGCTGTTTCAATATTGAATGGTGGTGTTGGTGGTCTGGTTGTGATGGCTGTCATGATGAAGTTACCTCGTAGTAAAAATAAACTGAATGTTTGGGAGAAGTGATTTGCTCTAACGTTCATTGAAAACCCTCTCCCTCAGAAAGAAGATGAGGGGTATGGTGAATCAATTGGGTTGGCAATAATTTCCCATCACCTTCTCACTGTTAAAGCACAATAGATCAGCAGCAGTACGCCGCAATCAAGGTCATCATTTGTGTTCGCTATTTGTGCTTATCTGTGAAAGATTCATCTTTGACAGTTCATCGAATCCGCCGATGGGTGCGTCATCAATGAATATTTGCGGTATTGTCCGTCTACCGGAGCGATCTATCATTTCAAGCATGCGCTCTTCATCTGATGACACATCAATCTCTTCAAATTCGAGACCTTCTGCATGCAGCAGTGACTTTGCTCTTGTGCACCAGGGGCATTGATTGGTTGAGTAGACTTCGATTTGATTCATGGCTGTTAGCTCCAATTGCTTGATTGAAATAGTGACTGCTACTTCGCCTGCATAGCTTTGACGGTCTCTTCTGTGGTCCAGACGGTGTTGGCCATAAAGCGGAAGTTCACAAGCGCTGCTGCATATCCGTCCCCCTCTTCGACCTGGGCGGCCGCTGTGGCGTCGGATACCACTGCTACTTCAAACCCCTGCTCAAGCAGTTCCCGCATATGGGATTCAGTGCAGAGGTTGGCAGACATGCCTGCCAGTATGACTTTGTCGATGCCCTGCTTACGCAACTGAAGTGCCAAGTCGTTACTCTCTGGGCCGTATATCTTGTGCGGACTGGTCACTATGGTTTTGCCGTCGTTGATGTAGTGTTTGTAACGATCCAGCCAGTCTGCACCTGAACCTTTCAAATCATGCACGCTGAGTGCGTCAGTACGATCAAACATACCGATCTTATGCATCAAGGTTTCTAGTGCGCCCTCGAATTTCCAGTCATGGTCATGGGGGTAGTAGTAGTGGGGAGAGACGAACACCGGAATCTCCTGTGCCTTGGCACTCTTAAGGAGAGTTTCAATGTTTTCAACTGTGTTGTTGTTCTCGACGCTCTTACCTACGACGGCCCAGGCAACCCCTTTTGGGCTTAAGAAGTCATTCTGGGGATCTGTCACGACCAACGCAGTACGCCCCTTTTTGATCTGCATGCCAGGATCAGGAAGAGCGGCATGGGTGGTAGTAAAAGCAGTGCTTATGGCGGTGGCGAGGAGGAGTCTCTTAATGGTGTTTTTCATGATCAGGTTCCTTAAATGTCATTGCTTAAACGCATACCCAGCTGTTCGGTAATTCAGAACAGTCGGTAGGGGCGAGGCGGATTAAACAAGGCTAGGTTTGAGGGAGTGGGAGTAGTTGCCAGTGATATCCAGAGATGGAGGATCGCTGCACAATGTTGGTCGGTAGCTTGAGGGGCGTCCATTAGTAGCTCACCCAGGGGTAGGGTGAATACCGGCTCCCTGTTGAAATTTGTGCGTCGGTTCTGTTGTCTGCTACTCATGTCAGCTCTCCTGTTGTTTGCTTGGTTTAACGCAATTGGTGTGCCAGGCAGGATAGTCTTTTAAAAACAATGAGATAGTGATTGCTGTAAACCACAAGAACTTGTGTTCCACAAAAAACTGTGGCTCAATCATAAAAAATTGAGGTGAATGTGATGTTGCAAAAGTTGCTCCGTGATGCGCCAACACTACTCGCGGTTGTGGATCAGTCGCTGCTTTGCCATAACCTGAGTAGTGGCTGGCGGAGCCGTCTTGGCTTAGTGAATGCTGATGATGAGCAGGATCTGTCCATTGCGGATCTGTTTCTCATGGACGAGATGCCGGGATTTGAGCAGCAACTTCTACAGATCATCGATGGTGATGGCGCAATGCAAGACCTACCGGTCTGTTTGCGGGGAGGAGGGGATATCACCCAGGGCTTTTTGACGTCGTGGACATTTGAAACCGAGATCGGATCAAAGATGCTGATGCTGGCAGCTACCTGTAGTACAGATCTGAACCGGGCTCTTGAGGAGCTTAGACATCTTCGTACCCTGCACGAGCTAATCCTAAATGCTGCAGGGGAGGGGATATACGGTCTTGATGCAGAGGGGGTGGCAACTTTTGGTAATGCCGCCACCACAGAGATTCTTGGTTGGAAACCGGAGCAGGTGATAGGCAAACGATCCCACGATATCCATCACCACTCCCATTCTGACGGCTCGCGCTATCCTCAAACGGAGTGTCCGATCTATGCAGCGCTGCAGGATGGTGAGGTTCACCGGGTGGACAACGAAGTCTTTTGGCATGTCGACGGCTCAGCGGTGCCGGTGGAGTACACCAGTACGCCGATAGTAAAAGAGAATCAGATTCAGGGTGCTGTGGTGGTGTTTCGCGACATATCAGAACGCATAGAGATCGAACGTCAACGGGAGTTGGCTTTTCAGGAGATTAAGCAACTCAAGGAGCAGTTGGAGCAGGAGAGGGACTATCTTCGCGACGAGATCAAAAGCGAATCCGACTATGGTGAGATGATAGGTGCCAGTGAGCCTTTGAAACGTACCATGGCGCAAATAGCAGCTGTCGCAGTGACACCGGCAAACGTACTGATTCTTGGGGAGTCTGGCGTGGGCAAAGAGATGGTGGCCCGGGCCATCCATGAGAATAGTGATCGAGCCGACAAAGCGTTGATCAAAGTTAACTGTGCCTCCATTCCAAAAGAGCTGTTTGAGAGTGAGTTTTTCGGCCATGTGAAAGGTGCCTTTACCGGTGCCCATCGAGATCGCATTGGTCGACTTCAATTGGCTGATGGAGGCACTGTTTTTCTGGATGAGGTGGGAGAGATTCCACTGGACTTACAGGGCAAACTGCTGCGTGCTCTACAGGAGAGGGAGTTTGAACGGGTGGGCGACGAGCGAACTGTGAAGGTCGATGTGCGTGTGGTGGCGGCGACAAATCGTGATCTGCAGGCTGAAATAGAAAAAGGCAGTTTTCGTGAAGACCTCTACTACAGACTGGGTGTCTTTCCGATCATAGTGCCGCCACTGCGTGATCGAACCCAGGACATTGCCCCCCTGGCAGAACACTTTCTTGAGAGAACCTGCAAAGATCTTGGGCGAGATCCTATGCGTCTCTCGAAACGGCAGGTTAAGCAGCTGATACAGCACAGCTGGCCAGGGAATATCCGGGAGCTGAGAAATGTAATCGAACGGGCTGTTATCCTCAGTACGGGGAATCGCGCACGGCTTGATCTGGCGCTACCGGATGAGAGTAAAAGTCATCCAGAGAATCTAGCCAGCCCCCCTCAGGGTGAAGCGGCTGAGTTCGTGACAGATGCTGAGATGCGTGAACTGGAAAAGGTCAATCTGATTGCGGCCCTGGGTCACACCGGTGGTCGGGTATGGGGCCCTGATGGTGCAGCTGATCTGCTGGGTGTTAAGCCCTCAACCCTGGCGTACCGAATGAAGGTACTGGGAGTCACAAAGCCTGTCTTTTAAAAATCATATTGTTAGGGGTTTCAAGCTTGCCCTTGCTCGGTGTTGCGGCTCTTGACAAGGGGACAACCATTGCCTGCGAGCCGCGCCCCGAAGGAAGTGCCCTTGGGTGCGCCTTGATCAAGGGCAGGCTTGAAACCCTGAAGACGACATACTTAGTCGCCGGGTTAATACTCTCTCTCAAACACAACTCCGTAGAATAAAGAGGATGATCTTAAACGCCTGGCAGGACGGCAAAAGATTCAAGCAGGCCACTTAAAAATTACTTACAGGATCAGATACAGTTCACCATCTTGTCTCTTGATTTGCAGCTCACTATCTCAGCGAAAATACGCCCACCCTTTCTTTTCAGGTTAATAGTGGATGCTTGCTCGTTTATCCCATAACCACCAATAGAGAGATTGTAGGATTGCCTGTCAGCAAGTTGAAAGGACTGTCTTATCAACTGTTCGTTATCGTCACTGCCGGTAGAGAACGCAACCACCACTTTGAAAACATCTTTATCCGCAGTGTAAAAGACACTGGCATATCGGTCATCAAGCTTTAAGGTTGTGGCGGCCATGGGGGTGTCTATCACCGTCTGTTCGCATAGTGCCAGGGATGAAAGGGTCGACAAGGTGATGGTAAGGAGTAGATTCAGGTACTTCATAGTGTGCTCAAGTCAATGCTTGGTGGGTGGAGAATTCAACGCTCATAGGTGATGCATGATTCATGCATATACGGACTGTTCAACTCAGATTCACATACATTAGATAAGGTTTATTTATAAGTCAATTAGAATATTCTGTTATTCATGATATACGGGAACGAATAGCATATTAAACCTAATAAGGCGCTGTTTACACGCGTTGGATGGTGACTATTGGAGAGGAACAGGGGGTAGTTAGGTCGCCCTTTTGGAGGTGCTTACTTCCATCGAGCTAAAAGATTCAATGTTTTTTCCGATAGCTCAGTGTCAATTCTGGAGAGACGCCATCGATCTGATTTTATAAATATTAAAGCATTCTTCTCTCCAGAAACATGCAGAAATCTAATTACAGTTTCGTTACTTGATACTTTATCTTCGCACAGTAAAAAAGCCTTAGCCTCTTTTGGCTTTCTACTATCAGAGCATTTAGGATGAATCAAAACGCCATCCATCTTTTGTAAGTAGACTCGCATAAAGCCTGATAGCTTTTTAGGGACTAAAAATAGAACAGCTTTATCCTCGAGAGCTGTTGATGTCGCTTGATCGATTTCGACATCACTGAGCCTGTCAATCGCCTCTCTTACATTAACTCTCATACCCTCGTTAACTGAATCGAAGTCTACATAATCTGCCAGGCTTAGTTGCCAAGCACTCCTGTCACTCTTTGGCAGCTTTCTGTCATTACTGATAATGTATTTAATACCAATACCCTGCATCACCTTATAAATATTTTCTGTGTCAGATGGTGGTTCTGCGAAGATGGCTCCTGAATAAAAAAGAAGTGTGAGTGCTGCTGCAACTTTGAACATACTTAACCTTGAAGTAAACAGAATCAGAAACAGGCATGGAATGACTTTTCTCACAGCATCTTCTCCTTAATTGCTACAGCTCTCCTTCTGCATATCGGTTCTCAGATACACATACCCTGTTGTTCATACCCAAATTATGAAGAATATGGTATGTCTTCAAGTGGTTTTAGAATTTAAACATAATTTATCAGTGGTAGGGTTTGCACTTAAAGTTGCAGGATATCCCCCTCATCAGGCACTGATGCTTTGAATCCCAAAGAAGACTCCAGCAAATCCCGCAAATCTTTTTTAGACTCAGGTTCTCCGTGTACCACATGCACATGGGGAGAGCTTTCACTGAAGCTGCCCAACCAACGGCTCAGATCATCCACATCCCCGTGGGCTGAGAGACCACCTACCGTGTGAATCTTTGCCTTAACCCGATACTCGTCACCATGGATTTTTACTGTGGGTTTCCCATCCACCAGAGCACGTCCCGGAGTACCGTTGGCTTGATAGCCCACGATCAGAATATGTGAGCCGGAACGAGAGATATTATGCTTAAGGTGATGCACGATCCTGCCACCGGTGAGCATACCGCTGGCAGAGATGATAATCGCTCCACTCTTGATGCGGTTGATAGCCATAGACTCCTCGGGTGACGCGGTCAGTTTGAGATTCTGCAGGTGGGGCATCTCATGGATTTTTTTACGCAGCTTCGTCGCCTCCTCGTCATACAAGTGAGGGTAGTCCCAATAGACTTTGCTCGCCCTGATTGCCATCGGGCTGTCGAGAAATACCTGCCAACGTCCCAGTTCCCACTCATCGTAGTATTTTCCCAGGTAGTAGAGAATCTCCTGGCTGCGACCGATGGAGAATGCAGGTATCAACAAGTTGCCTTTCTCATGGGCCGCTTCTCGGATGATCTCTCCGATCTCCTCTATGGTGGCCTGGCGATCCCGATGGCGACGGTTACCGTAGGTGCTCTCAACAATTACATGGTTCGCTTCATCGATCACCGCAGGATCGTTCAGAATGGGGGTGTCGTACTGACCTAAATCACCACTGAATACAATCTTCTGCTGTTTACCGTTTTCATTCAGCCAGACTTCGACGCTGGAAGAGCCCAGAATATGTCCTGCATCCTGAAAGCGTATCGATATACCGGGCAGGATCTCCTGTTTCTCCCGATACTTCAGGCCGACAATGTTATTCAGGGCTTCCCGGGCGTCGGCAACAGTGTAGAGTGGCTCAATGAGAGGTTTTCTCTTACGCTTTCTCCACTTATTCTCATACAGCGCATCCTTCTCCTGTAGAAAGGCGGAGTCTTGCAGCATGATATCGCACAGTTCCATAGTCGCGTTCTGTGCATAGATCGGGCCTTGATAGCCCTGTTTCACCAGCAGCGGGATTCGTCCTGAGTGGTCGATATGACCGTGGCTGAGGACCACTGCGCTGATCTCGTCGGGTGAGAAGGGAAAAGGACGGCGGTTTTTCTCCATCTCCTGCCTGCGTCCCTGGATCAAACCGCAATCGAGTAACACGGTCTCGTTATTGGCTCTGAGAATATGACAAGAACCGGTTATTCCGCTGGTTGCGCCGTAAAATTCAATTTGCATGGAGAGTGCCCTTTCAAGGATGATAATATCGTTCAAGATGCTTGCCAGGTTAATAGTGAGCTTACCATGAAGCCGGCACTCCACACGCCTTAGGGCTTTGCCCGCCACAAAATTAAACATTTCTCGTTCTCGATAAGGCATATAATCCTAGCCTCAATTTATTCAAACGCCTCGAGTAGCCATGATGACAGCAGATACAGAGCAATTAGAGCAATCGGCACCCAAGCGGGGCCTTCGCGGTATCCATATCCTGTGGATCGTTCTCGCAACCGTGTTGCTCACCGCAGCTGTTACCTATTGGGTGGTGCGCACCTACATCTACGCCAAGGACTTTACTCCGGTTCAGCTCAGCCATACCGAACAACAGGTGTTGAATGGCAAACTAAAACAGCTCGGCTACCAACCAACTCCTGCCACAGAATCGAGTCAGCAATCCCAACCAAAGGAGAGCGACGAAGAGTGGCTGAGAGCAGAGCGGTATAGCGAAAAAGGTGCCAAGAGAGAGGTTTTTTTCAGTGAGAGAGAACTCAACGCGATGGTGGCAAACAATCAGGATATGGCTAAAAAGCTTGCCATCGACCTGGGTGATGACCTCGTTAGTGCCAGAGTGCTGGTGCCTGTTGATCAGGACTTTCCAATCCTTGGTGGAAAGACCCTGCGTATCTCCGCCGGGGTGGAGATGGCATTTCGAGATGCCAAACCGATAGTGATTTTAAAAGGGGTCAGCATTATGGGCATACCTATCCCCAACGCCTGGCTGGGAGGTCTTAAAAATATCGACCTGGTCAGTGAATTTGGCGATCAGCAGGGCTTCTGGGCAGGCTTTGCTGAAGGGGTGGAGGATATTCGGGTTGAAGAGGGCGAGTTGAAAATAAAGCTCAAGGAGTAGGAGCGGTTTCTGTTTCGCCCAATTGATAGCAGAGCACTACTGCATCATGCGAGACTGAAACGAAAATAACCTGATCAGTAGGCCGCTTCCCTTTTCTGGCGATAGTGGGATCAAGAAAAGCAGAGTGGATTTCTGAGGAATCGATGCCTATATCTTACTACCCCATCAATCCTTGATTTGTTGATTGTTGATTGTTGATGCAGTTGATGAATGCTCCCCCCTCTCCCCCGACCCCTCTCCCGCAAGGGGAGAGGGGAGTAAATGATCTCCCGATTGCACATATACGATCTCCCAGTTGCACGCTACTCTACCCACCTATCAGACACACTTTTGACTTGTGATTTTTCTGACTTTCATCCTCTGTCCCGTTATGCATTTTCATCGCACAAATCTCTATCGGTAAGAGAAACCAACGACAATTAACCCGACTGAAATCCACTCTTTTGAAAGTACGATTTATGCAAGAAGTAAATGACTGAAATGCTTGGTATTTCAGTGGTTTGAACAGTGGAATTGGTTGCTAATTGTACTACAATTACTGTAATGAATTCCCTATTCAAACAACCGCGCAAGATCTTGAGTGATTTCAACTCGATTGAGGCTGAGCGAAGGCGAATTCAATACAACCTGATCTTTTTAATTGGCGCGTTTTTCCTGGTAGCCTTTTCTCTGACCAGCTATTTTAGCCAGCGCCATGAGGCCGCCTATTTTCTATTCGGTTGCCTCACCCTGGCTGTCGGTATCAACATCTTTGTCTTGAAAACCGCGAACCACAAGATTGCCGCATGGCTATACAGTTCGGTACTGCTTGTGTTGGTAATCTACCTGATCCTCAGTGGCGGTGTTGAGACAACCGGCCCCCTTTGGACCTATCCCATCCTGGTGATCATCATCTCCCTGCTGGGACACTTGCATGGTTACTTTTTGTCCATGTTTGTGATTGCCGCGCTCTCAGTACTTTTAGTATTTGGTGACAACTATGGGCTTGCGCCAGAATATTCCGAGACATTTAAATTGCGCTTTATCGCCACATTGATTGCATTGGTTGCCTTGGTCTGGAGCCTGGAGTTTTCCCGTGCCAAGGCTGCTGAATTTTTAAATGATCTGACTAAGCAGATTCTGAATATCAGTCGTACAGATCAATTGACCGGGCTGCTTAACCGGCGAGGCCTGGAAGAGAACTTCAACAGCGAGGTGAACCGGTCACAACGGGTAAATCAATCCTTCTGCCTTGCGCTGGTGGATATCGATGATTTTAAAGTGATGAATGACCGTTATGGACATCTGTACGGCGACGAGATTCTGAAACAGATTGCAGATCTAGTGCAAACCCAGATCAGAAATATCGACACAGTAGCGCGATGGGGAGGAGAGGAGTTTGCAATCCTGATTGACAAATCATCTTTGAGCGACTCGGTTTACATTGCCGAGAAGATAAGAAGAACAATCCATGATTCAAGTCATGACCATCCAAAGATCAAAGAAAAAGTAACCATCAGTATCGGATTGGCGGAGTACCGACTGGGCCAAACCCTGCTTGGGTTATTCGATGATGCGGACACTGCCCTCTACCTGGCTAAAAGGTGTGGTAAAAATTGTGTTAGGACAACTGAGGATGTTGAGCGGGAGAAAGGTAAGTCAGATTTGTCTATTGTCTGAACAGTAGAGTGTAAGGCTACACAATATTGTAAAAGTCTTGCAATCCTCGTTGAAAACAACGGTGATTTTACTTCTCTAAGGTGAAGCCCTTTTCCCGAAAAAGCCTTAATGCTGCCTCGACCACTTCGCTGTCTAAGCAGGTGTGATGGTTTCGTTCAATCTCTGACAGTGCCTTATCCATACCGAGACCAGCGCGATAGGGTCTGTGAGAAGCCATGGCTTCAATGATATCGGCAACCATCAGGATGCGTGCCTCCAGTAGTATATTCCCCTCCTTCAGGCCATGCGGATAACCGGAACCGTCCAGGCGCTCGTGGTGTTGTCGTACGGTCTCAGCGATGGGCCATGGAAACTCGATCTCCTTGAGGATCTCATAACCCATCTCAGGATGTTGCTTGATCAGGGCGAATTCCGGATCGCTGAGTTGTCCAGGTTTACTGAGAATTTCACTGGGTATACTGATCTTGCCGACATCGTGCACGACCGATGCCAGGTTGATCCCTTCGATCTGTGTTTCTGCAAGACCAAGATCGGTGGCAATAGCATTTGCTATTTTTGCTACCCGTTGTTGATGGCCTGCGGTGTAGGGGTCACGCAACTCGACCATAGCAGCGACGGCGGAGACAGATTTAAGTAGGGTCTCTTTCAGCTGCTCTTTACTCTCCATGAGTGAGCGGGTCCGCTCAACTACCATCTCCTCTAAATGATGAGTTAGTTTATAAAGCTGTAGATGCGTTTGTACCCTGGCCAGTAACTCTTCCCGTTGGAAGGGTTTGGTGACATAGTCAACGCCACCGATTTCAAAGCCTTTCAGTTTATCTGGCATCTCTGAGAGAGCACTGACAAATATTACCGGAACCTCTCGCAGGCTGGGCTCCTGCTTAAGATGCTGACAGACTTCAAAGCCATCCATTCCTGGCATGTTGACGTCTAATAGTATGAGTTTTGGTGGTTGGGCGATGGCTGCGTGTAGTGCAAGCTCTCCATTGATTGCCGAGCGAACCATATAACCTTCAGCAGTTAATATTTCGGTAAGCAAGCGCAGGGAGGCGGGGGTATCGTCGACAGCGAGGATGTAGTCTGAGTTAGTCTTGCTCATTGTTCACTCCTTCTCCGATAGCGCTTCAATCGAGCTTAATATCGTTGGGTAGTCGAACTCATTGGCTAAGCGCGAAAGAACCTGTCCCAATTCGGATTCTGTAGCAGCTATTCGGCTGATGATGGCATTAATGCTATCGCTGTCCAGTGATACCACTGCGAGACGGAGGGCTTCGCGTTGATCTTCACTAATTGCGTGCAAGAGTTGCGGTGTCAATATTTTCTGCGACTCCCTATCTTTTTTGTTCTCCTTACGATATATGAATTTGAGACCCAATTGCTGCGCCAGACTTTCGTAAATATCTTTGATGAGGAAAGGCTTGCGAATATAGTCATCGATGCCGGCATCGATTAATTCGGGTTCTTGTTCCTTAAAGGCTGAAGCGGTTACAGCGACGATTCTTACCTGCTTGCCATCACGCATGTGTCGTATACGCCGGGTAGCTTCGACACCATCCATCACCGGCATACGACGGTCCATCCAGATCAGGTCGGGCTTCCACTGCTTGAAGATCTCGACACACTCTTCGCCATTGTTGGCTACCTTCACCTTCATGTTGATGTTGCGCATCAGCTTGACCAGCAGCAATTGGTTATCACGCTGATCCTCGGCGATCAGGATGCGGTAGCTGGGTTCTCCCGCCGCCAAGCCGATGACTTCACCCTGGCTCTTGTCGTCCAGTTGCACGATTTCAGTCTCTTCAGCTGCAGTTAAAGGTAGCTCTACGTGGAATAAGCTACCTTTGCCAAGGTCGCTCTCGATGGTGATCTCACCCTGCATCAGTTTTATAGTGTGTTGCACTATTGAGAGGCCCAGCCCGGTTCCTATTTGCATTTTTCCTTCGTGCAACTGTTCGAAGGGTTCGAACAGCTTCTCCTGGTCTGCTTTACTGATACCTGGGCCGGTATCTTTAACCTCAATGATCAGATGACGATGGTTGTTGTCTTTGATGCCCAGACGAATTGTCACCCCTCCGTCATCGGTGAATTTGACCGCATTGCTTACCAGGTTGACCAGGATCTGCCGCAGTCTGGCTTCGTCACCCTTGATGTAGCGTGGGAAATCCGATGACTGGTCGAGTGCTAGTTGGAGCCCCTTCTGTTGCGCTCTGAGACCCATCATGTCACTGACCTCTCGCACCAGGATGTGCAGATCGAAGGTGGCTATATCCAGTTGTAACTTGCCAGCCTCGATTTTGGCGATCTCAAGTACATCGTTGATCAGTTTAAGTAGGTGTTCACCGCTATTGTTAATGATATTGAGGGTTTCGTGTTGATCTTTGCTCAGGTTTTTATCCCGCTGCATCATGTGAGAAAAACCCAGGATAGCATTCAGCGGGGTTCGCAGTTCATGGCTCATATTTGCGAGGAAGGTACTCTTAGCGGTATTGGCAGATTCAGCCTCATCTCGGGCCAGACGTAGCTCTTCTGTACGTTGCTCTACCGTGACCTCCAAGTGTTCCTTGTAACGCATCAACTCGTCTTCTGCCTTTTTGCGCTCGGTGATGTCGCGCCCCTCAGGTATCAACAACACGACCTTGCCTTCGTCGTCGATCACGGGCTTGACAGAAAAGTCCACATAGGTGGGCTGACCGTCTGGTGAGGTGTGCGTGGCCTCGAAGCGTACCAGATTACCTTTCGCCGCCTGCTGCACAGCACGCTTCAATTTCTTCTGTAACTGAGTGGAATGTGTCCACCAGGGGGTATCCCAGAAGTCCTTGCCGACCACCTGCTCACTCTTGATGCCAGCAAATTGCAAGGAAGTGCGATTGGCTTGCAGCAGTTTGCCATTGACGTCAATCACGCCAATGAACTGAAATGTCTCATCGAAGATCACGCGGAATTTCTGTTCACTCTCTCTCAGCTCTGCAATCTTGTTTTCTAACTCTGCGTAGAGGGTGGCGTTCTCAATTGAGATTGCCGCCTGGGATGCCAGGGCCTTGAGCAGTTCCAGGTGATTTAAAGTGAATACATCGCTGGAGAGGTTGTTTTCGAGATAGAGCAGGCCGGAGAGTTTTCCCTGGTAGACGATCGGCAAACATAGCAGTGAACGTGTCTGATGCTCGGCAATATAACTGTCGCTACCAAACATGAGATCCCGATGTGCATTACCGAGCACCACCTCGTTTTGAGTTCTTGCAACGAAGTTGATCACTGAGAGCGGCACTTCGCTGCTCTTCTCCACGGCTACCGCTTGCATGGTCTCCACATTGTGGGTATCGCCTCGGGCCTGGATGATCAGTCCTGAGGCACTACTCTGAATCAGCAGGCCCTGTTCGGCGCCTGCATTCTCGATCACGATACGCATCAGCCTTTCCAGTAACTTCTGCAGATGTACCTCCTGGGAGAGCATGTGAGACGCCTTTAGAACTGCACTCATATCCAACATTGATGATTCGTGACTGATCTGGGGCTTGATGCGGTGTTCAAGTGCCTCTACCTTGCGCAGTGCGCCCCAGGAACGATAACTTTCTACTGCCTTACGTAGTGCAAGTCCCGCAAAGTCCTCGCGGCCTAGGGCTCTGTAGAAGGCTGCCTCCCGCTCGCTTACTAGTGCGATATCCAACGATCGGCCATTCTCTTGCGCCAAACGTCCGGCCAGGCTGTAGAGTTCCATCGCTCGGCCGTTGTTGCCCATGGCGCGTGCCTGTTCGGCCTCGACCAGGGCCAGGTAGTGTGAGAAGTTGCTTTCTGACAGTGCAGCCCAGCGACGCAGTTGGTCGATAAGCGGGGTGGCAATCTCCAGACACTCTGCGCGTCTGTTGTCGTCCACCGTTTCATGTAGCGCCAGTAGAGCCAGGGCGTAGTGGTAGCAGTGACTCACCCGATAGTAGAGGCCTAGCGCAGATTTGGAGTACTTCTCTGCCTCCTGGCCTGTTGCTACTGCAGCGGAGAAGTCACCGAAGAGGTATTGAAGCAGGGTACGGCTGCAGAGCATTGCAAAAACAAGCAGATTGTTATTCTCTCCGGTCGGTGCTGGAAGCAGGTTCGTTTCATCAAAAAAATCACCGCTCAGATTGGTGGGGTTTTTACCGCTGCCACTGAGATTGGCCGTGGTCTGTAACCAGATGCGCAACATCAGTCCCTGAAACGGCAGGCGCCACTGCTCTACAGTCTGCTGAAATTCAAGCAGTCTGTTGTGGACGACTCCCAGTGATTCACCGGTGTAGAGAAGATAACCGCAGTGGTGAATCGCACGCAGGCTGGTATATTCCAGGTCACCAGCCTCCATGCCCTGTTGAAATGTTATCTGTAGCTGGGAAATGCTCTTCTGAATTGGCTCTTTCCAATGGCGCACGTAGGCATTGAAAAGCAGGCTGACCCGTGTTCTCAGCTCCGCTGCCGGAAACAGCTGCAGAATCTCCAGAGAGAGTCGACCGAAACGGTAGCCGGTTTCGATGTCGCTAGAGTTGCCGCAGAGCAATGCGCCGTACCAACCATAGGCGAATGCCGCTATGGGTGAATTGCCATGTTCCGCTGAGAGTAAAACCATTTTGCCGATCAGGGTCTGCAACAGGTTGGGATTGATTCGTAGTGCCGGTACAGCGAGATGCATCATGATGCGTAATGAGGCAAGGTGGCGCGAGTTATTCATTACCGGCAGATGGGCAAGCGATTCGACCCGGCTGGTTAGTGCTGCCAGCTGTTGGCACTCTTTGTCGGAGGGTGACTGCGTCAGGGAGATACCAAGTTCCCCGAGTGCGGTTAATCCGGTATCGATGGCAGAGTGATTCTGGTTTTGTGCAGTGAGGAAGAGGATGCTCAGCTCATAGACCCGTTGGCGTGTAAACAGATCGCTGGTATGTTTAAGTACCTCTTTCGACAATAGTGCGGCGCGTTCGAAATTGGCACTCAGGTATTCTGCCTCGATAGCATCGATGAACAGTTCAAGCGCTGGCTCTTCCGGGTCTTCCCAGCGATTCGACGACAGCAGGCCGATGCCCATACTCAAGTAGCGGATGGATGCCTGATAGGCGGCCTCCCGTCTGGCCTTGCGACCTGCCATCAGGTTCAAGTCAACCAAGCGACGTCGCTCATGCTCGTCCTTCAGGTGTTGGAAGCCTTCGTTAAACTGATCAGTGATCTCGAATACAAAATCCTCAAGCCTGTTGTTCGGTGTTTCATTCAGCAGCAGCCGCCCAATGCGTAAATGGTTGAGGCGTCTTTGTTTTAAAGGTAGCTGTGCATAGGCCGCCTGATGTACCCGGTCATGGGTAAAACCAAAGAGAGCTTCAGATTCGCTAGCAGAATCGCCATTAGGCACAGACACCGATTCAGTGATTTGAAGTAGTCCTGCCTCAACTGCCGGTTGCAGTCGTTCGGCCAACTCCGCTTCAGATATCTCAGCCAGCGAAGCAAGTGATCGGGCGAGAAAGTGGCTATCGAAACAGGCCGCCAAGGCAAGAGTTGATCGGGTATCCTCGGGCAGTTTTCCGATACTCTCGGCCATAATCTCAGCAGCACTGCTGATGATAACCTGCTGTCGCACTGATTCGTTGTCCCAGCTCCAGTGGTGTCGATCTGCCTCGAAGACAAGTTGACCATTTTCATGTAACGACTGTAGGAATTGTCTAATGAACAGCGGGTTGCCACTGCTCTTCTCTAACACCAGTTGTGCTAAAGAAATGGTATCTGCAGCGTCGGCTTTAAGGGCATCGGCGATGAGATGATTGATGCTATCGAGGGTGAGGGGTTTCAGGCTTATGGGGTTGGCCTTTTTTACTTTCGCTGTAAGGTTGTCGAACAGTGCGGCGAGCGGGTGTCCCTTTCCCACTTCATCGTCCCGATAGGCTGCAATGAAGACAATGGGCAGGCTGTCGATCCCTGGAAGCAGTTGACCCAGCAGCTCCAGCGTCGCGTGATCGGCCCACTGCAGATTGTCGAGGAATAGAATCAATGGATGTTCCTGCTGGGCAGAGGCGAGAACAAAGCTGCGAAGCAGGTGATGGAAGCGGGGCTGCACGAGAGAGGGGTCGACCTCCGGTGCAGAGGGTTGGGTGCTTATGATCAGCTTGAGCCGGGGCAGTATGTCGAGCAGTCTGTCAATATTGCCACCGCTCACTTTCAAGAGCTTATCTTTCCACTGTGCCAGTTGCATCGTGCTGCCGGTAAGGATCAGGTCGATCCATTCATCAAACGCCTGGCGTAAACCCACGTAAGGCAGATGACGCTGTGAGCTTTCACAGGAGCCGACAATGAAATAGGCTTCTTGATCCACGCTGAATGGCCGCAGGGCTTCCACTAACGCGGTCTTGCCAATTCCTGCTCGGCCGGAGATCAGTACCAGGCTACCGCTGCCATCGCTGGTTCTGCTGACGGCCGTTTGAAGTGTTTTCAGCTCCTCCTCGCGGCCATAGATCTGCTCTGGCAACTGGAAGCTGCTGCTGTAATCTTCGATACCGAGGGTAATATCCCCGATCCGTCCTGCCTGCTGCAGTTGCTGTCGTATCTCTTTCAAGTCGACCTCTACTCCGTAGGCCGACTGATAGCGTTGATCAGGATTCTTCGCTAAAAGGCGTAGAATGAGGTTGGAGATGGCTTCTGGCACGCCACTGTTCAATACCTCTGGAGCCAGAGGGTTCCGGGCCAAGTGCGAATAGATCTGATCGGCTGCATCTTCAGCCTCGAACGGCGCTTTTCCGGTAAACACTTCATAGAGCACAGCGCCGAGAGAGTAGAGGTCGGTACGATGATCCACCTGCCTGTTGATCCGGCCGGTCTGTTCCGGAGAGATGTAGGCCAGCATACTTGATGAGAGGTCGGCCTCTGTCAGGATTTCATGCTCATTCTCGATTATTGCATCGCCGAAACCGATCAAGGTAACTTTTAGTGGCGACAGCGATACGATGATATGGTCGCTGGCCAGGTTACGGTGTATCAGCTGCTGTTGGTGTAATCTCTCAAGCACTGTTGTCAGGGCAATCGCTACTTCCAGGTTTTCCAACAAGGGGTGTCGGTGCCTGACATGGCTATCACTCAGCACTTTACCCTCGATATAATCCAGCGCGAGGGCAGGGCGCCCAGCTACCAACAGCTGTCCCTGGGGATGGCGGATACCGGGTAGATGGAGGTCGGCGGTCTGCAGATACTCATTGACGAGTCTCTCCTCAGACCTCGCTCCTGCGTCGGATTTCAAGGACTTGATGATTAAGGTTCGTCCTTTACCACTCTCAGCTTTTATACGCAGACGAAAGTTCTGGCCCTCATGCAGAGTAGGGAGCGTATCCAACTCCCGTTGTGTCAGCTCTGTCATCTTCATCCCATGCCTCCAGAAGCGGGCTCAGCCGACATCGATCTAACGGCAGTTTTGGCGGCATCCCAGGCCATTGTCAGCGGTTTCATGGTTCCGCACTCGGTCTCCAGTCGAAGTCCAGTCATGCGGCTGAACTCGTTACCGTGCTGTTGCAGTTCGTCGTTGGGTAGGGCGGGAGATTGCAGCAGCAGTCCCCGTTCGTAGTCAGCAAGTAGTCGTTTTAACCCCGGCTGTGATACTTCGCCACTATGGCTATCCATCATTTGTCGCCAGTGATTCGACCAGCCCGGGGTGAGGAAGTAGGTGCCAGCGATTTTGCGCTGCTCATCGTAATATCGCTCGCGCCCTCCCAGGCAGAGTGCAACACAGTCGTCCATCGGGCGATCACCGTCCATGGGTTGGAAGAGGGGGATATCCAGATCTAAAAGGCTTCTGGCATCATCGACTGCCCCGCCACACTGGCCGTAGCCGAGCAACAGGGCGTCGATGTGTGGAGCCAGAGCTTGTGCCGATCTGTTAAGGGCGTGGCGCAGTACCCTTCGATTACGGTGTAACCCCAGTGCCAGCACACGTATCAGTAATTCCAGCGACTCGCCCGGTTCGGAGGTGAATGCATGGGGATGCGGCAGACAGCGGAGGTTTGACAGGCCACGCGCCTTGAGCAGTTCAATCAGGCGTGCCGAGTGGCTGTCTTGCAGCACATTGATGCACCCGACATCGCTGTCATCAGTCAATAGCTGGGCAAACTCCAGTTCAAGGATTTCGCAGGTGATAATGCCGAGTACTGCCATTGCTCAAGCCTCCTCGCTGACAGCGACCCGCGCTGGGTTGAAGAAGGCGTTTAAATGGAACACCTTTGGTTCGCATACCGGTTCGCAGCGTCTACAGGCAACACCATTGCAGAGTGCATGCGCCATGGAGATGGTGGCGGGCTGAGAAGTGGTATCGATAGTAATCGCTTGAGTCGGGCAGGTCTGTATGCATTTGAGGCAGCTATGACAACCCTGCAGTTGCAGTTCGACTGTTTTGCCAATGGAATGCAAAGTTTTCAGGCCATGTTTACCCGTCACATCGATGTCCCGTTGCACGGTCTGCACAATCTCTGCTATCGAGTCCATTGGCGGTAGATCGGGCAGGTTAAACCGCTGCAACATCTCACGATAGGTCGTCGTCGGCATCCCTTCGGTCCAGCGTGAAAGCTTCAGCAGGAAAAGTTTCGCAAAGCTCTTTGATTTGGCGAACAGGGTATGGTTATGGCGTAGAGCCCTGGCCAGATCGGACATCTCATCCAGCCTGGAAGGAGTCAACGCCAGCTCCCGGGCCATAGCAAGAGAGGTGTTACCCACCTGCATCACCCGATGCACGGCGGGGGGAATCAGGCCCAGCCGTCCTGACTTGCGAGCGTCGACGTAGGTGCCGGAGGCGCCGGCGAGGTAGGCCGTTTGGATCTCTGAGGGCACTATGCCCGCTTCGAGCGCTAGGGTGACATAACCGGCACGTATTGCTCCGATCGCTTTTCCCGCTTCACCCAGATCTGTTTCATTGAGGTAGATCTTGTGGCCGAAGTGCAGTTGCCCATCTATGGTGTGGATGTTTGGCGGGGTGATGATGCCATCTGACAACGCTTGATCCAACGCGGCGATGACGCCTGTTCCGGTGATGGATATCGCTTCCCGGTCGCTACTCTCAACAAGCTCCCCCGCCAGACGTAGATCGATCAACGCTCCCGTAGCCGGCAGCATCTCCTCGTCCAATACCTGCAAACGGTGGTAGGGGCCCTCCATTTTAAGGTCTGTGATGGTCCCCGGCATTGCCAGGGAGCCGCAACTGATATGCTGGCCCTCCAGAGCGGGGCCAGCGGAAGCAGAGCCGGTGTAGAAATGTCCCTGGTGGAAAAGCGCCATCTCAGCATTGGTGCCATAGTCGATAGCGATCGAAGTTTCGCTGCAATCCCGGATACCGCTCTGGATAATCAGGGCCAGGGCATCGGCACCGACTTGATCATGTATCGCCGGCGGGATGAGAATGTCGCAATTGCTGCTGAGTGCAAGGCCAGGTAGCGCTGCTGCGGAGTAGACTGAAGCCGTTCTCTCCGGCGCTGTAACCCCAAGGGTGTGTAACTTGCGTGAGCCGGCATAGGCGAGGTCACGTATCTCCATGCCCTGTAGCAGGGAGAGTTGGGTAGGATTACCGCAGACGGCCAGACGTACCACATCACCCAGGCTGACCTGCAGTCTTTGCAGCAGTTGGTTGATTGCCTGCAGCATCAGGTCACGGGCGCTCTCCACACCCAGCTCCAGAGCGAAGTGGAGATGATCGATAACGTTGGCACCAGGCAACGGATGACGGGTGGTGATAACGGTGGAGATCACCTCACTGCTCGCAAGATCGAGTGCCTGAGCACGGAAACCGCTGGTTCCCAAGTCCAATGCGATGGCGAGTCGTCTCTTCACAGACAAAAGCCTTCACAAACCGTAGGCTTGTGGTAGAAAGCCTTTTACCTGAGCGTACTTGTGCAGGCACAGGTCGATGAAATCCTCCTCCTCTTGAGGCAGCTTTTCCAGTTCTGTCATGTAGCCAGCAAGTGACTCCTTTTCGTAACTGGTGAAATAGAGTTGCGGATCAGCGAGCATCAGCTCGCCACAAGTGAGGGCGGCCGCCAGTGTCCGTGCGTAGTAGCTCTGGTTGTTGTCGACCACCGCTTTACCAATCGCCCAGGCGTTGTCAGGGCTGAGGATGAAGCCTTGTAGACTGCGATATCTATCCGACGCGACCATGCAGGCCTGATACTCTCGCTGATAACCCAGCTGAATGGCAGTATTCATCGAAGCGACATCGTAGCTCAGTATTTCACTGAACACCGCAGATGTGCTGCCGCCGAACATGCGGTGATACTCCACCGCCTCGTTTGACCAGAGGTCACATACTGCTGCCATCACATTGCCACAGAGGGAGGAGTGGGCGCAGGCGCAACTCTTGCCTTCCATCGACATCGGCAAGCCAGTGATGGCCTTGATGATTGGGTTCTCGTAGGCGCAATCCTTGCCTGGCCCACTGGCACCACACTCGTAGGCGACCAGCGAGTTGCCAACGGCCATAGCACGGGAGAGTGCCGCCAGACTGTGGGAAAGAGCCTTGCCGGTGAAACCACCAGCCATAAACATTGCCGTATTGGCCTGGGAGCAATCGGTATCGCCGCCCGCTATCGACCCATGTTTATCGGCAATCTCGACAATTTGGGGCCACAGCCAGGCCATGTCACGGCTGCCGAGCACCCCCTGGGCGAAGAGCATTCCGGTAATATCGTTGCGGATGATGCAGTGGTCGAAGATCTCCTTGCCGCCAATCGATTCAATGGAGAGGATATCCGCATATTCAGCGCAGGCATCGAAGGCCTCCAATACCTTGCTGGTACGTTCGGAGTCCCGGATGTTCACCATGTCAGGTTTGCGCAAGTCAGCGATGGTGGCGCGGTAGGCTGCCTTGAGTCCATACTGCTCCGCAAACTCATCGAGTTGTCGAATAGAGAGTGCAGCGATCTCCCTGCCCCAGTGGGCATCATCGGTCATCTGGAAAACATGCTCATTTTCCAGTACCAGGTTAGGAGTGCCGATATCGACGCAGCGCTCGAGTGCATCACCATTGGCGCGCTCGAACTCCCGCAACAGGGTATGCAGCGTCTTTTCACTGCCGGGGCGGGGGTGGGGTACGATCTCTGCGATGACGGAACCGCCGCCAATGACAAGCCCGCGCCTTGTTGTCACCGGCTTTTGCGCGAATCCGAACATCATCTCCTGCGGATTGCTGTAGGCCATTGAGTCGGTCAGTTTCATTGTCTTACCTCTAAACTTGCCTTATCAGCCGTTCCACTTGGCTCGTAGTTGCCGCCAGTCGAGCCCACTCAAGGCGTCCTCGGCCATACTTGCTGCCTGAGCAGCATCACTGCCCCAGATGCCCAGTTCGAAACTGGTTACGAACTCCTCACTCAATGCGCCACCACCGCAGACGAATGGAATATCCAGTCCCGACTCCTTCAAGCGCATGGCAATTCTAGGGAATGCAGTCATGGTGGTGGTCATCAGTGCTGTCCCGGTCAGCATGACCGGTCTGTGAATACGGCAGGCGTCGACAACCTCCTCAATCGGTACGTCGGCCCCTAGGCTGATGACATCGAATCCACCAGCCCGTAGCAGGGCGTTGACGATCTGCATGCCTATGTCGTGGATGTCGCCCTCAGCAGTGTGGGTAACCACCTTGGCCTTTCTCTCCATGCTGTGTCCCATCTCTTCTTCGCAGAGCGTGATGCCAGCGATCATGGCATCAGATGAGAGGATCACCTGGGGCAGGAAGTAGTTACCAAGATCCCAGAGTCTGCCAACCTCCTGCATGCCAGGAATCAGACTTTCGTTAATGATCTCCAGTGGTTTGTGTGCGTTCAGTGCCTGAGATACAGCCATGCAGGTCTCATCCTCGTCACCGGTTACCAGGCTGTCCGCCACACGCTGCAATAAGAGATCTGATGAGACTTTTCGTGCACCCTGATGGTGCCTATCCTCAACATTAAGATCATATCGTGTGAATATAGGAGAGTTATGCGGCGGTTTCTTCATCTAAGAACCTTCAGGTTTGATTTGGGATAGCAACTCCTTCTAAAAAGTGCAGGAACCCATTCCCGTTTCCGCAGGCATCCATATCCTCCCCGTGAGATTAATCTGTGACCCACACGAGGCACGCCTTACCTATCAGTGTAGTCTCTATTTTTGGTCAAAGTGGCTCTGAAGGTGCTCGGGGTCAATGAATGATCTAATACTTAATCCGCAAGAAACAGACTGAATTACTGGTAGAATCTACACGTCGGGATGGTGAGTTAATCGACACGAAACGATTTAGACAGTAATTGATAAAAACCCAGTAATTCCTACTGTTTTTCACTGCTTTCCGTTAACTCCGAATAACCCTGAGGCAAGCGCGCATGTGTGCAATTTGGACGTCGTTTACAAGCCTCTCTCCCTTGACTCCGGTCTATACAGATGGGAGAGATGTTGGGGGAGAGAGGGGTTGCTCTACCCTCCTATAAGAGACTTTCTTGTTTGTGATTTTTCTGGCCCGCATCCTCTGCTGCGTTATGCTAATTTATCTATCAATTCTGCTAAACATATAATCTACCGAGTCAGAGGGAGTTAGCGGCGTTTGGCAGCACAAATAGTACATGTGAAAGTGATTGCTACTATTTTCGATGGCACGCGATCTGTTGAAACCTTACTCAGATATTTACAACCTGCTTTGTAAACCGTTGAAGCATATCTGGCGTATCTGTCGATAATCTATCAGTCTGTTGAATAGCTCTTTCGTTGATCTATTGATGAGTGGAATTGGTCTTTAATATACAGCTATTTCAGCTCACCTTTATCTGCCGGCTGAAGCAGTTTGGCTTCAACTACTCGATTTCTGTTCCTCGAGAGGGCTGAATTATCTTCGTTTTGGGGTGCCTGGAGAGATCAAATAGTGGATCTTTTGTTCTATTTATCAGTGTTTTGATCCCATCCAGCTATATTGCTCTACTTGCATAGAGGCAGGATGTCTTAATCTGCTTAATAAAAATGATATTTATTGTAAGGTATGTTAAGATGCGGGGTTAACCTACACTATAGAATTTATATTGCCTTCAAATATCCCAGGAGAACATGTGACTGATAACGAAGCAGAGCTACAACTCAAAGTCTGGAAAGATCTCGCGATTAGCAAGCAGATGTTAATGATGGCAGCGACTGATGCCTTGAAACTGGAAAAAAACTGCGCCCCGGAAGAGCTCAAGCTCGCACTCGAATCGACTATCAAGCGCGCCATTGATGCTGAGCTTGAAAAGAGTCGCGCCCAGGAGCAGGCCAAGCTTGCTGTCGCCGCAGTGGAACAGGATTTGGCAGAGAGCCAAAAATCCCTGAAAAGCGTTGAAGCCGCTCTTGCCGAGGCAGAAGCGAATGTGCAGCAACTTCAGCAGCAGCTTGTTTCAGAGCGCGCCAATCACGGGCAGCAGTTGAAAAAGATCAAAGAGCAACTGGCGGAGAAGGAACGTGCGATCAAAACGATCAGTACAACCCTGTCTGACACGCCTGAAAACGTTGTAAAGAAGCTAAAGGGATTGAAAAAGCAGAAGATGGATGAGTCTGAGGCCCGTAAAAAAGCTGAACAGGCCCTCTCCACCTTGCGCAAGGAAAAGCAGAAACTCGAACAGAGCCTCAAGGAGCTGGAGGCTGCGCAAGAAGAGACTAAGGAATCTAAAGAAGAGTCTAAGGAAGAGATCGCCGCTTAAAGATCAGCGCCCCCGTGGTCTAAACACACGGTGCTGAGCGCAGCTTTATTGAGAAGGGGGGATGGAGTGATCCATCCCCCCTTTTTATTTGAGCCTCAGGTGTGTTGCGATTAAATCGTATATTGGCTCATGGAGCTTAAGAGTTCGGCTTAGCGTGTAATCTCGGTTTGATACCAATCACACAATATCCATCTGGTAATCCTGACAAAGCGCCCAACCACCGGCAACACAGCAGCTCTTACCTGACTACCATCAGACCGTTATGGTAGTTAACCAAAGAGATATCCATAATTTAAAGAAGCTGTAGATTGAAGTGGGTCAGAGAGGAATGATCACCAGGATAGAAATATTTTTCTCTGCTCTGGTTTTTCCGTATTCTTGATATACACAGTGTGTAGCTGTGCCACCATTGTAGAGTAAATAGATGCATAAAAGCTCAAATTACGCATATTCCACCCTGCAGAAATATCTTAGGCAGATCCTTGTTAGGGTAATCTCTGTTGTGATCGGTGTGTTGACTAGTGGCTCAGTCGCTCTCTGCGGACCAGCAATTGGCCAGTTCGAAGTCAAGCATCTCAGCGCCACACCAGGAGAGATCGAATTCCAATCCCAGAATGCACATATGTTTGGCAACCCTGAACGTGATTTGAGAAATGACAGTGGGGAGATCCAGTATGACGACAACAGTGTAACGAAGCAGCGACATGCGCTCGAACTCGAATTCGGTATTACCAACCGATTGAAGTCGCGTATTGGTATCGAATATGAAAAAGAACGTTTGGATGAACCGGATACCCCTGAGCAGGCTGACGAATTTAGCGGCCTGGAGTTGTCTGAAATCGGTGCGGAGGTCATATGGGTAGTTGATCCCATCAAAGAGAACGATTTTGGGTTTGGTCTGGTGGCAGAATATGAACAGCCTCTGGAGGATGAGGAGGCAAGCTTGCTACTCGTCGGTTCGATCTTTCAGGTTGATAGGGGAGAGTGGTCTAGCATAATCAATCTCTATCTGGTGAAACACCTGGGTGGAGATGAACCACAAGATGAGAAGGTCGATTTTGCCTATGCAACCCAAGTTGGCTATAGCCTGAATCGGGATTGGCAGATCGCCCTGGAGGCCTATGGCACGGTGGATCGGATTGGTAATACAGGTAGTATGGGCGAAGAGGCACAATTATTTGGTGATCACGATCAACATCGCATCGGTCCTGTTTTCTATTACAGCGGAGGCCTGGGAGCTGATTCTTCTGAAGAAGAGTCATCCGTCTCAGTCGGCGTGGGATTGTTGGTCGGTTTAAATGGCAATACGCCTGACACAACGTTGAAGTGGTCTATAGAGGTTGAGTTCTAGGGTAAAGTAGAGGAAGTATTTTGTTGGATATTTACACATAATACCAATGATTAGAGCTACTTGTGTAGATCTTTCACGATCGCATACCGAATACACATTGGATTACTGCAGAAATCACCAATAGGTGCATGAGTGCAGCTTCGCTCGGCAAAGAAAAAAATAGACTCTCTGCGTCTTCTTTTATCCTTTTTAAAGAATCGACTCGAAAGGATTTTTCCAGGAAATGCTTTAAAGTTGAAGTGACTGGTCTGACTTTGCTATTGAGTAATGCACCCAGTATCGCTAACACCTGAACTTCGAGCAGCATCAGGAACACTTCAAGTCCAATCGCATCAATAAACAGCGCAAGTTCGATCATCTCCGGATTAAATATAATCAGAACGAAAACAGCAGCAGTTGCATATTTCCAAGCTTTTTTCTTCAGATTCACATCGCTTCCATAGTGAGAACTATCCTATACAAGATTCAGATGTCTAAAGCCGTATACAAGGAACGAGCTCTGCAACCTTGAGTAGTCCTGATCGACTCTATTGATAGGCTTATGTCAATTCGAATTCAAGACTAGCATACCTACTACTACGCAACCGTAACACCATTTCGATCGAGTATTTCCAGTGCTTTTCCGAAGTCAGGGTTGATTGGATCAATCTCATCATCAACTTCGGTAAACATTTCCGCCGATCGACTTTCCCGACTTGTTATCTCCAGCATCGACCCACCGCCAGTACCATAGGTGAATGCATGGGTCGTATTACGAGGGACATGGATTAACGTTCCAGGTGTGCATAAGTAGGTCTCCTCACCACATCGAAATGTAATTTTGCCTGACAATACAAAAAATGCCTCGTCCCAACCATGACTGTGGGGTGGTGGGCCACTTCCTTCTGCACCCTGTTGGTGTGTTATCCCATAACCACCTATCTGTGATGCTGCTGCCAGTACGGTGACATCAGTTCCAAATACATTGAGTGGTGAAGGTCGTTCGTTGGGGGTTGTTACGATGTAATTGTTCATAGTTCGAGTTCCTGTGCTATTTAATATGAAAAGTTGTGACTCGTAAAGTGAGCTAAGCTCATTACGTAGGTTGAGATGAGGCGCGAACCGCATCATTGATGTTTATGAATCATTGTATTCTGTTATTGATGCGGTTCGTGCCTCACCGCATCCTACGTCCTAATCAAAATCAAATGTCAGATGGCCACTCAATGCTGACCCTGCTGAGGTATTCGGTAGACACCTCATTACGCGACCACGAGAAATTAGGATTGCTGCTCAGGCCGTTTATTTGAAAGGGAGGTTTAAAAGTAAGGAGCTACTTGATGAGGCAGCGCTTTTGACCTGTATGACCTATGTTGATCTCAATCCCATACGGGCAGGGAGTGCAGACACGCCAGAAAGCTCCGACTTTACTTCAACTCAAGATCCTATGAGGTACGATCATAAGCTCGGTCAAACGAGTAACCCTACAGAAATACAAACCGCAGCACCTGAAAACCTATTCCCTTTTACCGGTGGTGTGCATCCAGAGAAAGAAAAAATCGTCTAATTTAGTCTAGTCGATTATTTTGAACTTACTAATTTGATTGGGCGAGCCATCAGAGAGGATAAGTCAGGTGTCATACCTGTTAAATTTTTCATCCATCCCAGAGCATTTCAATATCAATCCTGTAGCTTGGCTTGATGCCATTCAACTCGTAACATGCGCTAAGCTGATTACGTAGGATGTAGTGAGGTACGAACCGGATAACTGATTTTTGTGAATCACTGCTTCCTAGCACTCAATTGCCGATTCTTGAGAGATTGCAAATCGATTCAAAGTATAGAATCTAAATGTTGCAGCATTTCGAAAGTCGATTCAAAGGTCTGGTAGGTGCAAGTCATGCGCTTAAAGCGGTTTTTCGCAAACTGGAGTTTTGATGAACGCCTATTCTGGATGCAGTTATAGAGTTATCACCTGCGCATTCTTTCAAATACCAAATAGAAAAGATCAGTGCGGGCTGGGCTGACGGTGTATCTAATGTTGAGAAATACCAATAATGTACCTATTTACAATTGAAGATAGGTACATTATTCACTCAACAAGTCCCTGGTAGCGCCATTATTTATGACGAGAGGGGGTGGCTATCCCGTTTTGCTTGCTCGAATGAATGGAGGAATATGTATGGGGTTTGTTTAGTTTGGACGTAACGTTAGTTTTTGGTTGATCATGAAAGTGCTGGTGAGCCATGCTTAGAGGATGGTGAAACCAATCGACTTGATTGGTCCGGCTCTTTCATTCATAACTGGGTTTAAAAATATGTACCCCAGCGTTGAGCCACTGAAGGTTGGTACATAGAGACTCAAGATCTGTTATTTCATTGGACTGCGCATGGTACCGATATTATTCTGGAGCGGAAGCAAGGGTTGTCAACAGACAGCTTGATCCTGATGGGTGACACCATTATCTGTTATCTTCAATGCCATAGAAGACGGGTGTTATTGGTCAGATTTTAACTATCCGATCGGATGCTTTTTTAATCGGAACACCTCCGAATAGCGAATAAGGCGCAAATGCCCAATAAGCCAGTCATTAAGATCATGCCCCACTCCGTTAGCGTGGGTACGCTCATTGGTTCAACCACTGGTAGAGCACAGCCGACTCCAGCATAAGGTATAGGATTACTCCAGTTGCCAATCGCCATAAGAACACCACCTGCAAGATCATCAAAGTGATTTACATAAGTCGGAGAATAGAATATTCCGTTGCTGCTATTTGCATACCAGCCAATAGGATCGGGTGGTGTGAAACCAATCGCTGTGTAGGCAGCTGGCGTTGCAGGATCGGCAATCACACGGCTGAAATTGTCGATTAAGGCACCACCTGCGTCTGTCTCGACAGCTCCTAAAAACTCGGCGATCTCTCCCGCTCCCGACAAGTCGTGCTCAAAACGTACGTTCCCGGCATCATTCATAGACCAGTGAGCGCATTGTAGATCCGTTATATTCCAGGTTTGGCTGTTCGCAGTCGTACCGCCATTGTCCAGTACGAAAGTCAATGTATAAGACTCTCCATTAATAATTTCCGGATAGCCGCTATTACTTATCGTGCTAGTGTACGTGATGGAGTAAGGCGCTGAGATTGCGGTAGCAGAGAGTATACACAGGGAGGTAACACGTATTAAGAATCGAGCGATGCTACAAGTGTGAATCATCAATTACTCCTTCCAGTGCAAACAACACATGATGAATGTAAGAATATAAGTGTTGTTATAAAAATATGGAATTAATAATTGATGATTAAATTCCATTTTAAAAACATACAGATCTGAAATATAAATAAAGGCTGTTTACACCTTTTCGGCAATGTTAACTTGTACTTTAGAAAAAATCTGATTTTTTTCTAATAGTTTGGAAATGCGCCAGAACAATCTGGACACCCATTGATAATTTGCCAAAAATAATCCAGTCTGGCACTCTTTTAATCTTCATCAGCTATCAAGGAGTGATACGATGCCCAAGCCAAGGAAAGCCCTGGTGCTTCTAGAAGAAACCCCTTACTACCACTGCGTCTCCCGATGTGTACGCCGCGCTTTTCTTTGCGGTGTGGATTCCCATACCGGTGAAAGCTATGAACATCGACGCCAGTGGATCGTCGATCGCATGAAGCAGCTTG
>JBEVWG010000035.1:0-185678 GCA_040506705.1 Candidatus Thiodiazotropha sp. 6PLUC1
GCTTTGAATTCTCGGCATAATTGTTTACCTAACCCTAATTTTGAGATCAAACAGATAGCGCCTACTACTAGATGTGTAGTTACAAATGCTAGCCATTTCAGAATGTACTTAAGGCCTCTCATATTTATTCTTGAACATAACGCCCCAGCTCACAGGAGAGCGACCGAAGGGAGCGATTCCTGTGCAGCTGATTGTTATGCATTTTCTACGACCAAATGTATGTTTTGTACGCCTGATACAGAAGACTCATTAGACCAAGCATCAATTTCATTTTCGATATTTCCATATAGAACCCAACCTCTGCCAACCCTCTGCGCCAAGGACAATGATTCAATAACTACTTCTGACCAGTTTTGTGCATTTGATGTTATTTCAAATGTACATACGAAACCACCTTTATGGTAAGGCTCTACGCTTTCATTACTGTGTGTTACTGCCATTTTATCGACGACACGCTTTAAAACCTTTTTTGCTTTTTCAGGAGTGTTCGCTTCAGTGAATACTTTCCAGTACATGCTCTTCCTTATTGTGCATAACAGTGGATTATGTGGACGGCTCACAGAATGACTTATGACGCCGGCACATATAATGTCTTATGACGCCATATGTACTAAATATGTTCTCAAGCATAGAAGAACAGACTTTAGAGTTATAATACTCATGGAATCTTCCTAAAATCGCTAATTTTGACGAAATTGTGCAAAGATACATCAATGTTTCCGTATTCCCCCAAAGTCTATCCCCTGGTATCGACGCCATATCGAAGCTTTTATGGCTGATCATCCCAATGTAGGACTCAGATCTCATTCCGCTAAGAGTGTTACTGACTGGCTTGAACGCACTGGGAGAGATACCAATAATAATAGCTGGCAATTCCGTCAAAAGGTCGATGCCCTTCGATTGTTGATCTGCCACATCTTGAAGCTGCCCTGGAGAAGTTACTTTGACTGGGCACACCTGTCTACCGGGTAGCAGGCTCTTGAAAAGAGCCACCCTACGATTGCCAGTACTTAAAAGATGATTGATTAGGCAGTGGAGGACCCCAAAAACTATTTGGGGAAACACTTCCCTGATTAGAATCGGAAATTTCTTGTTGTAACCAGACTCCCCGACTATTCGATCAGCATCGAGCGCTGCCACCTCGGATGGATCAACCGGTTTCTCTATTTCCATAAAGAGAAGTATCCCTGCAATTGTGCTGAAACTGATGTTGTTCCTTTCTAGAACATTTAACGCTTTAACGCAAGGTTTCTGGGGCAACTGCGGAATCTAGTGTACTGGACAGCCCCTAGGAGATATTGAAGGAAATAACAGAACAATGGGCGATCTAACGCACCTTAAATGAGCGCATCAATCAAAACCCAGGGATGTTAAATCAGTGACGGCATGCCCGGGTAGATAACCCGGGCAGACTATGCATTACCACAAAGGCAGGTCGGTGGTTCCCATCAGGTACTCGTCCACTGCGCGGGCGCATTGACGGCCCTCACGGATGGCCCATACCACCAGGGATTGACCCCGACGCATGTCACCTGCAGCGTAAACGCCATCGATGGAAGTTTTGTAGGCTGATCCTCCCTCGGTGGCCGCCTTGACGTTACCCCGGTTATCCAGATCAACGCCCAGCTCTTCCAGCAGGCCTTCATGTACGGGATGAACAAATCCCATTGCCAGGGTGACCAGGCCAGCTTTGAGTTCAAATTCGGAACCGGCGACTTCTGTCATTTTCCAGTTGCCAGCGGAATCTTTCTCCCACTCAACCTTTACGCAGAGAACCCCGGCCAGATTACCGTTGCCATCATCGATGAAGTTCTTGGTCGCCACCTGCCACATGCGATCACACCCCTCTTCCTGGGAGCTGGAGGTGCGCATTTTATTGGGCCAGTTAGGCCATGTGGTGCCCTTTTCCTCTTTTTCAGGAGGTTGAGGCAGTATCTCTAACTGGGTTACTGATGCAGCGCCGTGTCGATGTGATGTACCGATACAATCTGATCCGGTATCACCACCACCGATTACCACGACATGTTTTCCGTTAGCGGAGATAAAGTCATCTACCTGGTCGCCCTGTACTTTATGGCTGTTACTGCGCAGGAAATCCATTGCAAAGTGCACACCATTTAACTCGCGGCCTGGAATCGAAAGATCGCGGGGCTTTTCGGAACCGCCAGTCAGCACAACGGCGTCAAAATCATCGATCAACTGCTTGCCTGGAAGATCGACACCAATGTTGATGCTGGTCTTGAATTCCACACCTTCTGTTCGCATCTGAGCCATACGGCGGTCGATGATCTTTTTATCGAGCTTGAAATCGGGAATACCGTAACGCAGCAATCCACCGATACGATTCTGCTTTTCATACAGCACGACCGCATGACCCGCTCTGGCAAGTTGCTGAGCTGCTGCCATGCCCGCCGGGCCTGATCCGACCACAGCAACCCTTTTGCCACTCTTGTGATCGGCAATCTGGGGCTTGACCCATCCTTCATTCCAGGCCTTCTCGATAATGCTGAACTCGATGGTTTTGATCGTTACCGGGCTGTCATCGAGATTCAGGGTGCAGGATGCCTCGCAGGGTGCGGGACAGATGCGACCGGTGAATTCAGGAAAGTTGTTGGTGCTGTGCAGCACGTCGATTGCAGCTCGCCAATCACCCCGATAGACCAGATCGTTCCAGTCCGGGATGATGTTGTTGACAGGGCAACCCTGATGGCAGAAAGGGATCCCGCAATCCATGCAGCGCGCACCCTGTTGACTGACATTATCATCACTCAAGGGAATAACGAATTCACTGTAGTGTGTGACTCTGTCTGCCACCGGAGCATAGGTCCGGTCCTGACGATCGATCTCTTTAAATCCTGTTGGCTTACCCATGATTAGCGACCCCCATGGCTTGCTGCTGAGCCATCACTCTTTTTTGCCTGCATCTCTTTCAATGCACGTCGATATTCAACCGGCATGACCTTCACAAACTTCGGTAGCATGGTTTCCCAGTTATCCAGAACCCTTTTCGCTACTGCGGAGTTGGTGTAGTGCAAGTGGCGTTCAACCAGCTGTTTTAAACGCAAATCATCGTAACGGGTCATGTCATGGCTCAGATCCACCATGCCGTGCGTCTCCAGATCCCCACCCTGGTGATCCAGGTCTTCCAGGGCCTGATCCTCTGCCTCTATCGGCTCCAGTTCAACCTGAGCAAGGTTACAACGATCGCCGAAGTCCCCCTCCTCGTCGAGAACATAGGCAATACCCCCGGACATACCTGCTGCGAAGTTTCGACCGGTTGAACCCAGACAAACCACGACACCACCTGTCATATATTCACAGCCGTGGTCTCCCACGCCTTCGATAACCGCAGTGGCACCAGAGTTACGCACACCAAAACGTTCACCTCCGACACCGCGGAAATAGCACTCGCCTTTGATGGCACCGTACAACACGGTGTTACCCACAATGATGTTCTCTTCCGCTTTGCCGATAGCAGACTCTTCTGGTGGATAGATAACCAAACGTCCCCCGGAGAGACCCTTGCCGACATAGTCATTACCTTCACCGGCCAATTCGACAGTGATACCTTTCGCCAGCCAGGCACCGAAGGATTGGCCTGCGGTCCCTTTGACCTTGATATAGATAGTGTCGTCAGTCAAACCGGCGAGACCATATTTCTCAGCAACCCGGCCAGAGAGCATGGCGCCGAATGTACGGTTGTAGTTGTGAATGTCGATATCGATCTTCACCGCCTCAGCTGACTCCAGAGCCGGCTTGGCCAGCTCTATGAGTTTCAGATCCATGGCTTTGTCGAGTCCATGATCCTGAGTTTCGCTGTTGAAAATAGCCACTCCATCAGCTGCCTCAGGTTTTTGCAGCAGACGGCTGTAATCGAGACCTTTGGCCTTCCAGTGGTTGATCGCTTTACGCATATCCAGGCGATCACTCTGCCCGACCATCTCATTCCAGCTCTTAAAGCCGAGCTCTGCCATCAGGCGTCGAGCCTCTTCTGCTACAAAGAAGAAGTAATTGATCACATGATCAGGCGTACCGGTAAAACGTTTACGCAATTCGGGGTCTTGGGTGGCAATACCGACAGGACAGGTATTGAGATGGCATTTGCGCATCATCAAACACCCTTCTGCGATCAGTGGTGCGGTTGCAAATCCGATCTCATCAGCACCTAACAGCGCTGCAATCACCACATCCCGGCCTGTTCTCATTCCGCCGTCAGCCTGAACTGCAATACGTCCGCGCAGTCTGTTCAACACCAGGGTCTGATGTGTCTCTGCCAGACCGATCTCCCAGGGTGAGCCAGCATGTTTGATCGATGTGAGAGGACTCGCCCCGGTGCCACCATCATACCCAGAGATGGTGACGTGATCTGCATGGGCCTTTGATACCCCGGCTGCCACGGTACCCACACCCACCTCAGAGACAAGCTTGACTGATATACGCGCTTTTGGATTGACGTTTTTCAGATCGTGGATCAACTGAGCCAGATCCTCGATTGAGTAGATATCATGATGGGGCGGTGGTGAAATCAGACCCACGCCTGGTGTGGAGTGTCGCACCCGGGCAATCTGCTGATTGACTTTATGACCAGGCAGTTGTCCACCTTCCCCTGGCTTTGCACCCTGTGCCATCTTGATCTGAATATCATCGGCGTTGACCAGATATTCAGTGGTGACGCCGAAACGTCCTGAGGCGACCTGCTTGATCGCAGATCGCTCGGGATTTCTTGATCCGTCCGGGAGCGGGTTGAACCTTTCAGGCTCCTCACCACCTTCACCAGTGTTGGACTTGCCACCGATCTGATTCATCGCTTTGGCCAGCGTTGAATGGGCTTCGTAAGAGATTGAACCAAAGGACATCGCCCCAGTTGCGAAACGCTTTACGATCTCACTCGCAGGTTCCACTTCATCCAATGACAATGGCTGATCAGCCCGTTTGAACTCAAAAAGCCCACGCAGTGTCAGCAGGATCTCATTCTGAGTGTTAACCGCATCGGCAAAAGTCTGGTAGGTATTCCAATCATTACTGCGCACAGCATGCTGCAGATTGGCAATGGTCTGAGGTGTCCAGTTATGGTCTTCACCCCGCAGTCGATAGGCATAATCCCCACCCACATCGAGATGCTTTTTATAGATCTGCTGATCGCCATAGGCCTTGTCATGCCACTTCACGGCTTCAGCTGCGACCTCACTCATTCCAGCGCCTTCAATGGTCGTTGTGGTACCGGTGAAGAAGTCATCCACAAACTGACTGGAAAGCCCTATGGCGTCAAAAATCTGCGCGCCACAGTAGGATTGATAGGTTGAGATGCCCATCTTCGACATCACCTTCTTCAGACCCTTGCCAATGGCTTTGATATAGCGATGTTGAGCATCCGGGAAGGACAGTGACTCTGGCAGATTGGGCAACAACGCCTGAATCGTATCGAAGGCCAGGTATGGGTTGACGGCCTCGGCACCATAGCCAGCCAATGTGGCAAAGTGGTGTATTTCCAATGCGCCACCTGTTTCCAGTACCAGACCGGATTCGGTGCGCAACCCTTTCCGGATCAGATGGTGGTGTATCGCTGAAGTGGCTAATAGAGCAGGAATGCCTACGTTGTCTGCATCCACTTTACGATCGGAGAGGATGAGGATGTTGTAGCCCTCTCTGACTTTATTTTCCGCCAGCTCACAGAGAACCTTCAACGCAGGCTTCATGCCTTTGGCGCCATTTTTTATCGGATAGATGATATCCAGGGTTTTGGTACGGAAGGCACCACCGGTATTGTCCTCAATGTGGCGTATGCGTTCCAGATCCTCGTTGGTAAGCACGGGCTGACTGACCTCGAGGCGCATATGTTCGCCTGCATCAGCCAGATTCAGCAGATTGGGCCTGGGCCCGATCAGGCTTACCAGAGACATCACCAGCTCCTCACGAATAGGATCGATCGGTGGGTTGGTCACCTGGGCAAAATTCTGTTTGAAGTAAGTTGAGAGATGCTTCGCTCTCAGTGACAACACAGAGGGCGGATTGTCCGCGCCCATCGATCCGGTTGCCTCCTGTCCTGTCAGTACCATCGGTGTCAGCAGGAACTTGATATCCTCCTGGCTGTATCCGAAAGCCTGTTGGGCATCCAGCAGATCTTCATCGTTAGGCGCCATTGGCGCTACATCTGAAGGGAGTGAATCCATGTGGATCTGGGTCTGATCAAGCCAGTCCTGATAGGGTTGTGCCTTGGAGAGTTCAGATTTTATCTCGGCGTCGTCAATGATCCGCCCCTGATCCAGATCGATAAGAAACATCTTTCCGGGTTGCAGACGCCACTTTTTAACAATCTTCTCTTCCGGTATGTCCAATACACCCATTTCCGAACCCATCACCACCAAGTCATCTTCGGTGATCAGATAGCGGGCAGGGCGCAGACCATTGCGATCCAGGGTCGCACCAATTTGACGACCATCGGTAAAGGCAACAGCTGCCGGGCCATCCCAAGGCTCCATCAGCGCGGCATGATATTCATAAAAAGCGCGCCGCTGCTCATCCATCTGTTTGTTGCCACCCCAGGCTTCTGGAATCAGCATCATCATCGCCTGAGCAAGGCTATAACCGCCCGCCACCAAGAGCTCCAAAGCATTGTCGAAGCAAGCTGAGTCGGACTGACCCTCTGGAATCAATGGCCAGATCTTCTCAAGATCATCTCCCAGCACATCGGAAGCCATGGAGTTTTTGCGTGCCCGCATCCAGTTGACATTGCCGCGCAGCGTGTTGATCTCGCCGTTATGGGCAATCATGCGGAACGGGTGAGCAAGATCCCAGGTCGGAAAGGTATTGGTGGAGAAGCGCTGATGCACCAGAGCCAAGGCTGAAACCATCCGCTGATCCTTAAGATCCAGGTAGTAATCACCCACCTGATCAGCCAGCAGCATACCCTTGTAGACCACTGTTCTGGATGAAAAAGAGGTGAAGTAGAAGTCACTGCTACCCTCCATTTCAGACTGTTCGATCTTGTTTTCTATCTGTTTGCGAATAACAAACAGCTTACGCTCGAAGGCATCCTGATCTGCACACTCCTCTCCACGCCCAACAAAAATCTGTTTAATCACAGGTTCCGTGGGAATGACACTGTAGCCAAGATCGGTGTTACTCACAGGCACATCACGCCAGCCAAGTAGCTTTTGTCCTTCCGATGCTATAAAAGATTCGATGATCTCTTCAGCCGCTGTGCGGCTGCCGCTGTTTTGCGGCAAAAAGGCCATACCAATGGCGTAATCACCACTCTCCGGCAGATCGAAATCTATCTCAGCACGAAAAAAGGCATCCGGAATCTGAAGCAGAATTCCAGCACCATCCCCAGCTTTGGGATCCGCGCCTACAGCACCACGATGGGTAAGCCGCTCCAGTATTTCCAACCCCTGTCGGACTGTTTCATAGCTTTTAACCCCTTTGATATTGGCAACAAAGCCGACACCACAGGCATCGTGTTCATTTGCGGGATCATAGAGTCCCTGTTTTGGTGGTAAAGCACCATGGCTCATTTCACAAACCTCATTTTGCCCGCCCTTGGCGGATACCAATCACGCCAAAGGTCATGCATATAACCTAAAATAAGGAAGTCACAACGGCGAATTAAGCCGCCAAGTGTCACAGAACCTTGCAGGATACTTGAGAAATGCCTCTCAATCTAGAGCCTGAGGCTTTTTTCATTAATCCAACAGATTCACTATCCTAAAAAAACCGCTATTCGGACTCTTAGATTACACCTTCATGGCGCTCAAATACCCTGCCGCATACCATGGCAATCTGGAATCCAAACCCGCAAAGCAGTGAATTGTTGAGTTCAGCACTATCAGCCACCCGGCGGGCCGGTCAGAGATGAGAAAGTTCTCGCCCAAACGCCACTTTTTTGTACCGCCAGCGGAAGTTGTGTTTGTGCCTTCAATGCCTGCTCCCGACTTTCAAAGCTGCCCCAGACAAGTGCATACCAAGGCAAGCCTTTTCTTTGCGTTTTCACTGTAAACACTTGATTAACGAGGTTATTTAACTTAATGAACCGTGAAAGCGAGGCGATATTTTCAACAGCTATTAATTGAAGCGTATAGTTTTGAGGTGGCTGTTCATGCGCCCACTCCATGGACAGGGTAAGCTGATCTTTTTGTACCGGTTTTGTCGGTGTCTCTATAGGCGGTAGAGTCACCTCGGCCAAATTTTCAGTCGCTTTACTCTCTATCTGGGATGGAATTTCATCTGCTATTTCTGGCTCCACCGCTTCAGCAGCCAGGCCAACAACTTCTGTAGATTCTGGGGACTGAGCGCCACTCACAGCACCTGCATCTGGCTCTTCGACAGGAGTCACCTGCTCTGCTAGACGTATCTCTTCTGCCGCCACTTGCAGCGACTCTTCTTCCGCCTCAGGGATATCGATGGTTTGCGGTGGCAGATCCTCAGCCAGGGGCGACTCTATCGGTACCGGATCGCTTACCGGCTCCTCTACCAGAGTTTCAACTGCCTTATTACTTGCGAGACCCACATCTCCGACCGGAGTTTCAGGTAGTGAGGGTAGCAAATCAGCGCCAGAGTCTCTCTCAGCTTGGGTATCGACAAGCTCAGCTTGTGCAGTTGTGTCTACTTCATCTGGCTGTTGCGCATCATTACTGCTAACGGCTTCCTCTGGTGATGGCAGGACAATCTGACTGCTTTCCTGCCCTGTGACAGCTGCGGTTGGGTTCTGCTCTACCTCAGACGGGTCAAACAGCGAGTTGATCGGACCCTGGAACAGTAGCAGTATCAGAATAATGGAGAGAATGGGTACGCCAATCGTGACAAGCTGCTTTCTGTAAACACTGAGAAAAGGCTGATTTGTGCTGCCTAGCTGTCCAATCTCATTCAGGATTTCATTCGCTAACCGCCCCGGAACCCCTCCTGTCTCCCGATGTAACCGGCTTAATTTCGCCTCATCCAGGTAAAATTGCTCAGACAGCCCCTCACTCTTCAATACAAAGTGCATGAAGCCAGTTGCCTCCTGCAGAGTCAGTGCAGGCATGTCGATGGCCTGTATCGCTTGTGGTGTCATCACCTGCAGCTGAGGTGTTGAAAGCAGCAGATCAATCTGCTCATCAGCGAACAGGACGATACTGACCAATCTTGCACCTTCCACCTGACGCTCAAACAGACGCAGCAGGGTCATCAGGCTGGTTGGAGGAAGCATTTGCGCATCGTCAATCAGCAAGACGGGAACTCGACCTCTTTTCCTCAAAACCTCAAAGCGATCAGCGAGACGCTGCATCAGGTCTCCTGCAATATCAGGCAAGCCACTACAACGCGCAATAAATGCAAGTAGACGCTCAGGCTGCAAGGTTGGTTCAGCAGAAAAATGGCATACAACCCAATTCTCCGGCGCTGACTGCTGGAGTCTGGATGCTAAAAGAGATTTGCCAATACCCGCCGGCCCTCTGACCAACGGCACCAGCTCACTGTTCTCGATTAGATGACGAACGAGATCGAGGTGAGCGCTAACTTCTGGTGTAGAAAAGAACTCATTGGAATCAGACACTATTGTCCCCGCAAAAAAATGAGATCAATTAGAATAATGCACTAAGGTTTGCTCTAACAACTCTCTATCGAAATCATCAGTGACCAAAGATTGGCCGATTTCTTTAAGAAGAACAAGCCTCAACTGTCCATCCACAACTTTTTTATCAACTGCCATCAATTCAAGAAAGCGTGCTGGTGTCAGTTCTCTTGGTGGATTCACAGGCAACTTAGCCCGCTCTATGAGACGAATCGTACGATCAAACGACTGCTGTGAAAACCAGCCGAGTCTAAGGGATAGATCGGCGGCCATACACATCCCTGTTCCTACAGCTTCACCATGCAGCCACTCTCCATAGCCCATTCCAGTTTCTATAGCATGCCCAAAGGTATGACCCAGATTAAGCAATGCACGCTGACCGGCCTCTTTTTCGTCAGCCTCAACAACATCAGCCTTACATCGGCATGAGACCTGAATGGCGTGGGCCAATAAAGCTGGATCTCGTGCCAGCAGGCCATCCATGTTCTCTTCAAGCCAACTGAAAAACGGCTCATCGACGATCAGTCCATACTTGATTATCTCAGCCAAACCCGATGAAAACTGCCTGTCATCAAGGGTTTTCAATGTCGCGGTGTCTGCCAGCACCAACCGAGGCTGATAGAAGGCGCCAACCATATTTTTTCCCAGCTTATGATTCACACCCGTCTTACCCCCGACAGAAGAGTCGACCTGGGCTAACAGCGTCGTTGGCACCTGAATAAAATGAATACCACGTTGATAGGTTGCCGCAGCGAAACCGGTCATATCGCCAATCACGCCGCCACCCAAAGCGATGAGCGTGGATTGACGGGTGAAGCGATGCTCAAGCAAAGCAGTATAAATACGATTCACCATATCCAGGGTTTTATACTGTTCACCATCAGGCAGAATAGAGGTCGCCACCTCATAGTCAGCCAGTGCATCAATGGTTTTCTGCAGATAGAGCGGTGCTACTGTTTCATTGCTCACCACCATAACCTGACGCCCTGGAATCGCTTCTCGGTAGTGGTCTCTGTCGGCATAGAGACCTTCGCCAATGAAAATTGGATAACTTCTGTCGCCTAAATCGACATCCAATCGTTTTTCATAGTTACTCAAGGCTTAAATCCTACGAATTAAGTGAAATGATCTGTTTACGTATATCCTGAACCACGGCCTGGGTGTTCCTGCCCTCAGTACTGACCAATATATCAGAGGTCTGTCGATAGAGAGGATCCCGTTCCTCCATCAGTGATTTCAATTTCGACTTGGGGTCATCAGTCTGAAGCAGCGGACGATTCTTATCTCTGTGGGTTCTCTCATACTGCTGCTCTACAGTACAGTGCAGATAGATCACTAAACCCCTTGATGACAAGACTTTGCGATTCTCCTCGTTGGTCACTGCCCCACCACCAGTCGCCAGAACAATCCCGTCTCTTGCCGTTAATTCGTTGATCACCTCTTGTTCACGTAAGCGAAAGCCCTTTTCTCCTTCAAACTCAAATATGGTTGGAATATCAACACCCGTTCGGCGCTGTATTTCCTGATCGGAGTCGATAAACTCCTTTCGGAAATATTCGGCCAGCTGTCGTCCGACAGTGGTCTTTCCAGCTCCCATGGGGCCGATTAGAAATAGGTTTTGAACATGCATACAATCATTGATAAACCGAAGTGACAGAAGAGTAATGATCAACTTATACAGCACATTAGGCCGCACAGAAAAGGATTATTCGCTTAGTTAGCAAGATTCCTGAGACAAGCTGGCAAAAAATCAGTGCTGAACAGGTTATATTCTACAAAAAAAAGGCGCGCCTTTCAGGCGCGCCTTACTCATGATATCAGAGGACGAGCTAGCGAACTGTAAGGGTCTCCTTGAGGATTTTCGGTGTTACGAAAATCAGCAATTCGTTATTGTCGTCAACCTGCTCGTTACGTCTGAACAGCACACCTGCATATGGGATGTCACCGAAGAAGGGGACCTTCTCCGTGCTCTTGGTTTTGTTTCTCTCAAAAACACCACCCAATACAACTGTCTCCCCGTTATCCACAAGCACTGTAGTCTCGATCTCACGTGTATCAATAGGAGGAACGCCTAAAATTGAACGTGTGTAATCAGGATTGTCCTTGTTGATGATGAGGTCCATTCTGATTCTGTCGTCCGGGGTAATATGAGGTGTCACGTCAAGCTTCAACAGCGCTTCTTTAAAGGAGATTTTAGTTGCGCCACTGGAGGTAGACTCCTGATAAGGTATCTCAACACCCTGCTTGATAGAGGCCTGGGTCTGATCAGAGGTAATCACTCGAGGACTAGAAATCAACTCGCCTCGACCTTCAGTCTGCATCGCCGTCAGTTCCAACTGCAACAGATAGCTACCGACCTTGCCCACTAGAAAATTCAATCCACCGGAAGCCGAATTGACCGGCAAATTCACCATCAAGGCTTCCCGGTTGGCATCAGTGCCGTCAGTATCATTATTCTCGATACCTGGTGCGATACCGGATGAGTTATCCAGATAGCCCGGCAAAGCGCCTGCAGTCAAGGTGAAATTATCATCGAAAGATCCATCGAAATTTGCACCGAAACGTACACCTAAGTCCTTGGCAAAATCGTTGTTGGCAATCACGATTCTTGACTCAATGAGCACCTGCCTGACCGGGATATCCAGCTTCTGCAGCAAGCGGCGGATATCTTCCAGTTTCGCAGAGGTATCCTGAATCAAGAGTGTATTGGTTCGAACATCAACGGTTACATTGCCCCTCTCCGAGAGAAGCCTGTTCTCTTCAGATTTCAGCAGTTCAGCCAAATCTTCAGCCTTGGCGTAGTTAACCTGGATGAAATCGGAGCGAAGCGGCGCCAGCTCTTCAATTTTCTGCTGTGACTCCAGCTCGAGCTGTTCCCGTGCCGCCACCTCTTCAGTCGGCGCCACCATAATCACATTATCAATCTGGCGTTTGGTCAAGCCCTTCGATTTAAGGATGATATCGAGAGCCTGATCCCAGGGTACATTTTTCAGCCTCAGGGTAATCCTGCCATCCACGGTGTCACTGGTCACCAGGTTCAAGCCGGTAAAATCTGCCAGCAATTGAAGCACAGCTCGTACCTCGATATCCTGAAAGTTCAGTGACAGCCTGTCTCCGGTAAAAACCAGTCTCTCTTTAAGCAGGTCCTCTTTCTCCTGTTTGGAGAGTGAACGAACCTCTACAGCAAAGACTTCGTTTGCCTGATAGGCAAGATAGTCATACTCACCAGTAGGAGTTATTTCGATGACGACATTCTCACCAACAGTCTTGGTTACAATCTTGGTGACGGGCGTCGCGAAATCCATGACATCCAATGACTGAATAAGGGAATTGTCAATTGAGGCTTTAAAAACCTCCATGATAATCTTTCCACCCTTCTCACGCACATCGACTGGAACAGACGGATTACCCAAAGTAACAAGAACACGCCCATCACCTGACTCACCACGACGAAAATCGATATTGGCGATATCAAAATTACCACCAGTAGAGATAGCCTCCGCTGTCTCGTCAGAGGTTACTGTCGAGGCAGTTGGCTCCTGAGCTAAACTTGCACTTGAGCCTATACCCTGATTGCTGACATCCAGAGTGATCAAAACATTGGAATCTACAATCTCTGTCTTGTACCCCACCAATGAGGATAGATTGACAACAATTCGTGTTCTGCTACCAGCCTCAAGCGCAGTGATGCTGTGAGCGGGGCCGACACCAATCAGCTTGGTCTTGTAACCCAGAGAACTGCTGACGCCAGAAAAGTCGAAAGAGATGCGAGCTGGATTCTCAGTAACGAAACTCGCAGGCTCCTCGACAGCCCCTGACATCCCCAAAGTAATCTGAACCCTGTCCCCAGGTAGCGCGGAAAAATCTATCGACTGCAGGGAAGGCCCGGCCATTGCCACGAGGGGCAAGCCCCACAAAATCAACAGAAACATCAACCCGTTAACTCGGTGCGTTAAGCCACGAACCAGTCCAGATTGTTCCATCCCACAGTGTCTGAGTGCCATTGGCAAACCCCTCATCTCGAAATCCTCTTGACTATTCCGCCAACGCTAGCGAAGCCTGACGCTCAATGTAACCACCAGAACCATCCTGGACGATTTCGTTCAATTCGATTCTGTCTTCAGTAATCAGCATGATACGGCCATGATTCTGGCCCATATAGTTGCCATTCTTTACCTTATGCACCGTTCCCTCTTTGGTCTTCACAAGACCCCAAGCAACTCCGGTCTGCTCCAAAGTTCCAACCATGCGGATCGAATCTAGCGGAAAACCTTCCAACTCTTCCTTACGTCGATTGATATCGGGACGTAGACCATTACCAGCAACACTGGTAGCCTCGGCCTGTTCGCCTGACATATCAACAAATGGATTGCGGCGACCAGCTTCAGTGTAGAGAAAGGTTTCAATCTGCTTGATCTCAGGCAGGGGTTCTATCCGTGCAGGAGGCGCCGATTTTTGATCAGCTACATAATTTCTCAACTCATCCAGATTAGGGTTTGCGCAGCCAAAGATCATTAGCATGGGCAACGAAGAGATCAGCAATCTGTATTTTTGCAGCATAATACTCACGCTCACTCTCCCTCCTCTTCATCAAGATAGCGGTAGGTTTTGGCTGTGGCTTGCAACACAAGTTCTGTATTAGACGACTTGGCATTGCCCCGCTTAATCTTAATGTCATGAATGGTTACGATACGCGGCAGAGCAGCCAATCCACTGATAAAATTTCCGAATTCATGGTACTTACCATTCACAACGATCTGTATCGGCAACTCAGCATAAAACTCCCTTGGTACTTCTGCTAGCGGCTTGAAGAGTTCAAACTCAAGCCCCGATGCCAAACCGGTCTGAGACACATCCACCAATAATTCAGCAACTTCTGTCTTATCCGGCAGCTGCCTCAACATGGTACCAAAAGACTGCTTCATCTCTTCCAGCTGCTGGCGGTAAGCATCCAGATTTGAAGCTTTCGCCTGCTTGGTCTCAAACTCCTTGCGTAAGACCTGCTCCTTACTCTGTACAGCTTCGAGACCATTGAGCTGATCTTCGATTATCAGGTAGTAACCTGCTGCAATCACAATTACTGCAACAAGCACCACAGCAACAGCCTTAACCGGCGTTGGCCAGATACCAATATTATTCAGGTCTAGTTCATTGAGATCTTCTAAATTCATTCTTCCACCTCCGCTGTCTGGGAGGTTTGTTTCACCGTTAGCTTGAAGTTACTGTAACCCGTTCCGGTCTTCTCTTTGCTCTCGATAAAATCCAGTGTTGGACTATCCAGCCACTCAGAGCTATCGATATTTCGCATCAAGGAAGAGACCCGGGCATTGGATTGAGCCTGCCCTTTAAAAGCAACTTTATTACCTGACTGCTCAATCTCATCGAGATAGACCCCATCGGGCAGAGTTGACACAACCTCATCAAACAGATGTACGATCTGTGGCCGACTACTCTGCAACTCTTGAATGATGTTCATTCTGGCCAGTAGATTTTGTTTGGTCTTGTCCAGATCACGAATTTCGCTAATCTGCTTTTCAACCGCCTTGATCTCTTGCTTCAGGTAGTTGTTTCGCTGATCTTGCGCCTCTATTTGAGACTGGATGATGCTGTGAACACCATATACAGCAAAGGCGGATAGGAGCGCCCCTGCCAGGACCATCATCCCAAACTCTTTCTGGCGCTCTTTACGTTCAGCTTCCCGCCATGGGAGTAAGTTAATGCGCGCCATCAGTCGAAACTCCTCAGTGCGAGACCACAGGCAATCATTAATGCGGGAGCATCAGCACTCAACGCCTGTGGTTTTACCCTGGATGAAACCGACATGTTAGCGAACGGATTCGCCACCGATGCCGGGGTTCCCAACTTCTCTTCCACTAAATCATCAATACCCGGTATGGATGAACTGCCGCCAGCCAGGATAATATGATCCACGCTGTTGTAGGCACTGGAGGAGAAGAAAAACTGAAGTGATCGGCTAACCTGCTGTGCCATCGCCTCTTTGAAAGGCTCCAACACTTCAGGGATGTAGTTATCAGGAAGACCACCCTGACGTTTAGCCATACCAGCTTCTTCAATTGAGAGTCCGTAGCGTCTCTGAATCTCTTCAGTCAGCTGACGGCCACCAAAATTCTGTTCACGTGTGTAGATGATCTTATTGTTGTGGAGCACATTCAGTGTCGTTGTCGTAGCACCGATGTCAGCAATGGCGATGGTCTGATCCTCACCATGCTCGGGAAGCTGATCCAGTAACTGGGAGCAGGCATTCTCCATCGCGTAAGCTTCAACATCCACAATATTGCCAGTAAGACCTGCGATATCCAAAGCTTCAACCCGATCATCCACGTTTTCGCTACGGGAAGCAGCCAGTAACACATCCACCAACTCCGGATTTTTCTCCGAAGGCCCGATCACCTCGAAATCGAGATTGACCTCTTCCAATGGGTAGGGGATGTACTGATCCGCTTCTAACTGGATTTGGCTCTCCAGCTCTTGATCAGACAGGGAGGCAGGCATGGAAATTACTTTCGTAATGACTGCCGACCCTGAAACGGCTACAGCAGCATGCTTTGCCTTCGAGCCGGAACGCCGGACCGCAGCACGTATCGCTTCGCCAACAGCATCAACTTCAGCGATGTTCTTTTCAACGACAGCATTGCCGGGGAGTGGCTCCACGCCATAAGCTTCGACACGATAGGTCGAACCGGTGCGCCCAGTAGCTTGCGACAACTCCAGCAGCTTAACTGCCGTAGAACTGATGTCGATGCCTATTAAAGGCGGCTTTTTTCTTCCGAATAGTGACATGCGGTTTACCCAAACGATCCTTATGCCGCAGAACTTAACTAGGATTCTCTTTAACTAGAGTAAGTAACTATATAGCAGCAAATGATTTTTTTGTGAAGACATTTTTTCACAAATGAGCTGAAAAAGCTCGCATTTTATTTGCTAGACTATCTGACTTTGCATGGAAACCATTCTGTTCCCTCCGGATCAACCAATTCTGTGAACCAGCGCATGAAGTCGTTCTACAAACTCTCAAGATACCTCGTTTACTTCTTATTCGGCCTTTCGGCGATAGGTGCCATCGGTCTATATGGTACCTACCTCTACCTTGAACCCAAGTTGCCATCCATCGAAACACTCAAAGATGTGCATCTACAGGTCCCCCTTCGTATCTACAGCAGCGACCACCTGTTGATCGCAGAGTTTGGAGAAAAACGTCGCGAGCCTCTCGACTTTGACGAAGTTCCCCCACTCATGATCCAAGCCTTCCTGGCTGCTGAAGATGACCGCTTTTTCCAGCACCCTGGCGTGGACTATCACGGCATAATACGAGCAGCCGTTCAACTTCTCCTAACCGGTGAACGCCGGCAAGGTGGCAGCACCATTACGATGCAGGTCGCAAGGAATTTCTTCCTTAGCAGTGAGAAGACCTACACTCGTAAATTGAATGAGATATTTCTCTCCTTCAAGATAGAGCGTTTGCTCTCCAAAGAGGAGATACTCGAACTCTATCTCAACAAAATCTATCTCGGTCACCGTTCATATGGCGTGGGTGCCGCTGCTTTAGTCTATTACGGCCGGCCGGTTGAAAAACTTGAGCTTTCTGAAATCGCTATGATTGCCGGCCTGCCTAAAGCACCATCGCGACTTAACCCCCTTTCAAATCCTCAACGCGCATTGATTCGCCGTAATTATGTTCTACGCCGGATGCTGGATCTGGACTACATCAGTCAAGCTGAATACGAAGCTGCAAAGACAAGTCCAATCAGCGCTGAACCACATAATGCACCAAGTGAAATTGAGGCACCTTATGTGGCAGAAATGGCGCGGGCAGAAGCAGTTACGCGCTTTGGACAAGAAGCCTATACCAGAGGCTACACCATCACAACCACTATCGAAAGCCATCTTCAGGAGGCTGCTAACAGGGCATTGCGTGATGCAATTCAAAGCTATGATAAGCGCCATGGTTACCGGGGTAGTGCTGGATATTACGAAATCAGCGAGGAGACCGAAGAGGCGACATTGATCGAAAAACTCGCTGATCTGGCCGATGCAGCCGACTTAAAAAAGGGCATAGTGATCGCTGTAACTGAGAAGGAGATCACAGTTCTGTCAGCGCAGGGAGAGCACCTCACCATAGATTGGGCCGGTTTATCATGGGCTAGTGCCTATATCGACACTGAGCGTAAACAGACAGAACCCAAACAGGCAGCTGAGATAGTTAAGCCTGGTGACATGGTCTATCTCTATAGCGAACTGAATGAGGATGGATTACCCTACTGGCGGCTTGCCCAGATACCTAAAGTATCTGGCGCCATGGTTTCACTATCTCCAAATAACGGCGCAGTTAAGGCCTTAGTTGGCGGCTATGACTTCTACCTCAGCAAATTCAACAGGGTGACGCAGGCAAAACGCCAGCCAGGCTCTGGTTTCAAACCCTTTATCTACTCATCTGCACTGGAAGCTGGCTTCAACCCTGCCAGTATTATTAACGATGCCCCTGTGGTCTTTGACGACGAAGGCCTGGAGGCTGCATGGCGACCTGAGAACTACAGCGGAAAATTCTTTGGCCCGACACGTCTCAGATACGCCTTGACTCATTCGCGAAACCTGGTCTCTATACGACTACTGAGAAAGATAGGTATCAAGCAGGCTATCAACTACGCAAGCCGCTTCGGATTCGATAAAAAACAGTTACCGCATGATCTATCTCTTGCATTGGGGAGTGGTGCAGTCACCCCTCTGGCTATGAGCGAAGGGTATAGCGTGCTTGCAAATGGCGGCTTTTATGTCTCATCGCATATTATAGAATCTATACGAGATGATCAGAGTGAGCTCCTATATCAAGCCAACCCTCTGCAGATATGCGACGAAGCTATGGAACAGGCCGCAGCTGAAGCGGCTGATCAGATATCAATAAACGATCCAGAGTCGGAAATCACAGAGCAAGCCGAGCCGATAACTCCCCGCTGCGCCGCGCAAGCCATATCCCAACAGAACCATTATCTGATGCACTCCATGCTGCGTGATGTGATTCAACTTGGCACAGCCCGGAAGGCCCGTGCACTTGGAAGAAAAGATATCGCAGGTAAAACAGGCACCACCAATGACCAGAAAGATGCCTGGTTCAACGGCTTTAATCACTATCTGGTGACCACTGCCTGGATTGGGTTTGACGATGTTTCCCCACTTGGCAGAGGTGAAGTGGGTGGTCGTGCCGCACTACCCGCCTGGATCGACTATATGAAGGTAGCACTCAATGGCATAGAGGAGCGTATCCCTGACATGCCTTCAGATATGATCACCATGCGCATCGATTCTGAAACCGGCCAACCAGTCGGAGTTGGTCACCCCAGAGCAATGTTTGAAGTTTTCGAAGTTGGCAAAGCACCTGCTCAACCGAAGCAAAACTCCAACAGCAATACGCAACAGGAGCAGAGGAGAGGAAGCGTAAAAGCCATTGAGGATCCGTTCTGATATCGATGACCTCGGGCGAATCGCGATGAACTTTCAATCAAAGAAATGGCCAATGCTATAGAAACATGCTACGAATAGTCGGCGAGTGAGGTTATCTCAAATCCAAAAAATTAATCGATGTAAATAGGCTATCCAGTCCGGCAGACAACACACTTCGGTAAATACTCCTATGACCAACGGCAAACGACTTCTACAAAAACGCATTGCCTACGAGGCCGCACGCATACTGACTGAATTACGTTCCGATAATATTGCCTACGCATGTCGAAAAGCTGCAGCTAAACTTGGCGTTACCCGGCAGCAGATGATGCCGAACAGGGAGGAGGTGGAATTTGCCCTTCAGGAACAGCAACGTCTGATTCTGGGTCATCAGCAACCTGATGCTTTACAGCTGTTGCGTGAAAACGCACTTGAGGCGATGCAGGCGTTGAAGACCTTTCATCCACATTTGGTTGGACCGGTACTTCGCGGCACTGCAGACAGTAACAGCCGGATAGAATTACATCTCCATGCCGAGACGCCAGAAGAGGTACTCTTCACCCTTAGCGACCTGCATATTCCATGGCAAGAGAAACAGCGTAACCTGCATTTCAGCGATGGCAGCCATGAGACAATACCCTGCTTTACCTTCTCAGCCGACGAGATACAGTTTTTATTGGTTGTATTTCCTAACGACAGCCGTCATAAACGCCCATTGGACTCTTTTGACAACCGCCCCTACGAGGGGATTAACCTTAAGCAGCTGAGAGATTTGCTGGCGAAGGAACAGGCAATGGATGAGCCATTGCCTGAGAACCGTGCCTTGATCTGAGCCATAGTTGCCTATCGCTTATCCATCGGCACATAGTCTCGCCGCGGATAGCCTTTGTAGATTTGACGGGGACGGCCGATCTTCTGCCTTGGGTCATCCATCATCTCCAACCAGTGCGCAACCCAGCCAACCGTTCTGGCAATTGCGAACATAACTGTGAACATATTGTTAGGTATACCGAGTGCCCGGTAGATGATGCCGGAGTAGAAATCCACATTCGGATAGAGTTTGCGTTCGATGAAATACTCATCATTAAGCGCGATCTCCTCCAGACGCTGGGCTAACTCGAACATCGGATTGCTGTCGTCAGCAAGACGCTCAAGTACCTGATGACAGACTTCTCTTATGATGCCGGCACGTGGATCATATTTTTTATAGACGCGATGACCGAATCCCATCAAGCGGAAACCATCATCCTTGTCTTTCGCTTTGGCCAGATATTTATCGATTTGTGATACATCGCCAATCTCATTCAACATATCCAGAACCGCTTCGTTGGCACCACCATGGGCAGGCCCCCACAAAGAGGCAATACCTGCAGCAATACAGGCAAAGGGGTTAGCCAGCGAGCTACCAGCAAGCCTGACTGTTGAAGTACTGGCATTCTGCTCATGGTCCGCATGCAGAATGAAAAGCAGATTGAGCGCCTTCTCAGCAACTGGATCCAATTCATACGGTTCACAAGGGGTGGCATACATCATGTGCAGCAAGTTCGCACAATAGGAGAGGTCATTGCGTGGATACATGATCGGCTCGCCAATATTGTGTTTGAAGCTGGCGGCAGCAATGGTGGGCATCTTTGCGATCAGACGATGGGCAGCCACTTGTCTCTGCTCAGGATCATTGATATCCAGTGAATCGTGGTAGAAAGCAGACAAGGAGCCAACAACCCCAACCATGATCGCCATAGGGTGGGCGTCATAGTGGAAACCGCCAAAAAAGTGCTTCAAAGTCTCGTTCAGCATTGTATGACGACTGATCAAACTGTTGAAATCAACCAATTCGCTTTTCGTGGGAAGCTCACCATTCAAGAGCAGATATGCTGTCTCCAGGAAATCTCCGCCATCAGCGAGCTGCTCAATGGGATAACCTCGATATTCAAGGATACCCACCTCACCCTGGATAAAAGTGATTTTACTGTTACAGCTTGCCGTGGACATAAAGCCCGGATCGTAGGTAAAAACACCTGCATCACTATAGAGCGAAGAGACGTCAATTGCCGGTGGACCCTGTACCGACTCCCGAACCGGTAGCTTGATTGACACACCGGTCTCATCATTGGTCAAGGTATAAGTTTTTTGATTATCCGCCATGGTGAACTCCGTAAATTACCGCAAACCAACCCGCTGCACGACACGATATGCCGATTTAGCTAAAAAGGCCAGTCACAGTGAAAACAGGCATAACCCTGTGAATTGATTATTTATTTTTACTGCCCATGGTAGGGGTAGGAGCTATAATGTTGACTGAACACATTCAGAGATTCAAGCTTTGCAAGTGACGCGGGGGCTCCTGTCACTTAATAAAATCACCTTAATGCGAGCAGAAAACCGCTACAGGTATAATCTCCATACTCCTCATATAATATTTTTATAAGGCCCCAAATTATAACTTAAAGCCATGCTGAAACATCAACAAGTTTATGTAAATGATAACTATTGGGTTTTACAGCAAATAGTCTGCAGGCAACACCATCACCCCTGAATAGTCACCAGAAAACAGCAGAACATCTCCGATCCGGCCCAAAAAGGTTCTATCTTTGTGGCAAGCTGTTAATCCAGAATCGCTCTCGCCCTGGCACCTACAAAGTGACCGGATCACTAAAAAAGCGGGCCGAAGCTTCATTGGCAGGCCTCAATTGATCGAACCAAGTCGCCCTTTCATCATATTTTGCGAAAAAAGGCTGCTGAACCCAAGAGGGGTCTCTCGCCTGAATGAATCGCAGCACGAATACCTTTTCGCCATCGACCTCAGCAACACCCTGAATCTCAACCTTGCCTGGGGCTGCACTCATACTGGGACCACGAGCGGTGCGACCAAGACCTGAGACCTTCTGCATCGCTTCTCTGTAGATTTCCCAGGCCTTATACAGCGGCACTTCAAAATAGCGTCTTGCGCCAGTATCTCGCTCAACGAACTGGTAGTAGGGAATAACCCCCAGCTTAACCTGTTCATTCCACATTCTCACCCAGTCATCAGCCTGATCATTGATATGCGCCAGCAGGGGACCCTGACTCCTTATTTCAGCACCCGTCGCCCTCAAGCGACGAATCGCGGCTCTTGCGATGTCCGTATCCAACTCACGCCAGTGGTTATAGTGCGCCATGATGGCGACATGTTTCCCCGCCAGAACCAGATGATGTATCAGCTCGATCAACTCATCTGCATCACTATCGGTAATAAAGCGTTGAGGCCAGAAGCTAAGCGCCTTGGTACCAATCCTCAGCGATTGAATATGACTGAACTGTGGGTGCAGTAAGGGCTCAAGATAGCTCTTCAACTGACGACTCTTCATCACCATTGGATCGCCACCAGTCACCAGCAAATCGGTTACTTCGGTGTGTTCCCGAAGATAGCTGTATAGACGCTCAGACTCAGTGGTGGCCATCCGCAAAGATTTATCACCGACAAACTGAGCCCAACGAAAACAGAAGCTGCAGTAACTGTGGCAAGTTTGACCCTGGCTGGGGAAAAACAGCACAGTCTCGCGATACTTGTGCTGCAAGCCCGGAACAGGTTCACCTGACTCATCGCGGGGTATGTTCTCACCCAGCTGACCGGCAGGATGAGGATTAAGTTCTGCTCGAATCGAATCAGCTAATACTCGCAGGGCCTTCTTATCCGCGCCAGAGCGTATTGCCAAAGCCATGCGATTGAAGTGTGCCTCTGAAAGCATCCCTTTCTGCGGAAATATGAGCTGAAAAATTGGATCCTCAGGCACACAGCTCCAGTCTATAAGCTCTTCGATCACATAGGCATTAATCCTGAAGGGTAATACCGACGAGACGACCTTCATCTCAAAAAGCAACTCACTTGGAAGCTGCTTCAATTGTTCGATTTTATCGAAATCTCGAGCAGTAAATACCTTGAATTGCTGTGGTGCGTCTTCAAACTCAACTTTGTGTAGCAAAGTTCGAGTCATTGACGATTGTTGTGACATATTCGGCTCCAGGTCTTCCGCCTAACCTACGCAAAGGTCTCAGATGACTTAACAGCCAGCTGAGTTGCACCCGATAGATCAAGTTAAGTAGCTGTGGCAGATGACAAATTCATCGCCTAAAGTCTCAGCGAAAGATAAAGTTAGCGATTAACAGGCTCTTTTTTATGATTAACACTACTGTTTTGAGCTGCATTCACCTTGAGAAATGTTTTCGGTGAAACAGTAGCTATGTCCCTAAATCGAAGAAATTTTCCACCCCTCAGCAAATCCCTTTCATGTAGGAAGGAGGGCGCATACCCTAACAAACAATAGTCATCGGAGCAAAACAGTAGCGCACAGCCTCCGGCATAAAAAAACCCATCTCACCGAAATTAGCGTCATTTTAAAGCAATTAGCCTCTATATCATAAAACATAGATATACATTACGTTAAACAATACTTGATTACATAAGCATTAAAAACTATATATATTGTCTTGACTGCTATGTTAGACAAATAATTGCCAGCAACCTGTTTAGACACCAAATAACGAATATGGACACTTATTGTGCAAAGCACTATAAATTTTTTTCGCTACCATCCATAATTCAGCTTATGGACTCATAATTAAAAACAGATAGCCGACAGACCATCCACCAAGGCAACGATATGAACCTACACGAATACCAAGCTAAATCACTATTTGCCAACTACGGCATACCCGTTCCTCAGGGGCAGGCGGTTTCAAGCCCGAGTGAAGCCCGTGCCGCCGCACAGGAACTTGGAGGCGACCTTTGGGTAATCAAAGCCCAGGCCCATACCGGCGGACGTGGTAAGGCAGGCGGCGTACAACTGGCCCGCAACCTTGATGAAGTAGAGCAGATGGCTGGAGAGATTCTCGGCATGACACTGGTCACCAATCAGACCGGTCCAGAGGGATTGCCAGTCAACAGTGTTCTGGTGGAGGAGGGGAGTAACATCGACAGAGAACTCTATCTCGGCGCTCTGCTTGACCGGTCACGTTCCCGTATCGCATTCATGGCCTCTGCCGCCGGCGGCATGAACATTGAAGAAGTCGCCGCCAATACCCCGGAGAAGATCCTCACCACAGTGATTAACCCAGCCACCGGCATGCTCCCCTATCAATGCCGCAAACTGGCTTTTGGCTTAGGCCTTACCGGGGATCAGATTAAACAGTTTTCGAAAATTATGATGGCGCTTTATCGACTCTATATCGACAAAGATATCAGCCTGATCGAAATCAACCCACTGATAATCACCACTGACGGAAAACTCATTGCTTTGGATGCAAAAATCAATCTGGACAGTAACGCCCTCTATCGTCACCAGGATCTGGTTGCCCTGCGAGATATATCTCAGGAGGACGAAAAAGAGGCCGCAGCCGCGAAGCATGACCTCAACTATATAACCCTGGACGGCAGTATCGGCTGTATGGTCAATGGAGCCGGCCTGGCAATGGCTACTATGGATATGGTTAAGCTTCACGGTGGGGAACCGGCAAACTTCCTCGATGTGGGTGGTGGCACTACGGCCGAAAGAGTCACTGAAGCATTTAAACTCATTCTCTCTGACGACAAAGTCAAAACAGTATTGGTGAACATCTTTGGTGGCATTGTTCGTTGCGACCTCATCGCTGAAGGCATTATCACCGCAGCACGTAGCATCGGCGTACCGGTTCCAGTGGTTGTCAGGCTTGAGGGAACCAATGCAACAGAGGGCCTCGAAATGCTCTCTTCGAGCGGTCTGGACTTCATTACCGCCAATGACTTCACCGAGGCCGCTAAAAAGGCCGTCTCGGCCGCCGCTTGAAACCACCAGCTGACAGGAAAAAAGAGACATGAGCATTCTCGTAGACAATAACACCCGCGTCATCTGCCAAGGCTTTACCGGCAAGCAGGGTACCTTCCACTCTGAACAGGCAATCGCCTACGGCACCAATCTGACTGGTGGTGTCACCCCGGGAAAAGGAGGGCAGTCCCATCTCGACCGCCCTGTTTTCGATACAGTCCATGATGCTGTGGCAAATACGGGGGCTGATGCCAGCATGATCTATGTTCCTCCGCCATTTGCTGCCGACGCAATCATCGAAGCAGCGGACGCAGGTATCAAGGTTATCGCCTGCATCACTGAAGGCATACCCATCCTTGATATGCTGAAGGTCAAAGAGGCGTTGAAAACCTACCCATCCCGACTCATAGGACCCAACTGTCCCGGCATCATTACACCAGGCGCGTGCAAAATCGGCATTATGCCTGGCTCGATTCATCTACCAGGCAGAGTCGGGGTTATGTCACGCTCCGGCACCTTGACCTATGAAGCCGTTCATCAGACCACCCAGGCCGGACTGGGTCAAAGCACCTGCGTCGGACTCGGAGGCGATCCGATCAATGGCACCAGTTTCATCGATTGCCTCAAACTCTTTGAAGATGATGAGCAGACTGATGGCATTATTATGGTTGGCGAGATCGGCGGCTCTGCCGAAGAGGAGGCCGCCGAGTACATCAAACAGCATGTGAAAAAGCCGGTAGTCGCCTATATCGCTGGAGTCACGGCACCTCCGGGTAAACGCATGGGACACGCTGGCGCAATCATCAGCGGAGGAAAGGGTACAGCTGAGGCCAAGTTTCAGGCTCTGGAATCTGCAGGGGCACATGTGGTTCGCTCCCCCGCCGAGATGGGTAGGCGCATGGCGGAACTGCTCGATTGAACGTTACAGGATCCATGATGAAAAAAGCCAATCTGACCAAGCCAATCAAGAGCCCTTATCTGGTACCCCTCGACGGGTCTTTAAAGTTAAAAGATCTCTCCACCCAACCTCCCGACGACGCCCCGGGAAAAAAGGGCTGTAAAAAAAATCTAGCGAATGAGGTCGAGGCACTCAATGAACTGCAGCGACAACTCTATGCCGAGGATCGGCGTTCGCTGCTGATTCTATTCCAGGCGATGGATGCCGCAGGAAAAGACAGCACAATCCGGGCAGTGATGACAGGCATCGATCCCAGCGGCTGTCAGGTATTTTCATTCAAGCAGCCCTCCAAACTCGAGTTGGATCATGATTTTTTATGGCGCACCACACGCTGCCTGCCAGAGCGTGGTCGTATTGGCATTTTCAACAGAAGCTATTATGAAGAGACCCTGGTAGTGCGGGTTCATCCTGACTATTTAGACTCCCAGCGCATACCAATTCCGTCAAATCTGGATGATCTTTGGCAACAGCGTTTTGACTCGATTCGCCAATTTGAAAAACATTTAGCCCTGAATGGCACCGTGGTCATCAAATTCTGGCTCAATGTCAGTAAAGACGAACAGCGCAGGCGCTTTCTCTCACGTCTTAACGAACCACACAAACATTGGAAATTTTCAGTCAAGGACGTTGAAGAGCGGCAACACTGGAAAACCTATATGAAGGCATATCATGAGACCCTGACTGCCACATCAAAACCCGGAGCGCCCTGGTATGCCATCCCGGCTGATAACAAACCCTATATGCGCTGGCAGGTAGCACGAATTATCCGCAAAACCCTGGAGTCTATGGCCCCTCAATACCCTGAAGTAGATCAACAGGAGTCGGGGCGATTCGAAGAGATGCGCCAACTGCTCAGCCAGGAAGACTCATAAGGCAACCCAATCAAGTTATCAGGCGCTGATCAGGCGCCACTATAGCGGATCTACCAGTGTGGGCGCATAATAGGGTGGTTGCCCACTCTCCTCTTCAGCAGCCTCACGAAGAGGACGGTAATTGATGAAGCAAGATGCAAGGAAGAGATTTTTTTAAACCAATGTCGATAAACTGACAGCCATCTGGAAAAACCATGACCCGTTGGATTCCCCTACTCACCACCATCGGCCTGATCATATCTCTCCCAGTTAGCGCCGATCGATTCTCCGAAACCCGAAGCAACCGCCAGAATGCGGCTACCACCTGCAACGACTATCGGGTTAATAATCGATTACCCTGCTTTGTTTCCCGCAACCGATGCCCTAACGGCTTTGAGGTATTAGAGCGCTTTGACAGTGGGCCTGGTACAGAATTTGTTGCCTGCCGAGACTTAAGACATGAACGTCCAGCCACCGTTAACAGAGCTACAACTGTCAGCAGCAGCAAACGCCTATTGTCGCAGCAGTTCAACCGACTGGTACGCCTGGCCCAAAATAGTCAGGTTGGGAAGACTTACCACCTGCCTAAATCGACCCAAAAAATACTGACCACCTATTTCTCTCAGATCAGTCTCGATAGGATCACTATCCACCAGAGCAAGGCGATAGAGACAGGCTGCTTCAACGACTGTCAGAGGATCTACTGCTCGCTCAAGGAACCGGTCGAAAATTGGATCAAGCCAAACAGGGGGCAGATTGCATCCAGCCTGTTACATCAGGTAGCCCACGCTGAGCGCTGTGATATTCAAGGTGGAAGGGAGAGATTTATAACAAACTGGCTAGATAACCTACCCGATGAGGTCATCAACAGTCTGGAGCAAGGCACCCCATTCGACGCCTCGAATATTCACTACGAGAACTACATAGAGCGACATGCACAGAATCGCACTGAAAGTGTTTGCCGCCGTATTCACTGCTCCAAAGAGTGACATGCATTGGCGTCACAAGCTATTGACCCTTAAATGAATCTGCTTGAAGCCACAACCCTCTACTGTCCCTATTGCGGTGAGATGAATGAGATTTTGGTTGACCGCAGCGAGACAGAACAATCCTACATTGAGGATTGCTCTGTCTGTTGTAGTCCTATGGCGCTTCAACCTAAAAAGATCAGTTGGGCAGCGTGAAGTGTGCGTTTGTGGTGGTGCAGGGCAAGGGTCACTCTTGCACATCCCTGTGCCCGCGACACTTGTGCGTCCCTGCACGGCGCGCAACGACGCGGAATAGCCCGCTATTCCAAGGAGTTGCAACGCCGCTATGCGCCGCCACAAGCGTGCAATTCATGCTGTAGCGTGATTCACCCAACAGGTGACCATCTGCATCGAAGCTATTTTCAACAAAATCAGTAACCTGCTATTAGAATGGAGCGGTCAACTGATTTTTTTAGGTTCAAATCAACTGTGGTCCCGAAATCAAACTGAGCGTTAAACGGGATGATGAGTGATTACTCTAAAACTATTGCTTATAGGTAGCCTTAAGCGCCTTTGATAGTGACGCCCATGATTTTTCATCTGCCTCTTTCTGATAGGCCAATGGCAGCTCAAACTGCTTACCGAATTTATCAGCGTCAGGATTGGTAAATGAGTGTTTTGCACCAGGATAATTGGTGAAAGTGTGTTTCACGTTCGCATGGGCCATCTCTGCCATGAATGCATCGATATGCTCCTGTTTAACGAAAGGATCATCAGCCCCGTTATACACCAGTACTTCGGCCTTTATGCCCCCTTTTTCCGCAGGCTTAGTGGCGGGCAGACTACCGTGAAAACTACCCACCAGATCAAGGTCTAAACCTCTACGGGCCATCTCCAGCACAATCCCACCACCAAAGCAGTAGCCGATGGCAGAGATATCCTCTTTTTCCACTGTCTCATGACCTTGCAGACTTGCCAGCGCCGCCTTGAAGCGAGCCGTAGCAACCGACATATTCTTTTTGACTTCACCAGCAAATTTACCTGCATCCTTTGGATGGCTGGCCTGTTTGCCTTCACCATACATATCAACGGCGAGCGCAGTATATCCCATACCAGCTAACTGCTTGGCCCGGTTACGGGCGTACTCATTGTGTCCCCACCATTCATGAACCACCAGTATGCCAGGGCGTTTACCCTGAATCGCATCGTCATAGGCTAAAAAACCCTTCATCAGGGTATCGCCGTCACGATATTCAACAGGTTCGCCCACAACTGCAGCGGAGACCGCTATGGAAAAACAGTATAAAAGAGTTCCAATCAAGCTTCTTTTCATGACTCCATCCTCTTAGATTTAACCTGAATCCGTGGGTTCAGGTTTAATTTTAATTTATCGTGAAAGCAGAGTGGCAAAAGTTGTACCATTCCGCCCATGCGACACTTTTTTTCAATACTCCTCACCCTATGCAGTTTTACCGCCACTGCTGATGAAATCAACCTGATAGACTCTGAGGAGAATGATATTGCCATCCAGGTCAGCCCGGCAGAGGGTGACCTGCTGATGATTTGGTTGCTTGATCACGATCAACAGCGCCCCCTGTTTGATACCCTGCTGCAAAATATCGTAAAAGCCGGTATTGAAGTCTGGCGTGTGGATCTGCTGCAAGCCTATTTCATGCCCAGGTCGAGCGAGAACATTCGGACCCTTGATGGCAACGGCGTCGAAGCAGTACTGACTGCGGCCCATAAGCACAGTAATAAACGCATCCTGCTTGCCTCCTATGATCGTATGCCACTACCTCTGCTTCGCGGCGTGCGCCAGTGGCAGGCGCAGACTTCCGACTCGCGTCTGAGTGGCGCCCTGCTGTTCTATCCCAACCTCTTTGGCCCACCCCCCATTGCCGGGGAAGCCCCTGTAGCCGATCCCATTCTCTATGCGACTAATATCCCCCTGGCCATCTTTCAGCCAGCCCTGGGCAGCCACCGATGGCGAATGGATGAGATTCTTTCAGCCCTCTGGCAAACTGGCTCTGCAAGCTATCTCTATCTGGTACCTGGGGTTAGAGACTGGTTCTTTATGGGTGAGGGTGACGACCCTCCCACCGAAGAGGAGCAGCGCGCAACAGATCTGATACCAGAACAGATTAAACAGTTCGCCAAATTGTTCGAGAGCCACCCCAAACCCAGCACCGCCCTTCCAATGGATGCTCATCACGACACCCCCAGAGTAATCCGATCACTGGAACAGCTCAAACAGCCAAAACCAGGCAGCAGTTTCACTCTATCTGACATTCATGACCAGAGGTTCGATAGTCACATCCTGGATGGCAAGGTGGTTTTACTCAATTTCTGGGCGACCTGGTGTCCACCCTGTGTCGAGGAGATCCCCTCTCTGAATCGCCTGAATCAGCTCTTCAAGGATAAAGAGCTGCGCATTGTTTCGATCGATTTTCGTGAAACCCCTGAGGAGATGTCCACTTTTCTTAAGCAAATCCCTGTCGATTTTCCAGTACTGATGGACAGGGACGGGTTGGTTTCAATGGCCTGGCAGGTCTTCAGTTTTCCCAGCTCTTTCATCATCGACCGGCAAGGTCAGATTCGTTACTCCGCTAACCGGGCGATCAGATGGGATAGTGCCGAAGTGGTCAACACCTTGAACAATCTGCTTACAGAACAGGCTCCTACAGCAAAACCCAGCAGCAGATAGCACACCAGGGTTGAGGGAACTCTACAGCGTTCATAATGTGATCAAAATCATATCGCTGAATAAGTGTTTTATAATAAACTAATAAAACCTTACTCCATTTCAAGTGAGCAGTTTGATCATGGCTACAAAAACCACAAAGAAAACAGCGGCGCCGGCAAAGTCCAACGCCGCCTCAAGCAGCACTAATACCCGCAAGAAGAGCACCCCGAAAAAATCAACTGCGCAGAAAAGCCAAGCCGAGAAACCCTCCTCAGACAACAAAATTCTTCCGGGCCTGATGCAGGGCTTACAGTCAGTCTTTGACAAAATCCACAAAGATAACCAGATTCGTGAAGATCACCATGAGAAGATCATTGAGGAGTTCAGTGATCGTCTCACCCACGCCTTCAAGCAAACCCATGAAGAGGCGGAAGAGCGGGAGAAACTGCTGCAGGAGAGACTTGAGGCGATCGAGAAGGAACAGACCTATAAGATCCAGAGAATCAAACTCTTCTCCCTGCCCGGCACACTCATTGCGATAGCAGCACTGATCTATCTGTTCTATGTGGTGCATGTTATGGAGAGTTCCATGACCAGTATGTCAGCAGATATGCATAAGATCCAAGGCTCTATCGCCGCCATCGGCCAAGACACCTCCACTATGTCTGTTGGCGTGACAGACATGAATGAAAACATAACTGACCTGAATGGCAATATGAAGTCTATGACCAGTGAAGTGAAAGGCATGAATGGTAATATGGGGCATCTAAACCGTAACGTTGGAGTAATGACCCGGGATGTTGGTGATATGTCCCACACCGTCAGCCCGGTGATGAACGGTATGCGTACCTTCATGCCCTTCTAATACACTAGCTACGATGGATTGCTAATAATAGGAGCCAAGATGAAGGATCATCAGCCAGGCAATCGAACAGGGTTGTAGTGAAATTCGCTTGGATAGCATGAATCCCAGGTCGAAATCATTTTATGAAAAGCACGGTTTCAAAATCTATGCTGAGATAGCAGATTACCTTCCTGGTTTTACACGTACCTTCTACACCAAGCTGGTTTAATATAGCTCTTAAGGCACTGAAGGGGTCGGAGTCGCGTGCTCCTTTTGTGTATCACCTCGAAAAAAACAGAACTGCATTTCTCTAGCAATTCAGTCCGTTCTAGATTCGACTCCGCCCCCAGAGATCAGTGACTTCATTACCTTAAAGAGTCGGAGATTTCCGATTGACGAAACGGATCAAGTCAACAGTTTCTCCAATCTGTGCGGGGCCAACATCAGCTGCCATAACAGCGAAGCCGATGACAGGAACCCCAGTCCAATACCCGAAACCATCACCATTGATTCCGCCAACTGCTTCTGTCAGATTAATGATTCTTACGTCATTGTTGTAGTCGTATCGAGACATATCGATCTGAACCCAACCCGCCTCAAAACCCTCATCAAGTTGCCAGTAAAAAATATTCGCCACTGGTGTTCCCAGCACTGAGGCACGTGTACCGTCACTACGATGAGTCTTGACCACGTTGACCGCGCGCTCCAAAGTGTACGCATCAAGATAATCGACTGGTGGAAGTATCCAGTCCCAGGTTTCTTCTAGGGTCAGAGAAGCAGCGCGCTCGTCGTAGTCATAGTAATAGAGACTGACCTCAACATCAGGCGTACTTGGTGCGAAACCACCATTTTCACAGTAAACACCAGCAATAACTGGGTAATCCTGAGCAGTGATACCAGTGTTGGGAATAGTAACAGCGGCACCATCGTCAATCCCATCATCGATGTCTCCGTCACAAGCAACAACTTCACGATCAATCTGGTCCGTCAAGACAGTGCCATTGTAGATACCGTGCTTTCTCATTGGGAAGGTGGCCACGATTTCGGTGCCACCGTTGATTCCGGCTTCAGTGAAGTACGGCACAGCGACGGCATCAGCACTCAGAGCCACAGCAATCGGGAAAGGGTTAGAGCCCATCGGGACCGAAAGATTTGGCGCGATATCGTTGACCGCACCGGTATCCCACTCAGTAAGACTCAAAGGGCCAGTAGATTTAACACCTCTACTGTTGTTCAACATGTGCGCCTGAGTGACATCACCAGAAGCCAGTGAAGGTAGCAGGTAGTAGGATGAATCGTTGCTGCGATAGTGCTGTGGCAGTGTGGCGTAATCATCAATATGGGTACCAGGCTCAACGAAAGCGGCACCGCTGGCAGCGTTGATCATTATTGCGTAGGCAGTGATGCCACCACGATCCGTCGCCTCATAGACCAGTCCGGCATTGAGTGTACTGTCGTAAGGGTCATCGGTCGCACTGCTGGTAGCTATACCCTCAGCAGTCAATCCGCCTGGCTCAAAACCATTGATGTTGGCATCGACCTGACCAGCACTCCATGCATCCTCGACAACTGAGCAATCAGCGGGAATCCCGTTAGCATCATGTAGAAGACCAGCAGCGATAGAGCGGTCACCATCAGTAATCACTCCGTCAGCAATGCCAGTGGCGTCGATCTCAGCGTATTTATTATCATCAGTGGCACTAGAGCTACCGGGGCCATCAGCGATAACACCCATCTCTATAATCTCAACATAACCTTCTGTCAGATCGTCGTCACTGATGGCATCGTAGTTGTTATTGAAGTCAACGCCAGCCTGAAGAAGTGCTTTGTCAGGAAAGGTGCAAGATTCATCCTCTGTGATGAAATTGGGGAGACCTGTCGCTGGGTTCAGGCGAATAGTACCGTTCCAGACGTCATAAGGTGACAGATAGAGGTTGACGTCGAACACATCTGCAGAGATAAGGGAATCACGAAAACGCACCTTTACCGCTTTAAACAGACCCGTGGTATTGATGATGTTGATGCTGGTGATGATGTTGTTGTTTACATTATAGTAAGGCAGCAGCGCGATCTGGCCAAAACCATCACTATTGACGAAAGCGGCATTTCCAACAGTTGTAATGCCAGCTATCAGCATGGTCAGGGCAATCCTGGATCTCCTTAACACGGGTGCATCTCCTATTTCCTTATACGATGCTGGATTATAAACATAACCAGCCAGTGACGCTTTGATAATCGTACCCTGAAGGGGTCGACCCCTGGGATAAAATCAACTATCAACAGCACTTCCAGGTGAAATGGCTTGCTTGGGTAAGCCCCTATTTGTCACCAAAACTGGTTCCCACCCGCTTCGCACTGATTACCCAGGGGTGATCCGGAGGTACCAGTTTTTTATAACCGGCCACATCAACCAACGGCACAGGCACCGCCTGATCACCCCTGGATGCCACCATCACACCGAACTCACCTTCTGAAATCAGATCGGTGCATGCGGTTCCCAGGCGGGTTGCCAGTAACCGGTCTGCAGCAGAAGGTATTCCACCCCGTTGCAGATATCCGAGAATGGTCACCCGGGACTCAAGCCCGGTCAGCTCTTCAAGCTGTCTGGATAGGGTGACGGTGTGGTTCGCATACTCCGATTCAATTGCTGTCAGCTCTGCTTTAATCTGTTTGCGCGCCTTCTTTTCTGTCTCTTTCTGTTTTTTGTCACGCAGATCCTGCACCTCTTCCGCCACCCCTTTAGGCAGCGCACCTTCAGCAACGGCAACGATACTGAACGGCTTGCCGCCGGCAGCGCGTGCTCGAATGGCTTCTGCTACGCTTTCGATCTCATATGGGATCTCTGGTAACAGAATTACATCAGCGCCTCCTGCTAATCCCGATCCCAGAGCCAGCCAACCAGCCCGATGCCCCATGATCTCCACCACAATGATGCGGTGATGGCTGTGCGCGGTGCTGTGCAATCGATCAATGGCGTCTGTCGCAATACCCAATGCGGTATCGAAGCCAAAGGTGGTGTCTGTATGAGCTACATCATTGTCGATGGTTTTCGGCAGGGTAATCACATTCAACCCCTTTTCCATCAACTGCAAGGCGTTCTTTTGTGTTCCCCCACCCCCAATACAGACCAGAGCGTCGAGATGGTGTGCCTGATAATTCTGTGCGATAACGTCAGTCATGTCCTGGCGTTTTCCATTGAAGTACATCCGATGAGGTTTCTCGCGACCGGTTCCCAGAATAGTGCCGCCGCGAGTGAGGATGCCGGATAGTCCTGCCCTGTCCAACTGCATGGTACGATTTTCAACCAGGCCACGAAAACCATCCCGAATCCCTATGACCTGCATATCATATTGGCCCAATGCTGCTTTGCCGACACCACGGATGGCCGCGTTCAAGCCGGGGCTGTCACCACCGGAGGTCAGAATTCCGATATGCTTGGTCATGAAAACTCCTGCACTGCTGAGGGTCAGTTTTGCGTAGTGTACATTGTCAGGAGGATTGTGGAAGGCCTTGCGTTTTATTAACCCGTAGATCAAATCCTATCAGTCAGTCCAACCAGCGTATCGAACTGGGATGGCGAATCCTCAGGCGTTGCTGACCTTTACGCTGGTATAGCCATCCTCTGGCCTCTAGGGAGTGACCAACCAGCTGCTCGGGATCATCAATACCGAAGGCCTTCCAATCTTTCCAGGTAATGCGTAACGCTAGGGGGCCTTCCAGGTTTAGCCACAAGGCACTGCGGCTCTCACCAACCCGTACAATACGACCTTCAAGGTGGTGAAACCCAGTCTCATTCCCCTGTAGCGAGGTAGCTCGATTCGGAGCCTCTTTCCATATTCCAAACCGCTTATCCCTGGCTTCAGATTCTGCGGCAAAATAGCAATTCGTACGACTCAGGTTGGGTGGTACGGCGATCGCCCAGCCCATCCCTTCACGCAATAATTGTGCAGCTATATTCTGCCCATCCTGACCGGAGAGATGGGCAAGTTGACGACCGTAGCGATCTTGTTTCTCAGCGCCAGGACAGACAGCGACCCGTCCTCGGTTCTGAGAGATCAGCTTCTGCAGATACTCCTTCGCTGCGAGGCCGCCAGGTTGCTCCGGTTTCCCCCAATGCCCAAGTTCAGGTGTATTGATCCCAATCAGACGAATTTTTTCACCACTTTTCAGCCTCAGGGTATCCCCATCGACTACCCGGTCCACTTTATGGGGAACACCACTGCAGGGCTTACAAACAGAGGCTTCAAGAGAGAGAGAGGAGAATATCAGGAAGGGGAGAGCGAAAAGCAAAAAGGCTCCGCGTTGCGGAGCCTTTTTAAACACTTTCGTGACCATCGACCAAGCGTCATGACGACGCATGAATAAGCCGATAGCTTAACGGCTGTATTTTTTGCGGAACTTGTCTACACGGCCAGCAGTATCAACCATTTTCTGCTTACCGGTATAGAAAGGATGACAAGAAGAGCATACTTCAACATGCATCTCTTCCTGACCCAATGTGGATCGGGTGACAATTTCGTTGCCGCAACTGCATACGACTTTGATGTCCTCGTATTGAGGATGAATGTCCGCTTTCATGACTGACTCACTCGTGAGAAATTAGTAATGATCCTGCCACATCGGCAGGCAAGGCGCGAAATAATAGGCCAAGATGGCTCATAAGGCAAGTACCAGACCCAGGAAAATCGAAATTATCAGCTGGGGCGCAAAGGAAAATCGAGAATCTGGCAGCAGTTTCCATCCGCTTGCATGCCAGTTGCAGTGGAATTTACACCCTGTAAATATCCAAGCATCCCTTTTGGGCCGACCATATTCTCCCACATCAAGCCTGATATATGCATACAAGCACTCAGTGGAGATCGATTCCGCCGCTCCTGGTCAATACGCCATTGAAGTCTGCGCAGCAGTACCTGGCGCTCATTGGGCAGTGTAGTAATGTAGTTGTCGATCGCATTCTGACGCAGATCCTCGAATTTTACCGGGTCCCTCTCGGCCAATTGGAGCAAATGGTCGAAATCCAGATCTCTAGGATCATCTTTGTTCATGGCGCTATTCTCTTGCGTCGTCAATTATAAAGCTACCATACTCTCTGAACACTGTCTCAGATGGTAATTCCTAAAGTAGGATACTTAACCTGCACCATAAACTACGATATTAATTATATTTCAATAAGTTAACTCCATTAACACTCTAGTGACGAATTTTGATCACCTAATATACGAGGACTTTGCCAGTTGATGCCTCCACCGCCTGTTCAATCCAATCAAGACGTATCTCCAGGGTCTGTCCGCTTTTCTCTCTGAAAACCAGATATTCAGCTCTATCCCGGGTTACCACGTCCAGTGGCATTACCTGAGCTTGATGGGGCATACCTGACCCATCCCGCCAGTGTAGAACCAGCTCAGAACAGGCTAAAACCGCATACTGAAAGGATTCATGCAGACCACAGTCGATAGGGCGGTAGGGGTTATCATTCATTAATCATACTCTAGTGTGATTTGCTATCATGCCTCAAAGGATTTTACAATTCTCCAGAATTAAAATCATAATGAGCAGAGGACTATGCCAAATATTGAGAAGCAGATCGAGGCCCTGAAGGCTGAAATTACCCGCCTGGAAAAGGAACAACAGAAGGCCGATCAGGAGAAGAGGGCCCTGCGGAATGCCAGTGAACAGATCACGGCCATCCTCAAGGAGAACGATGTCAGTTTTGAAGCCTATATTGGTTACCAACTTAAAAAAGTCAGCCGGATTGTAGATAAACTTCTGGAAAAACAAGCCACTAAAGCCAGCGCACCTGTCAAAAAGCCAGTAAAGTCACGCACCACCAGCAAAAGACGCCAGGCCGTAAAAAGCAAAGCCAAAATAACTGTAAAAATACCTGCCGGACAATATGGCAAACTGCCCGCTCAACCAGAGCAGGTATTTGAAGTCAAAGAGAAGGGGCCCCGTCCCAAGATTTTAAAGGCTTACGCAGAAGAGATTGGCCTGGAAGCTTTCCTGAGTCAGTGTCGCATCAACTAGGATTGATCCCAGAGCTAGCTGCTCAAAGCAGATTTAGTGGAGAAGGCCGGGAGGGGAGATCTGTTCTCTACCGATACCATGCAATGGGGAAGGCTGAACTATCCCGTAGCCTTGGGCATAATCAACGCCAATATCTATCAGCTGTTCTAGTATCTGATCGTTTTCTACATATTCCGCGATGGTCTGCAACCCCATCAAGTGGCCAATATGGTTGATCGACTCAACCATCGCTCTGTCCACAGGATCATTCAGCATATTGCGTACGAAACTACCATCAATTTTCAGATAGTCGACTGGCAGATGTTTGAGGTAGGCGAATGAGGACATTCCAGTTCCGAAATCATCCAATGCAAAACGAAAACCCCGCCTTTTCAGCAGACTCATAAAACGAGCAGCCTGATCAAGTCGACTGACTACCGCGGTTTCTGTAATTTCAAAAGAGATCTTTTCAGCAGGCAGATTATAGAGGCGCAGTTTCTCAAGAATATACTCATGTAAATTTGTTTCGCCCAAAGACTGGCCCGATAGATTGATCGCGCACAAGCCTAACTCTTCAAGACGCTCAGGATTTTCCGAAAGCCACCGGAATGCCTCTCCAATCACCCATCGGTCAACGCTGTGCATGATATTGTAACGTTCCGCTGCCGGTATAAAGGAGCCGGGCATGATCTGCTCACCATCTTCATCCTCCATGCGTACTAATAGTTCAATATGCTCATCCCCGATGGCATTGCTCTTAAGGGACATAATCGATTGTTGCAGCAATGAAAAGCGTTGCTGATCGATAGCGCTCTCTATTTTGGTTACCAGACGCATCTCCCCCTGTTGACGGTTGATCTCTTCGTCATAGGTTTGATAGATATGAATTCGATTACGCCCCATATCTTTCGCAACGTAACAGGCTGCATCCGCTGAACTCAAAGCGCTGTGCGGACTCTCAGTTTTTGGCCCTATCGCCACAATACCAATACTGACACCGGTAGTGAAACTACGCCCCTCCCAACTGAATCGAAATGCTTTTACTGTTGCGCTGATCTCATTTGCCTTTTGCCGGGCCTGATCCAGCTTACAGTTTTCCATCAACAAGCCGAACTCATCCCCACCCAAGCGAGCCAAGACATCATTTACGCCGATTGTGCTTTGCAGACGGTGGGAGAGTTGTCTCAGCATCATATCCCCGGCCACATGGCCACAGGTATCATTCACCAACTTGAATTGATCAAGATCCATGTAGAGCAGCACATGTTCAGCACTGTGCTCCTGGGAGTCAGCAAAAGCCTGACGAAGTCGCTGGTCAAAAGCGTGCCGGTTCAGCAGATGGGTGAGAGAATCATGGGTGGCTAAAAATCGCATCTCTCGCATCATTGAACGACTAGAGGTGACATCACGAAAGACAGTAACCGAACCTTTGAATACTCTGTTTTCCTCTATCGGATAGGTTGAATATTCAACTGGAAACAGGGTTTCATTCAACCGTAAAAAAGACTCATCCTTCACCCTGGCAGGATTCCCCTGCACCACAACCGTATTGTTGAATGAGAGACCCGCCTCATCAAACATCCTTACCTTTGTATGTATGGGCTTTCCAAGTAACTCTTTCTGGGCGTATCCCAACATCTCTGCACCAGCCTTGTTGATAAAAGTGCAGCAATCTTTTTCGTCGACGCCGAATATACCCTCTCCAGTCGACTCAAGCAGCAGGGAGAGCTGCCTGTTCGCCTCAGTAAGCTGCCTCGATGACTCTTCCGATGACTCCCGTGCAATCCTATGAGCCTGGTCACGCTCATAGTTCTCTATGGCGAAGGCAAGACTACTGACCATCGCATCCAAAAGATCATGGATCGATTGTGAAATAGTGTTCGGTTCAAGTGCATAGACGGTAAATGCTGCAACCACTTCCTGTTTTACCAGGATAGGAAACACTGCAACAGATTGACCACCACTCATCTGAGCTATCCGATGCCAAGTGGTTTTACCCTCTTCCTGGTCAATCCTGGTAATTACCGATGAACACTTCCCGTAGATTGCTGCCGCTAATGGACTGTCCCCCTGAGGGTCAGTCAGGTCGAGGTCAAATTTGCACACTTTGAGGTGCTCTTTTTTGATTCCGGCGCAAGCAATTGGGCGGAGTAGTTTCCCCTCAATCTCTACCTCACCAACCCAAGCTGCTACAAAACCACCGAAGTTCACAGCGATATCGCATGCCTTCTCAAAAAGCACATTGGGTGGTGGGTTTAGCAATACCATCTTGCTGATTTCTGATAGCGCGGTATAAACCTTTTTCTGTTGCGCTATAACCTGTTGATGTTTGAAGTTCTCCCTTGCCATCTGCTTAATGACATCAGAGAGCGGCGCCAAGGCCCCTGCTACAGGTAGCCGATGGGCTGCCAGATAGTTACCCTGCGACAACTCATCAGCAATTTTCCTATATTCAGATAGCGGTGAGCGTAATACACGGTTGATCAGCCAGTAGAGGAGTAGAAAGCTAAAAATCAAAGCCAGGCCATAGACCAAAGCGTTTTGCTTAACAGCATCCACTGTTTGCACTTCGAATTTTGCCCCTTGGTCTTTCAGGTCAGCTAGACCCTGAGATGTAGATGAAGAGTGAGCGCTTTGTTGGGATTCAGTATGGATCAGGCGGTAATCCAGATAGCTGTCCAGAATGAACAAGCAAGCAAACAGCACGGCCATCGCCGCAACAAATTTTGAGATCAGTTGCATTGCTCAGCCACTGCGCATGTCACGCCGAGGCCCCCCCCACAGAACAGTAACTGGAATCCGGTCAACAGGCTTGCGGGTGCAAAACTTAATGACCTTTATAATGGAAGCCCAATGTGATGGATTCCGTTCGCTCCCTGCTTAACAGCTCGCGTATCCAGATCAGACGAGAGGTTTTTCTAACTCCTGGTGAAATCATCTATCCTAATTAAACACAGGATAGTGCCTATAAATTTAATACCTTAGATCAATTACGTCAAATTAATATTAAGAAGTCACTTTAACCTAAAAAGATCAGTTGCAGAGTGTAGAGCGTACGTTTGTGATGGCGCATGACAAGCGCGTGCTGCAGCTCCACGCGCCGCCACAAGCGTTCTATTTAGTCACCGGATGGAGCATTCAACCGTTTTTTAGGTTTAATTTGAGAAATGAGTTATCAAGTCATTTAAAAACCGTCGCCCCAGATCAGTGGCACAGAGTCTCTGTTCTACCGGCAGTAGTAAACCCTTATCAACTGCGTGGCTAAGCAGACCTTCAATCTCTGCCAGTCCGATACCTGAATGGGCCTCAAACAGATCCACTTCCACGCCTTGATAGAGCCGCAACGCATTCATCATGAACTCCAGTATCAGATCATCCTGATCGAGGTACCTTTGCCCCTGGGTAAAATCCTCTGCTTCCGCTGCTGCCAGATAGGCTTCGGGATGGCGATGCTTCCAAAACCGCTTAACTTGCCCTCCTGGCAGGGTCAATTTAGCGTGGGCGCCTGCACCGATTCCCAAGTAGTCTCCAAAGCGCCAATAATTATTGTTATGACAACATTGAGCATCCGGCCGAGCAAAAGCGGAGACTTCATAGTGCTCAAAACCGGCTTCGGCCAGGATCTCCTCCCCCTGTTGCTGGATCTGCCACAGATGATCCTCTTCTGGTAGTGGGGGTGGGTTGTGATAAAACGAGGTGTTTGGCTCCAGTGTCAATTGATAGTAGGAGAGATGTTCACTGTTCAGATCTATTGCAGCAAGTAGATCCTGACGGGCCATTTCCGGCGTCTGTTGAGGCAAGCCAAACATCATGTCGATATTAATGTTGTCAAACCCAGCCTTTCGAGCCAGGGAAACCCCATCGATAGCTTCCTCAGGGCTGTGAATTCTTCCCAATGCCGATAGGGCACTCGCCTGCAGGCTTTGAATACCCAACGACAAGCGATTGACCCCCGCTTCCCGGTATCCTGCAAATGCCCTGGAATCAACTGCTCCAGGATTTGCTTCAAGGGTAATCTCTATCGATTCAGTAAGCTCTATCTGCTGCGCTATACCCTGTAACAGGGTTGCTACCGCATCAGCGGAAAAGAGACTGGGGGTCCCCCCTCCGATAAAGATTGAGTTCAGTTTTCGCGCTGAAATGTAGCTCGAATCAGCCTTCAAATCACTCAACAAAGCAGCCACATAGGCCTGCTCTGGCAGGTCACTCTTCACGGCATGAGAGTTGAAATCACAATAGGGGCATTTACGCACACACCAGGGAATGTGGATATAGAGCGATAGTGGTGGCAAATTCACTTTGAAGCGGTATTACAAAGGTGAGGTATGCAATTGACTCTATGGCCCATTACAAGCCACACCTTCCTACGATATGAGATCAACCTTTGTCTCTTGCCTTCAAGTAGGCAAAATCTGAGATTGAGCCCCATTCCCGCGAGCCTTTTAGAAAGTTCATATAGGAGTCATACACCTTCTTGGCGAAAGCATCTTTTCCAGCCAGCTCCTCAACCACCTCACTGGAGAACTTACGCAGGGTAGCCATTACGTCATCAGGATAGGCACGGATATCCACCTTGTGTTTTTCAACCAGTGTCTTCAGTGCAGCTGGATTACGCGCTGTATACTCCGCGAGCATCTCCTGATTGGCAACTTTACAGGCATTTAAAACAATCGCTTGAAGATCTTTCGGTAAGCCATTAAACGCCTTCTCATTGATGATCGCTTCAAGGGTGGTACCCGGTTCATGGAAGCCTGGAAAATAGTAATATTTTGCAGCTTTGAAGAGACCGAAGGCCAGGTCATTGTATGGATTGACCCACTCGGTGGCGTCGATTGCACCAGATTGCAGGGAGGTAAAAAGCTCACCACCAGGTAGATTGACCGGTGTCCCTCCAGCCCGTTTAAGCACTTCACCACCTAAGCCGGGGATGCGCATTTTCAACCCTTTCAGATCAGCAACACTATTGATCTCTTTATTGAACCATCCACCCATCTGCATACCGGTGTTGCCACCAGGTGCAGGTATCAAACCAAAGGGCTTATAGAGTTCTCGCCACAGCTCCAGTCCACCGCCGAAATAGAGCCAGCCATTCATCTCCTGGGCGGTAAGCCCAAAGGGGACAGTGGAGAAAAACTGTGCGGTTTCACTCTTACCTTTCCAATAATAGGCCGCGCCATGTCCCAACTCTGCAGTTCCACTGGAGACTGCATCGAAAACTTCAAAAGCTGGAACAAGCTCTTTTGCGCCATAGACTTTGACGTGCATGCGCCCGCCACTCATCTCATTGATGACTTCGGCAAGTTTGTTGGCGCCAGTTCCGAGGCCAGGAAAATTCTTTGGCCAGGTGGTGACCATCTTCCATTTGATCTCAGCTTTAGCTTCAGCCATACGTGTAGTAGACAAACCCACACCGGTTGCCAACGCACCCACGCCAACCTTTGTTATAAATTCACGACGTTTCATCTAACCCTCCTCTCTTTTTTATTCTCTCTGATGCGGTTGCTGCTCAACACCCAGCGCCCAACCGAAACGACTATTGTGGCTCAGTAGATCGATTCAGAGCTAAGCTGAACGACTTACGCACCATACTAGTGGTGCGACACTATTACCCCTATCAGGGATGAATTGCAAAACCTGTAGGGCCCGGCTCTGGCACTCTACCTGAGATGCTTTTATTTTTATTCACAACCAGTTGCGAGCTTAAAGACCAGCTTGGAGAGCTGCATCAACAGGGAGATAGATTGGCATAGGCCACCACCAGCCATTTGCTGCCAACCTCCTCGAAGTTAACCTGAACCCTTGCACTCTGTCCCTCTCCTTCAGCATTCAGTACAACACCCTCACCAAATTTTGCATGGCAAACCCGCTGCCCCAGATCGAAGCCGCACAACTCAGTCGTTTCGAGATAGGGTGAAGCACCATAGATTGGCTGACTGACACTGGGGCCAGCGCGTACCTCCCGCATCAGTTCCGCCGGAATCTCGCGGATGAACCGGGAGGGCAGGGGATAGCTTTCGCTACCGTGCAATCGCCGACTCTCTGCATGACTGAGGTAGAGCATTTTCATCGCTCGCGTGATGCCGACATAGCAGAGCCTACGCTCCTCTTCGAGTCGCGTGGGGTCGTCTGCTGACATGCTGTGAGGGAATAGCCCCTCCTCAACACCAACCAGAAACACCAGTGGGAACTCAAGCCCCTTGGCTGAATGGAGGGTCATCAATTGCACACAATCCTCAAACGGGTCTCCCTGGGACTCACCTGCCTCCAGTGCAGCATGAGATAGGAAGGCATCTAGCTCATCCAACTCATCATCATCTGCCCACTCAAACTGACGCGTGGCGTTGACCAGCTCTTCAAGATTCTCTTTTCGATCAACGCCTTTGCCATCTCTGCTTTTTTCAAAGTGAGCGGGAAGACCGCTGGCAGTCAACACCTGATCGACCTTCTCAGCCAGGGACAGATCACCTGTATCCACCTTGAGCTCTTCCACTAAATCAATGAATCGCTGAAGCGCGCTGGCGGCACGTTTCGTCATTCCACCACCCTTCAAAAGATCGACAGAGGCCTGCCACAGTGAGCAGTCAAACATCCGCGCATGACTGCGCAGTGCCTCCATGGTCTTCGCGCCTATCCCTCTCGGGGGGGTATTTACTGCACGTTCGAAACCGCTGTCATCATCTGAATTGCTGAGCAGTCTCAAGTAAGCGAGTGCGTCTTTGATCTCTGCCCGTTCGAAAAACCGCAACCCGCCATAGACCCGATAGGGGATGGTAGACTGGATCAGCGCCTCTTCAAAGAGACGGGACTGGGCAGTAGTCCGATAGAGAATCGCAACCTCGGTGCGGGCATGCCCCTCCTCGATGAACTGGCGAATTCTCTCTACCACAAAACGCGCCTCATCAATCTCATTGAAGGCAGCGTATAGATTGATCGGCTCTCCATCACTGTCTTCTGTCCAAAGCTGCTTTCCCAGGCGTGAGGGGTTGTTGTTGATCAGCGCATTTGCCGCATTCAGAATATTACCGGTTGAGCGGTAATTCTGTTCCAGACGAACCAGCTTTGCGTTTTGGAAATGTGACTGAAAGCTTTGGATATTCTCGACCTTGGCGCCACGCCAACCATAGATCGACTGATCATCATCTCCGACAATGAAGAGGTGACTCTTTGAACCTGCCAGCAGACGCAGCCAGGCATATTGAATGGTATTGGTATCCTGAAACTCATCCACCAGAACATGCTGAAAACGATTCTGATAGTGCTGCAACAGATCCGGACGATCACGCCACAGCTCATGAGCCCTTAGCAGCAGCTCAGCAAAATCTACCTGACCACCCCGCTCGCAGGCCGACTGATACTCTTTATAGATCTGAATCATCTGCCGTTGGTATGGATCACCACCATCATCCAGGTGTTGAGCGCGCAGCCCCTCATCCTTACGGCCATTGATATACCATTGAACCTGTCGGGCCGGCCAACGCGCCTCATCTAGATCGAGACTCTTCAACAGCCGTTTGATCATGCGGAATTGGTCGTCTGAGTCGAGTATCTGGAAACTCTGAGGCAATCCAGCCTCTTTCCAGTGGGCACGCAACAGTCGATGAGCCAGACCGTGAAAGGTACCGACCCACATCCCTCCCAGAGGTTGGCCCAATAGGGATTCAATGCGCTGGCGCATTTCTCTGGCCGCTTTATTGGTGAAGGTAACCGCCAACAGAGACCAGGGGGTTATCTGCTCAACCGCCAGTAACCAGGCGATTCGATGTACCAGAACCCGGGTCTTACCGCTTCCGGCGCCCGCAAGCACAAGCAGACTGCCGACTGGGGCAGTTACCGCCTCGCGTTGTGCCTCATTGAGAGGATCAAGTATGGGAGAAACATCCATCCGAGTATGATACTAGTGTTTCATCCTAGAATCCGCAGTTGAACATCGATTTATCAGAGATATCAGCGGTCAACTGATTTTTTTAGGTTCAATTAACAATATAACCAGCGAGGTCAACCATGCAGATATTGGCAGGCGACATTGGAGGAACCAATACCCGGCTCGCGCTGTTCGACACCTCTAGCCCAACCTGGCCAAAACCGACCATCGAAACCAGCTATCCCAGCCCGGCACACCCCTCGGTCGAATCGATCCTGGAACAGTTCATCAGTCAACATAGACTCAGCAACATAGATCTCGCCTGCTTTGGTCTGGCTGGGCCTGTTATCGATCAAGTTTGCGAAACCACCAATCTGCCCTGGCGAGTTGTTGCCGCCAACATAACCAAACAGTTCTCTTTCAAACAGAGCTGGCTGCTGAATGACCTGGAGGCAAATGCCTGGGGTATAGAGACCCTGGAGAGTAGCGATATCTTCACCCTCAACCAGGGTAGTGATAGTGCAGCTGGAAACCGCTCTATCATCTCTGCGGGCACCGGTCTGGGTGAAGCTGGGCTGCTGTGGGACGGCAATAGATACCACCCCTTCCCCTCAGAAGGTGGGCATACAGACTTCTCCCCCAACTCAAATCTGGAGTATGCACTCTACGAACACCTTGCCGGACACTATGGACATGTCAGTTGGGAGCGAATCATCTCTGGCCCAGGCCTGGAAATGTTATATCGCTTTATATGCAAATATCGAACAGCCACAACACCGGACTGGCTGCAGCAGCAGATGAACAGCATCGGGGTTGCACCGGCAGTTTCCGGGGCTGCAATGGATAAAAGCGATGCCATCTGTGAGGAGACACTGGATCTGTTTATTCATCTTTATGGACGGGAGGCCGGCAATCACGCTTTGAAGATCATGGCCACCGGAGGTGTCTATCTAGGTGGTGGTATTGCCCCCCAGATCCTGCCCCTGTTAAAAGAGGGAGGATTTATGCGGGGTTTTCTCGATAAAGGACGCATGCAGCAGTTGGTCGCTTCAATGCCAGTTAAAATAATACTCAATGACAAGACCGCACTCTTGGGCGCAGCACACTATGCATCTTTGCAGAATTGATGCGGAAATTTCACCCTCGTGTTGATAGTCAGAAACTTGTTTCTGACTATCAACACGAGGGTTCTGGAGAACTACAAGCTGTTGCCGAACTTGCTACAAGTTGCAATCACACCATGGCCCGATTGGCGCCATGGTGTGATTCAGATGGACGGTGTAAACAGCTACTTAGTCGAAAGGTTTGGGTTGCGGTGTATTATCGGTTGACGGCGGTAGTATAGGCATCAGAAATGAGGGTTGATCCCCTGTCAGCGTCTTCAGAAAGAGAACAATCTGCTCATTCTCATGTTTGCTGAATTTGCGCCCAAGCTGCAGCCTGCCCATGATATCTACCGCTTCCGTCAGGGTCTCTGCCTCGCCATCATGGAAGTAGGGATAGGTCATTTCCACATTTCTCAAGGTGGGTACTTTGAATTTAAAGCGATCTGCATCCTTGCCGGTTACCCCACTCAGGCCCTCTGCAGAGCTTTTGGTTTTATAGGCTTCAACCAGACCCATTTTTTGAAATGAGTTACCGCCAACTGCCTCTCCATTGTGGCATGCTGTACAGCCGCTCTCTTTGAATAGTTTATAACCAGCCAACTCTTGCTCGTTCAGCGCAGCCTTATCACCCAACAACCACTTGTCAAAATCGGCATTTGGCGTCACCAGGGTCTTTTCAAACTCTGCGATTGCCTGAGTGACCTCATCAATGGTGATCTTGTCGACACCGAAGACCGCTTTGAACTCCATGACATATTGCGGAATCGACTCAAGCACTTCAATTGCCAGGGTATGGGTGGCTGCCATCTCCCCCGGATTGGCGATAGGCCCGCCGGCCTGCGCTTTCAGGTCTGCAGCCCGCCCATCCCAGAACTGAGCCAGGTTAAGGCTGGAATTCAGCACTGTAGGTGCATTAATCGGTCCCTGTTGCCAGTTATGACCAATTGAGGTCTTAAGGTTATCGGTTCCGCCCATGCTCAAGTTGTGGCACGAATTACATGAGATGAAACCAGACTTGGAAAGACGTGGATCAAAATAGAGTTTTTTACCTAACTCAACCTGTCCTAGATTGATATTCTGCACCGGTTTTATAGGCTTTATCGGCTCTTCCGCCGCTGTTACAGAAACTGAGACACCCAATAGCACACAGACAATTATTGTAAGTTTAAAATTCATATCCCTTACCTACTCGTTCATTATGACATTTAAGACCATCCTCATAGAGAGAAACGCAGTTTCACTTGCAAATCAGCTGGGTGACACGGCAATTCCCACATTTAAATTGTTATCGTTTTTTTAACCACACCTTCCACGCTTCAACCCACCACTAAATTAAACAGCGTGGGTAAACCATGAATAGCGCAGGGTTAATTTAGAATTAGTCTAAATCTAAAACAATGATGTAGGTCAATTGATCACATCGCTTCTGTTATGAAGGCGAATCTATGAAGTGCAAACAAGCAGATGCCTGGCTAGATCAGGGGCTCTTATTTTTAACCCGTATGACCAGGTCAAGGATCTCCATGGCCGTTCCGTCAGGTAAGTTCGGACCTAAGAAGTGTGGTGCTAAATGCTCTTTGATGTCGATCAAATCCCCTGTATCGACATTGTAGAAGTGATGATGGTGACTGTTATTGGAGTCATAGAAAGTACGAGTGGCATCGATGAATATCTCCCGAATCAACTTCTTTCGGGCAAAAAGTCCCAAGGTATTGTAAACCGTTGCCTTGGAAACTCGACTTCCTGATTGCTGAACTGCATCGAACAACTGATCAGCCGTCACATGCTGGTTCCGTGCAAAAAGAACATCCGCAATGATGCGTCTCTGTTTTGTCGGATTAACCCCGTGTGAATACAACATTTCAGTGATGTTGCGATTCTGTTGGATCTGATGTTGATCTTCCATTTCCACCTCGCCAAAGTAAGTCCCCCGCGGAAGACTACCATAAGCGTGACTAAACTCTCAAGAAAACAGAGGATTATGACTAGATACTCATTTTCGACTCTTCGCCTGAAAAACAGCGCCAGAAATCTGTAAACTAATATTAGGCAAAAGCTATCAATACCATCGAAAAGACCATTCGCTTCCAATCATTTTTAGATCTATTCTAATCATCAGCGGAGAGTTAATTTGACTCATCGTAAAAATCCACAATAACCATCATTTCGGAGAACCAGATATGGAACTCAAAGGTAGTAAGACCGAGCAAAACTTAAAAGACGCATTTGCCGGAGAATCCCAAGCCAACCGTCGCTATCTCTACTTCGCAGGTAAAGCGGATATTGAGGGTTATAACGATGTCGCGGCTCTGTTTCGCTCAACCGCAGAAGGTGAAACCGGACATGCTCATGGCCACCTTGAATATCTCGAGCAGTGCGGCGATCCAGCTACCGGTCTGCCGATTGGCGCAACCGGAGACAATCTGGCGGCGGCAGTTGCAGGTGAGACCCACGAATATACCGATATGTACCCAGGTATGGCTAAAACTGCCCGTGATGAGGGATTCGATGAAGTAGCTGATTGGTTCGAAACCCTTGCAAAAGCAGAGCGCTCTCATGCCAACCGCTACCAAAAGGCCCTGGACGAGATGGAATAAGCCCCCTTTAAGGAACAGGCTTAAACCGATCAGGCGGCCTCCAATGGGGCCGCCGAGCATCAACCAGGAGCACATTCATGGCAGCACCCACCGGTCAGAGAGAAGGCAACCTGGAAGCCCCTACAAGGCATCCAATCGACTGGAAGAATCCAGAATACTACAACCAACAGAAACTGATGGAGGAGCTGGAACGGGTCTTTGACCTGTGCCACGGATGTCGACGCTGCGTCAGCCTCTGTCAGAGCTTTCCAAGCTTATTCGATCTGGTGGATGAATCGGAGACCATGGAAGTCGATGGGGTTGCAAAAGAGGACTATTGGCAAGTGGTAGACCACTGCTATCTGTGCGACCTCTGTTACATGACGAAATGTCCTTATGTACCGCCTCATGAATGGAATATCGACTTTCCTCACCTGATGCTCAGGGCCAAGGCCGTCAAGTATAAGAACGGCGACGTGAAACTGCGTGATCGGCTACTTACCAGCACAGACAATCTTGGCAAACTGGCAGGCATACCTGTGGTTTCAGGTGTCGTCAACCGATTCAATAAAACAAAAAATTTCCGTGAAATTCTCGACCACGCTTTGGGTGTTCACCCTGAAGCTAAACTACCGGAATTTCATAGCAAGCCACTACGCAAACGCCTGGCAGAAAAAGTTTCCATTGAAGCGCAAGGGGTACCTGCCGGTAAAACCAATGGCAAAGTAGCCCTGTTTGGTACCTGTTATGGCAACTACAACGAACCCCATGTTGGAGAGGATCTTGTCGCTGTGTTTGAGCATAACGAGATCCCGGTGACCCTTGCGGAAAAAGAGCAGTGCTGCGGTATGCCAAAGTTGGAATTGGGCAATCTTGATGCAGTGGAAGAGGCAAAAGAGGCAAATATACCTGTGCTCGCAAAACTGGTCGATGAAGGCTGGGACATTGTTGCTCCAGTGCCATCCTGTGCGTTGATGTTCAAGCAGGAACTACCCTTACTGTTTCCTGACGATCCACAGGTCAAGAAAGTTGCCAATGCGGTTTTCGATATCTTTGAATACCTGATTATTCGCCACAAATCAGGTTTGCTCAAAACCGACTTCAAACAGAGCCTGGGTAAGGTTGCCTACCATGCCGCCTGTCACCAGCGAGTGCAGAACGTCGGTGCAAAAACCAAAGAGATGCTGACACTGATACCAGATACCCAGGTTACCGCCATCGAGCGCTGTTCGGGTCATGACGGAACCTATGCTGTCAAAAGTGAATTTCATAAATATGCGATGAAGATCGGAAAACCCGTAGTCAATCGGGTTAAACAGGCCGAAGCGGATTATTATGGGAGCGACTGCCCAATGGCGGGACACCACATCGAGAATGGTCTCCAGGACGGTAGAAAACCAGAACACCCCATTAGCTTGATTCGTAAAGCCTATGGTATTTAAGACGGAGAATTACTATGTCAAATGAAGGGTATCACGAACCCGTAGATCAACTCAGTAATGAGACCAGAGATATGCATCGCGCTATCGTTTCTCTGATGGAAGAACTGGAAGCGGTCGACTGGTACAACCAGCGGGTAGATGCCTGCACCAACCCAGAACTCCTCAACATTCTTGCCCATAATCGAGATGAGGAGAAGGAGCATGCTGCGATGGTGCTGGAGTGGATTCGGCGTCAGGATCCCAGCTTCGACAAAGAGCTGAAAGACTACCTGTTCACAGACAAGACTATCGCACACGATTGATATATTAGGAGTGCCTCATGACACAGCTTTCCCATGAAGACCTCTACAGTCTCGAAGAGTACGCCCGCATTCGCCAGGAGTTCAGGGCTCGCGTTATGGATCATAAAAAAGCCAGACGTTTGCCAATTGGCCCTCATGCCGCGCTCTATTTTGAAGATCAACTGACAATGCAGTACCAGATTCAGGAGATGTTGCGTATCGAGCGCATATTTGAACCTGATGGCATCCAGGATGAGCTGGATGTCTATAATCCACTGATCCCTGATGGCACGAACTGGAAGGCTACCTTTATGGTGGAGTACCACGACGTCGAAGAGCGCAAAGAGGCATTGGGACAACTGATCGGCATCGAGAATTCGATCTGGATTCAGGTCGAGGGACACGAAAAAGTGCGTCCGATTGCCAATGAAGATCTTCAGCGTTCGACCGAAGACAAAACTTCTGCGGTACATTTTATCCGCTTCGAGCTCACCACTGAGATGATTGATAGTTTGAAAAAGGGTGCCAGCCTTTCAGCGGGAATCGATCACTCTAATTACAATTACACTGTTGATAACCTTGACTCTCCGGTAAAAGCGTCGTTGATCAAAGACCTCCATTGACCACTATTCATATCGGCACTGTTTTAGCAGTGTCGATATGACCTCTCTGATAAACGCCCAAAAGCGTTAACCACTCCCGCGACACTCCAATCGTTATAAATCGTAAAATCAGAAGATAGAGTTGCATTGGTTATTCTCAATCTGAGGTATACTTACCTGGTGTGAATCTGTTCGCGCCAGTATAAGATCAGAGACACTCATTACAGGTGTGGCTTTTTTGTAAACCAGATCTCACTCAAAGAAAGCGTGGTTGACGGATAAGCCAAAGCCTCCAATAATCGATCCACAATAAAAACTACCAGACTGCCGAATCTAAACAATAAGGAATGTCGTCATGCTGAACTCTCTATTATCAAATTGGCGGGCGTTTAAGTTCCCCGCAATCATTACCCTGATTTTCATTGCAATACCGGGGTGCAGCTCTGCTCCCAAGCCTGTAGCTGAAATCTCAGCCGCTGAAACAGCCCTTATTGCTGTAGAGAGCGAAGAGGCCTCAAAACATGCACCCGTACGGATGGATCGTGCACGACAAAAGCTAAAACAAGCCAGGGCGGCGATGGCCAAAGAGAACTACAGTGAAGCCAAAAGACTTGCTGAAGAGGCTCAGGCTGATGCAGAACTGGCTCAGGCAATCACCGCAAAAGCGGAAACAGACATGGCCGTCAGCGAACTCGAAAACAGCATCAAGGTGCTACGTGAAGAGATCATGCGTGCCAGAAAAAGGCAGTGATAGATCCATTTAAAAACAAGATTTATAGGGAGTACCCGCCATGTCCCGGATTTTTTACAGTTTATTGATCTTTGCTGCCCTTGCGATAGTGCAAACAGGTTGCAGCACCATTCAGAAAAACCAAGCCCTTACTGACGCTGAGCAAGCCTTTGCAGAAGCAAAACAGGATGAACAGATTCTGCAGTATGCCTCAACAGAGCTTGAGAGAGCATCGAAGGCGCTGAACCGAGCAGCTTCTGCAGAAACAGAAGAGGATATGACCTCACTCGCCTATGTGAGTAGTACCCGCATTGAATCAGCCCGTGCCATCGCCGCACGAAAAGCGGCCAATGCCAGACTTCAGGAGCTTGGGGATGTCAAAAACAAGGAGCGACTCAAGGCACGTGAAATAGAGATTCAACTCGAGCAGCAGGCAAAATCGCAGGCCCTTCGTGATAAAGAGGCCGCTCTGTTGGAAAGAGAGAGTGCCTTGGCAAAGGCTGAAGCGCTTCGCCGTGAACTTGAAGAGTTACAGGCCCTCAAGACCGAGCGCGGCATGGTCATGACCCTGGGGGACGTGCTTTTCTCAACAGGTAAGACCGAGCTTCTTCCCGGCGCAATGAACACCATCGATAAACTCGCTGCGTTTCTACAGGAGTATCCTGAAAAAACAGTTTTAGTCGAAGGACACACAGATAACGTAGGCACTGATGAATTCAATATGGATCTCTCAGAAAGACGGGCCCTATCGGTAAAAGAAGCACTGATCCAGGTCGGTGTCGATGCGTCAAGGATTGATACACTTGGCTTGGGTGAGACCTCCCCCATCACCGACAATTCAACCTCTGCTGGACGCTTGAAGAATCGTCGGGTGGAGATAGTCATTCGCGACTGATTGCTTTTTTGGTGGGGCCCTGCCCCACCAAAAGGCTTATATTAGGATTTAGCTAACGCAAAGAAAGTTTCGATTGTTGGAAATTCCGGCTCAGGAAAATCTACCCTATCCAGAGTGATTGGAAAGGCATTAGAAATTGAGGTTTTCACTGTAGACAAAATCTATTGGCAGCATGGATGGAAGCAAACACCTCACGAAGAATCTAAGAAAATTCATGATGCATGGTTGAATTCGGATTCGTGGATTATAGATGGTGTTGGGCACTGGGAAGAGATGCAACAAAGACTACTTCAATCTAAGGGAACAACCATTACCTGCGGGCTGCGCCTTGCACTCACGGCTTGAGCGGCTTTCTAAATACAGGGTTTATATGACGCACCACACTAGGATAGGGTGGGGCCATGCCCCACCAAATGCCATCTTGAAACGAAAGGTGCAGCAGGACTGCACCATAGGGATTCCAGATTGAATATTTCTTTTTAGGAAGACAAAAAAAAGCCGCCTGTTAAGGCGGCTCAATGATGGAGTTCTAAAGGAGGAGAACTTTCAACATAAAACTTTAGGCTACTTCTTTTTACGAGCGAGTCTGCTGGCACCAATACCAACCAGTCCAAGTCCAAGAAGTGCAATCGTGCTGGGCTCAGGTACGCTGACCTGGAAATTCTGAACAACCTTGTCACCACGCTCGACGACATCAACCATAGGTGCATTGAAATCCTGACCAATGAAGATGCCAGTCGCTTCAACCGGTGAAGTGCTCGGCGTTAGGTCAGTAAAGTTGGTGCTCCAAAGGCTGAAGTTCAGCACTGCATAATATTGGGTGTTAAGTGAAAAATTGAAACCGTCGTAACCGGATCCTGCAAAGCCATCAAAGTTGATGAAATCTTCAATACCGCCTACATCCTGGAACACATAGGTCGCATCACTCTGTCTGGATTCGAAACGAACATCGACAACGCTACCACTAGCAAGGTCGGTTAGGGCTACTTGGCCACCCCAGTCACCACGAAGCACTGTACCAAAATCATTACCGGTCCAACGAACAGCCCATTCATCATAGGTGTCGTTGCTCCAGATGTAGTAGCCAGCAGCATTGCTGGCAGCACCACCAGGATTGGTGCGGAAGTCGGCCGCTGTTTCGCCACTATAGATAGGCAGCGCCTGGGTCACAGTGGATAAGCAAAGAGCAGTGAATGCCAAAGCCGATAGTATGATTTTTTTCATGACTCTTAAACCTCAAAACAAAATACGTCGTGTTATACCTGGACTCTTAAGCATTCTGCATGCCAATATTTTTAAGTCATTGATTACAAGCAGAATAAAACTTAAATTCCTGGTAAGGTTTTAAGTCAATGTAAATAATACCGACACCCAGCAGCTCTCTATAAAAGGGGGGTGTGGCTTGATCAGAGTTAACCTAACATTGCCGCGTAACCCCGTGTACCGGGATTACTGTCGAGGACAATCTTCATGGTCATAGTTAAAGGAACTGAGAGAAACATGCCTACTGGTCCTAAAATCCACCCCCAGAAGACCAAGGATATAAAGACAATCAATGGCGACAATCCAAGCCCCTTGCCCATAAAACGGGGCTCAATGCCATTACCTACCACGCTGTTGATAATTAAATAACCCACAGCTGTCCATACAGCCAGCTGGGGGCCCAATTGAATAAGTGCCAGAAGTACTGCTGGCACAGAGGCAATGATTGAACCTATGTTGGGTACGTAATTGAAAAGAAATGCCAATGTGCCCCATAGCAGTGGATAGTCCACACCAAGAAGTGCCAGCAATACCGCCACCAAAACGCCAGTCAACAGACTGGTCGAGGTTTTAATCACCATATAGCGCTTAATACTGGATGTGATTGCCTCTACTCTGGCAAGAGAACGCTCAGGACTCTCGGCATGATTTTTTAATTTGGTCTGAAAGGAACTCGCTTCAAAAAGCATGAAAATAACAGTGATCAGAATCAGGAAGGCCTGTGTCAGTACATTCCCCAGACTACCCATCAAACTACCCGCCAATGCCATTGCTTTAGAGGGATCAAAATAGGTTGTCATGGCATTCAGCTTCAGCTCGATACCCTGCTGCCCCAGCCAAGCCACAAATTTGGCACTTTGCTGCTTCAGCACCTCCTGATAGCTTGGAAGATTAGCGGTAAAGTCATCCAGCGAGCCACCAACCAGCCACGCAAGCATCAGACCAATAACAATAATCATCCCCACCACTGAGACCATCGCCAATCCACCAGGAACCCCTTTATCTTTTAGATAGAAGAGTGGTGGGGCCGCAATCACCGCAATGAACAAGGATAGTAAAAATGGTATAAGCAGTGTTACGGCTGCTTTCATACCCGCCACGATGACTACGAAGGCAGCTGCAGAGAGGAGAAATCTGGTGGTAGGCGAGAGCGCGTGATATTCCTCATTCATAGCCTTCAGGTGCCTCTATTTATACTCTGGAACCGGACTGTATAAATGCCAGGTCTCTGCCTCTTCGTCATAGCGCCACTCCTGTTTATCACTAACCTCTCTAAGTACCTGGGTATCCTGAAAAACAAATTGGATGATGACTGTTTGAATAGCCAGATCCTCACCAAGCATGGTAGGACCCTGTACCACTTCATAGTGGGTCACCTTGAGATTTCTGGATACAGGTTTGTACTCTTTATCCTTGTGCTCAGGGGGGAGGAAATTGTGCACCTGCTGGCCCGATGTCCAACGCACTGAAGCCTCATAACGACGTAGAACATTTTCCAGGGTTTCAGCCCGCTTGTGTTCACCCAATGTCTGACAAGCTGTCAAGAGGATGAAAAATGGGATAAGGAAATATTTTAATCTAATCACAGGCCGGCTCCTAAATACATTAGCCTAAGATAATTCAGCGTATCTATGAGAGTCTCATCTATACCACACGGTTGGGAATTACACCCCTCTGCTCCAGGGCCTCAACAATCTCACTGACACAAGCCTCCACCTCTTTATTCGCCGTTTGTATGGTGATCTCTGGTTTAACAGGTGGCTCATAGGGAGATGAGATTCCTGTGAACTCCTTGATCTCTCCGGCTCTCGCTTTTTTATAGAGCCCTTTTACATCTCGTGTCTCACAGACCTCCAGCGGACAGTCGACATAAACCTCAATGAAATCCCCATGGGGGAAGAGGCCCCGGGCTCGATCCCTATCTTCACGGATGGGTGAAATAAAAGCTGTCAGTGATATCACACCGGCATCGACGAAGAGCTTTGCCATCTCACCGATACGGCGAATATTTTCAGTACGATCCTCCACACTGAAACCAAGATCCCGACAGAGTCCATGACGTACATTGTCACCATCAAAAACGTAGGTACGACATCCCCGCTGAAAAAGCTCCTCTTCCAGTGCGTGAGCCAGGGTCGATTTTCCCGATCCAGACAAGCCGGTAAACCAAAGGAGTTTAGCCCGGTGTTTATTCACTTTTTCCCGTCGTTCCCGGGTGACTGTAGCTTGGTGCCAGACGATATTATTTTGCATTGAGATCCATCTTTCCTGATTGGAAGAAAACCATACCGCGTAAGTTAGCAGAGATGATATTTATTTGTAAGCTCAAGACATTAAACCACCGCAACTACCCATCAACACTGACATAGCCATGTTCAGTCCAAGTGTTCCTGACAAACCACCTCGAAACCTTTGGATTTATCCGCCCTCTCACTGAGCAAGACTGATACAATGAGCGGCTTTTACAACAACTAAAAAACGACACCATGGAACAAACTGACCGGGAACCCATAAAGGAAATCCTTCTGGGAGAAAGCAAAATCACCCTTCTGGGGACAGCCCATGTCTCACGAAGCAGTGCTGAGAAGGTTCAGGAGCTGCTGAACTCCGGTGACTATGATGCCGTCGCGGTAGAACTCTGCCCAAGTCGGTTCAATGCACTGATCAATCCGGATGATCTGGCAAAGATGGATCTGTTCAAGGTGGTCAAACAGGGCAGGGTGATGATGGTGATGGCCAATCTCGCCCTGGGCGCCTATCAGCAAAGGCTCGCCAACCAGTTTGGCATCGCACCTGGTGCTGAGCAAAGGGAAGCGATACGCATAGCTCAGGAATCGAACCAACCCCTGTTATTGATCGACCGGGAAATCAGTACCACGCTGAAGCGGGTTGCCGGAAACCTCTCCTGGTGGAAACGTCTGACTCTGTTTACCGGACTGCTAGCAAGCATCCTCTCAAAGGATGATGTTACAGAAGAGGAGATCGAACATCTCAAAGAGGGAGATATTCTTGAGACCACATTTGCAGAGTTTGCAGAGGATCGCCAGGATCTCTATCTGCCTTTGATCGACGAGCGGGATCGCTATATGGCGGCACGACTCAGGCAAGAGATCGAAGAGCAGGGTCATGAGAATCTGCTGGTGGTCATCGGCGCAGGACATATGAATGGTATTGCCAACTATCTCCAGCAATCCGATCAAACCAACCCCACAGAAACCATTTCACAACTCGAGCAGGAACCCAAGCCCAGTTCCTGGCCTAAGCTGATCCCCTGGCTGATTGTCGTTTTGGTGTTGAGCGGATTCGCTATCGGCTTCAGCCGCAGCCCCGAACTGGGTTGGGAGCTTATCGCTGATTGGGTGTTGATCAATGGTGGCCTATCCGCCTTGGGCGCACTGCTGGCAGTCGCCCACCCATTGACCATCCTGACCGCTTTTCTTGCGGCCCCACTGACTTCACTCAATCCGGCGGTAGGTGCCGGCATGGTGACTGCCATGGCAGAAGTTTTTCTTCGTAAACCCACTGTGGCCGACTTCAGTCAATTGCGAGACGACACCACCAGCGCCAAGGGTTGGTGGCGAAACCGGGTCTCCCGGACACTGCTGGTATTCCTTTTCAGCACAATTGGCTCGGCTGCAGGCACCTATATTGCGGGCTTCAGGATATTTGGCCGTCTGGTTGATTAAGGCTGGATTTCTACTCGCAGATCATTTTGCTGAGAAGCTCTCAGCAAAATGGTATCCGGTTTTTTTCACACCTTCCCGCTCATAAAAGCGGTGCGCGTCCAGTCTCTGCAGCCCTGAGTCGAGATGCATCTGATCGCATCCCTCTCTTTCGGCTTCCATTTTCAACCAGGCCAACAGTGCTGCCCCATGCCCCTTGGAACGCTGATCCACTGATGTGACCAAATCATCGATATATAGAAAACGACCCCAGGCAAGATTTTCAGAGATTCGATACCCTGCAACAGAGACTGGCTGATTATCTGTCAAAACTGCAACAAGCCGATAACCCATCTTCTGTTGTTTTCGCACCTGGGCAACAAATGATCTCGCTTCGATATCTGGCCGCAATATTTGCATTACCGGATAACAATTTTCAATTTCTCTATCCGTCTCGACAACTCTAATCATATCTGCTGTTTAACCTAAAAAGATCAGTTGGGCAGCGTGAAGTGTGCGTTTGTGGTGGTGCAGGGCAAGGCGCAACGACGCGGAATAGCCCGCTATTCCAAGGAGTTGCAACGCCGCCATGCGCCGCCACAAACGTGCAATTCATGCTGTAGCGTGATTCACCCAACAGGTGACCATGTGCATCGAAGTTATTTTCTAAAAATCAGGAACCTGCTATTAGAATGGAGCGGTCAACTGATTTTTTTAGGTTTAACCGATGACATTACTGTTTTAATTTGCTCAATACGTGCTCGGCGAATCGCCTCACCAAGCAGTGGACCAACAATGCCTTTTGGAAAATCACCCGGCACCACTTGCAGAGCAGCCTGATAGGCGCTGATCAGATCCTTTGCCTGGGGATAAGCGCGTTGTTCAAACCCTTTTCGGCCCTGGAAATCTGCCGTACAAACGATAATAAACCATTCAAGGTTCTGCGGTTTTCTAAATGCATCCAACCCTTGCAGTAACTGCAAGATTGTTTTCGGCCTCAGTTCATATAGACGGTGAAGATGGGTATGGAAAGTTGCACAGCGCTCAGCCAGGTCACGAAAACCAGCTGGTGCTTTAAGGCGCTTACAGAGAGACTTTATAACTTTTGCTCCCCGCATCTCATGCCCATGGTGACTCGGCAGAATATCCTTGGATGTGGTTGCCTTACCCAGGTCATGGGTCAGGGCAGCAAATCGAACCTCCAGGGCATCACTCAAACGACAAGCCGTTGCCAGCGCCATCATGGTATGAACCCCGCAATCCACTTCAGGATGCCAGTTTTGAGGTTGAGGAATCCCCCAAAGTGCGTCTATTTCAGGAAAAATATGGCTCAAGACGTCCATCTCTCGCAAACACTCAAAGAAACGTTGCGGCTGTACCTCGGCCAGAGACTTCACCAGCTCCTGCCAGACCCGTTCAGCAACCAGGTTATCCAGCTCTCCCGCCTCAGCCATCGATTGAACCAACTGTTTTGTCTCAGCTGCCACCTGAAAATTGAGGTCACTGTAGCGGGCCACAAATCGGGCCAGTCGAAGCACCCGTATCGGATCTTCCCTGAATGAATCGGAGGCATGGCGTAACAAGCCATTGTGTAAATCTTCAACACCGTTAAAGGGGTCGAACAGTTGCCCTGACTCATCCTCAGCAATGGCATTGATGGTTAAATCGCGACGACCAAGATCCTCTTCAAGGGTAACACCTGGCTCGGCGATGACTTCACCACGCTGATGGTGTTGTGTTCTGCATGCGCGAGCGAGTGCATACTCTTCATGAGTTTCTGGATGGAGAAAAACTGGAAACTCCTGACCAACCTGACGATATCCCAAAGCTTGCATATCTGCTGGGGATGCCCCAACAACCAAATAGTCTCTTTCTGTAACGACTCTACCTAGTAGCCGATCTCTGACAGCACCACCAACAAGATAGATCTGCATCAGTAACCACGTAGCGACTTGTAACGTTTTCTCGCCTCTTCCAACTCCTTCTCAGCTTTTTTTACACGCTCGTAGTAATCAGGCTTGATGAAACTCTTGCCCCCCTGCAGGGTTTGGCGGTCATCATCACCAATCTCCTGCATTTCACTGAGTCTCTTCTCAGCCTCTTCAACCTCTTTCTTAGCCTCGCCGAGTCGCTCCTTGCCTGAAGTCTGTGCCTCAAGTCGTTTTTCCCGCGCCTCCTCCATCGCTTTACGGATGGCTTTATTGCGTTCCATGGCTTCGCTGATCGACTCTTCAGAAGGCCCAGGATGTATTTCGATCTTCTCGACTTCAGATGGGTTGGCCGAGGGGGAGTCGGTGTAGGTTATATTGCCCTCCTCATCCACAGTACGAAAAACCTCAGCCTGTAGAGTCAGCGGGACGACCACCATTGCGATCAGTACTGGATAGAATTGCTTGACCATAATAGTTCCCTTATTCGGGTGACCTCTCTAATGGTTAGACATCAATTAGATGATATTTTCGCATATCACAATAGACAGCATCATCTGTTTATACGTTCTAATCAATGGGCAAATAGAAGAATTGCTCTCAATCAGTAGATGAGAGCCAGGCGGCGACTACAACTACTCCGACAGGCGATGATCTGCTCAGTAAGGCCAGAAAAATCGACTGTTCCGGCCTTTTGCACTATCGCTGATGCAAACCCAGGAAAAAAAAGCCTGAATTTAGGTTTAAAAGATCCACTTTTGTCCTCCAAGCCTGATAAATTATGGCCCAGGTGATCCAAACTACTGGATAGCTCTTTGTATAGAACAAGGTTCCAGTTATGACTCAACCTAAATAGGTGACAGCTGCTAAGCTAAGCAACACGCCTATCGATACCAATCGATCGGCTATTCAGGCAGCTTGGCAGAATACCCTAGCCTTCACTTTCGGGGAGACTTTAGCATGAATGACTTTTCAGAAAAGCGCAGCTTTTATCGTATGGCTGTGAATGGCCCGGTAAAATTTCGAGTCAATGGGGACAGTAAAGTATCGACCGGCAGTGTTATCAATCTGAGTAGCAGTGGCCTGCTTATCGCCTCTGAGGAAGAGGTACCGGTCGACAGCCATATGATCGTTCAGATTATCCCCACCCAGGCAATCACCCCACCGCTGACAGCCGAGGTCGAAGTCGTGCGAGTCGAACCTGATAGCCAATTTGGGAATCAGATTGCCTGTCGCATGGTGAAACTTCTGGCGGATAATGAGGCTGGACCCGAATTCTCTTGATCTAATAAATGCAGCCTGGATGAAGCGCAGCGGAATCCGGGATAACGTGGATCTTTCATGAATGGTACTTACTAATCAGATATAAGTAGGGCAGGATCACACTCTGCACGTGATAAAAGCAGGAAACAAACAGAGGGAGAGAGATCCAGCACCCCGGATTCCGCTACGCTCCATCCAGGCTACGGACTAGGCAGTAGCCTGCCAACTCACAGCAAGTAGCAACAACAGAGCATCAGCCGCATCCTGAGGAGTAACATTACCAACCCCTACAGGCACTTCGAAACTTGCCACCACCCTCACCAGTTGATCCACTTGACTTCTCGGTGGGGCATGGCCCCACCCTACGCCTATACGGACAGGTAGGGTGGGGCCATGCCCCACCAAAACCTGCTGAAAAGCGCCACCTGACAGGCGTCGTTGCAGATAAAGTCAGTGCCATTCAAAACCTACCCTGGATTCCCCGCCAAAGGCGAGCAATCAGTTTTTATACTTTTTATGGCAGGCCTTGCAGCTCTTGCCCGCTGCCTTCAATGCCTCACCCATTTTTGACTTGTCACCGTTTTGTGCAACGTCATTCAAGGCTTTGGCAGCAATACCCATTTCCCGATATTTATTTTCAAAATCCTCAAAATCCATCCAGATCTCTGCCAGGGCATCACTCTCTTCAGATTCTGAATCCTCAGGAAAACCTCTCATCAGATTGAGTTTAGAGGCAGTTGCCAGCTCCTGGGCATGCTCAGCAAATTGCTTTTGATCATAGCTGGTTTTACCCTTCATCATGTCCCCCATCGTTTTCATGTTCCAGCTGAAGACATTCATCACCCCTTGTCGATACTCCACCGCCTTTTCCACATCCCCTGCAATAGCTGGTGCTCCGCTGTGGAAGAGGATAAAAGATGCACTCAAACCTAAGGCACGAGTTAAAAGTCTATTCTTGCTTTTCATTGGTCGACCCCTGTAAACACTTAAAAGTTTTGATTATTGAAAAAAACTATACTTATAAAGTAAAGACCCATTGTTCTTTTGGGTTACAATAGGCCGCTTCACCCCTGGAAAACGCCTGCCCTAGATGAACATGCAGCCTACTGCGCGGATTCGAGAAATCCCATATAACTATACCTCCTTCTCTGACCGGGAGATCGTTATCCGGTTCCTCGGAAAACCGATGTGGACTCTGATCGAAGAGTTGCGCGGCACACGCCGCACCGGACGCTCTGCTCGCATGTTGTTCGAGATTCTGGGTGATATGTGGGTCGTCAGCCGCAATCCCTACCTGCAAGATGACCTTCTCGACAATGATCAGCGCAGACAGGCTCTGATCGATGCGTTGAATCATCGTCTGGTCCAGTTCGAATCCCGGGCCAACAACAACCAGCAAGCACTGCAGCTACATGCCGCCACCCGCCAGGCTGTGGATGATTTTGCCAAACGCTTTGTAGATCTGATTGAGCTGCGACGTCTCACCCGCCGCAACATGATCGGACTGACCCGGCCTGACAATATCGACTTCAGCGGATTGGCAAGAGTCTCTCACGCTACCGATGCAACAGATTGGCGTGTCGAAATTCCTTTTGTGGTTATCACTCCAGACACGGAAGAGGAAGTGGCGCCGATTGTTAAGGCTTGTCTCGATTCTGGCCTGACACTGATCCCCCGTGGCGGCGGTACAGGCTATACCGGCAGTGCGGTTCCTCTCGACCCTCACAGCGCTGTAATCAATACAGAAAAACTCGACGGGATTGGAGAAGTCGAGAGGATTGATCTGCCTGGCGTTGCAAACCAGGTGGCCACGATTCAGGTTGGCGCCGGGGTTGTCACCCGCCGGGTCTCTGAAAAGGCGGATGCCCAGGGACTCGCATTTGCTGTCGATCCCACATCCCAGGACGCATCGACCATCGGTGGCAATATCGCAATGAACGCCGGCGGTAAAAAAGCGGTTTTATGGGGAACCACTCTCGACAACCTGGCCAGTTGGCGCATGGTCACGCCCAATGGCGAGTGGCTGGAAATCGAACGCCTGAACCACAACCTCGGCAAGATAGACGAGCAGGAAGAGGTCAGCTTTCTACTCACCCGCTACGATAGCAGTGGAAAAAACACCCTTGGCGAACCTCAACAGCTCACCATGCCCGGTCGCTCATTCCGCAAAGCCGGGCTAGGAAAAGATGTCACCGATAAATTTCTCTCCGGCCTGCCCGGTGTGCAGAAAGAGGGTTGCGATGGACTGATCACCTCGGCACGTTTTGTTCTCCATCGTATGCCGGAGCAGGTACGAACACTTTGCCTGGAGTTTTTCGGCGCCGATATCGGCAAAGCAGTACCTGCGATTGTCGAACTCAAAGAGTATCTCGACCAGCATCAAGAGGTTCTGCTGGCTGGTCTTGAGCATCTCGATGAACGCTACCTCAAGGCTGTCAAATACTCCACCAAAGCAGCCAGGCGCGAGCGACCAAAAATGGTACTGCTCGCTGACCTGGTCAGTGACCATGTTGAGCTTCTGGAGACCGCCGCCAAAGAGGTGGTGCGAATGACCGAAGCCCGGGAAGGGGAGGCGTTTATCGCCAGCAGCCCGGAAGCACGAAGAAACTTCTGGCTCGACCGCTCTCGCACCGCCGCGATTTCCGCCCACACCAACGCCTTCAAGATCAATGAAGATGTGGTCATTCCACTGGATAAACTGGCTGACTACAGTCGAGGCATTGAGCGCATCAACATCGAGGAGTCGATCAAGAACAAGATCGCAATCGCTGATGAAGTCCTGGCCTACCTGGTTGGTGACCACTCACTTCGTAAGCCAGATGATGATTTTGAGGCAAGTGATGAGAATCGCTCCATACTGCAGGGCAAGCTCGATCTGGCTCAACAGGCGGTACAGCAGGCAAAGCAGCGCTGGCAGACCTTACTGGCCCAAATCGAATCCCCGGCCAAGGATCACATCGAGTTAATAAATGGTACTTCGAGATCCCTGCTACAAGCCGGAGACCGGTTGCTGGATCTGTTACTTCGAAGAGATTTCGTGGTCTCCTACAGGGAGGAGATTGCCTCCCGACTCGATGAGATTTTTTCCGGACAGGAGGTCAAACGGCTACGCCTTGCGATGCGGGAGATCCACACCCGGCTACGTGACTCACGCCTGTTCGTAGCACTGCATATGCATGCCGGTGACGGTAATGTTCACACCAACATTCCTGTCCACTCAGATAACTACGCCATGTTGCAGCAGGCAGACAGGATCGTTGATCGAATCATGCAACTGGCCCTGAGTCTGGATGGGGCCATCTCTGGTGAGCACGGTATTGGGCTGACCAAGCTGCAATACATGGAGAGAGAAAAACTTGAAGCCTTCGCAGCCTATAAGCAGCAGGTCGATCCCGACAGTCGCTTTAACCGGGGTAAACTGATTGCCGGTGCAGATCTGGAGTTGGCCTATACCCCCTCTCTGAGATTGTTGGAACAAGAGGCTATCATTCTCGAAGAGAGTGAGCTGGGCACCCTCAATGATGAGATCAAACACTGCCTGCGCTGTGGCAAGTGCAAGCCGGTATGCATGACCCACATACCCAGAGCCAACCTGCTCTACTCCCCACGAAACAAGATTCTCGCAACCGGCCTGATCATCGAGGCATTTCTCTACGAGGAGCAGACCCGCCGTGGTGTCTCGATACAGCACTTTACTGAAATGAATGATGTTGCTGACCACTGCACCATCTGCCACAAGTGTGAAAACCCCTGCCCGGTGAATATCGATTTTGGCGAGGTCACGACATTGATGCGTAAGATCCTCATCGATCGTGGCAAAAAGCGTTTCAGTCTCGGTGCCAAAGCCGCGATGACCTTTCTCAATATGACCCACCCCACCGCCATCCGCTGGATGCGCCGCGGTTTGGCGGAGTGGGGCTTCAAAGGCCTCAACCTGGGTCATAGCATTGCCGCCAAAGCGGGACTGCTGAAGGCCAACAATCAACCACCTGCTGCTACCACTGGCAATCCGAAGCCCCAAACTCTGCTGGTGGAGATGCTGCAGAAACCGATCCGTGTCGAACCTCCTAAGCAGACCCTGCGGGATGTGCTCAAGCTGGAAGATACCCAGTCTGTGCCGATCCTGCGCAATCCTAAGCTGGTCTCTGAAGAGAGCGATGCGGTGTTCTATTTTCCCGGTTGCGGCTCTGAAAGGCTGTTCAGTGAAATCGGTCTCGCGACTCTGGCGATGCTGACAGAACTCGGCGCTGAAACCGTACTTCCTCCTGGCTATCTCTGTTGCGGCTATCCACAGACCGCAGCTGGACTCCATGCCAGGGGACGACAGATCACCACCGAGAACAGGGTGCTGTTCCATCGCGTTGCCAATACCCTCAACTATATAGATATCAAGACAGTACTGGTCTCATGCGGAACCTGTATGGATCAGTTGCAGGCGTATCAGTTTGAGAAGATATTTCCTGGCTGCCGCTTACTCGATATTCACGAATATATGTTGGAGAAGGGGGTCGCTCTGGATGGCAATCAGAGCACCGAATACCTCTATCATGACCCCTGTCATACCCCGATCAAACACTACAGCCCATTGAAAGTGGCCTCTGAGTTGACCGGCAAGTCGGTTCTACTCAGCGATCGATGCTGTGGTGAAGCTGGTACCTTAGGCACCAGTCGCCCCGATATTGCCAACCAACTCCGCTATCGCAAGGCAGAAGAGCTGGATAAGGGTATCCAGGCACTCACAGCTCAGCAGCCTGGACGACCGGAGATCAAACTACTCACCAGTTGCCCGGCCTGTCAGCAGGGACTCAGTCGCTATACCGACCAGACTGGCCTCAAACCCGAATATCTGGTGCTTGAAGTGATGCGCCAACGCAACGGCGATCAGTGGCAGCAGCAGTTTATCGATCAGTTGATGAAAGATGGTATCGAGATGGTACTGGTCTGACCCAGCGTGGCAGATTGGCTAAGCCAGTCTGTACTTCAAAAAGTCTCTGCACTCGAGCAGAGATTCCATGTGATATGAAGGGTGTCAGGCCTGCTGCTGATTCTGCTACTGTTTGAGTCAGAGTTTGCCTAATTGAATCGAGCCCCCAATGACAGATAATTTTACTAAAGCCTGTGTTAAACACGATAAAAATCTACGCAGTCGAGTGCGTCTCCTCGGTGTTTTGCTGGGAGAGGTGTTACGCGAACAGGTAGGTAAGGAGACCTATACCGTCGTTGAGCGACTACGCAAAGGCTATATCAAGCTACATAAGCGACATGACCCGGCCCTCTATGATCGACTCACCCGACTGATTCAATCCCTGCAACCTGAAACACTGAGTGCAGTGGTACGCGCTTTCAGTATCTATTTTGTGCTGGTGAATATTGCCGAGGAGGCGTTTCAACATCGGCAGAGACGTCGTATCGCCGGCAAAGGCAGTGAACTTTGGGAAGGCTCCTTCGACCACACCCTGCGCGAATTTCGGGCTGATAACATTCAACCGCAGCAGCTACAGAGCATCCTCGATGATGCAGCTTACATTCCGGTATTCACTGCCCATCCGACAGAATCCAAACGGCTGGTCATCATGAATCTGCTGCGCCGTATCTTTCTCACCAGTGATACCCTGGATGCCCCCAAGCGGCGGCTGGAGCAGCGGGAACAGACTATCCGCTCCCTGAAGACACAGATACAGACACTATGGAAAACGGAGGAGGTTCGGGCGGTACGACCCGAAGTGCGGAATGAAATTAGACTGGGCCTGCACTATTTCCAGAGCAGCCTGTTTGATGCCGTACCCCAGGTATTCCGACGCCTACAGGCCGGTATCGAACGCATCTACGGCAAACATCCCGACTATCACGGTATTCAGCTCTCCCCCTTTATTCGTTTCGGATCCTGGATCGGCGGTGACAGGGATGGCAACCCCTATGTGACCCCCGAGGTCACACGACTGGCCCTTGGGCTGCAGCAGCAGACCATACTGCGTGAATATATACGACGCATCGACGGTTTGATTGCTGAACTGACCTTCTCCAATCGTTTCTGTACCCCAAACTGGCCATTCACTGAGAGCCTTAAGGCTGATAGTGAACTCTGCAAACAGCTGTTTTGTGATAACCCCAGACGCTTCGAAGATGAACCCTATCGCCGCAAGCTCTATATCATGCGCGAACGCTTGCGCCTGACACTACCCTCCTTTGAATCCGAGACGGAGGATGTCGCTAAAGCCCACCCAGGTGCCTATGCCAATGAACAGGCCTTTCAAAGGGATCTCAAACTGATCTCCAATTCCCTCTTGAGCCATGGTGACGGCGACGCCGCAGAGTGCGCTCTACAGGACTTGATTCATTTGGCCGAAACCTTTGGTTTCTACCTGACCTGCCTCGATGTTCGTCAGGAATCAACGCAGCATACCAATGCCGTTGCTGAGATCCTCAAAGCCAGTGGAGACACAGACGAGTATCTACAACTCGATACCTCAAAGCGTCTCTCGCTACTCGATCAAACGATAACCAATGGACTCTCAACCCTACCTGTCAGAGACAAGCTTTCCCAGGAGACCCAGGATATTCTGGCTGTGTTTGATCTGATTGCCGAGACGCAGAAACGGGTCAGCCCTAATGCGATTGGCCAATATGTCATCTCTATGACCCACCAGGCGAGTGATATTCTGGAAGTGGCACTACTTGGCAGTATGGCCGGCCTGTTAGGCGTAGAGAATGGCACCTGGTTTTGTCGACTCGAGATCTCCCCACTGTTTGAAACCATCGACGACTTGAAACGCAGTGAAAACATTCTGCAACAGCTCTTCGCCAGCCCCTGTTATCAACAGCTGCTAAATGCCAATCGTCGACGCCAGGAGGTCATGCTTGGCTATTCCGATTCGGCCAAAGACGGTGGCATCATGGCCTCGGCATGGAATCTCTATCAGACCCAGAAGCGCATCATTGCTCTGGCCAATCGCGAGAAGATACGCTGTCGCCTGTTTCACGGCAGAGGCGGTACTGTAGGCCGGGGTGGCGGCCCCACTCATCAGTCGATCCTGGCACAACCAAAAAACACCGTAAATGGTGAGATCAAATTTACCGAGCAGGGTGAAGTCCTATCCTACAAATATGGCAATCAGGAGACTGCGATATTTGAGTTGACCATGGGTATAACCGGCTTGATCAAGGCAAGCCAAGGGCTGGTACGTCATGTCAAACAAGAACGAGAGAGTTACGCTCAAACCATGCAGGAGATCGCTCATTTCAGTGAACAGCGGTTTCGTAAACTGACCGAAGAGACCCCCGGTTTTCTCGACTACTTCTATGAAGCCACACCGGTAAACGAAATTGCACTGATGAATATCGGTTCTCGCCCCTCCCACCGAACCAAAGGCAATCGATCCAAATCCTCAGTACGTGCCATAGCCTGGGTATTTGGCTGGGGCCAGTCGAGGCAGAATCTGCCAGGCTGGTACGGTATAGGCACCGCTCTGTCGAAGTGGCACAAAAACAAACCGGGAAGGGTGAAACAGCTACGTACCATGTACCAGGAGTGGCCCTTCTTTCAGGCCCTGCTGAATAACGCCCAGATGGCCCTCTCCAAAACGAATATGACCATCGCCAGGAAGTACGCCAATCTCTGTCTCGATAAACCGAGCCGCAAACTGATCTTTAATGAGATCGAGGCTGAGTATGATCTAACCTGCAAGGAAATTCTCTCAATTGCGGAGATAGACGAACTGCTGGATGACTCGCCAATCCTGCAGAAATCGATCCGCCGGCGTGACTCTTATCTCGATCCTCTGAACCACATTCAGCTTGAGTTGATAAAACGATATAGACACAGTGGCCTCAGTGAAGAGGAGAAGGAGCTGTGGTTGACGCCACTACTGCGCTCTATCAATGCAATATCAGCAGGATTGCGTAATACCGGATAGCGCCTAATTTCAATCTTCAACAGAGTATCTTAGAGTAACTCCCCTCTCCCCTTGCGGGAGAGGGGCCGGGGGGAAAGATTCGATATCAACTTCTGTATTGCGACCATAGACGACATTAGGGTGAAACTTACTACTTCTGGAAAGCGGACATTAACGCCGCAATTAGTGGCAAACGGAGCAACGCGTAGTGCGTCCGCTAGATTGCCTTGTTATGAGTTTTATACCATAATTTGGTATATATTGGTATAACTGAGGTGAAACATGGCTAAAAACACTAGTATTACACTTGGCGAACACTTTGATGGGTTCATTACACACCAGATTGAAAGCGGCCGTTATGGCTCTGCAAGTGAGGTGATACGCGCTGGATTGAGAGAGCTTGAAGATAGAGAGCATAAACTTGAAGCATTGCGGCAAATGTTGACTGACGGTGAGGAGAGCGGGAGAGCTGAGTACAGCTATGATAAGTTCATCGCCGAGCTGGATGATGATAGCAAGTGAGTACATTTACATTAACACGGCGTGCTAAAGCTGATTTGAAAGCCATAGCGAAGTTTACGGAACAGCACTGGGGGCGTACACAACGGAACGTTTACATTAAACAGTTTGACGATACGTTTCATATGCTTGCAGACACCCCATCTATTGGCAAAGAGTGTGGTTATATAAAGCCGAACTATCAGAAATTCCCTCAAGGCAGCCATGTGATTTTTTACAAAACAAGCACTTCAGAAGAAATTGAAATAATACGTATACTTCACAAAAGTATGGATATTACTTCCAACCTCATTGACTCATAACGCCAGCCATAACCGGCGGCAAAAAGCGCAACGCAGCGTAGCTTTTTGGCATCCGAGTTTATGGCATTGTTGTGTGTTTGATTCATGGCCGAGATTCAAAAGAGTAAAATTTTAAAGCCAATCGCGATCAATATTACTCCACCTAATAGCTCAGCCTTACTCTCAAGCCAGACTCCACTCTTGACGCCTACAAATACCCCTGCCCAACTGAATAGAAAAGTTGTTGCTCCAATTATACCGCAGGCTATGAGTGGATTAACGTCAAGCAAATTTAGAGTGAACCCTGCTGCCATTGCATCTATGCTTGTAGCAATGGCAAGCACAAGCATCACTCTATGAGTAATTTGAGCAATGTCTTCTTCAATTCCTTCGGTAATTGACTCATAAATCATTTTACCTCCAATCAATAGCAAAAGGAAAAATGCAATCCAATGGGCGTAACTTTCAACCCAACCAATAACACCTTTCCCACCAAAAAAACCGATTAGAGGCATCAATCCTTGAAACAGTCCGAAATAAGTCGAAGCAAGTAAGGCTAGTGTTTTCGTCTTCTTGGCATTTTTTGAGCCTAGCCCCACTGATATAGCAAAAGCATCCATACTCAGTGCTATAGCCAAAATTAGCACTTCAAGCATTAAATATTCTCATACTCGTTGCTCAGCAGTTTTTTACACATAACAGCTTTATTAACGAGACCCCGTGTCTCGTTATACATTTATAGCAAGACCTTTATATAACACTTTAATTGACAGAATATCAATGAGTTAGATTCATAGCGTCTCGTTATACATTCTCAGCAAGTCGTGACAGTGGCAAACTATGGATTTCGGAGGAAAATCATGGGGTCAGCCAACTGAATCCCGTAAGCCACGCTTACTTGATCAGGTACGAATCGCCTGTCGGCAGAAACATTTCAGTCACAGAACTGAAAAGACTTATGTCTACTGGCTACGCCAGTTCATCCTATTCAATGGGAAGCGCCATCCCAATGAGATGGGCAAGCAAGAAATCGAGGATTACCTCAATCACCTGGCTTCCCGACGAAATGTCTCTGCCAGTACCCAATCAGCTGCCCTCAATGCGATAGTTTTCCTGTATCACATTGTTTTGAAACAGGAATTACCTGAGTTAGACAATCTCAGACGGATCAAACGCCACAAATCCATTCCTATGGTGATACCGGCGCAAGAGGTGTCGGCCGCCTTCGCGCTGATGAGCGGTACTACGCGCCTGATGGCAGAACTCATCTATGGAACAGGAACGAGAATCCATGCGTGTATAACCCTCCGGGTCAAAGACCAGGTCTGCTTGGGTACAGAAAAAAATCTTACGCTTTCCCGCCATCAATGGTGCGGCAGGGCCGGCACCCTACGACGTATGCGACACCCTCCGTAAAGGAAAGGGGCTTGTAAACGATCTCCCAATTACACACATGTGTGCTTACTTATGGGTGTTTGAGAGTTAAATTGTGAACTCGCCCTATTTTTACACCGTTTAATCCTCTAGTTTCAAACATCGCAGCCGACACTTTCTCGTGAGTGCCCTTGTCTCAATGCAAAGGATGGCTGGGTCATTGACTGGCACACGGGTTCTAGTGTGGTGCGCCATATTAATCGACGATTCTAGAAGCCAGCTCAGGCCAGGAGACAAGGCGCAATGCGCAGGGAATGGCTTGCCCTTTTCAAGCATTGCAACGCAGTATCCTGGCCTGAGCTGGCTTCCCTTCGGGCGAGACGCTAAGTGGTCATCCGCGTTGCACCCCAAGGGCACTTCCTTTAGGGCGTTGCGAGCCTTGGATAGGGCCTGCCATTCCCGGCGGCACGCGCCTAGCGGCTGACCACTTAGCGTCTCGCTAGAATCGTCGATTAGTATGACGCACCACACTAGCTACTGGTTACTCTTATGTCTCTTAAAGAAATTATTAAGCCTCTCTGTCTGTCGTTATTGATCAGCCTCACTTTTATTGCCTGTGGTGGTGGTTCCGGAGGTGATGATCAAAGTACTCAAACCACACCGGAAGAGAACACTCAGGATGATCCTGCCGATGATGGCAACACCACCACCCCGGATGAGACAACGAATCCAGATCAAGGTGACAGCACACCAAACCCAGATGATGACGCTACCCCACCAGTAGATGAAGCCACCCCACCGCAAGCGACCAACCAGCCTCCGGTAGCCAATATTACCGGAACTCAATCAGTCACCTCTGGTGAGACAGTGACTCTTGATGGTTCATCTTCCGATGATCCGGATGGAGATACACTCAGTTTCGTCTGGAGCCAGACCCAAGGCACCCCCATCAATATTGTTGATAGCAGCAACCCGACCCTCAGCTTTATTGCACCTGAGGTGACTCAAACCACCACCTTAGGCATTCAGCTGAGTGTCAACGATGGTGAATACACTTCAATCTCGGCCATCGGAATTCAAGTGTCGCCTATGGCTGACTCCACAGCCCCGTCAATTACATCCCAATCCCCGCTGCCTGATGCTATCGGGGTTTCCACAACAACCACCATCAGTGTCAGTTTCGATGAGGCATTGGACGAAAGCCTGATCAACAATCAAAGCCTGCAAGTCACACAAGCAGGCAATAATGTTGCTGGGACAGTCAGCTATGACAACAACTCAGAGACCCTTACACTGACCTTCGACGCGGCTTTGCTGGCCGATACCAGCTATAGCGTTACCCTCGGAACAAATCTTCAAGATCCCAGCGGCAATCAGGTTGAGAATAGTAGCTGGAGTTTCACTACCGGCTCGGCCTACAACCTGGGTGCCACATCCCAGGCAACCATTGACCTATGTATGAATGAGAGTGACAAACTGATGCTTACCCTGGTTAATAATGCCCGGGCAGTTACTCGTTCCTGTGGAGATACCGAATATAAGGCTGTTGAGGCCATAGCCTGGAACTGTCTGCTTGAAACTGCAGCACAGAACCACTCCACCTCGATGGCGGACAACGATTACTTCAGCCATACGGGCCTGGATGACTCAAGCCCTGGAGACCGGATAACTGCAACGGGTTATAGCTGGCGCACCTATGCAGAGAATATTGCTGCCGGATATGCTGATGAAGAGGCGGCAATGACCGCCTGGCTGGAGAGTCCGGGTCATTGTGTCAATATTATGAGCAGTCGGGTGACTGAGCTGGGAGCAGGAGTTTCAGAAAACCCAGCTGCCCAGTATCGGATCTATTGGACTCAGGATTTTGCAGACCAGTAATCAGCCCCGGCTTTCCAGAATTTAAATTGGTGGGCTATTTGCGATCAGGCATTGAGTCCATCACTTTCCAGTGAATCGAGCAGCCCCTGGAGTGTCTCAAAGCGGGCTTTCGCTTTTTCCCAGGCGTCATTCTCTTGCGCAAACAGAAAAAAGGCCTCACCCAGTCGGCAGATTTCTGCCAATTGAGTGGGGTCAAACAGGGTTATTGCTGCCTCGAACTCACTCTGCTCTGCACTCAGCAGAACGGGCAGTAATTCATCTTCAGTGATCAAGGATTCAGGATCGAGAAGATCCGCTACCAGAGTGCTTTCGAGTAGTTCGAAGTGGGTCCTACGTGCCGCCTCCTCCTGTTGGAGTTCACGATGTGCCAGGGTGTCGTTACCCGCACCCTTCCATACGGCACGCATGATCACCTCAACGAGTTTTAAAATCGCATCCTTGTTCGGGGTTTGGTCATCTGCCAGTCGGCAGGCAGTCTCATAAGCCTTATCCAGACGCTCCTTAAGCTCCAGGATAACGTCACTCTGCTCATGTGGGCCCAGGGCCACTGCTTCACCCACTAATTTACGCAGGCCTTCAATATAGGCCACCAACTCTTCGTGATCCAAACGCTGGGCTTCGGTCAGTTGCTCTTGAGTCAGTTGGCGAAGAGGCTCTTGAAACAGGGGGTTCTCATACTTGCGCATCAAGTGGCGTTCAAAGCGTCCTGGAAGTTCACTAAACAACAGATTCATATTGGCTTGTACTCTCGGAAATATGTGCTATTTGTACCATGAAAGCAGGCTCGATTGGCAACTTCAAAACCTGCCAACCGGGCTGAGCAGGTGAACTTGGAGCAATCCTGGGGTAACTGACTGAATCAGAACTTACGGCAAAAAAGGCGTAATCCGACATTCACACTTCTGTCTGTTTTTTTTAGGAGCGCTTTAAAACCTTTCAGTTCATTGACTTAAGTCAGTTTAAATGGCTAGAAGAGCAAATACCCTGTGTCGTGCAATGTTATTGCTGGTCTCGTGAGTAAACCGCTTACTAATCAGTCTAACTCAGTGAGACTAACGTTTGGTCAGTGTCAACTTTGGAGGACAACGCCATGTTAGGTAGTGATAAAGCAATAGTCGGCGCACTAGCAATCCTGATTCTGGGAATCGTAATCTCAGTATTGATTGGCTAACCGCAAAGGAGGGCGGAGGTCAGTGAATGGCCCCGCTCTCCCTAAATTTCTCGCCAAAATCTCAGTCAATAATTCGTGCCAGAAATTGGGCAGTAACACTATCCATACTCTTCACGTGACCATCAAACCAACTTCGCCACTCCACAAAGACAAACTTTACCAGTTCGTCCAGATCCCGTTGTTTCAACCACTGCTCATATAGACCCTGGATAAGCGCCAAAACCTGATCATGCTCACCTTTATGTACAGGGTAGGGCGGAAAACCGTGCTCTGCCATCAGTCTGTTTTCCCTCTCAAAATGTTCGCGGGTATGTACAATCCACTCCTCAAGGCAGAGATCAATGGCCTCATAAGCAGAGATCTGCTGTAAACCTTCCAGCAATAAACCACCCAATCGATTGATCAGATCGACCTCTTCTCTATGAACCTGGTTCATGATTTCCAGATCGACAAGAGGTATCTGATCGGGAACAACGATAGGTAATTGATATTCACTCATAATGGGCTAATCATAGTGAAGGAGAGTTTAAACAGACATGATTTGAATCAAGTGGCGTAAGCTATTAATCCGGTAACAAATCTCTAGCTCAAATTGATCTCATTGTTTTATAGAATATTTTCAGATACCTGATATTTGTTGTAATCCCCTCGATAAGCATAGGTTAATGTCTTTACAAGGTCTTCCAGACCAATGGGTTTGGTCACAAGGTCAGAAAAGCCCGCTTCAAGTATCGTTTGATGTTGTTCTGGAAAAGCATGTGCAGTAACTGCAATTAATATTGGGATTGATAAGGACTCGGATTGCAATCGGTTAGCCACATCGATTCCGCTAAGTCCAGGCATCTGAATATCCAATAAAACCACATCGAAGTTTCCACGCCGAATATGCTCCAGTGCTTCATACCCACTGGAAGCCTGTTCAAACGAATTGCCAAGTTTTGAGAGAAATGCACAAAGTAACATGCGGTTTATCTCATTATCATCTACCACTAATACATGAAATTGTCGCCATAGATCAGGCGTCACTCCAGGTGGCTTTTCCGTCTCTATTATTCTTTTGATATCTGGATGATATTTCATAGCCAATTCGAAACTAAAACAGGATCCCTCATTGGGACTGCTCTCTACATCAAGTTTGCCTCCCATTTTATGCGCCAGGCTTTTTACAATTGCGAGCCCCAATCCTGTTCCTTCTGTTCGACGTGTTTCAAAGTTTTCGATGCGTGTAAAATTATCAAAGATATTGTTCAGTGCGGCCTCGTCAATACCAATACCTGTATCTATAACATCGAAACGTAGCACTATATTGTTATTACCCGTTTCTGCTAACTGCTCTATATTCAGAGTAACGCATCCCGATTCAGTATATTTAATGGCATTTGAGAGTAGATTACTGATGATCTGTCTAAGACGGCTTGCATCACCATAAAACTGTTCTTTTAAATGCTCATCTATATTAATTTTTAAACGTAAATATTTACGCTCTGCAATAGGACGCATTATGGCCACTAAATCATCCATTTCCGTGCGTAGCGAAAACGGCTCTTCATATAAACTTATCTGTCCTGCTTCAATGGCTGTGATATCGAGGATATCATTGACGATGCGCAGCAGGCTCTTACCTGCTTTATCAATCTGGCTCACAAAGTCTCTATGCTTTTGTTCTAATACCTCTTGACGAAGCAGTTCAGCAAATCCTGTGATGCCATTCAATGGTGTACGAAGTTCATGGCTTACATTTGCTAGAAATTGGTTTTTTGCTTCACTTGCGCGTTCCGATCTCTCCTTGGCTTCTATCAATTCAGATTCGATTTTTTTTCGGTACTCTATCTCCTTAGTCAGTTCCTGATTGGCCTCCTCTATTTCAGCGTGTGACATGCGTACTTTTGCCAGAAGCTTTTCGTTATCAAGCCAGATTTGTATATTTCGATTTACGCTGAAGCTGTAACCCTTGGCAACACATAGCATGAATACGATATAGATCATTATCAGGATAAACATGCTTTCTGCTATCGCAGTACCTTGCATTGCAAGTGTTACTGCCAACGGCGTCAATAGAGCAAATAGTGATATCACATAATTTCTAAAAATTGTCGCACGTGTGATTATTCCAGTTGCCGTTACACCACCCAGCATGAATAGCGTTAGCAATTGATAAATTTCATTATCAATCATAAAACTGATGGGACCAATAAAGCCCCATGGCACTTCCGTCAGAATTACCAGATAGGTGTAATATGCCAACCATTTGTGGGCATTATCTTCTGTTGATTTACGATTGAACTCTCTAGTGACAATCAACACGAGAGTTGCGATAAGAAAATTCACCCCAACCCAAGAGAGCAAAATATAGGAAGGTAACTTTCCCCAAAAGAAATAGGTGATGGCAAGAAGCATGGCATAACTTCCAAAACTGTTTTTAACAACCAGTCTGTAGTACTCCTTAGCCAATTCCAGATTTAGTTTTTTATTCATATCTGAACACTTTTATAAATTCCGTTTAAAAAGTTATTACTAATTACTTCCTCTACCGAACAGTGTGCTTTTTAAATTATTTCTCCCCTTGCCAACACACAGGCTATTAACTCAGCTCATTCTTCACTATTTAAAGATCTAGTCTGATACTGCACTTTGGTTATCTGGCTACTTACAATTGTTAACAGCGGTTTAGTATTACTATTCGCTTCAGTTAGGAAAATTAAAAGGAAGTGTCAATTTCATGCAGAACCACTCAATTGCTATGAATAGTACTGATGGGCAATAACAAGGTGAAACTATATCTCAGTGCTTGAGATTAAATCAGGTAAGGTCACGGTTCCCTCCGAATATTTATTGTTACAATCAAATATAATATGTCATTTAACACATTTATTCATATTGGGGAATACCCAAAGACAGCTCTCTTTCTGACAATTTCTACTGAATTAAAGCTAGCAGTAGATAGATTTTCAGCCAATAATTCACTGGCTATAAGCGAGAATAATAATACATTTCTTCATAATAAAAAAAGAGTGTCTATATTTACGCCTTAACTACAATCTAATTGAACGGAAAACTTTTCCAATAACAGTTGCTCAATGGATAGGGTAGAGCTCTCCCCCTACCTAGATGTTTGAGAATTTAAAATTATAAAACCATGTTGAATATATTAAATAGAGATAACTTTTTACTACTACATTGATGTAGCAAAATATCTGGGGCAATAGTGTAAACAGATGGGATGAGTTAATGCCTACTTTCAAAGTTTAAAGTAGGCAGTCCACACTCAACATCTATTTGCAGCAGACGAGAAGGGGTTGAAAACCTTAGTTTAATCTATCGTGAAACAGTGATCTGAAATAACGGATAAGACTGACCCGGATGACTTAAGGGCACAAGCAATTAACAGAGGCGCCCTTAACAACCAATATCGGTCTCTGCATCAAATCCGGGATTAATCGCTTCATAGAGTGCAGAGTAATCCTCATCACCATAACCTGCCTGCTCTCCGCTGTTGAGTACACTCAACATTGCATCTGAAACCTGGGCATTCATTCCTGATGATTCAGCAACCTGCTTGAAGAGTCCAACATCCTTGATCAGATGTTTGAGGGGGAAGTTTGCATTGCTATAGTCGTGTTCAATATATTTCTGTAACTTTTTATCAAATGTGGGTGCATAGAGAGAACTTTCACGTAGCAACTTCATGAACAGCTCTAGATCAACACCTTCCGCCCTTATCAAGCCCAGGCTTTGGGCAAATCCCACTGTAAGCGCTGCAATCAACTGATTCATTGCCAATTTCATTGCTGCAGCCTGGCCAACACTACCAACCAGATCAACTTCCTTGCCCAAGCCCCGTAACAGTAGCAGACAGTGATGATAGGCTGCTTCAGAACCAGCAGCCATGATAATCAATTCGCCATTTTTTGCCTCTGGAATACTGCCTAAAACCGGTGCCTCTAGATAGTCGCCACCTGCAGCCTGAACGCGTTCAGCCAGTGCACGACTCTCATCTGGAGATATGGTACCCATTTGCAAAACCGTCTTGCCTTTGAGTTGGGATTCGACCTGAGCACTGAATATCACCGCTTCTATGGCGGCGGCATCACTTAGGGTAAGTAGCAGCAATTCATTGTCAGCTACTGCCTGGGCCAGATCCGGCTGGATCTCTATACCCTCTTCGGTAGCCACTTTAAGCCGCTCTTCGGATCGGTTCCAGGCCGTTACTTCATGGCCACGCTGAATCAAGCGATGGGCAATAGGAAGTCCCATCAATCCGAGCCCTAAAAGTGTCACTTTCATAATTGTAAACCGTTTAGAAAATCTATGGTCTGGTTATTCAGGTACGTGGTAGGGTCGGCTCAACTCATGAACCGCCTCGATAAATACCCCAGCATGCTCAGGATTGATCTCTGGATGAATACCATGTCCCAGATTAAAGATATGGCCACTACCCTGGCCATAACTTGCCAGTACTTGAGCCACCTCGTCGCGAATCCGTTGCGGTGAGGCATATAGGGTGCATGGATCCATATTACCCTGTAGTGCAACCTTGTCTCCTACCCGGCTTCTGGCATCGGCCAGTGACAATGTCCAGTCAATACCGAGACCATCGCAACCCGTTTCCGCCATCTTTTCCAGCCAAAGCCCCCCCCCTTTGGTGAACAGAATGGTGGGTATCTTTCTGCCGTCTGCCTCTTTCTTCAGACCATTCAGGATCTTTGCCATATAGTCCAGAGAGAAGGCCTGATAGTGTTGAGGCGTCAATGCGCCACCCCAGGTATCAAAGATCATCAGTGCCTGAGCACCAGCGTCAATCTGTGCATTCAGGTAGGCTGTGACAGCCGTCGCCACCTTCTCAAGCAGTCGGTGCATCAGATCAGGACGATCAAACATCATCCCCTTAACTTTAGAGAAGTTCTTCGTACCCCCGCCTTCGACCATATAGGTGGCCAGTGTCCAGGGGCTGCCGCTGAAACCAATCAGAGGCACTCGTCCATCCAGTTCCCTGCGTATGGTGCTCACTGCATCCATCACATATCCCAGGTCATCGGCCATATCCGGCAGACCCAGTGCCTCGACCGCGGCATCATCTGTCACCGGCCGCTCAAAGCGGGGGCCCTCTCCAGTCGTGAAATAGAGCCCAAGTCCCATGGCATCCGGGACGGTAAGTATATCCGAAAAGAGTATTGCCGCATCCAGGGGATAGCGCGCCAAGGGTTGCAGGGTAACCTCACAAGCCAATTCAGGGTTTTTGCAAAGATCCATAAAACTACCGGCCTTTGCCCGGGTCGCACGATATTCAGGCAGATAGCGCCCAGCCTGTCGCATCATCCACACCGGAGTCATATCTACAGGTTGTCGTGCCAAGGCTCTTAGAAATCGGTCATTTTTCAAACTGGTCACGGAAGAAGATCCTTTGGAATCATTTTTTGGTATAAAGAACAACTAAATCCAACACCATAATATGGTGTCAGGATGATAATTGTACACAGAAACGTGTTTTACATCCCTTTTCACCCCTGGAGCAGACTTCAGTAGCATGTCCCCGGTCAAACAGATCATTCTTGCAAAAAAAGATGCCTTAGCCAGCGCTATTGGCGAACCCCTCTCTCAACTGGCTGATCAGTGTGCGCTGGTGTGGCAGGATGCAGACGCATTGGATGCTGTTTTATTCAAGCACATCTCCACAATCACCAATTGTGAATTTCTCTACGCCTGGGATCTGAACGGTAAGGAGATCTCCTCCCTGGTCATGCCAGACGGACTGAATAACAGCTGGCGTGGCAGAGATCTTTCGGAACGCCCCTATCTGAAGAACAATCTCCCTTTCAAGGGCATCATGCTCTCCTCGGTCTACCACAGTCAGTTCAGCCAGCGGGAGTGCGTCACTGCCCTCCAGGCAGTTCGACAGAATAAACAGCTGGTGGGCTTCATCGCTGCCGATTTCTCTCTCGACAAACTCACCGCCCAAGAAGGGGGTCTCGAAGAGCAGCCCCAGTGGCAACAGTTTAAAGGGGATCCAGCGGTACGCGGACAGCTGTTCATGCAACAGAGAATTCAGAGTCGGCTTGATGAACATATCGATTCAGTACATGACACCGTATATGACCTGATGACGGAGCACGGCATTTTCCACTGCAAGATTCACTACTCAAGCGGACGCTGCTCTTTTTGGGATATCAAAGACCCCTACAGTTACCATATTCACGGTGTGGAGGAGATTATCGATCCAGACATTGCACTGGCCTACTCACTCCAACCCTATCCTGATCGGGCGCAGGTAACACCTGCACAGCTGAGAGAGGTTTTACAGGAGTTCAAGGCTTTACGCTTTGCGGATGAGACCATCTATCTGCGTAGTGCGTCGATCAACATCATGAATCGCATGCTTGGCCTCACCTTCTCCTGTGACGGCTCCCACTATATGCCTGTCGATGAATTTATCGAAAAAAATCTCAGTTTCTGGATCGGCTCCAGCCACTAAGGCGCGACAACTCAACTCCCCGGCTATTGGAAAGGGCTGACCATTCTCGGCGAGCCGCGCCTTGATCAAGGGCAGGTTTGAAACCCTGAAGACAACATACTTAGTCGCCGGGTTAATAGTTGCTTGTTCCCTTAAATATCAACGACTCAAATGGGACTTAAATTTGTTGATCAACAGCATTCAAGATACTATCTTAATCAGTATTATATTATGGGAATCATACACCAACACCATGACCAAGCCCCGATATGAATGAGAAGAACAGTGATGACAAGGCACAATCCAACAAAGTGGAACAAGCAGCACATCCCACACACATAGTCGGTATTGGTGCTTCGGCAGGTGGATTGGAAGCCATAGAGGCTCTTTTCAAGGAGATGCCACCAGTAAGCGGGGTGGCCTTCGTCGTAATACAGCATCTCTCCCCAGACCACAAAAGCCTGATGGCAGAGTTGCTTTCAAAGCGTACCAGAATGCCGGTCCACCGGGCTGAGGATGGAATGGGGGTAGAGCCTAACTCAGTCTATCTGATCCCACCCAATAAAAATCTCCGCCTCTTCCATGGTCGTATCATCCTCTCGGAACAGGACAGGGATTCACGAGGCATCAATCTCCCCATTGATATATTCTTCCGCTCTCTGGCCGAAGACCAGGGCGCAAAAGCGATCGCCATAGTGCTTTCTGGCACTGGTAGTGATGGTACCAGTGGCATTCGTGCCATTAAGGAAGAGCTGGGCATGGTCATGGTTCAGGCCGAAGAGACCGCTGCCTTTGACGGCATGCCCCGCAGCGCAATCGCTACCGGACTGGTGGACTACATTCTTCCGCCGAATGAGATGCCCATTCAGTTACTCTCCTACTTGAAACACCCGTTTACTGCCAAGGATGAATATGACAGCACGGTGCTCAACGATGAGGATGGGGTAGCAAGAATATTTGCCCTGCTTCGGGAAAGCAGCAAAATTGATTTCACCTACTATAAACCGACTACCATCATAAGACGTATCGAACGTCGCATGGCGGTCAATCAAATACACGATTTAAACGACTATGTCAGGTTTATGGAAGGCTACCCTGTTGAACTCAACAGTCTGCATAAAGATCTCCTGATAGGAGTTACCAGCTTTTTTAGAGATCCTGAAGCTTTTAAGGGAATCGCAAACAAGTATCTACCACAACTGTTTCTAGATGCGAAAGAGGACAAGCTCAGACTCTGGGTGAGTGGTTGTTCAACCGGTGAAGAGGCCTATAGCCTGGCCATTTTATGTTGTGAGGAGATCGAGAAGCAAAACCTCAGAACGGACGTCAAAATATTTGCCACAGATGTGGACAGGGAAGCGATTCTTACTGCCAGTGCAGGGGTATTTGCTGAAAGTGCCGTCGCAGATATTGAGCCAGGCATGCTCTCCAAATATTTTTATCGCCGAGACGAGGGGTTCCACATCAGTCGCCAGGTCAGGGAGATGGTGGTCTTTGCACAGCACAACCTGGTCAAGGATCCGCCCTTTACCAATATGGATCTGATCAGTTGCCGCAACCTGCTTATCTACCTTCAACCCGTACTGCAAAAGCGTGTACTTGAACTATTCAATTTTGCACTTAACCCCAAGGGCATCCTGTTTCTGGGAAGCAGTGAGACCACTGGTGAAATGGCCGAATATTTCGAACCGATCGACCATAAATGGCGTATTTATCAATCACGGGGACGGCGCAAACATTCAGAACTATCAGAACCCGCTATAAATTTCGATGCCAAACGATGGTACAACAACAATCGTATGGCAGGACGCGGTACAAGCGCCCGTCTCCAGGAGGAGGAACGTCTCCTGGAAAGACTCGTTGAAGGTGTAGCAGGAGACTATTTACCATTCTGCCTCGTCGTCAGCGAAACACTGGAACTGATGCATGTCGCTGGCGATGCAAAAGACTATCTACAGTTTTCTACTGGGAAGGTGGTCAATGATGTCTCAAAACTGGTGATTAAGGATTTATCAATTCCTCTAACCACCGGCTTGCAAAAAGTTTTTAAGAGCAAAGAGGAGTTAGTCTACTCCAACATCAACTTGAATATGGAAGCGGTACATAAAGTCGTCGATATGCGACTAAAACCTCTGCCCACAAAAAAGCGACAGGCATTGTTGGTTGCAGTTTTTATTGAAGAGGTACGTACTACCCTTGAATCAGAAACTTTTTCTGCAGAAACCTATAATGTCGGCAAGGAGGCTCAGCAACGCATTGTAGATCTTGAGAATGAGCTTCAATTTACCAGAGAGAATCTGCAGGCCACAGTTGAAGAGCTTGAAACCTCGAATGAAGAGCTTCAAGCCACCAATGAAGAGTTGCTGGCGAGTAATGAGGAGTTGCAAAGTACCAACGAAGAGCTGCAATCCGTCAATGAAGAACTCTATACCGTCAACTCAGAGTTTCAAGGCAAGATTACAGAGCTGACAGAAGTCAACAACGACTTGGACAACTTACTGCGTAACACACGTGTTGCTACCCTGTTTCTTGACGAAAATCTGGAAGTACGTCGCTTTACACCAGAAGTTACTCAACTGTTTCGTGTTATAGACCAGGACATTGGTCGGCCGGTCAGTCATCTCTCCCATAGTCTCAAGGATGTAGATATCATTGAACTGGCTAAAAAGGTTCTATACACAGAAAAAGGGATCGAGATAAAAAAAGTTAGCTCTGACAATGATGACGAGTTTTTATTACGGGTCTTTCCTTATCAGATAGCACCGAATACTTACTCAGGTGTGGTTTTTACTTTTATTAATACAAGTGGACTAAAAAAAGCCCTCAATGAGTTGGTTGAGCGCGAACTACGCATGGAGGCACTGCTCAAGGTTAGCGATGCCTATGTGCTTATTAATGATGACGGTGTCATTCAAGAGGTAAACGATAAACTTTTAGAGCTGGTCGACTTCGAACAATCAGAGTTGATTAATAACAACATCTCAATGTTAATGCCTGATAAGGATGCCTCACAACATGACCACCATATCAGTAGATATTTGAAGGAGGGCACTTCAAAAGTCATCGGCACCAGCCGGGAAGTTCAAGTCAAAAAGAAAGATGGAAAAACCATCCCTTGTATACTGACTCTTTCAGAAGTCACTATCGACAACCGCCATTGGTTTGTTGGCCTACTCAAGTCATTAAATTGAAGCGTGGAGACTAGAGTTGAGTAGTAATGATAAAAACAATCCTGTCAGCGTACACCACGAATTCATGCGTGATAAAGCTGAAAAGATTGCACAAAGACGGGCACGAATTGATTTCGAAAAAAAGATAGCTGACCGTGACAGGCTTTTACAGGATTTACATGTTCATCAAATTGAACTTGAACTTCAGAACGATGAGTTACGACAATCACAAATTAAACTAGAGTTTACTCACCAACAGTATCTTGACCTTTATAACGATGCGCCAGTGGGATATGTCAGCTTGGACGATAGCGGAATTATAGTTCGCGCCAATCAAATGTTTGCCTCTATGTTGGGGATTGAGAAATATATCCTCTCCGGTAAGGCACTCGCGGAATTTATGCTTCCGGCTGACCAAAACATATACCGCAGCCGCTTCAAAGCGTTCTCAAACAAACCTGACAACAAACACATCGATGTCCGATTCAAAATTGGCTCGAATGATAAAGAGAAAAATAACTTTGTCGGTAGGATTCAGGGACGCCGGCTCAATAATAAAAATTCATCACCTAACAGTTCACACTGGTCTGAAACAATTCTTGTCGTTATCAGTGATATCACTGAACTTAAAGAATCGGAAGAGAAGATTCACTTTCAAGCTCACCACGACACGCTTACTAAGATACCCAACCGTACTTCACTTTTTAATCAGTTAGAGACAGCACTTTCACTTGCGCTTAGGCAGGGCAAATCTGGCGCTCTGCTTTTTATGGATCTAGACCACTTTAAAAATGTAAATGATTCACTCGGTCACCATACAGGTGACAAACTTTTGATCAGCTTTACAAAGAGATTACGCGAACATATTCGCCGTGAAGACATGCTGGCTCGAATGGGCGGGGATGAGTTTGTAATACTGCTTGCTGAACAACATTCTGACAACAATATGATGGCAGTTATTGCGCAACGCTTTGCTGAACATATTGCCGAATCCCTCAATGAACCAATCATAATTGACGGCCACATTTTTCAGATAACTGTAAGTACAGGAATCTCTATCTTTCCATTTCATGATGACGACAACATCAATGATATTGTGCGTCAAGCAGACACAGCAATGTACCAGGCCAAGAGTGATGGCCGAGGCATGGCACGATTTTTTCAATCCTCTATGCAGGAAGCAGCAAAACAGCGTATGACTGTTGAGGCAGAGCTGCATGTTGCATTAATCGAGCAGCAGTTTGAGCTTTTTTATCAACCCCAAGTAGATAAAGATGGAATCATTCATGCGGTCGAAGCACTACTTCGTTGGCAGCACCCCTATCGTGGGATAGTAACACCAGATAAATTTATAAATGTTGCTGAAGATACTGGAATGATTGTAAAAATCGGAATCTGGGTCATTGAAGAGGTAGTAAAACAGATTGTCGAGTGGCGCAAGCAGAAAGTCTTTGACTCAAATATATCCTATGCGATTAACATCAGCGCAAAACAGATAACATCACCAACATTTTATAGTCAGGTCGAAGAGATTATTGAGAAATACCAGATTGACCCAAGCTGTCTCGTATTTGAAATCACTGAGTCACTCCTTCTACCCAACAACAAAATCGCCAACGAAACCCTAAACAGACTTTCGCAGCTGAATATTACCTTTTCTGTAGATGACTTTGGTACCGGCTATTCATCTCTTGCCACAATAGACAAAGCCCCCATAGGACAACTGAAAATTGATAGATCTTTCGTAACAGATCTGAATTGGCCTGATGAAGCAGAAGAACCAGTGCAGGATCAACCATACTCTCTCGTGAATGCGGTGCTCTCACTTGGTAGGGCTTTAGGTCTTGATGTTGTAGCAGAAGGGGTGGAGACTCTGGAGCAGTTGCGAGTATTGATACATCTTGGATGCCCATACCTGCAAGGGTACTATTTTAGTCGACCAATTCCAGAGAACGAGGTCCCTGAATTGGTCGACAAACTGTAGCTGGGATTCAGGGCAGTTGATAGTTAGCCTGGGTCACGAGATCAACACCACACTCCAGATTCTCAACCCAAGATATAAATTCTTTGACCACCTTTTTACCAATAAAAGCACGGCCATGCTGGGGTACGATCATCTCGATGTCGAGCTGTCTAACCATATTAGCCCAGAGTCTGCATACCTTATTGGAGTTCATGTAGCGTCGGTGAAAACCCTCCATATAGGGCATCACTTCTGATAATTTTTTCACTGGGGCATTCAGATCACCTGGTGGTAGATTTGCCCCTAGATCGCCAGAGAAAAGTATTCTGCTAAGTGGATCGTAAAATTGGAAATTACCTTCCGCATGCAGGAAATGGGCAGGTAATGCCATCAGCCGGATATTTCCCAGCTGCAGATTGGTGCCCTCATCAGGAATTGGTACAACACGATCAACAAGTCGGCCTGGTCGCGTGAAATGGGGTATGAAACGTTCCCAGAGTGCAGGTACTACGACCTTACAGTCAGTACCAACCAGCCATTTGTTGACTGAAGCAACAATATCCGGGTCTTGATGCGAAGCGACTACATAGTCGAGTTTCTTCACATTCATATAGTCACTGATTGCCATGAAGAGGCGAGAGTAGGTTAACTCCCCTCCAGGATCTATAAGTGCAGCATGTTGATGATCGTAAATAAGGAACTGGTTGGCTTGAACTGCTTCGCCAGATACCAGATCCCTGAATGCCACACATATGTGGCTACCATTATTGAATAGCTCAACTGACATAATTTTCGCTGCTTATTGTGATTGAAACTTTGCTGCTTAGAGCAGGTTCATCCTTGTATTCGATATCGGCCTTATCGTCCGGAATCTTAAAAGCTTAACCATAATACAGTAAAATATAAATAAAAAAGGCCTTTTTTATTGACCTCTAACCACCCATACAGCCTCTAATCGTCTCTAAGATGCCGTTATTCTTCTTTTAAAGGGTAATTTAAATCGTGAAAATTTCATTGGATCTGGCAACAAAGTGATCTGTTGCAGTGCAAAATCCCATTGGATCATGATTTGTGCGGGTAGATCAGGGCAAATCAGCCCGTCAGCTTCTTATCAGACTTTTTACAGAAACCGCTTGGCTAATCCTGATCTCCAGGACGTATATGCTCGATATAGCGGGGCCGGTCTACCATTTCCAACTTTACCCCTTCAGCCCAAGCCTGTAGTGGCTCCTGGTCCTTGAATCTGAGATCGCAACGGGCTCTTCCATGGCTATCCAGAGGTAGTGGAATCATATCCCTATAGGTGTAGACATTCTCTCCGACATCTCCACCTTCACAAATGGTAGGACAGCTGGGTAGGGTGGTTTCCAGTTCAGCACTCTCAAAAATCAATGAACCTGCCTGCCACCATCGGGTTCGCTCTGATGAACCACTCATGGTTTTGATAATTATGGTTTTTGAAAATCTGATCGTCAGCGTACCGTTTTCATACTCGACCGACTCCACCTCGCTACCTGGTAGATCAATTGTGCTGGAATCCATGAATCACCTGCTTTGCTAAATCTTGAATGAATAACCTTAAGGGCACCATAAAAAATAGCTGCTCCGGTTGCTCAAGAGGGGCATCATAACCTTATGCCAGCCTGAGATGAAAGCCGGGTTACCCCGATCTTTTTGGGGATGAGGGTTGGCATTCAGCTATGGAACAGCCAACTTCACAAGCCTCAAAAAACCTCACTAAACAGAAATAGAGTTATCTCTCTTCCATTCCAAGCTCTTTAATCTTTCTTGTTAATGTGTTGCGTCCCCATCCCAGCAATCGGGCCGCATCCTGGCGTTTGCCTGCTGTGTGCTCCAGTGCTGTCTCAATCATCACCATTTCAAAATCGGGTTCTGCTTCATTGAGTATCCCTTCGCAACCCTCATTAAGGCGCCTTTTGACCCATCCTCTCAATGATTGCCGCCAATCATCCTGAGCTACCCCCTCAACCTCCGTCTCTTTCAGCTCGGTAGGCAGATCTTCAATATGGATCTCCTGACCCGAAGCCATGACAGTCAGCCAGCGGGCAGTATTCTCCAATTGTCGAACATTCCCCGGCCACTCCAATTGACTGAGATAACCTTCTGTCTCAGGTAGCAATAGCTTTGAATCCACGGCCAGCTCTTCTGCAGCTGACTTGAGAAAATGGCCCATTAGCAAAGGAATATCTTCCCGACGCTGACGCAGCGACGGCAGATGAATACGGATTACATTGAGTCGATGAAAGAGGTCCTCACGAAAAGCACCTTCTTTCACCAGCCCTTCCAGATGTTGATGAGTCGCAGCGATAATTCTTACATCCACCTTCACCGGCTCATGGCCTCCGACACGATAGAATTCACCATCGGCAAGCACACGCAGGAGTCTTGTCTGCAACTCCGCAGGCATGTCACCTATCTCATCCAGAAACAGGGTACCTGTATCTGCCTGTTCAAAACGTCCAACCCTACGAGTCTGTGCACCGGTAAAAGCACCCCGCTCATGTCCAAACAGTTCTGACTCCATTAAATCCTTGGGGATCGCTGCCATGTTGAGTGCGATAAATGGTCCTTCTGCACGACTGCTGTGACGGTGTAGAGCCTGGGCAACCAACTCTTTACCTGTTCCAGACTCACCATTGATCAATACCGTGATATTGGATCGAGCCAACCTGCCGATAGCACGAAACACCTCCTGCATGGCTGGCGCTTCACCGATGATCTCCATCGCACTCTCTTTAGCATCGATTTTAGGCTGCTCTTCAACCGTTAACTGCTGACGACAAGCCCTACGAATCTGCTGTACAGCATCGTCTACATCGAAAGGCTTGGGCAGATATTCAAAGGCACCACCATGATAAGCGGAGACGGCGCTCTCCAGATCCGAATGAGCCGTCATAATTATCACTGGCAGATTTGGGTAGCGAGCATGAAGCAGTTCCAATAACTCAAGCCCGTCCATACCCGGCATACGGATATCGGAAACGACCACATCTGGTTGCCCCTTATCCAATGAACTCAGCACACTGTCTGCGCTCTCAAAACTGGTCACCTCCATTTCAGCTTTTTCCAAGGTTTTTTCCAAAACCCATCGAATTGAGCGATCATCATCAATCACCCAAACCCGGCATGCTCTATCCATCTACCTGCTCCAAAGGAAGTAATACTCTAAATACTGTTTCACCAGGTTTACTGGTAAATTCGATCAATCCATGATGTCGGTTGATTAAGGTTTGGGATATGGAAAGACCAAGCCCCATACCTTCACTGCCAGAGACAAGGGGAAAGAACACCCGCTCTTGTAACTCCGGTGGAATTCCCGGACCGTTATCTGAGATTTCAATCGAGGCCACCAGTCGGTGGCGTATATTGCCAATAGTGAACTGTCGTAAAACCCGGCTATTGATTCCTACCACACCATTCGGGCCCGCAGCCCTTACAGCATTACGGACAATATTCAGAAATGCCTGGATTAACTGATCCATATCCCCTGTCATATCGGGAATACTTGGATCATAATTTTTGCTGATCACCAACTTCGCCCCTGTCTCTGCTTTGGTCAGACCACAAACCCGTTCCAGAACCTGGTGAATGTTAGTAGGCTTCATTTCAGGGATGCGATTTGGCCCAATCATTGTATTTACAAGGTTTTGAAGTCGATCAGCTTCCTCAATGATTATCTGGGTATATTCTGTCAGTGATTCATCGGGCAGCTCTCGTTCCAGCAGCTGAGCTGCGCCACGCAAACCACCCAGTGGATTTTTTATCTCGTGGGCCAAACCTTTCACCAGTGCTCTGCTGGCTTGATTTCGTGACAGGATCTGTTCCTCTCGAGTGATTCTCAGCTGTCTGTCTACCTGCTGTATTTCTACAAGAAATTCGTTCACAAACTGTCCAGAGCGTAAGGGAATTACCGTACAATCCACTGTAATCTCCCGCCCCTTCTGCAGTTGCAGCTGGTGTTCTCGCTCTGTAAATGGCTGTCCGGTCTCCAGTGAACGGTTTAAATTATTCCTCACTATCCCACTGGAGCAGTAGATCAGTTCAGCCGCTGGGTTCCCAACCATCTTCTTGGCACTTACACCAAACAACATCTCAGCTGATGAGTTGATGAAGAGCAGATTAAATTTACGATCGAAGAGCAGAATGGCTGTGCTCAAATTATCAAGCACTCGGCGCTCCATCGGAGAATTTGGATGATGTGGGTTCATGTCAAACTACCTGCAATAAGTACACCAACGATAGAGATAGGAGAGTGATCAACCATTTTTTTGCAGCTAACCTAACTAAAAGGCGCAGCTTCAGGTATTTCAATGGCGTTTCATGAACTACCGATCAACCAACTGAACTTGAATGCCCATAACTTTCTCTTTGTTATAGTGAGCAAAGCAGGTCTATTGCACTATTATAGTGCATCGATCACATTGACTGTTTGAATTTAACTGAAAATGGGACTGGGGCTTAATTGGAGAGGTCAAAAGTGTTGCTGGCTTTTACCAGAGGAAAAGGGGAGATCGGCGCATCATGAGCTACTGGTTGACCCAGCTGTAGACGCGTGAGTAATCAGCAGCTCTAAAGCAACCGTAAAACAGGGAAGAGGTATTACTCAACTTCAGCTTGGCGAAGATGGAAGGTGGTACTGCCAGTCTCTTTCATCTTATTACCCTCTGCATCGAGGATCTCAGCATTAAGGGTATGTGTGCCCCGACTGAGCTGCTGCAAAACCAGCTGCGAGGTTGTGATATCAGAGTCAAGTTTTCTACCATCCACATAGAGATGAATGATGTGACCGCTTCCCAGAGGAGGAGAGATGGAAAGACCAACGGAAACCGATCCTTCGGCACTGCGTATGGTCTCATCATTGCCCGGCTGAACAATGTCGAAATTGGTATATTCACCAGTAGCCGCAGCTTCGGACTCTTTATCCAGATTTTCCACATTCAGGGATGATTTTCTCTTTTCATCACTCACACGGATCTTCTCTGCGCCCGGTTGATAGGATTCAGAGTAGACGACCTCTCCATCCTCAGTAACCCATTTATAGACATCTCTGGCCATAAGCGGCTGAGAAAGCAGAAGAATAACTAATATGATTACGATACGCATAGTGCCAAGCATAGACATTCAGAGCAAAACTAACAAGCGACGAAGTTCGCAAAAAAAACGCCCCCCGATGAAGGGGGGCGTTTTAACTACACATCAACCCGGATTGTAATATCAGAGGCTGTAATACATATCAAATTCAGCAGGATGTGTGGTCATACGCATGGTGGTCACTTCTTCCATCTTCAGATCAATATAGCCATTGATCAGGTCATCAGTGAAAACGCCACCAGCTGTGAGGAAGTCACGATCTGCATCGAGTGCTTCCAGAGCCATATCAAGGCTATGACAAACTGTTGGAATGCTTGCAGCCTCTTCAGCTGGCAGATCATACAGATCCTTGTCCATTGCATCGCCAGGATGGATCTTGTTCTGGATACCGTCCAGGCCAGCCATCATCATGGCTGCGAAAGCCAGGTAGGGGTTGGCTGTTGGATCAGGGAAACGAACCTCAACACGGCGACCCTTAGGGCTTGATACCCATGGAATACGGATTGAAGCAGAGCGGTTACGTGCGGAGTAAGCCAGCATTACTGGTGCTTCAAAACCTGGAACCAGACGCTTGTAAGAGTTGGTAGAAGCATTGGTGAAAGCGTTCAGAGCGCGGGCATGCTTGATGATGCCGCCGATATAGTAGAGCGCAGTTTCAGACAGGCCACCATACTGATCACCTGCAAATACGTTCTCTCCACCTTTAGATAGGGATTGATGCACATGCATACCAGAGCCGTTGTCACCAACGATTGGCTTAGGCATGAAGGTCGCGGTTTTGCCGTAGGCGTGGGCAACATTCCAGGTACAGTATTTCTGTATCTGAACCCAGTCAGCTCTCTCTACAAGGGTACTGAAACGGGTACCGATCTCACATTGACCGGCAGTAGCAACTTCGTGATGGTGAACTTCAACAGGTACGCCCATCTCTTCCATGGCGAGGCACATGGCACCACGCAGGTCGTGCAGTGAATCTACTGGGGGTACTGGAAAGTAACCGCCTTTGACGCCGGGACGATGACCGATATTACCATCTTCATAGACACGCTCAGAGTTCCACTCAGCCTCTTCAGAGTCGATCTTCACCATGGAACCACTCATATCGACGCTCCAGCGAACATCGTCGAGCACGAAGAATTCTGGCTCTGGTCCAAAGAATGCAGCATCAGCAATTCCTGTTGATGCCAGATAGGCTTCTGCACGCTTGGCAACAGAACGAGGATCACGCTCGTAGCCCTGCATGGTGGCAGGCTCAAGAATATCACAGCGAATGTTCACCGTATTCTCGTCAGCGAAAGGATCGATGACTGCAGTGGCATCCTCAGGCATCAGAATCATGTCCGACTCATTAATACCTTTCCAGCCCGAGATGGATGAACCATCGAACATCTTGCCATCAGTGAACAGTTCTTCGTTGATCTCACTGACTGGCAGAGTAACGTGCTGCTCCTTACCGCGAGTATCGGTAAAGCGGAGATCAACGAATTTCACGTCATTGTCTTTGATCATCTTAAGGGCTTTCGAGGCCATCTCATTCTCCAAGAGTTTTGGTTTACACAATGCTGAGCAAGTATCAGCTACTCATTAGCTTTGGCGGCCAGGCAACTATACCAGACGCTTTGGAATACGCATTAGAGCATGAATCATGCCATGGGTAAAAACTGATAATGATAGCGAAATACTCACCTTTGGCTGCTAAGCCTAAGCAATAGAAATATTCTGCGAAATTAATAGGTTATTATATACAAAAAAGAAAACTGATACGGGTCCTTAGATTGGCTTCCTGCTAGCTATGAATTAGAAAAAAAGTACAAACCTGGAACGACGCACAATTGTAGTGCGTCCAATATTATCAATGCACCAGATTAGTGCTAACCAAACCAGACCTGAACCGTTCTGAACAGTTCAGATCCTTCAATGGCCTTTTGATAATCGGATTTCAGTTCACTCGCACTTTCACTTGACTTGAAACAGTGGCTCGGTAGATAGATATCCACATCAATTTTTCCTGACAGGTAGTGCAGCACTATGCGCATCCGCTCATCGAAACAGGCCATCTCAGACCAGTGGGAGAGTAGTAATTTTTCTGCTTCTTCTCGCAATGGCAGTTTTGCACACGAGGGTCCGGCCTCATCATCTTCGGGATCGATGTGGACAGTAACATCCTCCAAAACATCGACACCATCAATCAATCCATACTGAACAACTTCTGCAATTCTATGCCCCTCGGAAACGCTCAACCAGGGATCAACCTGCACATGGACATCAGCAAGTGCATGCCCGCCCAGCTTCCTGGTACGCAACATATGCACATTATTCACCCCGGAAACGCTGCCAATGACCTTGCGTATCTCTTCTAGTGACTCTTCCTCAAGCCCGGCATCTGCTAGTTCATGTAGTGCCTGCCAGCCGAGTTCCCACCCGATTTTCACTACCATCAAGCCAACCAGTACAGCTGCAATTGCGTCCAGATAGGGCAGGCCAAGGATGGTGCCTCCGATACCAACCAGAACCACAATGGAGGATACTGAATCACTGCGATGGTGCCAGGCGTTAGCCCGCAACAGATCTGAATTGATGAGATTTGCCAGATAACGGGTGTAGAAGAAGAGGGCTTCATTCGCCAGGATGGAGAACGCCGCCACATAGAGTGTCAGGGTTTCCGGTACCAGTAGTTCTTCAGGAGAGAAGAGGCGAAATACAGCATCCCAGACAATGCCAACCCCAACAGTGATCAGGAAACCGCCGAGTACTAAGGTGCCAACCGTCTCGAATCGCCCATGTCCATAAGGGTGCTCTTCATCCGGTTCCTCATTTGCATGGCGTGCCGTGAACAGCACCAGGGCATCCGTCAGCAAATCAGAGAGAGAGTGAATGCCATCAGCGATCAATGATTGTGAGTGACCCAACCAACCGAAGAGTATTTTCAATAGCGCCAACACGCTGTTTGTGATGGCTCCCACAATCGCTGCCTTGCGGCTCATTTCATAGCGTTGATCACTTTTCATGATATCTACTCGCCCACAACCTCAACTACCACAATATACTCACCATCATCTGTTCGCGTCTCCACTACCCGGTGACCGTTGATCCTTGACCAGGCAGGAATATCGTTCAAAGCACCAGGATCGGTACAGACAGCTTCTACAAGCGCCCCAACCGGCAACGACTCGACCGCATTCTGCACCTTGATAACCGGCATTGGACAGAGCATTCGCCGGCAATCAATCTGATGACGATTCAAATCAGCCACTCTTTGGGTATCTCATGGGGTTTCAGGGGTACTGAATGTATATCACGGGAGTCACCGCTTTTATTGGTAAACTCCAAAATCACTTGATCAGCATCTCTACCCTGACTGTAGCGGGCAACCAGCCTACCGATCAACTCAACATCCGTATCAGATATCTCGCCATCTATAAGCGCCAGTGGGCCGCCGTGACTGGTTGTCTTGATGTGTGGAAAGCTTTTTCTGTACCCTTGCAGAAAATTCGCTTCTCCCTCTTCACGAGCAATGATCACTTTATAGTGAGGAGATGGACGCAGATGTCTACCGACCTTCAACAACATAATATCATCCATCTCATACTCACGACTGCCGCGGGCCTGCCATAGATCTTTCAATTTGACAGCATACTGCTCATCGGTAAGAAAACAGCAGCCACCTGCAGGTTGTGCATAGTCCTCAAAACCAAAACTGGCGGCAAGTGCCATTTGAGGTTTACGGCTGCGACCTGAGAAATCGAAGAGCTGCTCACGATCCACCCAGCCTTCACGTTCAGGCAGAGTCTCCGGCAGATTTTTTGCGCAGAGAGGCCGCAACAAAAGATCATTGGCGCCAGACTCATCGGAAATGATCGGCATGGTCTCTTTTCGCTGTGACATCGGACGCTGACCAATTACCTCTCCGGTAATAATGAAATCGAAGCCTCTCTTCTGAATCCACTCATGGGCTTTGCGAACCATGAAGACCTTACAGTCGAGACAGGGGTTTAGATTGGCGCCATAACCATGCTTTGGCTTGGTCAGAACTTGTTTGTAATCTTCAACGATATCTTCAATGTGCAACTTCATACCCAGCTGTTCAGCGACCCAAAGGGCATTATTGCGCTTAGCCTTGTTCTGATCCTTTTTACGAATGGCATGAGTGTGCCCCTCTACACAGAAACCGGTAAAGAAGTTAATGCCTTCAACATGTATACCCTGCTCTTGAATGACGCGGGCAGCTAAAAGCGAGTCCAGCCCCCCGGAAATCAGTGCAACAGCCTTTCTTTGCTCACTCATGAGATATCATCATTAGCCAAAATGGCAATTATACCCTGAATCGTCCTGGCATAGGATGGGCAAAGGCTAGCGTAAAATTGGCTAAATACCCCATTTACACTCTCAATCTGCAACACCCTTTTACAATTCAGGGAAACTACAAAACCCTTTTTGCGAATATAATGCCCATACATGAATATAAACCTGAGGAAGGAATAATGAAAAATATCGCACGTACGCTTTTTGCAATCTCACTGCTTTTTTCCACCGCCACGGTCTTCGCAAATGATCTGTTGTCAGCACTCACCAGTCAGCTTGGGGTTAGTACGGAACAGGCCTCAGGTGGCGCAGGCTCCCTGTTTAAAATGGCTCAGAGCAATCTTTCAGAAGGAGATTTTTCGCAAATAGCTTCTGTTGTACCCGGTATTGAAGAGATGATGTCCGGCGCCCAGTCTTCAGGTAAAGAGTCTGGCGCAGTTGGTGCTGTTGCTTCAATGCTTGGGGATAACAGCTCAGCAGGAAATCTGGCTAACCTCGCCTCATCATTCGGTAATCTGGGTATGGATTCAGATATGGTCGGAAAATTTATGCCCATCGTTCTCGACTTTCTTCAAACACAAGGCGGTGACACTGTTATGTCTTTGATGAAAGGTGCTCTTTCACTCTAAGTAGAGTGACTGATAATGGTAATCTCCGGTTAAACCTGGTGGGACTTGCGGTATATTTTGTAATGTTCCGACAGCCCACTGAGTTTTAACAGACCGGGGATTACCTCTAAATAGCCTCTGGAACCCTATATCCATTCTCAGATCCCCCTCAATTCTTCCTTTAAAATGTGGCTTAAACCAGCATAACCGCCCGTAAGTTAGCCATTGTAAGGCGGCATCGTTATACTTACGCCGTTTTCATCCACATCAACGGGGCCTCGTTGTGACTCGAGCTTCAGAACCAAATCAGCGAAACATAAAAACTTTTCAGGAACTGATATTCGCGCTTCAGGAATATTGGGCAGACCAGGGGTGCATCATTCTGCAACCCTACGATATGGAAATGGGTGCTGGCACCTTCCATACCGCAACATTTCTACGCTCAATAGGGCCTGAACCCTGGAACGCTGCATATGTCCAGCCCTCACGTCGTCCAACAGATGGTCGCTATGGTGAAAATCCAAACAGGCTGCAGCACTACTATCAGTACCAGGTTGTGATGAAGCCATCACCAAAGAATATACAGCAACTCTACCTGGGTTCTTTGCAGATGTTGGGGCTCGATCTCAATGTGCATGATATCCGCTTCGTAGAGGATAATTGGGAATCTCCAACCCTCGGAGCCTGGGGACTAGGATGGGAAGTTTGGCTGAATGGCATGGAGGTCACACAGTTTACCTATTTCCAACAGGTCGGTGGACTCGATTGCCGCCCTGTTACTGGTGAGATCACCTATGGTCTGGAACGAATTGCCATGTATCTGCAGGGGGTCGAGAGCGTATATGATCTTGTATGGACTGAAGGTCCTCAAGGCATCGTGACCTATGGCGATGTGTTTCATCAAAATGAGGTTGAACAATCTACCTACAATTTTGAACATGCCGATGTGGACTATCTGTTTGCTCAATTTGACCAGTGTGAATCTGTCTCACAAAAACTGATAGAAGCGGGTCTGCCCCTGCCTGCCTATGAGCAGGTGCTTCAAGCTTCACACACATTCAATCTGCTCGATGCACGTCATGCAATTTCTGTCACCGAACGCCAGCGCTATATCCTGCGTGTTCGCGCCTTGGCGCGGGCGGTAGCCCAAGCCTACTACGATGCTCGAGAACGACTCGGTTTTCCCATGCTCAAATCGTCCCAGGAGGCTGCTAATGGCTGATCAAGCAGACCTGTTATTCGAACTAGGTACAGAAGAGCTTCCTCCCAAAGCACTGAAACGCCTGAGTCAATCTTTTACTGAGACCTTTATAGCTGGTCTCAATCAGGCAAATTTAGAACATGGCAAAGTTGAAAGTTTTGCCTCACCGAGACGCCTGGCACTGCTAGTAAGTGAATGCTCACTACGCCAGCCCGACAGTGAAATGGAGAGACGTGGTCCGGCTATTAAAGCTGCATTTGATGACGCAGGTAATCCAACCAAGGCTGCAGAAGGTTTTGCCAGATCCTGCCAGACAACCGTGGATCAACTGCAACGACTTAAAACAGATAAAGGCGAGTGGTTGACCTACAAATTGGCCACAAAAGGTAAATCAGCTGAAGAGCTGTTACCTGATATTGCCACTCAAGCGCTCAACAAGTTGCCAATCCCCAAACGAATGCGTTGGGGTGCCTCAGAAGCACAATTTGTACGCCCTGTGCACTGGCTGGTATTTCTTCTCGGAGAAAAGGTCGTTCCATGCACACTTTTGGATGCAGAATCTGATCGCTTGACCTATGGCCACCGTTTTCACCACCCAGGCGCCATCACCCTATACAATCCTCAGGATTACGCTTCAGTCCTACAGGATCTGGGCTATGTAATTGCCAGCTTTGAAGAGCGCAGATCTAAAATTGCTGAATCTGTGCAGAGCAGTGCAGCTGCCTTGGGAGGTAGTGCCGACCTGGATCCTGATCTGTTGGACGAGGTGACTGCACTCAACGAGTGGCCGGTTCCTGTTTCAGCCAGTTTTGAAGAGCGTTTTCTTGAAGTACCCCAGGAAGCACTGGTCGCTACCATGAAGGGTAACCAGAAGTACTTTCCTCTATTCACCGCCGAAGGCAAGTTGATGAACCACTTCATCACCATCGCCAATATCAGTAGTCCCCAACCGGAACTGATCCGTGAGGGCAATGAAAGAGTGATCAGGCCCCGCTTGGCTGATGCCATGTTCTTCTGGGAGCAGGATGGCAGGAAAAGTCTCGAAGATCGTTTGGAATCTCTGAAACAGGTGGTTTTTCAAAATCAACTGGGCAGTATGTTCGACAAATCCCAACGGGTTGCTAATCTGGCAAAAACCATTGCTACTCAAATTGGTGGCGATGCAGATCTTGCTTATCGAGCGGGCCTGCTCAGTCGCTGTGACCTTACCACCGATATGGTCTATGAATTTCCCGAGATGCAGGGGATCATGGGGCGCTATCAGGCAAAAAGAGACAATGAATCTGATGAGCTGGCTCAGGCACTGGATGAATTCTATATGCCAAGATTTTCCGGTGATCAGCTACCGAAAACTACCACCGGCATCGCCATCTCTTTAGCAGAGAAACTCGACACCCTGATCGGTATATTTGGCATAGGTCAGCGACCTACCGGTGATAAGGACCCCTTTGCACTAAGGCGTTCTGCTCTAGGTGCTTTGCGTATAATACGTGAGCACTCACTTACATTAAACCTACCGGAACTACTTGAGTCAGTAGTAAGTTCTCTTGCTGGAAGTCTGACTGAAGAGAAGATAGCTGAATCAGTCTACCACTTTATGCTGGATCGCCTGAAAGGTATCTATACCGATCTTGGCGTCACTCTTGATCTGTTTCAGTCAGTAGCCGATGTGACACCTGAAACCCTTGCTGATTTTGACCGACGTATATGGGCCATGCAGGCATTCTGCAAACTTCCTGAAGCAGAGAGCCTTTCAGCAGCAAACAAGCGCATTCGCAACATCCTTAAAAAGAGCAGTGAGGAACTTACAGAATCTGCTGATCCAGCCCTCTATCAAGACCAGGCCGAGCGCCTTCTTGCCGAGAAAATGGATGAACTGGCGCCTATGGTACAACCTCTGTTTGAACAGGGAGAGTATGCAAAAGGCCTGCAAATTCTGGCCGGTCTGAAAGAACCTATCGACAATTTCTTCGACCAGGTGATGGTCATGACCGATGATCAATCGCTCAGAACCAACCGGCTCTCCCTACTCGCTCAACTTGAACGTCTGTTCCTCTCTGTTGCTGATATCACCCGTCTACAGATAGAGGAACAACAGACATGAGCAAAGACTCCTACGAACAGATGCTAACTGCGGTTCAATCCTTTCATGACAAACACCGTTTTCGCGAAACCGGTGGTGAAGAGATGACCTACCGGGTTGCATTAATGGCTGAAGAGTTAGGCGAAATCTCATCATGTGTCACCAAAGGAAAATCCAAACAGGCTCTTGCTGAAGAGGTGGCTGATCTACTGATACTGGTGATGGGCACTGCAATAGCCCAGGACTTCGATCTCAATCAAGCCTTCTGGGAGAAGATGCAAAAACTCGATAAGAGAGATTCAAGAATGGTCAACGGCCGAATACGTGTCTCCGAATTCAGAGATGTAGACTGAAAGTAAGTACTCACTTAATGAAATTAATAATCCTCGACAGGGATGGTGTAATCAACAAGGATTCTGACAGCTATATCAAGCACCCCGACGAGTGGCATCCAATCGAAGGTAGTCTTGAGGCGATCGCTCGACTCAGCCGTGCCGGCTACCGGATTTTCGTTGCAACCAACCAGTCTGGGCTGGCACGAGGCTTGTTCAATATAGAGGCCTTGAATGCGATTCATCGAAAAATGTTCGATGCAGTTCAACAGGTCGGCGGTCATATTGAGGGCATACTCTTTTGTCCCCATGGTCCAGATGATAACTGTAGCTGCCGCAAGCCAAATCCTGGACTATTCAAAGCCATTGAAGAGCGGACTCATACTGTACTGGAGAATATACCAGTTGTTGGTGATTCACTTAGAGATCTTCAGGCAGCAGTAGAAGTAAAAGCTCAACCGATTCTTGTTCGCAGTGGCAATGGTGAGAAGACACTAACTCAGCTAAGCGGTCTCCTTGCAGATATTCCTGTTTATGATGATCTCTACTCTTTTTCAGTGAAACTTATCAAAGAAAGTGAGCATAAATGATTCTTCTTCGTTCAATTCTCTTTTTCACTTTTCTGGTCATCAATACAATATTGATCGCAGGATTGGGTAGTCTCTTAGGATGGGTGCTCCCCAGCAAACAGATACATCTTTTCGATACTACATGGAGCCGTATCAATCTCTGGGCACTCAAATTCTTTTGTGGGTTAACTTATAAAATAAAGGGACTGGAAAACTTACCCAAAGAGAACTGCATCATTTTTGCCAAGCATCAGTCAGCCTGGGAGACCATAGCGCTAGTCAGCCTGATACCTGGTCCAAAGTCCTGGGTTCTGAAACGAGAGCTGCTCTACGTGCCTTTCTTCGGCTGGATAATGGTTCACTTCAGACCTATTGCGATTGATAGAAAATCGGGCCGCAAAGCTGTAGAACAGATCATCGAACAGGGCATTGAACGACTCAAATCTGGCAACCATGTGATTGTCTTTCCGGAGGGAACAAGAGTCGCTCCTGGAACCCGTAAACGTTATGGAATTGGTGGCGCAATTTTGGCAGAGAAGTCTGAATATCCAGTTATGCCTGTGGCTCATAATGCTGGCGTATTTTGGCGACGTCGGGATATTCGCAAATACCCTGGTGTAATAGATGTCTCGATCGGACCAATGATCGAATCTACCGGTAAAACTGCCTCAGAAATCAACCAGATTGCTGAGGAGTGGATCGAGACAGAAGTAGAAAATTTACCCAGTGATAGAGGCTGAAATATCTATAAACCAGCCTCTGAAAGGTAAGTGTGTACTTACTAACTTAATTCAGATCAGATAGCTTATACATCCAGATTTTCAACAGTCAGAGCATGAGTTTCTATAAAATCGCGGCGTGGTTCTACCTGATCACCCATAAGCGTAGCGAAGATCTGATCTGCTGCGACTGCATCCTCAATGCTGACTTGCAGAAGACGACGTGATTCAGCGTTCATCGTTGTCTCCCAAAGCTGTTCAGGATTCATCTCACCCAAGCCTTTGTAACGTTGCACGTGCTGACCACGCTTTGCATCATCCATAAGCCAATTCAGGGCCTGCTTGAAACTAGCGACTGGCTGCTCCTTTTCGCCTCTTTTTATAACAGCATCATCACTCAACAAGCCATTGAGCTGTGTCCCTAACTCGACAATCTTTCTATATTCAACGCTGTTGAAAAAATCGAAGGGAATAAAGTGTTCATTTCCGATGCCATGAACTTTTCTAACCAAAAGCAAACCAGCATCATCGCCATCAGCTTCATCAATCTTTTGCAAAGTGCATGACTCAGAAATACCAAGATCGGTATTTAATCTTCCTTCAAGTTCTTTGATCCAGGCATCGATCTCTTTTTGCTCTTCAATCATCTTCTCTTCAAGCTTTGGCATATAGATCAGCTTTTCGAGTAGATCAGCATCATAACGTAGTGAAAGACGGTTAATACTTGCCATAACCACCAAGAAGGATCTTGCCATATTCTCAAGGCTCTCACCTGATAGAGGTGGTGCACCTGTTGTTACAATCAATGCTGCATTATCGAGTGCTGATTGAAGAAAGTAGTTATTCAGATCCTGATCATCTTTCAAATACTGTTCTTGTTTACCCTTCTTAATTTTATAAAGAGGTGGCTGAGCAATATAGACATGACCGCGATCGATCAGCTCAGGCATCTGACGATAGAAAAAGGTAAGCAGTAGAGTTCTGATATGAGCACCATCCACATCAGCATCAGTCATGATGATAATGCGATGATAGCGCAACTTATCCGGATTGAACTCTTCTCTACCAATGCCACAACCCAACGCAGTAATCAAGGTGCCTACTTCTGCAGAAGATAGCATCTTATCGAAACGCGCCTTTTCGACATTCAGTATTTTACCCTTCAGAGGAAGAATAGCCTGAAACTTCCTATCCCTGCCCTGCTTTGCAGATCCACCGGCAGAATCACCCTCCACCAAGTAGAGTTCAGATAAAGCGGGATCCTTCTCTTGGCAATCAGCCAACTTACCAGGTAAACCTGCTATATCCAGTGCACCCTTTCTGCGGGTCATCTCCCTTGCCTTACGAGCAGCTTCCCGGGCACGAGCCGCATCTATCATTTTCCCAGCGATACTCTTTGCTTCGCCAGGGTTTTCCAGAAGGAAATCACTCAGATTATCAGCAAGTAGATTTTCTACGACACCTTTAACTTCTGAAGAGACAAGTTTATCTTTTGTTTGCGATGAAAATTTTGGATCTGGCACCTTTACCGACAATACTGCGGTCAAACCCTCACGAGCATCATCACCTGATGTATTTACTTTCTGTTTCTTAGAGAGACCGGACTGCTCTATATATTGATTCAATGTTCTAGTGAGTGCAGCTCGAAAGCCCGCAAGGTGGGTACCACCGTCACGCTGAGGAATATTATTGGTGTAGCAGAAAATGCTCTCTTGATAAGACTCATTCCACTGCATAGCAATCTCGACAACAATGTCGTTCCGCTCATCTGAAAAGCTGAAAACCTGCTCATGCAGTGGTGACTTATTTCGATTCAGATGCTCTACAAAGGCAAGTATTCCACCAATATATTCGAAAACGTCCTCCCTTCCAGTAGCCTCTTCTTTCAGATGAATTTTAATACCTGAATTAAGGAAAGAGAGTTCACGTAACCTTTTTGCCAAAATATCGTAGTGGAACTCGATATTACTGAAGGTACCGCTGCTCGGAAAGAATGTCACACTGGTACCACTCTTCTCTGTTACACCTGTCTCCTTCAAATCAGATACAGGAACACCATGCTGATAGGTTTGCTCCCAAACCTTTCCCTGGCGCCTGATCTTTAACTTCAGCTCTTCTGAAAGCGCATTAACAACAGATACTCCAACGCCGTGCAGTCCGCCAGATACCTTATAGGAGTTATCATCAAATTTACCCCCAGCATGCAGCACCGTCATAATGACCTCTGCAGCTGATCTTTTTTCCTCTGGATGCTCATCAACAGGAATACCGCGACCATTATCACTAACAGTCACTCGTTGATCAGAGTGGATTGTCACTTTGATTTCGTTACAGTATCCTGCGAGTGCCTCATCAATTGAGTTATCGACAACTTCGAATACCATATGGTGAAGACCTGTACCATCATCCGTGTCACCGATGTACATACCAGGACGCTTTCTTACCGCATCCAAACCCTTCAACACTTTTATATTCGAGGAATCGTAAGTCATTAATTATTCCGTAGAGAAAACCCATGTAGATGATAATCCGTTATTATACCTACACTTTCAGTCGATACACGACTCATTTAGCATTCTTTGATAATTCCATGTTCCACGTGGAACATACCAATCTCCTCACGCTTGAAGAATTTGGCATTTTCTTTAGTCAAGGAAGTTATAAAGGTCTGTACATTGAGATCAGATATCTGATTTTGAACCTGTTCGTAGTGATCTCTATCAAGCTCTGACTGAAAATCGTCGACAAGAATGATTGGAGACTCTTTTTTGTCTCTCTTCAGTAGCATTGTTTGAGCAAGCATCATATTCAAGGCGAGTATTTTATTCTGTCCTCTTGAAAAAAAGTTCTTAGTTAATCTATCTTCAACAGTAATCTTAATATCTAGTCTATGTGGTCCAGGGGTTGTGAAACCTCTTTCCAAATCAGAGTTGGTCTGATCTTCTAGGGCCTGTAAAAGTGAAAGCCCTTTTTTCCAACCATTTTGCATCTCGAGTCTGTATTGACTTCCTAAACTCTGATTTTCTGAAAGTTCGTTTAAACAATTATTCCATTTTTTTAGATAGCTCTTCTGGAGTTGGTTTAGCTCCTCACCAATTACAGCCAGCTGTTTTGTCCAAATGGGGAGTTCTTTTCTATTTTTTCTTAGTGCACTATTCCTTTGGTCTATAGTTTTTTTATAGCGTAGTGCCATTTCTCCATATGATTGTTCCACGTGGAACAATCCCCAGTTTAAAAGTTTTCTTCTATGGGCAGGCCCCTCTTCTACAATGCGCTGTATGTTTGGAGTAATAATAGTTAGTGGGATGGTGCTGGCTAGATCTGAAAGACGAATAATTTTTTTTCCATCTTTTCGAACTGTTGTTTTCTCTTTTTTCTTACTTAGCCCGATTCTATTCAGTGATGAGTCATCTCTGATGATTTCGGAATAGATTATGAGTTCTGACTCATTTTCTGAAATAAGATTTCTATTTTGGCTTTGTCGGAATGATTTTGCTCTTGCGAGTAGATAGATTGATTCGAGGAGGGTTGTTTTACCTGCGCCGTTCTTACCAAGAATTATGTTTACTTTTGGTTTGGGGAAAATCTCCGCACTTTTTATGTTGCGGAGATTTTGAATCTTTAGTTTGAGCAGGTGCAATTTTTAATGCAGTGTGTCGCTGATCTTTAGTATTTGTATAACTGTTTACTAAATTCTCATGGGCATTACGACGTATTTACTATCCTTGTTATTTTTACCGTAGATCAGTGCACTGCTGTTTGTATCTTTTAGCTCTATGATGATGGTCTCTTCCTTAATAGCAGATATGGCATCAAGAAGGTATCCAACATTAAAACCTATCTTCAGCTCATCTCCCTGGTAAGTTACCTCAAGCTCTTCTTCAGACTCCTCCTGTTCAGGATTATGGGCCTGCAGTTCGAGTAAATTTGGTTTTAGATGAAAGCGTATGCCACGATACTTTTCATTCGATAGAATTGAAGCTCTTGTCAGTGACTGTTTAATCGTGCTCTTTTCAGCTTCAACTTCTTTGTCAGAACCAGAAGGCATTACACGTTGGTATTCAGGAAATCGCCCATCTATTAATTTTGATGTAAAAACGGTTTGTTCAAAGAGTACTTTAATGTAACTGTTGCTTAGCTCAACTTTGATCTCATCTTCGCTGTCACTTAATAGACGACTCAGTTCGATAACTGCTTTACGAGGCAGAATAACTTGTAGATTGATTTGTTCCTCAATCGCTTTGAGTGACTGACTCATTGCCAGGCGATGCCCATCAGTGGCTACTGTTCTGATATCACCCCCGGATAATTCGAGTAACATCCCGTTTAGGTAGTAGCGAACATCCTGCTGTGCCATAGCAAATTGAGTGTTTTCAATGAGTGTATTTAGAATTGACTCTTTTATCGAAAAAACTGAACTACTGGGTGTTGGCTCTATTACCGGGTAGTCGCGAGCTGGTAACACACTAAGAGAAAATCTACTTCTACCTGATTGTAACTTTACCTTATCGTCAGATACATCCAGTGTGATGGGAGCGGACTCTGGAAGCGCCTTACAGATGTCGAGTAGCTTTCTGGCAGGTATTGTGAAGTCAGTATCGCCCTCACACTCAGCTTCTGTTTGAGTTTTGAGTTCCACTTCCAGATCAGTTGCAGTGAGATTTAACTGACCGTTGTTAGCGTTTACAAGAATATTTGCCAGTATTGGAAGTGTTTGTCTTCGTTCTACAACGCCAGCTATCTTCTGTAGTGGTGCAAGCAAGTTGTCCCGATCGGTGCTAATTTTCATGTTATCCACTCAGCATCTTATTAATTATCTTTTAAGATATATAGACCTGTTATTATTATTAGGCCTGTTGACATCTTGATTGATTGTTTCTATCATATTGATTTATATGAATATTTTCATGTTTTTTCATATGTATCAGCCTACTCTAATCCTGCTGAATAAGTGTTGATGGTTTGTGGATAAGTTTGGATTTTTATATTAGCTGATTTTCTTAACATTTTATCCACATTAACTACTTAGGGTTCTTAACAGATTGGAATAGTCTTCTGATATTCTCGGATCACTCTCTCTTAACTCTTTAACCTTGCGATTTGCATGTATGACTGTGGTGTGATCTCTGCCACCAAATGCAGTGCCTATTTCAGGGAGACTGTGATTGGTCAACTCTTTTGCCAGGGTCATCGCTATTTGTCGTGGTCGTGCGATAGAACGGCTTCGCTTGGAAGAGACTAAATCTGATGTTCTGATCTGAAAATACTCTGCAACAGTCTTTTGAATATTCTCAATAGTTACCTGCTTGTCATGAGCAGCTAACATATCGCGAAGTGCATTTTTTGCAAAATCGAGATTGATGTCTCGACCGGTGAAGGTGGAGTTTGCGATGACGCGTCTCAATGCACCTTCGAGTTCTCTAATGTTTGATCTGATGCGCTTGCCCATAAAGAAAGCAACTTCGGTGGGTAATTCAGCATTCAGCTGTAGTGCCTTGCTTTGCAGTATTGCAACTCTTGTTTCCAGATCAGGGGGTTCTATTGCTACGGTGAGACCCCATCCAAATCTTGATTTCAGGCGCTCTTCCAGTCCGGTAACCTCTTTTGGAAATCGATCACTGGAAAGGATAATCTGCTGCTGTGACTCAAAAAGCGCATTGAAGGTGTGAAAAAACTCCTCCTGTGAGCGCTCTTTGCCAGCAAAAAACTGAATATCATCGATAAGCAGCGCATTTACAGAACGGTATTTCTTTTTGAATTGATCAATGGTGTTGTGTTGTAGTGCTTTTACCATTTCAGCGACAAATCGTTCTGAGTGGAGATAGATGACCCTGGCCTGAGGGTCCCTCTTCAGCATCATGTTGCCCACTGCATGCATCAAATGGGTTTTACCCAATCCTACCCCACCATATATAAAGAGCGGGTTGTAAGCCTTGCCAGGATTTTCACCAATCTGCATGGAGGCGGCCCTGGCAATCTGATTGGACTTACCTTCGACAAAAGTATCAAAAATAAAACTTTGATTGAGATTGCTTTGAATGGGTGAGGTATTGTCACGCCTGGAGGTTACTGTAATAGGTTGGGGTGGTGGAATAGGTTGCTTTTTCTGAGGGCGGGACTTAGAACCGATTTCTACTAGGATCTTGGGCGCTTCTCCATTACAGACGATATTGAGATGATTCTGTATGACATCCAGGTAGTGGTTACGTACCCAGTCAAGAACAAATCTGTTTGGTGCGAGGAGTCTAAGAAGCTGAGGCTCTTCGATGATTTGCAGTGGCCGAATCCAAGTGTTGTATTGCTGTGGTGAGAGTACTTGCTCCAGGTGCTCAGTGCAGCGGTGCCAAAGGTCCAATTTCACTCTCCAGCGATGGTCTTGAATCTACTTGGTGTTTAGTTCGAAGGTTATCCCGAGAGCCCATACATTGATCTGTAATACAGCATGGTTCGGTTCAAAGTATGCAAGTCTACTCTTGGTCGCCAGAGTTATCCACAGTTATAATTAATTTTATCTTATGTAATTTGTTCTATTATCTATTGACAAACCATCTCTTTTCGGACTAGTCTACGCGTCTTTTTTTCGTCCATAATTCATTGGCGGATTTACCGGTAAGCAGCTATGAAAAGAACATTTCAACCCAGCAATCTAAAAAGAGCCCGTACGCACGGTTTTCGTGCGCGCATGGCTACACGTAATGGCCGTAAAGTGCTTAAAGCAAGACGTGCTAAAGGTCGTGCTCGCATCGCTCTCTGAGCAAAGGTTCATTGCCAAGATCTGAAGGGGCCTTCCCTCGCAGTCGTAGATTGTTAAAACCCGACGAATATCGTCGGGTTTTTAGTGAAGGTCGGCGATCCAGTGATCGTCACTTTCTGGTATTGGCATATCCTAACAGAGACCTCCATGCTCGCTTGGGTCTTGCTGTCGCAAAGAAGCATTGTCGAAAAGCAGTGGACAGGAACCGTATCAAGCGTATGATTCGCGAAAGCTTCAGACATAACCAGAATGTTGTGGCTGGATTGGACTTGGTTGTTGTCGCCAGACATGGTGCAGCAGTCGCGGATAACAAGCGTTGTCTGGATTCACTACAGCAGCATTGGTTTAGGATTGCAGAGCTATGCGCCAAATAATGATCTTTGTGATCAGGCTCTATCAAACTATACTAAGCCCCTTTGTCGGCCAGCACTGCCGTTTCTACCCCACTTGCTCTGCCTACTCACTGGAGGCTATTGAGAAGCATGGGGCTTTATACGGTTTCTGGCTCTCTCTGAAACGAATATCACGTTGTCACCCCTGGCATGAAGGCGGGGTTGACCCGGTACCTGAACCTCAAAAAAAGCAGTTAAATGGATAATCTACGACTGATTCTCTTTTTTACCCTGGCCTTTCTGGGCCTTCTGATTTATCAAGCCTGGCAGGAGGACTATGGTGTCCCTGCGCAGAGGCAAGCCGAGCAGACCAATGGTGGCACCGATTCACCCAGCGTACCTGGTGAGGTGGACACAGGTGTTCCGACGGCTGATGTGAAGGCAGATCTTCCCCAGGCCGCATCAAACATGCCACATCAGGATGGCACTGTTTCGACTCAAAATATAAAAGTAATCAAAGTAGTAAGTGATCTCTTGAGCCTTGAAATTTCCACTTTGGGTGGAACTGTTCAGAGAGCTGATCTTCTTAATTACAGAGACACGTTTGAGACGCCAGATATAAAGGTTGAGCTGTTAACCCCTTCAGGTCCGAATCTCTATATCGCTCAATCCGGATTAATTGGTGCTGAAAATGATGCTGCGCCAAACCATGATGCGATTTTTCAGAGCGATCAGTCTCTCTATGAGATGGCTGAAGGTGAGGATGAGCTGATCATTCCACTGGTATGGAAAAGCAGTGAAGGCGTGACTGTTACTAAACAGTTCAAACTGAAAAGAGGCAGTTATCTCACAGAAGTCAGGTATTTGATTGACAATCAGTCTGGTGAGAGTTGGGCGGCCAGGGATTATGGCCAGATTCAGCGCTCTGAGCCTGAAAGCGACAGTAGTGGCTTTACTACCTATACCTATACAGGTGGCGTTTTTTACAACCCCAAGGATAAGTACGAGAAAGTTGATTTCGATGATATGGCTAAGAAAAAGCTTGATGTCGAATCGGATCGCGGTTGGTTGGCGATGATTGAACACTACTTTCTCTCTGCCTGGATTCCGCCTAAGGATCAGGTAGAGCACTACTACACCAATGCACTGAGTGGTGGAAAGTACCTGATCGGCAGCTATTCCCCCTCGATCACTGTAGAGCCTGGTCAGTCCAAGGAGATCAGTAGACAGCTCTATATAGGCCCAAAACTGCAGGATCAGTTGGAAGCTATAGCTGAAGGTTTGGAACTGACAGTCGACTATGGATGGCTCACAGTAATTGCCAAGCCGATTTTTTGGCTGCTGAAGACAATCCATAACCTGGTTGGGAATTGGGGCTGGTCAATCATCCTGCTGACGATATTGATTAAAGCCGTTTTCTTTAAGCTCTCGGAGACCAGTTATAAGTCGATGGCGAATATGCGCAAGTTTACTCCCAGAGTTCAAGCGCTTAAAGATCGTTACGGGGATGATAAGCAGCGCTTTCAGCAGGCGATGATGGAGCTCTATAAAAAAGAGAAGATAAATCCATTAGGAGGCTGTCTGCCGATTCTGGTGCAGATTCCGGTTTTTATCGCACTCTACTGGGTGCTGCTGGAGAGTGTGGAATTGCGCCATGCACCTTGGATTCTTTGGATAGAGAGTCTCTCTGAGAAAGACCCCTACTTTATTCTGCCCTTGATCATGGGTGTTTCCATGTTTGTTCAGCAGAAGCTCAATCCGGCGCCACCAGATCCAATGCAGGCAAAAATTATGATGAGTCTGCCGTTTGTCTTTACCATCTTTTTCGCCTTCTTCCCGGCGGGATTGGTACTCTACTGGGTGGTTAACAATCTGATCTCAATTGCTCAGCAGTGGTATATCACTCGCCAGATTGAGAAAGCCGCCACCTGATTGAGATAGATTAATGACGCTGCGTGAGACGATCGCTGCAGTTGCCACCCCACCCGGTCGAGGTGGGGTGGGTATAGTTCGGATCAGTGGAGCTGGCTGTCAAAAGATTGCAGATTCTCTGATCGGTACACTCCCCCCTCCCAGGCAGGCCAAACTGGTCGATTTTCGCGATCGGGATCAACAGATCATCGATAAGGGGATTGCCCTTTTCTTTCCTGGTCCACACTCCTTTACCGGGGAGGATGTATTGGAACTCCAGGGGCATGGTGGTCCAGTGGTCATGGATCTACTGCTTCAAGCTGTTCTCAATGCAGGAGCACGAGTTGCCCATGCGGGAGAGTTTAGTGAACGTGCATTTCTGAATGATAAATTGGATTTAGTTCAGGCTGAGGCCATTGCTGATCTCATCGATGCACAGAGTCAAGCTGCGGCCCGTCTGGCCAGTCGTACCCTGCAGGGTACTTTTTCTCAACGTATTACAGATCTAGTAGAGCAACTGATTGAGTTGCGACTCTATGTGGAAGCAGCAATTGACTTCCCTGAAGAAGAGATAGATTTTTTGAGTGATGGCCATGTTAGTAAGCAATTACTTACGGTTATTGATGCTGTTACAAAGACTTTCAATTCTGCACAAAGTGGTAAAGTTCTACGGGATGGTTTAACACTTGTTATAGCTGGACGGCCGAATGCCGGTAAATCGAGTTTGCTGAATGCCCTGGCAGGGACAGATTCAGCAATTGTTACAGAGATTCCAGGAACGACCAGGGATATTCTGAAGGAACGCATCAGTATTGATGGTATTCCGCTGCATATAATCGATACGGCTGGACTGCGTGAGAGTGCAGATCCGATTGAAGAAGAGGGTATTCGTCGAGCAAAGCAGCAAATGGCCGATGCCGACAGGGTGCTTTGGGTTTTTGATGATCAATCTGATCCGGATCATCAGCTGCAGGATGATGCTGTACTGCCACAAGGTGTGCCTCTGACACTGATTCGAAATAAAATTGATATCACCAACAAACAACCACAGATTCGGGAGTCAGGTTCAGCTGTTGAGATTTCGTTATCTGCGAAACAGGGAATAGGTATAGATCTTCTCAATGATCATCTCAAACATTGTGCTGGCTATATGGATCAGAATGAAGGTGAATTTATTGCCCGCCGCAGACATCTTGACGCCCTGCAGCGAGCTCTGCAGTATCTTGATCACGGAAAGTTGAGCTTGCAGCGGGATAAGGCTGGAGAACTGCTTGCGGAAGATCTGAGATATGCACAACAAGCACTATCTGAAATCACTGGTGAATTTACTGCAGACGACTTGCTGGGGCGGATTTTTTCCAATTTTTGTATTGGAAAATAGCTTCTATTAAACCTGAAGACGACATACTTAGTCGCCGGGGTAATAAGGTGGGGCAATGCCCCACCGAATCACGTTGACTGAAGGATTTGTGGTGGGGTATGAACCTACCCTTCACAAAAAGATGCCGTTAGGCTGCTTTTTTTCGCAACAATCCTATCCCTAAAAGTCCGCTGAGCACCAAAAAATAGGTGGTAGGTTCAGGAACGTTTGCGGGCGAATCCTCTATGGGTGTCACAGGATCTGGTTGAGTGGGATACTGGGGTTCACCGCCAGTATGATCTTGGGACACGATATTTAAAGCTAAATCTGCATCGAAAGCCATGAAGCCTTGTGGACTTTCCATTATATTCCAGTCAGCGTCAGTCATTATTTGCGAATCTACCTGCCACTCTGAATAACTGGACATAATATTGAGTTGGATAAACCCATTTGATCCATAACCTCTAAAGATCACTTCCATATCACCAATATTCCCTTGCGGTGTTATGCCCTCACGAGCATAAAACTGGCCATAGGAATTACCAGTCAGAGGATTGTAACCCGTTGCGTTTTCATCAACGAGGATCTCACTTCCACCGACAAATTCAGCGTAGTAATTGTAACTGTGATACACCCACCCTTCACCCGAACTACTTGTATGGCCGTATTCCACAGTTCTTCCCTCAGGATTTACCCAACTGCTAACCTCGTCATCGACGACAAAGCTATACGAGATCGGATCACCTACCGACACATTCACGGTATCATCCATTTCATATTGAGCTGTAACATTCCCTGTAAAAGTATATAAGACCGGCAGAGCGAGAGTGTTCTGCATATAAAATGACAATCCCCCCCAAACAAACAGTGTGATCAATTTGAAAGTTTTCATAACTACAGCTCCTTGTTGTACATTCCATTAATAACGCCACCTATAGAAGGCAAATATTGAGCCACAAATAGGAATTTTAGTAATATCAGAATGTTAAAGATAACCAACATGTTTTATGTGTTAAATTATTCGACAAGAATTCAGGACACCAAAAATTCCTGTTGAATAAGAGGAATTACTGTTTTCTTGATTCTGTACATTGTTGTCATAGCCTTGTAACAGATAAGGTGTTGAAATAAGGGTTCATAAGAAGAGGAGAGAGAGATGCTGGGTGAATCACACGATCTTTTGCATGAGTTTCCTGAGTATGCCGACAAGATTGTAGACATGCGTAAGAGCAACGAGGTTTTTCACAATCTGATGGATGAATACGATTGGCTGGATGCCCATATTCGTAATCTGGAAGAGTTGAGTACTCCAGTCTCTGATTTCCATATAGAAGAGATGAAAAAACGTCGTCTTCTATTAAAAGACAGACTCTATACAATCTTGCATGACTGATAACCCACTTGGGTTAAACAGACCCTTGAATGACGAGGTACACTAGGCTTTGTGACGGCTTGGATGAAACTGTCTGACCTGTCGAATTAAGGCCTGCGCCTGGTTTTTCTCTGGGTTCGGGCCATAGCGCACTTTGATATAGAGCGCAGTAATTCTGCTGATGGATGCAGTCAGGTCGGGTCTTATCCTGATTGCTTTTTTTGCATAATCCATCGGTCCTTCATGAACTTCACGTTTGATACCCAACCGGGCAAGACGTTTACAAAAAAGATTATAAGCGTGTGTGACAGGTGAGGGTGCTTTTCGGCCTGAAAGCACCAGCCTCAGTGCCACCAGAATCAGTGGGATTGCTATCAGCGATATGGTTATAAGACTCCATTGAAGTGGGGTTAGATTATCGAAGCCGAAATTGCGCATCAGTGAGAATTGATGTTCTCGACTATATCCAATTACCCAGCGTCGCCACTCTATGTTGGCGCTATCCAGCAAATGAGTAAATCGTCGCAGAGTTGATCCAACCAGGCCTGAATCATCCAGTTGAAACATTACGGGTGAGCCTTGCTCACCAAAATCTGCTCTGATCCGAAAACGTATCCGTTCCGGTGCAACTGCCGCTGTGGGATCGACTCTCTGCCAACCGGTATCATCGAGCCAGACTTCAGTCCAGGCATGGGCATCGTATTGTCGTATGATGAAATAGTCACCCATCTCGTTGTACTCGCCCCCCTGATAACCCAACACCAGACGACTCGGAACCCCGGCGATTCGCATCAGCTGTGCAAAGCTTGTAGCGTAGTGCTCGCAAAAACCTTCACGACCTTCAAACAGAAATTCGTCTATAGGATTGTTGATATAACGTGGTGGTGAGAGGGTGTAGACATAGGGTTGGCTGTTGAAATGGGAGAGTGCCAGATCGACGATTTGCCGAGAAGTAGTTGACTCTGCCTGCCATTTAGCGACCAGATCGAATTGGCGTTGGGTGACATTGTCTGGCAGTTCCAGTGCCCGATCACTCATACCCGGTAATAGTAATCTGTTCTGCTTCTCAATTGTGGACCAGACCCGGTATTGCAGTGATTGGGTAACAGGGCGACTACTGCGCAATAAAAAGTCAGATGTTATGGTTGAAGTTATGCTTGATTTGATGGGCAGATCAAGCGCATAGAGCCAATTTTTCTGGTGAGCTTCGAGAAACACTTCGTAGCTCACTTCTCCTGTGTCACTGATTGCTATCGGTTGTTGAGATTGTTGTTTTTCTGCGTTGAACCAACTTTCGCCATCTGTATCCCAGATCACCAGGCCCCGCCAGTAACGAAGTTCAGGTTCTGGTGGTTGCTTGTCGAAACTTACCCGGAAGGCAACTTCTGGAGATTCAACCAACTCTGCAAATTGACCCGGAGATACACGATCACTGAGGCCTGTTGTTCCACTGGCGCCAATGCCAAGACTCCAGAGTGGATGTGAAATGCGAGGAAAAATGATGAACAATACGATGGCAATAGGCAAAGCCTGAAGTGTAATGACCGCTGTTCTCAGAAAAGATTTATAGCTCTGCTGCGAAGGCCTGATACGATTTATCTCAATCAACAGAGCAGTCAAACAGATCATGATGATACTCAGATAGAGCGCCATAGCCATCGACTGATTAAATAGAAAGTGGGTAATGATTACGAAGTAAGAGATAAAAACCGCATTGTATATATCCTGTCTTTTTCTGGTCTCTAAAATTTTCAGCATCATCATCACAGTAAGCAGAGCAACCCCTGCATCCCGACCAATCAAGGTATGGAATTGGTTGAAGACCAGAAAGATTCCACCCATGGTTACAACTACCAGTATCCAACGGCCTGGCTGTAGTCGGGTATAGTGAAGTGTCATAAATCGCCAAAACAACAGAAATAGCAGTAACAGTGAAATCGGCGTGGGGAGATGTATCACATGAGGAACAATGGCCAGCGCAATAAATAGAGTGGCCATTAGGTGTTGTCGAGGGGTCAGACTGTGCTCAGTGGTCAGCATTTTGAGTACCGAATTTGGCTAGAGCAGAGAGGCATTTCTGCATATGAGTGGTGCCAAGATCAGAGGGAATGGATAGACCGGGTATATGTAGAGAGTAGGCGTGCCCCTGCTCCTCTTGTTGAATAATAAATCGGCATAGCAGGCTGAGGCGTCTTTCCGGTTCCTGCTCAGGTATAAGATCCCAATCGAGTCGTATCTCGATATGACGATCACCACCGAACTGTTTGCTCAACAACCCCTGTTGTTTGGCATAGGCCTTCCAGTCAATATGTTTGGGGGAGTCACCGGAGCGAAAATTTCGTAAACCAACAAAGTCATCTGCACCGACCCCGCGGTCGCCACTGTTACTGCGTGTATAGCTGGTTGTTACCGGTGGCTCACCACGTTCGGCAGGTTTCGGATAGACCAGACAACTCAGATCGAGTTGGGCATAGGTCCAGGCGTGAAAAAGCCCTAGTGGATAGGTGGTGTGAAGTGAGATCTGAGGTAGAGGGAAACTACCGCGTTTACGGCTGACAAGAGGCAGATGAATGGTTAAGCGTTCACTATTCGGTATATCGATGCTGTCGCCATTGATCTTGCGATGCTTTAGGCTGATTCCGAATCTATCGAGATTCGAAGGGTTGACAAGGGATAGGCAAAAATCAGCAGTTTCACCTGCAAACACTGAATCGACATGGTGTGGCTGAAGTTTCAGACCCAGTAGATTACGCCAGGTGTGGAGTATGCTGGTGATCCATATGCCCCCCAGAAGAAAGGTTGCCAGATGACCCAGATTACTGCCGTAATTGATGGAGCCAGCCAACATCGCCAACAACACAGTGGCGAGCAGTATTCCCTGTTTGGTTGGTAGAATGTAGATGCTACGTGCCTGAATGGTTACGCCACCCTGCTGATCAGCTTTCGCCTGACGGCGAAACTGTTTAAGCCAGGAATATAGGGAGCGTTTACTCATCTAGGGTAAAGGTACTCTATTCAGAAGGTCCTTCACCAGACCATCACCGCTAATGCCTGTCTTCTCTCCGGAGGTCTGCAATCGATGGCCGATGGTTGTCGGTAGTATGGCCTGCAGGTCTTCTGGCAAAACCAGATCACGGTCTTCTAGAAAGGCCCATGCCCGGGCCGCCTGAAGTATGGCCAGACCGGCCCTGGGTGATAAGCCAAGCCGATAATCCGGCATATTTCTGGTATGGGCGAGGATGTCCTGACAATACTCAATCAAGGCATCAGCAACATGCACTTTCGCTACCTTTTTTTGATATTCGGAGAGACTTTGAGTGTCGAGTACAACAGGATGGTCTTCGAGCTGAGCCCGACGGTCTCCCCCTGCCAGTAGATCCCGTTCCGCAGAGCGTCCCGGATATCCGATATTGATACGCATCAGGAATCGATCGAGTTGGGATTCCGGTAGAGGAAATGTGCCTACCTGATGACTTGGGTTCTGTGTGGCAATAACAAAAAAGGGTTCCGGTAGTGAATAGGTCTCTCCATCTGTGGTTACCTGTCGCTCCTCCATGGCTTCGAGCAGTGCGCTCTGGGCCTTTGGGGTGGCGCGGTTTATTTCATCGGCAAGTACCAGTTGGGAGAAAATTGGCCCACGATGGAATTGGAAGCTCTGCTGCTTGGCTTCATAGATAGAGACACCAATAATGTCCGATGGCAGTAGATCGCTGGTGAACTGAATACGCTGATAGTGCAGGCCCAGCAGATGGGCCAGGGTATGGGCCAGAGTGGTTTTGCCGACACCAGGCACATCCTCTATCAACAAATGTCCTCTGGCTAAGAGACAAGTCAAAGAGAGTTTGACCACATCCTGTTTTCCCAGCAGGATGTTGCCTGCTGCTTTGATTACCCCACCTAATTCAGAACCCATTACTTGCCTCTTCTATCAATCAAGGTACAACCGGACGTTGTCAGGTTCCCTTTGTGGTTATTGTCATCCTGCCGAATATGAAAGATAACTTATTTCTACACTCACCGTATTCTCGGGGATCTACTGCTTCTTAATCGGCCAAAGGTTCCATTCGCTGAACATTACTTTAGTGTTAACAGTCCCTAGCAAACAGGCCAGATTCGAGACTTGTCCTAAAAACCGATCGCAAGAGCGGATAAATAGCTATAGTGACTCAGAAGGTTCCTTTGAAATATCTCATTCCTCCTGTTAATCAGTTAAAATAGTGGGTTCGTTGGTTTTTTATCAGAAATCGGTGTTACTAAACCGGATATGGCGATTTCTGATGGTACGGTTAGCGGCCATTTAACGCTTAAATATGACAATGTTATTTACAGATAAGTTTGATGTGATTGTGGTGGGAGGCGGCCATGCCGGTACAGAAGCGGCGTTGGCAGCGGCCCGCATGGGCTCCCGAACCCTGCTATTGACCCATAATATAGAGACCCTTGGCCAGATGAGCTGCAATCCTGCGATTGGTGGTATCGGCAAAGGGCATCTGGTCAAAGAGGTGGATGCCCTGGGTGGGGCTATGGCTCAAGCTGCAGATTTGGGCGGCATACAGTTCCGCATTCTCAACTCTCGCAAAGGTGCGGCGGTGAGGGCAACCAGAGCTCAGGCTGACCGGGTACGCTACAAAGCAGCGATTCGGCATCTGCTGGAAAACCAACCCAATCTACAGTTGTTCCAACAAGCGGTGGATGATCTGCTGGTTGAGCAGGATAGGGTCACCGGTGTTGTCACCCAGATGGGCCTGAAATTTCGCGCCGAAGCTGTGGTGCTTACGGTGGGTACTTTTCTTGGTGGCCGGATACACATCGGTCTCTCAAACTATGAAGGTGGACGGGCAGGTGATCCCCCATCCAACGCCCTCTCCAAGCGACTTAGAGATCTGCCATTCACCGTCGAGCGCCTGAAGACAGGCACCCCGCCCCGCATCGATGGCCGTTCTATCGATTATTCTCAACTTCAGGCGCAGCCTGGGGATACGCCGACGCCGGTCTTTTCATTTCTGGGATCGAGGGATCAGCACCCCCAACAGGTGAGCTGTCACATTACCCATACCAATCAGCAGACCCATGAGATCATCCGTGGCGGACTCTCCCGATCACCAATGTATGCCGGTGTCATTGAGGGCGTTGGCCCTCGGTACTGCCCCTCCATTGAAGACAAAATCGTGCGCTTTGCCGATAAGGACTCCCATCAGATCTTTATTGAGCCGGAAGGGTTGGATACCAACGAAATCTACCCCAATGGAATATCCACCAGTCTGCCCTTCGATATACAGTTTCAACTGGTGCGCTCAATGAAAGGCTTTGAGCAGGCCCAGATTACCCGCCCTGGTTATGCCATCGAATATGACTTTTTTGATCCCAGAGAGCTGAAAGCCTCACTCGAAACCAAACATGTTGAAGGCCTGTTTTTTGCCGGCCAGATCAATGGCACCACCGGCTATGAAGAGGCGGCTGCCCAGGGGCTATTGGCAGGAATCAATGCTGTGCGTTTCGCCAACGACCAGGAGTCCTGGTCACCGCGAAGGGATGAGGCCTATATAGGGGTAATGGTGGATGACCTGATAACCCAGGGGACCCAGGAACCCTATCGGATGTTCACCAGCAGGGCTGAGTATCGCTTGCTACTGCGAGAGGATAATGCTGATCTACGACTCACTGAGAGAGGCCGGGAGCTTGGCGTCGTGGATGATCATCGTTGGCAGGCATTTTGCCAAAAGCGGGAAAATATCGAGCGGGAGCAACAGCGTTTGAAAGATATCTGGCTGCGACCATCCGATGTAGAGCCAGATCGGGCGGAGGCCATATTTGGCGCTAATCTGTCGAAAGATGCCTCTGCACTCAATTTGTTGGCAAGGCCCAATGTTAGCTATCGGGATCTGCTGACCATCCCCAAGTTGGGTTCCGGTCTGGAGAATGCCCAAGAGATCGAGCAGTTGGAGGTACAGGCAAAATATGCCGGCTACATCGTTCGTCAGAAAGATGAAATAGATAAACAACGGGCCAATGAAGCAGTGGCGCTACCGCAAGACCTGGACTATGAAAACGTTCGCGGCCTCTCCTCGGAGGTGCGGGAAAAATTCCAGCGACACAGGCCGGAAACCTTGGGGCAGGCAGGACGTATCCCCGGGGTCACCCCTGCAGCGATCTCCTTGCTACTGATCCATCTGAAGAAGCGTTCAGCCTGATGGCGAAGCTGGAATTTGATAGATCCGCATGTCAGCAGCGGCTCTCGGATGGGGCGGCTCGTATGGGTATTGCACTGAGTGAATTGCAACAGCATCAGCTTTTGGATTATCTCGCGCTGATGACGAAGTGGAATAAGGCCTATAACCTCACTGCAGTTCGCGATCCGATGGAGATGGTGGGCCGACATATACTGGATAGCCTGGTGCTTCTGCCCTATCTGAAAGGAAACAACTGCCTCGATATGGGAACGGGCCCAGGCTTACCCGGAATTCCCCTGGCGATAATGCGCCCAGATATCAGCTTTACACTGCTCGACAGCAACAGCAAGAAGGTTCGTTTTCTACGTCAGGTCGTACTGGAACTGGGGGTGAATCACTGCCAACTGGTACACAGCAGAATAGAGGCGTACCAACCGCACTATCCATTTAAGGTTCTAACCGCCCGGGCACTGACCTCTCTGCCTAAGCTTCTGGACTTGAGTCAGGCACTGCGTAGTGATGAGAGCGAATTATTGGCTATGAAGGGCCGAGTACCGGATCTGGAGATTGAAGAGATAAAGCCAAACTATGATTGTACGGTGATTCCGCTGCAGGTGGCTTTCACAGAGGGAGAACGCTGTCTACTCAGGATAAAAAGAGCAGTTTCAGAGGAATCGCTCTGATCCGATAACGCGCTGTAGACGCAGGATTCTACCCCCCTCTCCACTCAACATGAGAGAAAGGTTACCACCTTGAGCGGCTGTGCCGTTATGATAGGCTCTTCCTGTCACTGTGGAATTAAGTAGACCAACATGGGTTACATCATCTCCATCGCTAACCAGAAAGGCGGTGTCGGCAAGACAACCACCACCGTTAACCTGGCGGCATCCCTGGCCGCCATGAAAAAACGTGTGCTGTTGGTGGACCTGGATCCCCAGGGAAACGCCAGTATGGGTAGCGGTATCGATAAGCACAATCTGGAAAACACCAGTTGTGAGCTGTTGCTGGGTGATGCCACCTTGCGCGAGACCCTGCAGACCTCACCTGAAGGTGGCTTCGATGTCATCCCCTCGAACGCGGATCTGACCGCAGCAGAGGTGGGCCTGATGAACAGCTCAATGCGCGAAAAACGTCTCGATCTGGCACTGGCCCCGGCTAAAGAGGATTACGAATATATCCTCATCGATTGCCCCCCATCCCTGAACATGCTCACCCTGAATGCCCTGGTGGCGGCAAATGGCGTGCTGATCCCGATACAGACAGAGTACTACGCCCTGGAGGGACTGTCGGCACTGATGAATACCGTCGAGCAGATTCGATCCCATCTCAATCAAGACCTAAGGATCGAGGGATTCCTGCGCACCATGCACGATCCCCGTAACAATCTGGCCATAGATGTCTCAGGACAGCTGCTTGCTCACTTCAAGGATGCAGTATTCAACACCATCATCCCCCGCAACGTCCGGGTAGCCGAGGCACCAAGTCACGGATTGCCGGTATTGCTTTACGATAAACTATCCCGAGGCGCAACCTCCTATCTGGCACTGGCCAGTGAGCTATTGCGACGGCATCGCCTGCGTGAGAGCGAAGCTAAAACGGTTTAACGGAAAAAATAAATGGCAGCAAAGAAAAGAGGTTTAGGTCGTGGACTGGATGCCCTGTTGGGGGGAATGCAGTCTGAGGGCGAGCAGAGTGGTAGTGAAGCGGCTACCAATGAGAGTAAACGTGACAATCTGAGTCGGCTGCCCGTCGATCTGATTCAGCGGGGGCGTTATCAACCGCGCCGTGAGTTTGATCCAGACAGTTTAAGAGAGCTGGCCGACTCTATTGCTGCCCAGGGTGTAATACAACCGATCATCGTGCGAGCGGTTGAGAATGAGCGCTACGAGTTGATCGCAGGGGAAAGACGCTGGCGGGCAGCCCAGCAGGCAGGCTTGGATGAGATTCCTGTGGTGATCAAGGAGGTCACTGAAGAGGCCGCCATGGCGATGGGGCTGATTGAAAACATCCAGCGTGAAGATCTAAACCCTCTGGAAGAGGCGAACGCCCTCAGTCGACTACTGCATGAGTTTGGCTTGACCCACCAGGAGGTGGCAAAAGCTGTTGGTAAATCCCGCACCACAGTAACCAACCTGCTGCGCCTGCTCGATCTCAACGAAGAGGTTAAATCTCTCGTTGAGTCCGGTCGTATTGAGATGGGTCATGCCCGCTCTCTACTCGGCCTGAAAGGAGAGGATCAGACCAAAGCGGCCAATCTAGTGGTCAGTCAGGGACTCTCAGTACGCGAGACAGAACGGCTCGTGCGCAAACTGCAGAATGAATCGGAAAATCCGAAGCCCAAAGCTGCAGCGTCAGCAGTAGACCCGGATATACGACGCCTGGTGACAGATCTATCGGAAAAGCTTGGTGCCAAAGTGGATCTGCAACAAGGTGGCAAGGGTAAAGGAAAGCTGATCATCGGCTATAACAGCCTGGATGAGTTGGAAGGGATTCTTGATCACATCAAGTAAAGTTAGGTATGTAAAGGGGTCGGAGTCGAGAGTTGTCATGTTGGGAATCACTTCGAAATAACATAAGCGTATGCTCTAACAAGCCACTCCGTTGTCAGTCCGACTCCGACCCCTTAGGATAAATTCCAGTAGTGTAGGGTGCGGCCCTGCCGCACCAGACGTGCTTATTAAGCGATGCGTCTTATTTATTGAATAGCAACCAGCAACACCCCAACAATACCAGATCAACGCTTAGAGTTATTATTTACTATGCTCAAAATACAAATTGTATGTAAGAGGTTAAATATAGTCTGGCGTTGAGATTACACCACAAAAAAAAGATTAATATTGAAACTATTATTGTGTAGTCATTCACTTATCCAATGGTATTAGATAAATAAGATCACCTACTTTTTATTCTAACAAGCCAGATTATCTATTGAGGTACTAAAGTGAAAAAAATAATTCAAACTCTAATGTACTCTGTATTTGCTGGAACATTAAGTACAAGTTCATTGGCAGCAGATATAATCACCCAAAAAAATATAGGCCTGCAAGCAGCGAATGACATTGCAAAAATGAGTATCGATGCCTGTCGGGATAAGGGATATCACGTCTCCGCTGTAGTGGTGGATAAACATGGAAATTTACGCAGTGCCATGCGCGATGATCTGGCAGCAAACCCAACTCTGGAGATCGCAGAGAGAAAAGCAAATATGGTAATCATGTCGGGGATAGCTACCGGTTCTTTTCGTGAGGCTAGAAGAGATATTCAACAAGAGTTGAACCATATCGATGGTTTGATTGTAATGCAGGGTGGGTTGCCAATAAGGTCTGCCGGTACTCTGATTGGTGCAGTTGGTGTAAGTGGAGCGCCTGGTGGCGAGAAAGATGAAGTCTGCGCTGCTGTAGCTTTAGAGAAAATCTCCGAACGATTGGAATTTGCAGATGAATGATTTTCATTAATTGATACATTTATGGATTTTAAAAAGCCATCTTTATACAGGTGGCTTTTTTATTTTGTAGTGCCGTAGTTATCAATATCGTTTAGTAAGTTGTTTGGAGTTACATCAGCTGTATGGAGTGGATAATTCCATATAATCGTTTTTTGGTGGGGCATGGCCCCACCCTACTGTTAAAATTGATTTGAGTGGTTATATAACAGATATCATGAGCAGTAGTGCGTAGGGTGGGGCCATGCCCCACCAAACAGTTCTAATTTTTGCTTTGAATAGCTATCTCTAATCCCCAGCTATTGTGTCGTATTAATGGTTGCGAACTCTCTATACTCACCTAATAGGTATCACAGTGCATTGTGATACTTTTGTTAATACTAGTCGTTACAAGAACTGCTAAAGTCTTATCCATCACGCCAAGACGCCTTTTGTGTAACAGTGATGAATTCTTGATTTGTGTTATGGAGAGCAAGTTTTAAAAACTTGTATGAAGCAGAAAGCTGAAGTTAGATTTTTTAACAACAGCAGCCAGTTGATCCATAGCTTGGAGATAAGGGTTTATCAAAGACCCAAAAAAATAGTGAAAAAAATTGAATCCAACTGGGTGACTGAAGCGTAACTAATCTTGAACAAAGGGTTCAGATTCACTAAGAAATGAAAAAACACTATGTGGTTTTCTCATTATAAACCGCAAATAATTGCATTATTAAATTCATACATACTCTCGGAGGAGTAAATCATGAAAAAGACCAATACTTCAGCCATCGTTGCAGGCGCAATTACCACAGCTTTAGCATTCTCCCCAGTCGGGGTTGCAAATGCAGCTGACACCGAAAAATGTTTTGGTGTAGCAAAGGCAGGTAAAAATGACTGTGCTGCCGGCCCTGGCACCAGCTGTGCAGGCACATCCACCGTAGATGCTCAAGGTAATGCCTGGATGCTGGTGCTCAAGGGCAGTTGCGGAAAGATTGTTGGCGGCAGTCTGACTGAAAAATAGTCTGACCTGCTGGACCTGATATGGATACCATTAACTTGTCTGGCAGAAAGCCTGCTCCGGTACCAATACGTGCCGGGGCAGGTTTAAAGCCTCAACATTATCAATCCGTGATCGAAAACCAGCCTGATGTTGGCTGGTTTGAGATACATCCAGAAAACTACATGGGTAGAGGTGGACCGCCGTTGCGCTATCTCGAACGGATACGCCAGGATTACCCTCTCTCACTTCACAGTGTTGGCACCTCACTTGGAAGCCACATGCCTCTGGATATGTCGCATCTGAAACAGCTAAAGATTCTGGTTGATCGATTCGAACCGGGACTGGTTTCAGAGCATCTGTCTTGGAGTCATGGATACGAGTGGTTTACCCATGACCTGATACCTCTGGTCTATACACCGGAAAGCTTACAGCTGATGGTTGATCATATTGAGCAGGTACAGGATTTTCTACAAAGACAAATCCTGATAGAAAACCCATCCTCCTATCTGCAGTTTAAAGAGAGTGTTATACCAGAACAGGTGTTTTACGTAGAAGCGGCAAAACGCAGTGGCGCAGGACTGTTATTGGATATCAATAATGTGTTTGTTTCCTGTGAGAATCATGGTTGGAGTAGTGAGGCCTATCTGGCAGATGTACCGATGGAGTTGGTTGGGGAGATTCATCTTTCAGGTCATTCTCTTCAGCAACTTGAGGGGGAGACCTTAAGAATAGATGACCATGGTTCGCCGGTTTGTTCAGAGGTGTGGACGCTCTACCAACAATTCATAGCACGTCACGGCTTGGCGCCCACTTTAATCGAATGGGACAATAACATCCCTGAGTTTCCCGGCTTGCTTCAGGAAGTGACAGCAGCACAGAGTTTAATGGATGCTGTCGTCAACAAGGAGGTTAAAGATGTCGTTGTTGGCTGAGTTGCAGAGAAGCTTCTGTGACGCGCTGCGCACATCGGAGCCACCAGATCCAGCCTTGTTGGATAGACTACCCAACGATGGCTTAGCACTGCAAAGATTTCAGGTCTATCGAAACAATTTTATTGTTTTAAATGGTGACGCCGTTGCTGATATGTTCCCGGTCATTAAACGATTGGTGGGAGATGAAGCATTTCGTATGTTAGCAACAGCCTATGTACGTAAACATCCACCAATGGAACGTATACTGCTTTTGTATGGGGAAGCCTTTCCTGACTTTCTGCAATCGATTCCAGAATTATCAGGCCTCTCTTACCTGGCTGATGTTGCTCGATTGGAGTTTGCATGGACAGCGGCTTACCACGCAGCTGATGCTGAAGCACTTCAAGTGCAGCAGATTTCTGGTTTGGATGATAGTGACTTTTCGTCCCTTAGGCTCAGACCCCATCCTTCTATTCAGTTTCTTGAATCCGAATACCCCGTTTATCGTATCTGGGAGACCAATCAATCTGATGATCAGGATGAACAGGTCTCTCTGGACGAAGGGCCTTCTCGGTTGGTCGTGATTCGTCCCGAAATGGAAGTTGAGGTACGCGAAGTTAGTACTGGAGAATTTTTATTCCTGAAACACCTCCACGCCTCAACAACAGTGGGTGAAGCTTACGAACACACCGTTCAGGTTGAACCTGAATTTGATTTGCAGGCCTTTTTTCAACGCCATTTATTAGATGGGACGTTCTGCAGTCTTTAGAGTTTTTTCGAACATTCAAACCATAGATTTTAAATATGAATACAATAATCAACGGCCTGATATCCCTTTTTGACTTTATCGCCAAGTTTATACCTGACTGGTTGATTTCAATTATGGCGAGAGGCGCGGTCGCCTACACATTTTGGTCATCTGGCAGGTCGAAGGTATCTGGGATACTCGACATCTCCGAGTCGACCTATCTGTTATTTGAACATGAATATGATGTTCCCCTGATCCCCTTCCAGATTGCAGCACATATGGCGACCTATGCGGAACACCTGTTTCCTATCCTGCTGGTGTTCGGTCTATTTACCCGATTTGCTGCGCTATCCTTATTAATGATGACCGCGGTAATCCAAATCTTTGTCTACCCGGAGGCTTGGAATGTCCATATGTGGTGGGCTGTTGCTTTGCTGTTCCTGCTTCGGCAAGGTGGCGGTAAGGTTTCCCTCGACCAATTGTTGTGGAAGAGATGATTGTGGGGTTCTGTTAGCCTGGCCTTTAGGCAGAAGTCAGCTACTGGTCGGCACTATTTAACCCTAATAAAATGTAGGTTATGGTTGATCTACTGCCCGACCAGGCCGAACTATGCTCAGGTTACGAAAAATTTTATGCATCTATCCTTTGACCTTATATACCAGACCCCTTATACTCCTCCCTCCTTACTGGTTAGGCTCGTATAGGGGTACCGGGAAACCGGCATGCAGCTTACCGGAAACAGTCAGATTCGCACCATTGTAGTGCTCCAATTTGGGGCATCGGTTATTATCGGTCTGGGATTGCTGTTTTTCGGTAAAACCATTGCATTGTCAGGCTTTATTGGTGCTGTTATCGCCGCGATAGCGAATGGCTATTTCGCTCTCAGGTCTTTTGCACACTACCGTGCGCAGGAGCCGGAGAAGATAGCCGGGCGCATGTTCGGTGCTGAAATCCAGAAGATGATAATGACAGGTTTGTTGTTCGGGTTGACAATTGTCACCTTCGAATCGGTCAATATCGGTTTATTATTGGCCTGCTATCTGATCGTACAAGTAGCAGTTCCAGTTATCGTATTGATTTTTAGAGACAGAAAGTTTTCATAGGTATAGGAAAAATGGCCGGCGACGCCCTTACCTCTAGTGAGTACATCAAACATCACTTGACCAATCTAACCTTTGGTCAGCACTCCGACGGCAGTTGGGGCGTGGCGCATAGCGCTGCTGAAGCAAAGGAGATGGGTTTCTGGGCTATTCACCTGGATACCATGTTCTGGTCAATATTCCTGGGTGCGCTGTTCCTCTACTTTTTCTCTAAAGCGGCAAAGACTGCAACCCAGGGGGTTCCCGACGGCTTGCAGAATTTTGTTGAGTGGATTGTCGAGTTTATCGATACCAGCGTGAGAGGCTCCTTCTCCGCGAGAAATTCCCTGGTTGCGCCCCTGGCGTTGACTATTTTTGTTTGGATCTTCCTTCAGAACTTAATGGATCTGGTCCCGGTTGATGTGATTCCTTTCATCAGCGGACTGTTGGGCATTCATTTTATGAAGGTCGTCCCCTCCACCGACCCGAACGCGACTTTTGGCATGGCCATTGGGGTGTTTCTGCTGGTGCTGTTCTACAGCATCAAGATAAAGGGAGTTGGTGGCTTTGTAGGGGAGTTGACCCTTCAGCCCTTCTCTGCCAAGAATCCAGTTGTCAATCTTCTATTCATTCCAGTTAATTTTATACTTGAGTTTGTCAGTTTGATTGCCAAACCTATTTCACTTGCCCTGCGACTGTTCGGTAACATGTACGCTGGCGAGATGATCTTTATATTGATCGCCATCATGTACAACGCCGGGTTGGTATTCGGTCTGTTTGGTGGCGTTCTACAGCTGGGATGGGCCATATTTCATATCTTGATTATCACACTGCAGGCGTTCATTTTTATGACCCTGACCATTGTGTACCTGGATATGGCACACCACGAACATTGATCACATTTTCTTAAACTATATAGTTCATTAAACGGGAGACCAATAATGGAACAAGCACTGCTGTACATTGCCGGCGCGATCATGATGGGCCTTGGCGCCCTGGGCGCGGCGGTAGGCATCGGCGTTTTGGGTGGCCGCTTTCTCGAGGGCGCTGCTCGTCAACCTGAACTCATTCCTATGTTGCGTACCCAGTTCTTCATCGTCATGGGACTGGTAGACGCCGTACCCATGATCGCTGTGGGTCTGGCTATGTACGTATTGTTCGCTGTAGCTTAATAAGCTTTGAGCGAACTCTCTCTCATCTCGTCCAACGAGAGGTAATTCCGGGATGAACATCAATCTGACTCTTATAGGTCAGCTGCTCTCTTTCGCGGTGTTCGTGTGGTTCACCATGAAGTATGTCTGGACCCCGATTATGGGAGCGCTGGAAACCCGTAAAAAGGAGATAGCCGACGGACTGGCGGCAGCTGAACGAGGCCAGCACGAGCAGGAGCTGGCAAAGGAACGCGCCAAAGATGTGCTGCATGAAGCTAAAGCCCAAGCTGCTGAAATCGTAGCTCAGGCACAGAAACGTGCGGCAGAAATTGTCGATGAGTCCAAAGGTACTGCCCGTGTGGAAGGTGATCGTATTATCACTGCTGCACAGGCTGAAATCGAGCAGGAGACCAATCGCGCACGTGAACATCTGCGTGAGAAAGTTGGGCTCTTGGCTGTGGCTGGTGCTGAAAAGATTCTCAAAAAAGAGATCGGCGCCGACGCACACCAGGATATCGTCGCGGCCTTGGCCGAAGAGATTTAGGGCAAAATTATGGCCGGTGAAGCTACCACAATCGCCCGCCCCTACGCGGAAGCGGTGTTTGCACATGCCGATGAGAAAGGTAACCTCGAGCTTTGGCAAGAGATGCTTAACTTTCTATCGACCGTCGTTGAAGATGAAACGGTTTCTAAGGTTGTTAGAAATCCGCTAGTCGATCAGCAGGCAATGACCGATCTGCTGCTGGAGATTGCCGGCGGTCGGATAAATGAAGAGGGAGGTAATCTGATCAGGCTCCTGGTTCAGAACCGCCGTCTTCAGGTTCTGCCTGAGATCAACGTACTCTTCGATGAGCTTAAAGCGGAAAAGGAGAAGGTGATGAGTGTCCATGTCACCTCTGCTTATGCGCTCAAGCCCGCGCAGGAAAAACTCATTGCTGAAGCCTTAAAGGCGAAGTTGGGACGCAATATCACTATTACCAGCGAGAAGGACACCGACCTTATTGGCGGTGTACATATTCGCGCTGGAGATATGGTGATCGACGGTTCCGTCCGTGGAAAACTTCAGCAACTGGCTAACGAATTGGGAATCTAAGCGAGAAGCCATCATGCAACTCAATCCATCCGAGATCAGTGAACTGATCAAAAGTAAGATCGAAAAATTCGATCTAAAGACCGAAGCCCGCAACGAGGGTACGATCATCAGTCTGACTGATGGTATCGCCCGCATCCACGGACTCGAAGACGCCATGTCTTACGAGATGTTGGAATTTCCGGGAAACACTTATGGGCTAGCGCTCAACCTCGAGCGTGATTCAGTCGGCGCTGTGGTGCTGGGTGATTACAAACACCTGACTGAGGGCGATGCGGTAAAATGTACCGGTCGTGTACTCGAAGTGCCAGTTGGTGAAAGTATGCTGGGACGCGTGGTCGATTCCTTGGGTACCCCCCTTGACGGAAAAGGCGACATTAAAGCGGAAGGCTCTTCACCGATTGAAAAAGTGGCGCCTGGGGTTATCGAGCGTAAGTCGGTAGATCAACCGGTTCAGACTGGTATCAAGTCTATCGATGCTATGGTCCCGGTCGGGCGTGGTCAGCGCGAGTTGATCATTGGCGATCGTCAGACTGGTAAGTCTGCTGTTGCCATCGATGCAATCATCAATCAGAAAGGCACCGGCGTAAAATGTATCTACGTTGCGGTTGGCCAGAAGAACTCCACCATTGCACAGGTTGTTCGTAAGCTCGAAGAGCATGATGCCATGGCCCACACCATCATCGTTGCTGCGCCAGCTGCGGATTCTGCCGCGATGCAGTTCATCGCCCCCTACTCCGGTTGCACCATGGGTGAATATTTCCGTGACAAGGGCGAAGATGCGTTGATCATTTATGATGATCTGACCAAGCAGGCATGGGCTTACCGTCAGGTATCTCTGTTGCTGCGACGTCCACCAGGTCGTGAAGCCTACCCAGGTGACGTCTTCTATCTGCATTCCCGTCTTCTGGAACGTGCTGCCCGAGTCAATGCTGACTATGTCGAGAAAAAGACAGGTGGTAAGGTCAAGGGTCAAACCGGTTCACTGACCGCATTGCCGATCATTGAAACCCAGGCTGGTGACGTATCAGCATTCGTACCCACCAACGTAATTTCGATCACCGACGGTCAGATCTTCCTTGAGGCGGATCTATTCAACGCCGGTATCCGTCCGGCCATCAACGCCGGTCTTTCAGTATCCCGTGTTGGTGGTGCTGCACAGACGAAGATCATCAAGAAGTTGGGTGGCGGTGTTCGTTTGGCACTGGCTCAATATCGTGAATTGGCTGCTTTCTCACAGTTTGCATCTGATCTCGATGAAGCGACTCGTAAGCAACTGGAACGTGGTGAGCGGGTAACTGAGCTGATGAAGCAGGCACAATACACGCCACTATCCGTGGCCGGTATGGGTGTCTCGCTGTTCGCCGCGAATGAGGGCTACCTGGATGACGTCGATGCGACAAAAATTGTTGACTTCGAATCATCACTGCAAGGTTATATGAAGAGTAACCAGAAAGAGCTGATGGACAAGATCGATGAGTCCGGCGACTACAATGCCGAAATCGAACAAGCCCTTCACGATGCTCTCAAGGACTTCAAGGCTAACCATACTTGGTAGACGTCAGGCAATCACGATATAGGGTTTAAGCAATGGCGGGTGCAAAAGAGATCCGGACACAGATCGGCAGTATCAAGAATACTAGCAAGATCACAAAGGCTATGGAGATGGTGGCCGCATCTAAGATGCGTAAGGCGCAGAACCGTATGACGGCGACGCGTCCCTATGCTGAAAAGATGCGTAATGTAATTGGGCACCTTTTCCATGCTCATCCGGAGTACAAGCACACCTTCATGATCGAGCGTGAAGTGAAGCGTGTTGGGTATATTATCGTCTCATCAGACCGTGGTCTGTGTGGCGGTTTGAACAGCAATCTGTTTCGCAGGCTGATCAAGGAGTTGAAGGGGTATCACGATACTGGTGTAGAAGTTGATTTCTGCACCATCGGTAATAAGGCTCTGGGCTTTTTCGGACGTTTCGGCGGCAATATTGTCAGTCAATCAACCCAACTGGGTGACATGCCTCATATCGAAGATCTTATCGGTACTGTCAAAGTCATGCTAGATGCATATGCTGAAGGCAAGATTGACCGCATCTATATTGCGTACAACAACTTCGTCAACACCATGACGCAGAGTCCGACTTTCGAACAGCTTGTCCCGATTGCCTCCAACATGGAGGAAGAGCTCAAGCATCACTGGGACTACATCTACGAGCCGGATTCGAAAGAGGTTCTCGATAACCTGCTAGGTCGATATGTCGAATCACTGGTCTATCAAGCTGTGGTTGAAAATGGCGCTTGCGAACAGTCAGCCAGAATGGTCGCCATGAAGTCTGCATCCGATAATGCTAAGAGCCTGATCGATGAACTGCAGCTGATCTACAACAAAGCCCGTCAGGCAGCGATCACGCAGGAGATCTCGGAAATCGTGGGTGGTGCGGCGGCTGTCTGATGACAGGGCCAGTTACAGAATTGAATTTTTTATTTTTTTGAGAGTCGCCTCGAGCGGCAAGAGGAACCAGAAATGAGTTCGGGCAAAGTAGTTGAAATCATCGGCGCTGTGGTGGATGTACAATTTCCCCGTGGCGAGATGCCTAAGGTCTACGAGGCACTGAAGATCGACGAGGCGGATCTCACCCTGGAAGTTCAGCAGCAACTGGGTGACGGTGTGGCAAGGGCCATCGCCATGGGTTCGACCGACGGACTTAAGCGCGGTGTAACCGTCGAAGCCACCGGTTCGCCGATCCGTATACCTGTTGGACAAGGTACACTGGGTCGCATCATGGATGTACTGGGTAACCCGGTTGACGAAGCAGGCGATGTCAAAGCAGACAAGCTGATGCCGATCCATCGTCAAGCGCCAAAGCTTGAAGATCAGGCCTCTACAACAGAGATTCTCGAAACAGGTATCAAGGTAATCGATCTGATCATGCCCATCGCCAAGGGCGGTAAGATCGGCTTGTTCGGCGGCGCCGGCGTAGGCAAGACCGTTACCCTGATGGAACTGATTCGTAACATCGCGGTAGAGCACTCTGGCTTCTCAGTATTCGCAGGTGTCGGTGAGCGTACTCGTGAAGGTAATGACTTCTACCACGAAATGGCAGAAGGTGGCGTACTAGATAAAGTAGCCCTGGTTTACGGTCAGATGAACGAGCCTCCTGGCAACCGTCTTCGTGTTGCGTTGACTGGTTTGACCATCGCTGAGAACTTCCGTGATGAAGGTCGTGACGTTTTGATGTTCGTTGATAACATCTATCGTTATACCCTGGCGGGCACCGAGGTATCAGCACTTCTGGGACGTATGCCTTCAGCGGTAGGTTATCAGCCAACCCTGGCTGAAGAGATGGGTGCTCTGCAAGAGCGTATCACCTCCACAAAGACCGGTTCGATCACCTCATTTCAGGCGGTATACGTACCAGCTGATGACTTGACCGATCCATCACCAGCTACCACCTTTGCTCATCTGGACGCGACCCTGGTACTTTCCCGTCAGATTGCTGAGTTGGGTATCTACCCTGCGGTTGATCCACTCGATTCCACATCCAGAATCCTTGATCCGAATGTCGTGGGTCAGGAGCACTACAGTGTTGCACGGAATGTGCAGGGAACCCTGCAGCGCTACAAAGAGTTGAAGGATATCATCGCCATCCTGGGTATGGACGAGCTATCTGAAGAAGATAAACTGGTTGTACAGCGGGCTCGTAAGGTCCAACGTTTTCTGTCCCAGCCCTTCTTCGTGGCGGAAGTATTCACCGGCTCACCCGGTAAGTACGTCTCGTTGAAAGACACCATTTCCGGATTCAAGGCAATTGTTGAGGGCGAGTATGATCACTTGCCTGAGCAGGCTTTCTACATGGTCGGCGGTATCGATGAAGCAGCCGAGCAAGGCGGGAAGGGCTAAGAGCCCGGGAGATAGAAGATGGCCATGACCATTCATGTGGACATCGTTAGTGCCGAGGGTGAGATCTTCAGCGGTGTAGCTGAGATGGTCTATGCACCGGCTGTTATGGGTGAGGTTGGTATCGCACCACGCCACACCCCGCTGGTCACTCAGTTGAAACCAGGTGAAGTTAGAGTTGACACCGGTAGCGGCAAGGATATGCAACATTTCTACGTCTCTGGTGGCATCCTCGAAGTTCAACCGCATATGATAACTGTTTTGGCGGATACCGCCATTCGTGCTTCTGATCTTGATGAAGCGGCTGCTCAGGAAGCTAAACGTCGGGCCGAAGAGGCCATGTCTGATCGTAGTGCAGAATTCGAATATGCCAAAGCTCAGTCTGAGCTGGCAGAAGCGGTTGCACAGCTGCGTGCCATCGAAAGAATTCGCAAAGGCAAGCGCGGTTAAATCCCCTCATCATGAATGGGCCTGAGCAATCAGGCCCACTACCCCACCTAATATGTCAAAAGAAGTTATACAAACCGGTAAGTTCGTTTCGCTGACCTACGCGATTCTGGACAAAGATGGGAATGTACTTGAACAGAGCGATCTTCCCGTCAGTTACATCCACGGTGGTGAAACAGAGTTGATTGGCGGCATGGATCGCGCAGTAGCCGGTAAAGCTCAGGGTGAAGAGGTCACTATGACTATCGCACCTGAGGATGGCTTTGGTGACTATGACCCGAATTTAACCTTTACCGATGATCTTGAGAATGTCCCCCCTGAGTTTCGTCAACTCGGTGCTGAGGTGCAGATGCAGAACGAAGCAGGGGATGTGAAGAGTTTCTACGTGACCAAGATAGAGAATGGAAGCCTGACAGTCGATGGAAACCACCCTTTGGCGGGTAAATCTCTTAAGGTCAGAGTCAAAATTCTTGAGGTGCGTGACGCCACGCCTGAAGATGCCATGCAAGTGGGTATGCCGGGTCAATCTCATACCCTAAATTAAACCACCATCGGAATCAGGGAAGATTTCGCGTTACGCCATAAATCCAAGTTTTAAGTTTCCTTTGACTGTTGTACGCTGAGTGCCTGAAAGATTCGCGCTACTGGCGACTTCAGCAGCGGTACTATTTTTTTTAGGTTTAACTGACTAGGGGGATAAAGGATGCATCTTGGTGCGCTGATTCTAGCTGCAGGGGAAGGGACGCGTATGCGCTCCAAGCTTCCTAAAGTACTGCATTCACTCGCGGGAAAGCCTCTACTTTCCCATGTCATCGAAACCACTCGCAACATCCATCCTGAGGAGATCTCTGTAATCTATGGCCATGGTGGTGAGGAGGTCCTTACACGCCTGGCAGCAGATGACCTGAATTGGATCGAGCAGCAAGAACGGCTGGGAACAGGCCACGCGGTGATACAGGCCTTACCCCACCTGCAGCGCGTGGATCAAGTACTTATTCTCTATGGAGACGTACCGCTGATCAGTGGACCTACCCTGGTCAGCCTGTTGAGTTGCTTGCATACCAGTGATCTCGCGCTTCTGACTGTCGACCTGGAAGATCCAAGCGGCTATGGACGAATTGTACGTGATAGAAATGACCGCATTTCCCGCATTGTCGAACAGAAAGATGCCACTTCAAGAGAGTTGGAAATCACAGAGATCAACACCGGCATTATGGCAGTCAATAGAGCTAAACTCGAAACCTGGCTATCCCGAATCGATAACAACAATGCCCAGAATGAGTATTATCTGACCGATATCATCGCTTTGGCAGTCGAGGATGGGGTGAACATACAAGCTGTTCATCCACACAGCGAAGAAGAGGTGATGGGGGTTAATGATCGCAAACAACTCGCCTATCTCGAGCGTTTTTATCACAGAAACAAGGCAGATGAGTTAATGCAGTCCGGTGTTACCCTGGCTGATCCGGCACGAATCGACATTCGAGGCGTGTTGAAAACAGGGCAGGATGTCTATATCGACTGTAATGCAATTTTTGAAGGGCATGTAACCCTTGCTGATGGCGTCACTATTGGCCCAAATGTACTACTGAAGAACTGCACAATAGGCGCAGACACCCAGGTGTTCGCCAACAGTGTTATCGAAGATGCAGCTATTGGTGAAGCATGCCGTATCGGTCCTTTTGCCCGTGTTCGCCCAGAGAGTGAAATCGCGAACCAGGTACATATCGGTAACTTTGTTGAAATAAAAAAGAGCCAGGTTGCAGATGGCAGTAAGATCAACCATCTTAGTTATGTGGGTGATAGTGATATTGGTTCAAAAGTGAACATCGGCGCAGGTACCATAACCTGCAACTACGATGGTGCGAATAAATTTCGTACCACTATCGGCGATGGAGCATTCATCGGATCAGATACACAGTTGGTAGCACCGGTTACCGTCGGTAAAGGGGCAACCATAGGGGCAGGTTCAACGATTACCAAAGATGCACCTTCAGATCAGTTGACACTCAGCCGCTCAAAACAGTTAAGCCTGGAAGGTTGGACAAGGCCGGTTAAAAAACCAAAAGTTTAAATAGGAATTGGAGAATTCGTTATGTGTGGCATTGTTGGTGGTATAGCGCATAGGGACGTGGTTCCGGTCCTGATGGAAGGGTTAAAGCGTCTGGAGTATCGCGGTTATGACTCAGCCGGTGTTGCCGTGCTCGATGATCATCAGCATCTGCAACGGATTCGTTCTGTAGGAAAGGTCGCCAGTCTCAAGGGGTTGATCGATCAGGCCGAGTTGCAAAGTAAATTAGGTATCGCCCACACCCGTTGGGCAACCCATGGCATGCCATCTGAGCGAAACGCTCATCCACACATGAGTGGAGAGAGCGTCGCGATTGTGCATAACGGTATTATTGAAAACTATGCCGACCTCAGAGAAGAGCTCACTGCAAAGGGCTTTATCTTTACCTCAGAGACCGATACTGAAGTAATCGCCCATCTACTCGCCGATATCCTCAAGCAGGTACCAGACATCGTAAAGGCAGTACGCGTAGCCTCAAAGAAACTCGTTGGTGCTTATGCCCTTGCCGTGGTCAGTCCGGAAGATCCTGATCAGATGGTGGTCATCCGCGCAGGCAGCCCGCTGGTGATCGGTCTTGGTGAAGATGGAAACTACATCGCTTCTGATGTCTTTGCACTGCTACCCGTTACCCAGCAGTTTATCTTTCTCGAAGAAGGCGACTTAGCCCATATTTCAACGGATAAAGTCTCCATATTTGATTCTAATGACAACCCGGCAGAGCGTGAAGTCCGCACCTCGCAGGTCTCATCGGAAAAGGCAGAGAAAGGCCCCTACCGTCACTACATGCTGAAGGAGATTTTCGAACAGCCGGCAGTCATTGCTGAGACCCTGGAAGGGCGCATCCACAAGGGACGATTACTGGAAGAGTCGTTTGGTCACGAAGCCAAAACGCTGCTCGATAAGACCAAGAATGTACATATCGTAGCCTGTGGAACCAGCTACCATGCAGGACTGGTTGCCCGATACTGGTTGGAAGAGATTGGCATTCACTGCAGTGTCGAAGTCGCTAGTGAGTTTCGCTATCGTGAAGTGGTCGTACCTGAAGATACTCTCTTCGTTACCATCACCCAGTCAGGTGAAACCGCCGATACATTGGCAGCGTTACGAGGCTCAAAATCAAAAGGTTATCTGGGTAGTCTGGTTATCTGTAATGTTCCGGAGAGCTCACTGGTGCGTGAATCCAATGTAGCACTGATGACTCGTGCCGGGCCAGAGATCGGTGTAGCGTCAACCAAGGCATTTACAACCCAATTGGTAGCTTTGAGGTTACTCACCCTGGCGTTGGCAAAGCGTCGTGGCATGACAGTAGAGAGGGAGCAGCAACTGGTCAATGAGCTTCATGCCCTGCCCCGTCAGGTAGAAGTCATACTTAAATTAAACGATTCCATTAAGGAAATGGCGAACTCTTTTGCAGAACGCCACCATGCCCTGTTCCTGGGACGAGGCTGCTTCTATCCGATTGCAATGGAAGGCGCACTAAAGCTTAAAGAGATCTCCTACATCCACGCCGAAGCCTATCCTGCCGGAGAGTTAAAGCATGGCCCACTAGCACTGGTCGATGCAGAAATGCCGGTAATCTGTGCGCTACCTGATGATCCACTACTGGAAAAAGTAATTTCAAATTTACAGGAAGTAAGAGCCAGAGGTGGTGAGCTGTTCCTGTTCAGTGATCACAACGTAAAAATTGGCCTCGACCACTATCAGAATCTGACTCTCTCAGACATTTATCCTTCAACCGCGCCCATTGTTTACAGTGTGCCTCTGCAGCTACTCGCCTACCATGTGGCGATCTTGAAAGGTACGGATGTGGATCAGCCGCGTAATTTGGCGAAGTCTGTAACGGTTGAATAAAGAGAATTTCGGCACTCTGATGATGATGCGGTTCGTGCCTCACCACACCCTACGTTCTATTCAATGGAACACAAGACAGGTAGGGTGGGGCCCTGCCCCACCAAACGCCCCGCTGGAAATTAACAAAGACCACCTGCAATCTTCCACAGATCCATAACTAGTTCCGTAGTTAATTTTGGAGGGTAATCAGATAGAGATTAAATAATGGGTTGTTTATGGAAATGGTTAGAGTTTGATTAGCTGATTTCTTGTTTATGGTCGCATTGAAAGTAGGCCTCTTTTTTGTTGGTATTTTTGGGTGTAGCGACTAATTGAGAACTGGCCTGAAGTAACAAATCAAAGATCAATATGTTCGAGATAAAACTGATCAAGTAATGTGCTCAGTGCGCTGCGTTTTTGTGGATTATAGTAATGAATTCGAACCCGCTGAATCGCGGGTAGGTGCAAATGGGGGTTGTGATTTTGGCATATCACTAAGGTTGGACGTCCAAGTGCATTGGCAATACCTAACTCAAGCAATGCATTCGGGTTCAGGTTGGTGATATCCACGACGATAAGAGAAGAGTGGCAGATATCCTTCCACACAGCACGCATGATGTCTGGGTCTATTCGGTTATAACCAATCATATACTTTATTTGATAACGTTCGCATGCGGCTCGGATCTCCTCTTCAGCAACTTTTGACCAGGTTCGAAAGGCGGTGACATGAAACAACTGTAGCTGTTGCTGGGGATAGCTACCCTCGAAAGCAGGTACAATTATTAAAGGCCTTTTCCGTTCAAGGCGATCAAACACACTCTCTAAAACAAGTCGCACTTTTGTCGCATCGTTCGATTCCAGAACTTTATCAAGTAGGTTTTCAGATGTGCTGTCTGTTGTAGATGGAAACCAACGACGTGCATACTGTACCGACTGTTTGAGTGTACTGTTCGCGATACGTCGGTGTGATCCATACAACGCTATCTGTACCGCGCTAACAATACGGTCTATATCTTTATCATTACCTTCAATGAATATCGGAGAGATATCCACATCGAAGGGAACAGGTTGTCCACGCCGTGTAGTGATAATTATTGGAACACCCAGTGTCAAAGCCCACCCTGTCTCATAGGCAACCTGTGCATTTTTTGCCGCTACACTCAGCACTATCTGCTCTTCTTCTCTTAGGTCTGGTACACTTTGCAGGTCGGCCACTGATGCATCGTATTCAGAGTAATCTAAAATTGCGATAGCAGAACTCCGAAGCTGTTGCCATCGACTGTGCATGTAATCCGCTAAACCACTTCTTGTCGGTTGTTTCATAGCAAGCGTGACACAAGCTTCGTTGACCGTCTGCTGCGTTGATTTGGACCCTGAAAAAAAGATACTGTTAGGATCCACCGCAAGTGAGGCTGTAGGAAAATCCGGATCAGCGATCATCAACAATCGTCTACGCTCAAACTTCCGGAACTCCAAAGCAGAAAGCCTTAGCCCACCCTTTTGATGACGAAGGATTTGTTCAACAGTTGTGGCTGATGCAATCATCCGAAGATCTGCCTTTATAGCTTCGCTTAATCTTTCCAGCTCCTGAGAGTCACTCTCTCCCAGATTATCGCGTAAACCAGATTCGGTGAGTCGATTGCTGAAGGTGAGGATAAGTTGGATGAACTGTGTGATATGGGCCGGTAGATCTTTTGCGGGAAGGTCCAATGAACTAATCATACGCTTCATCTGTTCAGCAGCCAGCTTTGTCATCAATGCGCCAGATAGTTCATCGTCTGAGGTAAGTTCTGTTACACCCTGGTTTATCGTTCCCATCAAACCTTTAGCCTGTCGCCATGTCTGCTTTTTTTCCTCAGGAACGAAGGGGGTCATTAATGCTGGTAAATCCTCCATCATGACCTTCATTACCGGAGCCAACATCTCTTCCTCAAAATTATCTGCCGCACGAATGATCAAAAAATTAAGCCTGAGAGTTGCTTTTGTGAATGCAGCCCCTACATCAATACCACCTTCAAGTTCGTCCTTCATATCTTTACGGATGGCATTGCATTCCATGTTCAGTTCATCGAGGGACTCTATTTCATCCATATCTTCACCCGTGATGAGTTTATTCATCCACTCCTTCAATGAGAGCATGGAGGGTTTATAATCTTCGGGAGCGTAAGGTAAGGCTGTATCTATGACACGGTTTAATGTTGCTGTGGCAATCTCGCTCTCTTCCAGGGTATCGGTGGAGAGTTGTTGAACTCGATTCATTGCTATATTCAACTGGTACTCGCTGAACCCTTCACTTGCTAACACAGATGAAAAGTCGGACAGAATCTGATCTGGAGTCAACGGATCGTCAGTTTTATCCAAGGTATTCTCTTGAGCATTAGCATTTTCAACTGTTTCTGATGATTCACCGGATAGTTGAGGTAACAATTCCATAATAGATTGCTGAATCGATTCCAAACCGGGTCCATAGTCGGGGCGCATGAGCAGGCTGAGGCCGAAAATAATCATTACCCCATTCACTCGCGACTCTGTTTCGATGAAATCACCCAGCTGAAGAATTGTATCGGCATAAGTATGAGCCTCATCCAGCATGACACCCTTTTTCATTACTGATTGCCAAAAGCACCAGATGGCCTTTTCACGGGGGTGCTCTGGAGCATCCTCTGTTAATTCACCACTCAACCAATGGTATGCTGTAAGTAGGGTTATGACGCGAATGCTCGCTGCTGCGGCAAAGTGAGCATCTTCTTGTGTAGGTTGTAGATCAAGATTACCAATTTCTGTCATCGCTATCTCGGCAAGATCATCCACTGAGCCACCGTTTCGAAGACCATCTGCAAGACGTGTGACAATTTCGTTTGACGTCGTATAGACCGAACCTGGTTGGTACATTGCTGCAAGTTTTTGTTTGATTGTGTCTCGTTGAGGTTGCATGGCTTCTCTGATTTCTTCACTACCATGTTCGATCAGGAAATCAGCAAGATTTAGAAACCCCCTCAGGTGTGTGTGGCGATCCTCCTCCGTCTCAACCGGAAGTGCTGACATAGCCTGTACGGCTTCAGATGCATTGGAAAAATCGATACCATCACCTGCGAGTTGCGCAGTGAGTCGCCACTGAATCTCATCTATAAGGTTTTGCATATCAACAGTATCCGCTTGGTATATAACGGCAGAACATGATCAACTAAATATTAATTACGGTCGATAAAACGCAAGTCGCCCATTAAATTATCAACATTATTAACCCGGCGACTAAGTATGTAGTCTGCAGGCAGGCTTGAAACCCTGAAGATGACATACTTAGTCGCCGGGTTAATAGTAAGACAGCTATATGGGTAGTATAGCGCTATAATAGAGAAGTCCGAGACCCAGTTGTTACTATCAGTTAAGGAAGCAATTGCCTGAGTCCACTCTGGAGGAAACATGCCGACACCCAACCTTTGCCATACTTAAAATGAACAATAATATGCATTATGTGATGTTTGATATTGATGGCACTCTCGTGTAGTCGTATGACTTGGATTCATTTTTGTGTTAATCGGTAATAAATTTGTACATAATCCAAGCTTTAAGGACTTTAAATTAACAGATGAGTTAATGGCATCAATTGGCAACAATTGGTATAAATTAAAGGAAGGTAAGTGTCAGTCTCTACTGTCCTGTCATCAGATAGGTTTTGTGTAATTAGCGGAGTATAAATGAGTAATTATACTGAGCCACATTTTACAAAATCTGCACTAATAACAATTGATGTACAGAATGATTTCACTCTGGCCGGTGCGCCGGCCGAGATTGCAGGCACCCAGGAAGTGATTCCTAATATGGCATATCTATTAGAAATCTACCGCAAAAAAAGATTGCCGATAGTTCATGTTATCCGCTTATATTCTGCTGATGGTTCAAACGTGGATCTGTGCAGAAGAAAGATTATTGAAGAGGGAGTTACAATAGTTATTCCAGGTTCAGATGGGGCAGAGTTGGTAAATGAGTTAAAACCAGATACCTCAATAAGAATAGATGCTGATGAGCTTATGGCAGGAAAACTACAGCAGATAGGCAACCATGAATACATGCTGTACAAACCGAGGTGGGGAGCATTTTATAAAACACCACTGGAAGCCTTCTTAAGCAAACATGAAATCGATACATTGGTGTTTAGCGGTTGTAATTATCCTAACTGTCCTAGAACGAGCCTCTTCGAGGCGAGCGAAAGAGATTTTCGAGTAGTAGTTGTTAGTGATGCTATGTCGCAGCTATATTCAAAAGACAAAGATGAGTTGAGAAATATTCATGTAAGTTTGTTCGAAACGAAAGAGATCGAAAGCCTATTGGATTAACAATGGGTGCTTTCCCATCATTGCGACTTTTTTGCCACAACGGCAATTAATGCAATCAGACTAAAAAAAGCAACTGACGGTATTCATGATCTCTTAGATCTAGTGCTTCTGACAGCAGTTGATTGACTTCAGTTTGGTTTATCTTCAACACACCGGAAATAGTACCAGATGATGCTTTCTCAGAGAGGCTATCCAAAAGTCGTAGATAGAGGGTGAGTAGTTGATTGCGTTTAGATAGTGTCGGAGCCAGCACATCACCAGATTTTATTCGATCTCTTTGCTCGATCTGTAAGCGGCGTTTTGCGTCAACAAGTTGGGGCTGCAGGGGCATACTTAAATCAAATAACAGTGCTGCCTGATGGGATGGGTCTTCGATCGCTTGACCGATTTCTAGTGTTGGCGTTTGCCAGTTGATCTCTCGCCAAACCAATCGTCCACCACCAACCGGGTCGTCATCAGTCGGGTCGGGTGGAAATTTGTAGAATCCCCAGCGAGCACCTAAGGCGCATTCGATCAATACTCTATCTCCATCAATACGGCAGTCACTTTCCAGGCATGTTTCGGCTGGTACCCAGGCACGCTCATCCTGTTGCCAGGCTTTGACATCTCTCTGCGAAGGTTTGCCATAGCAGGCTTCAAGCGCTTGCCATGTGCTAATAAAGCTTTGCCATTGTTGCTGATACGTTGGATTTCTGCGCAAAAATTCCCAAGCCCACTGCTCCGATGAGAGCTTAAGAGCAAAGAGGTATAGATCAGGGTTTCGCCAGTCGAGCATAGTGCGAGTTTACTATTTATTACTGTTTTATTTAAAAAACTTTAACCAGTTAGCATATTAGGCAGTAGAAGGTCACATGAAGCTATTTTGATTCCTGTAAGATGTTATGTGCATCCAATATTTGGGTTCAATATCTAAGCAGACTTAATGGGCGCTTAGTGAAGCTTAAATTAACTGGATTTATGATTTTTATATAGGATTGAATTAAGGCATCCTGCTTAATTGTACAGCGTTAGATATTGTATGTTTTCGTATCTAGTAAGCAGCGCCGAAAGTGATCTTATTACATGGTTTTCTCTGGACGGTGTTTAGGTATTCAATCAGATTATGTCGAAATATTTTACACTACGTTTTATCTGATTAGGCTATCTCCTTGTTTCTGAGAAATAAAATCATTTGGCGTGCAATTTGCTTACTTACCGAATTACTACAATAGGGAGTTTTTAAGATGAAATTCGGAATTCCACTCATAGCAGCAACAGGTCTCGCTGCGCTATTTCATATTACTTCTGCTCAAGCTATTCCTCTCTATTACTCATTTGAGGGTAATGTTGAGACCTACCCTATATCCGATGAATCGGGATTCTTAAGCGATATCGGTTTAGCTGCTGGGGATACTGTCTCTTATACCTTTATGGTTGATAAAGATAGACAGGGTACCCACCGCAACGAATTCGGTGACCTTGTTGAGGATCAGGATACGGTTCGCACCGGTAGCCGAGCAACAAACTATTTTGTTCACGACAGCTTTTATGTGGAGCTCGTAGAATCGTCAGTGTTTGATCTGGTGCAAGGACTCTACCCGGACAGGGGTGACGATGAGCCTTGGATCGGTAGTGGTTATGAAAATTCCGCTTATCGTAATGGTTTGCTTGAACCAGGTTATAGTGAGGTCTCCTTGGAGGCTAACTCTGCATCCTTAGGCAGCAGCAGCATGTATGTCTATAGTGATATGACGAGCTGGTTAGTAGGCAGTACTATCGCGGCTGATACCTCAACTTCTCTATATGGCAATCAAGCGGGTGATAGTTCTACCTTCCGCTCTCGACTGACCCTCACTGGAATTTCTGAGGACAACCCGGCCAATCAAGATCGCTCATTGGTTTCAGGTATTTCGGGCGGCGCCGATGATGAAGAAGGGACTATTATTCACGAAGTGCCAGAACCCTCGACTTTTTTACTTCTTGGGCTGGGCCTTCTGAGTATTGGTGCTGGTCGATTCAAAAAACTGGGACGTTCCTAACCTAACGCTTTAGGTGAGGCTCTTTGCAGCAGTTTCTCTGCTGCAAAGAGCGTCCTGAAATTGTGATTGAGTCTCAATCAAGCCTCTTTCCCGCAGAAGCTTTCTGATACCTCTCAGGCAGACGGTTAATCTGTTATTTCGTGGTATTTTTAACCCGCCATCAACATCGCTTCAGCATGTGCGATTTTCTCGTCTGCTTTATCGAGAATCTTCAAGCTCAGCTTGGGAGTCAGCTCACCCAGGTTGAGACGATTAAAAGAGGGTGCCTGATCCAGGGTAGGGATATCCTTCATTTGAGGTGTACCTATGAAACTGTGTAGCTGGGCAACGATAACCAGGTCAGCATAGTCGGCCTCCCCCTCTATCTCCCTCTGCCAGTTTTCGGCCTCTTGAGTTACCTCTATCAGATCTTCAATGAAGCCCCAGTTGCGTAAAATCACGCTGCCTATTCTTCCACGCATGTCTTTCAATACCTGATCCAGTTTTTCTGAATCATTGGCGACTTCAGGATAGCGCTCAGCATAGCTGAGGATTGCAACATTACCGATGTCATGCAGCAGTCCTGCGAGCAGCGCATGCTCCGGGTTAAATTTCTTGGTGACTTTGGCAAGGATAAAGCAGACCGCGCTGACCTTGACGCTATGCAGCCAAAGGTCACGCATATGCTCCTTTAACATGCTGGAGCGTGTATTGAAGAGTTCTCTGAGCGCGAAAGTCAGGACTAGCTTATGCGTGGTGTCTGCGCCAAGTCTGACAATAGCGGCAGCACAGGAATCGACAGGTGTCACGCCAGCGTAGAGAGGGCTGTTCGCTGCACGTATCAATTTGGTCGTGATTGCCGGGTCGGTCTGTACGATTTCTGCCAGTTTGCGTGCATTGGTGGTTTCATCGCGCATCGCTCTGCCAACGCGTACCGCAACATCGGGAAGACTGGGCAGAACCAGTTTATCCTGGTTAAGATCTGTGATCAGAGCTTCCATGAGGGCGCTTTCGGCACCCTCTTTATCATAAGGTTGAGTGTCGACATCGATTTCTGTCGCTGTTATCCCCTCTCCCTCATTCAGCAATCCTTTTATCAAAGCGTTATCCACCATCAGGTAATCTACAGGTGTGATGGCCTCTACGCCGTAGCGTCGTGGAATCAAGTTGGCTATTGGGTTTTTGGCCTGGGGGGTCTCTCCACTGATTTCACTGACACGTCCATCCTCAGAGTGAAGGCGAACCCGGCCTTTGAGCAGGTAGAGACTGAATTCCGTGGTATCGCCCTGTTGCAGGATAATCAGTCCTTTGCCTGCTGAGTAGATCTTGAGTGAACGCCCAAGCAGCTCGAGTTGGACATCATTGAGATTATGCAGTGGATTAAAGTTTTTTAGTAACTCGGGATCAGGGTTTGTCATTTTTTCTTCACTCATAATTCCATTACTGATGATCAACAGCCACACTTGTTGGCTGGTGGCTGATTCATCTGGAGTGTACCTACCAGTTGATCGACAGAAGATAACTGATGTTGTTCAAGATATTTGATGATGCCAGCGTTGATCGATTTACATACCAGTGGATCGTAAAAGAGTGCAGTACCTATACCGATAGCACTAGCGCCAGCAATTATAAATTCCAGGGCATCCTCTGCTGTAGTGATGCCACCTTGTCCGATGATGGGGATCTGGTGCTCCCTGCAGACCTGATAGACCTGATGCACCTTGAGCAGGGCAACGGGCTTGATCGCCGGGCCAGAGAGACCACCCTGGTTGTTACCAATGATTGGGCTTCGGCTCTGGATGTCGATGGCCATCCCCATCAGGGTGTTTATCACCGAAAATGCATCACTGCCTGCTTCAATGCAGCCTTTGGCATTACCAGCAATGTCAGTTTGGTTGGGTGAGAGTTTAGTGATCAGGGGTTTGTCGGTGGCTTTGCGGCAGGTTTCCACGACCCGGGCGGACATTTGAGGATCATTACCGAAGGCTACCCCTCCCTCTTTGACATTTGGGCAGGAGATGTTGATTTCAATGGCGTCGATTGGTGAATCATCGAAGCGACGTGTCACCTCATAATACTCTTCCACACTGGAGCCTGAGACGTTGGCTATGAAGCGGGTTTCTGTAAAGTCGAGGCTCGGTAGAATCTTATTGACGACATGATCCACACCGGGATTCTGGAGGCCAATGGCATTCAACATGCCTTGAGATGTTTCGTAGACTCGGTGTGGCTGGTTGCCCATGCGAGCTTCCTGAGTGGTTCCCTTTAGGCAGACGGCGCCCACGTCGCGATTGCTAAAACCATTGACCCTTGTGTACTCTTCACCAAATCCAACACATCCGGAAAGAAGAACAATGGGGCTATTGAACGACATACCACAAAATTCGGTATTTAAAATTGGAGGGCTGTTGCTGCTCATGAACCTTTTCAAAATCTTCGGTTAGGGGTGTGGGATGTTCCATATCGTTCTATTAGAACCGGAGATCCCGCCAAACACAGGTAATATCATACGCCTGTGTGCCAATAGTGGCAGCAAATTGCATTTGATTCATCCCCTGGGCTTCAAGCTGGATGATAAACGTTTACGGCGAGCAGGTCTCGATTATCATGAGTGGGCCGATGTTGGGGAATATAATTCATTAGATGACTTTTTGAGTCAGGTGGCGCCAAAGCATCTCTATGGCTGTACCACCAAAGGAAAACGAAGCTATGCAGATGTGAGTTTCGCCCCTGGAGATGCCCTGTTGTTTGGTCCTGAGAGCCGGGGATTACCAGCGCAGTTGCTTGCAGAATTGGATCCTGAGCAGCGCATTCGAATCCCCATGAAGCCTGAGAGTCGAAGTCTCAATCTGTCGAATGCGGTGGCTCTGATGCTTTATGAGGCCTGGCGTCAGTGTGATTTTGCCGGTGGAGAGTGAGGGCGCTATAAGCCTTCAGCTTTCTGTCTTCTATCCAGCAGATTATGCACCGCTGTTTTAGGATCAAGCCCTTCATGAAGCACCCGGTAGACCTGCTCTGAGATCGGCATTTCAACCTGATGACGCTTTGCCAGGGCATACACCTCTTTCGCAGTGTTGACCCCTTCCACCTCCTGACCAATTGATGTGAGAGCGCTTTCGAGTGAGAGACCCTCTGAAAGTGCGAGTCCCATACGGCGGTTACGGGATTGGTTGTCAGTACAGGTCAGCAGTAGATCGCCCAGTCCTGCAAGTCCCATGAAAGTCTCTTGCTCTCCACCGAGCTTGAGGCCCAGGCGCATGATCTCTGTGAGTCCACGGGTAATCAACGCAGAACGGGTATTGGCGCCAAACCCAAGGCCATCAGCGATACCAGCAGCGATCGCCAGTACATTCTTACATGCCCCGCCCACCTGCACACCGACAATGTCGCTGCTGGTGTAGGCACGGAACCAGGGTGTGTGCAACCGTTCGGCCAACTTTTCAGCATGTTCGGGGGTTGTTGCCGCCACTGTAATTGCAGTGGGTAGACCACGAGCCACTTCCCCGGCGAAGGTGGGGCCTGATATGACGGCAAGATCTCTACCCGGCAGATTTTCTGCTGCTACATCGCTCAGAAGACGCTGGGACCCTGGTTCAAAGCCCTTGGTTGCCCAGGCAATGCCGGGATTGCCGTCAAGTAGTGGCTCGATGGCTTTTGTGACACTACTAAAGGCGTGGCTAGGTACAGCGATAACCACCTCTGAAGCCTGATACAGAGCTTGCTTGAGGTCAGCTTCCAGAGTGAGGGTGTCGGGAAAAGAGAGGCCAGGGAGAAACTGTCGGTTCTCCCTGGCTTCCGCGAGGGCATCGACTTCGGCTTTAAGGTGACCCCAAAGCCTGACCGGTTGCCCTTCGCTGCTGAGCAATATAGCGAGTGCGGTTCCCCATGACCCTGCACCAAGAACCGCAACGGCTTTTTCGCCAGGCTGACTCATTAATGCTGGTTTTGGCTGGAAGCCTCTTCCTGAGCCTTTTTAGCACGCTCTTGCTGGTGCTGGGCATAGATCATGTCGAAATTGACCGGCTGCAATACCATTTGAGGGAAGCTGCCTTTCATGATCAGGTCAGAGATAACTTCACGAATATAGGGAAACAACTGATTCGGGCAGAAAGCGCCGAGTAGTGGGCCCATCTCTTGCTCCGGAAAGCCTTTGGCGCTGAAAATACCCGCCTGTTTGACTTCGGCCAGATAGGCGGTCTGCTCACCGAGTTTGGTGGTGACCGTGACCGTCAGGGTGACTTCAAATACATCGTCGGAGAGTTTGTTGACTTCAGTATTCAGGTTGACCCCGGTCTCTGGCTTCCACTCTTGTTGGAAAACGGCGGGTGAATTGGGAGTCTCAAACGAGATGTCCTTGGTATAGATTCTCTGAATAGCGAATTCACGATTCTGCTCTTCTTGCTTGGCTTCGGTCATGTTGGCTTCCTGATGGGGTGAGACTATTTCTTCTTACGGGTGACTGGTAGATTGGCGCTCTGCCAGGCGAGTATACCGCCTTTCAGATTAAACACCTCTTCATACCCGGCCTTTTTCAATTGCTGACAAGCGCTTGAGGATTGGGCGCCGGAGCGGCAACTGACAATAATGGGTTTGTCTTTGTGCTTGCTGAGCACGCCCATCTGGCTGGCAAAGCCGTTGCTGGGTATATTTATCGCGTTGATTATGTGACCTTTGTTGTAATCCGATGCTGGTCTGACATCAACGACAACCGCCTCCTTTCTATTGATTAGATCAGTTGCGGCACTGGGATCCAGGGCATTTTTTTCCCCGGTGGCCATGTTGAAGACCAATACGCCCGCGACCAGATTAAAGGTCAGGACGAGTATCCAGTGATTCATCGCAAATTCGATGAGTTGTTCCATTCGGCGCCTCGTGTGCAGCAGTTTGTTCTACAGGGGGCGGAGTTTATACCAGCGGGAGCTAATGTTTAAGGGCTGAGTGGGTGTTGAGGCAAAAAATAGCTCTGGCTAAGCTGAAACAGAGCCAGAAATTTGCTCTTGAGACCTCAGGTCGCTGTCAGCGACCGTGATCAGAGAGGTCTCTTATGCGGAATGGGTGCAGAAGACTTCCCGCATCATGCCGATCAATTTCAGGGTGCGAAAATCGCTGACTCGATAGTAGACCCTGTTGGCATCTTTTCGAGAGGCGAGTATGCCCTTATCACGCAGAATGGCGAGATGCTGGGAGATGTTGCTCTGGGAGGTTCCAACCTGCTCAACAATTTCCTGTACACTGACTTCCTGACTGCCAAGGGTGCAGAGAATCTTTAATCTCAGCGGATGCGACATGGCCTTCAGCGAACGGGAGGCACGATCCACATCATCATCTGTCGCAAACAGATTTTGCATACCTTCGCTCTCTTCCAAGCTCAGGGGTTGGGCGCTCTTGCTGTACTTGTGTTCCATATACGACCAGCCTTTTACTAATAACTAATACAATAATACGCTGTTTTTCGTGCCAATGAGAACCCCTTTATTTTTTCCGGTTACTATTTGGCCTCTTTTCCAAGTCTACTGAACTTTGCTGAAAGGCCAAGGCCTGGAGATATGGGGGGTTTGGCTAAAGGGAAAAGATCGAGGGCTTCGGCTTGATATCTGTTTCAAATTGATTAAAGTCGCATCGGTTTTCTGGTCTGGCATGGGTTTTGGTGATTTAATTGAGCTTAGCTACTTTTAAGTTGAAATTTTCGCTGTTTGCCACACAAAAAGTCTTTTAATTAAAGAGAACCATCATGACAGAGAAACCTAAACCTGTCGTCCTGACCATTCTGGACGGCTGGGGTTATAGTGAAGACAGAGAAGTGAATGCCATCACAGAAGCCCGCACCCCGGTTTGGGATCGTCTTTGGCGTGAACACCCACACACACTGATAACCACATCCGGCGCGGCGGTTGGTCTGCCTGGTGGTCAGATGGGAAACTCAGAAGTGGGCCACCTCAATCTGGGTGCCGGTAGGGTTGTCTATCAAGAGTTTACCCGGGTCTCCCGATCTATTCGAACTGGATCATTCTTTTCCAACGAGACACTTACCGCAGCAGTGGACAAGGCTGTTGAGAATGGAAAAGCGATACACCTGCTGGGGCTGCTCTCCCCTGGTGGGGTGCACAGCCATGAAGAACATCTCCACGCGATGGCCAAACTTGCTGTGGATCGGGGTGCAAAGCAGCTCTATTTTCACGCTTTTCTCGATGGTCGAGATACGCCACCTAAAAGTGCTGAAGCCTCGTTGGTTGCAATGGACAAAATGTTTAGTGAGCTTGGGACAGGGCGCATAGCCAGCCTGATCGGGCGCTACTATGCGATGGACCGTGATAACCGCTGGGAACGCGTAGAGCAAGCTTACAAGCTGTTGGTTGAGGGTGAAGCCGAATATGTGGTTGAAGATGCGGTTCAGGGTCTGCATGACGCCTATCAACGTGGCGAAACCGATGAGTTCGTAGTGGCAACCCGCATCACCTCGACTGGTGAAGACCCGGTCAGAGTGGAAGATGGTGATGTGGTGATGTTTCTTAACTACCGGGCCGATCGTGCGCGTCAGTTGACAAAATCCTTTGTTGACCCGGAATTCAATGATTTTGAGCGCAGTCGTGTGCCGAAATTGGGTGAATTTGTGAGTCTGACCAGATACCACAAACAGTTCGGTATCCCGGTGGCATTTCCACCGGAAAAACTTCGCAATGTGTTTGGTGAATATATCGCCAAGCTTGGGTTGTTGCAGTTACGGCTCGCTGAAACCGAAAAATACGCCCACGTCACCTTTTTCTTCAATGGCGGACGTGAAAAACCATTTGAGGGGGAAGATCGGATTCTTGTGCCATCTCCCCAGGTGGCGACTTACGACCTCAAGCCTGAGATGAGTGCTGAAGAGGTGACGGATCATCTGGTTGAGGCGATAGAGAGCGGTAAGTATGACGCCATAATTTGTAACTTTGCCAATAGTGACATGGTGGGCCATACCGGCAAATTTGAGGCGGCGAAACTTGCCATAGAGACCCTGGATCACTGTCTCGGTAGAGTGCACAAGGCCCTGCACCGGGTGAATGGTGAAATGCTGGTTACTGCTGATCATGGCAATGCGGAACAGATGGAGGACCTGATCAACCACCAGCCCCATACCGCACACACCACCAATCCAGTACCGCTTATCTACATCGGTCGGGACAGTGCTCAGCTGTTGGAGGGTGGTGCGTTATGCGATATCTCACCGACCCTGCTGAGAATCATGGGGTTGCCTCAACCGGATGAGATGAAAGGGCGTTCATTGATAGAGTTTGATGAGGCATAGCCAGTGCTGCGTCTGAGTTGCCTGTTGGCGCTCTGCCTGAGTTTTTGTGGATCGCTATTTGTTCAGCAAGCATCAGCAGATGAGTCGGAAAAAGATGCTAAGTCCAAGCTGGACCAGGTCAAGCGTCGCATTCAGAATATACAGGATCAGTTGCGTTCAACGGAAGGCAAACGAGAGGAGCAGAATCGGGCTTTACAGGATATGGAGATGCAGATTGGCGCCCTCGCCCGGCGAATTCGAGTGACCAAGCAGAGTTTGAAGCGCCAACAGCGTCGGCTGGCAGAGCTTGAAGGTGAGCGTGCCGATGCCCGCCTCCACTTGGATCAACATCGCTCTTCTCTGGAGCGTCAACTCAGAGCTGCTTATGCGATGGGTCGGCAGGAAAAAATGAAAATCCTGCTCAACCAGCAAGATCCGGCAGTAGTCAGTCGGGTTATGGTGTATTACGATTACTTCAATACAGCCCGGATCGAGCAGATGGTGCAGATTCGTAAGAATCTCCAGCAATTGAAAGCGATTGAGCATAAAATTGCTCAAGAGGAGCAGCGCCTGCAACAGCTCCAGACAAAGAACCTCAATCAGAAGAGGCAGTTCGAAGCTGCCCAAATGGGTCGGAAAGAGATTATTGCCAGCCTCAACAGCCGGCTGCAGAACAAAGGTCAGGAGTTACAAAGCCTCAAATCGGATGAAAAGCAGCTGCAGTCCTTACTCAATGAGCTGCAACAGACACTTGCTGATATTCCGCTCAACCCGACGGCTCATGTCGCATTTCAGACCCGCAAAGGTAAGTTGCCCTGGCCCTCCAGAGGCAAAATACTGTCCCGGTTTGGTTCTGCAAGGGAGGTTGGAAAACTGAAATGGGATGGAGTGATGATTTCTGCCCCTGAGGGTCAGGAAGTTCGTGCCATTCACCATGGCAGAGTGGCTTTTGCCGATTGGTTACGTGGTTTTGGTCTATTGTTAATCATCGATCATGGTGAAGGGTTTATGAGTCTCTATGGCCACAATCAGAGTCTGTTTAAAGAGACAGGAGAGTGGGTGGAACCCGGAGAGGTAGTGGCTCAAGTAGGCAGTAGTGGAGGGCGATCCTCATCAGGCATCTACTTCGGGATTCGCCACAACGGCGAACCTAAAAACCCAACCAAATGGTGTCGGCGGACACGGGGGCGGGTGATCGCAGATAAGACAATTAAGGAACTATCTTTTTATTCACTCACTCACAGTTCAAAGACCGATTACGCCAAACCATTGACCAGAAACAGCCGGTCACCAGGTTAATCGCCAACTGAGCATTGAAAATTCAGTCTGCTACTCAAGGTGGCGACACGATTGTAGGAAAAACAGATGATAAATGCCGTAATGCGGAAAAAACGATTTGGTTTCAGCTTGATTTTAATGGCTGCGATGCTGATACCACTTACGCTCTCAGCTGAAGAGGATGATGAGTCGAACAATAACCTGCCTCTACAGCAGTTGAGGACTTTTGCCGACATATTCGGCCGCATCAAAGCAAACTATGTCGAGCCAGTAGACGATAAGGTTCTTCTTGAAAATGCGATCCGGGGTATGGTCTCCGGACTCGATCCCCACTCCAACTACCTTGACTCGGAGGATTACAAAGACCTTCAGGTCGGCACCAAAGGTGAGTTTGGCGGTTTAGGCATAGAAGTGGGTATGGAAGATGGTTTTGTGAAAGTGATTTCACCGATTGATGATACTCCTGCAGCTCGCGCCGGTGTGCGCAGTGGCGATCTGATTGTAAGGCTGGATGATACGCCGGTTAAGGGGATGAGCCTGAATGATGCGGTTGCTCTTATGCGTGGCAAACCGGGCACTCCGCTTGAGCTGACCATCATCCGCAAAGGCGAAGAGAAGCCGATCAAAATAACGGTGGTTCGTGATGTCATTCGCGTAGCCAGTGTGAAGAGTCGACTGCTTGATGAGCGATTTGCCTATCTGCGTATTTCCCAATTTCAGACCCACACTGCACGGGATATGCTGAAAGTCCTGCGTGAACTGGAGGATGAGGCGGAGGGGGATCTGCTTGGGATGGTGCTGGATCTGCGAAACAATCCAGGTGGTGTATTGAATGCAGCAGTCTCTGTCAGTGATGCCTTTTTGGAGGATGGCCTGATTGTCTACACCAAAGGTCGTGAAAGTGACTCTCAATTACGCTTTGAGGCGGCACCGGACGACGTGCTCGATGGTGCGCCAATCGTGGTTTTGGTGAACGAAGGCTCAGCTTCAGCTTCCGAGATTGTTGCTGGAGCGCTGCAAGATCACAGCCGGGCGGTGATCATGGGTACCCAGACCTTTGGAAAGGGATCTGTTCAGACCATAATTCCGATAAGTGACACATCAGCGGTAAAATTGACAACGGCTCGATACTTTACCCCTTCAGGACGTTCGATCCAGGCCGAAGGTATCAAGCCGGATATCGAGCTGGAAGATTTCACTTTGTCCAAAGTAGAGAGTGATAAGGTCAAGCCGATCAAGGAGTCCAATCTCACTGGCCATCTTGAAAATGGCAATGGGAAGGAGAACAAGACCCCAGTTGATTCCAAGACAGAGAAAGAGGCTGATTCAGTTGTAACAAAGGATTATCAATTGGGAGAGGCGCTCAATCTGCTGAAGGGCCTTACGATCCTGAATGCTAATAAAGAGGCAGGCTGAGCCGATTCTAAAGTAGATGATCAAATGGTACATATTGATTGGATTTTGGATAGTGTTTGGTGCATCCCCTGCCCTCCTGGCGGATGCACAGTCCAACCGGCCAATCAAAATTGCAGTGATCATTGATGACCTGGGTAATCAGAAACAGGCAGGCGAAAGAGCGCTGCAGCTGCCTGGTTCTATAACCTACGCATTTCTACCCCAGACCCCATTTGCCTGGTTACTGGCGACCAAAGCCAGTGAGCAGAATAAAGAGGTGATGCTGCATCTGCCGATGGAGTCCGACCTGGGGAATCGTTTGGGTGAAGGCGCACTCACCGTGGATATGCCCAAATCCGTATTTCTGCAGACACTGAGGCGAGATATTGCCTCAGTACCTTATCTGACTGGGGTCAACAATCACATGGGTAGCCTGCTGACACGGGATCCAACCGCCATGCGCTGGCTGATGGGAGAGCTGCGTCGCCAAGGACTCTATTTTGTAGATAGCCGTACGACTGAAGCCACGGTTGCCCAGCGGGTTGCGCGCTCCAACATGATTGCCAATGCTCGACGAGATATATTTCTGGACAATGTCCCTGAGGAGCGACTGATCCGAAAACAGTTACAGAAACTGGTCAATCTTGCTCGGGAAAGAGGCAGTGCGATTGGGATTGGCCACCCCTATGCAGCGACCGTATCAGTACTGCGTGAGGAGTTGCCTAAACTTAAGCAACAGGGAATCGAGTTGGTTCCTGTATCTGAAATCATAAACCACAGGAGGCTAGAATGGCACGTGTCCTCGTCCCCCTCGCCCAAGGATGTGAAGAGCTCGAAGCAGTCACCATTACCGATCTTCTGACCCGCGCCGGTATTGATGTAGTCACGGCAGGTCTGGATGATCTGCCAGTTAAGGCATCACGGGGTGTTACCTTGGTTCCAGACACCACAATCGATGCAGTGGATGCCGATGATTTTGACATGATCGTCCTGCCCGGAGGATTGCCTGGTGCAGACAATCTTGATGCTGATCGAAGAATTCACACCATTCTGCAACAGCTGCATAAACAGGGTAAATACACTGCGGCAATCTGCGCTGCGCCCAAAGTGCTGGCCGGTGCAGGTCTTCTAGATGGCCGCAAGGCTACGGGCTACCCTGGTGTGCTTGACTCGATGTCTCTACCTGAAGTTGAAATAGAAGCTAAAGCGGTTGTCAGGGACGGTAAAGTGATCACCTCAAGAGGGCCGGGAACGGCCATGGATTTTGCACTGACGCTGATAGAGCAGCTCCAGGATCGTAAAACCCGTGATGAGGTGGAGCAGGGGCTCTGTCGCTGAGGTTTCATCCATACGGCTGGGCCGACACCCCACGTGATTTTGCGACCCGTAGGGTGGGGCCACGCCCCACCAAACCGGCCTATCAGTCACAGCCTCAGAGGTATCATCTCACACCTGCGCTCAATTGAGGAAAAGGTGCGGCAGGGCCGGCACCCTACGTGATATTGGCGCCTGTAGGGTGGGGCCATGCCCCACCAAACCGACCTCTCAGTCACAGCCTCAGAGGTATCATCTCACACCCGCGCTCTATTGAGGAAAAGGTGCGGCAGGGCCGGCACCCTACATGATATTGGCGCTCTGTAGGGTGGGGCCATGCCCCACCAAACCAACCTCTCAGTCACAGCCTCAAAGGTATCATCTCTCACCTGCGCTCAATTGAGGAAAAGGTGCGGCAGGGCCGACACCCTACGTGATTTTAGCGCCCGTAGGGTGGGGCCATGCCCCACCAAACCGACCAATCAGTCACAGCCTCAGAGGTTTCATCTCATTCCCGCGCTCAATTGAGGAAAAGGTGCGGCAGGGCCGGCACCCTACGTGATTTTTGTGTCCGTAGGGTGGGGCCATGCCCCACCTTTTCGAATCTTTGCATATCAGAACAACCTCTCGATTGTGTCTATTCCTATGCTTCATCTGAATTGAACTCTAACAGCTACAACAACTCTCAAGTGACCATCACGCTCATTCAAGCTAGAATGCTCGATTGTTCGAGCCGGCCTCTCCATGACGGTTAGAATTTTTCTTAAGCTCCTAATGCAGAAAAAACCATCAGATGTTGATTAAGTACACGCTACCTACCCTGCTGCTGCTGTTTATTACCGGCTGTTCCAATTTAAACAGTAAATCTGATGACGAAGCTTCGGTCGCTGTCAAAAATAGTTTTCCACCGGGTCACCTGTTACCGGGAGGCGACCAGGGTGAACAAGATGCTGGTCTGAAAACCTTTGATCAGGAGAAGCCGAAAGAGAAACAGGCCAGTAAAGATAGAACTGAGATTTTCTATGGCACTGGGCAGTTTGTTAACAGCGATAAATCGATCGATAAGGCTGCGGCTTCAGCACCTGCAGGCGATATTACCCTCAATTTCGAAAAGGCCGATCTGCGTGAGGTGATTCAGACAATACTCGGGGAGCTACTCGATGAGAGCTATATCCTCGATCCGGCGGTAAAGGGCAATGTGACCATCCAGACAGGAAAATCGTTGAGTCGTGCGGATCTGCTGCCGACCCTGGAGACCCTGCTGAGGATGAATAACGCCGCCATGGTTAATGTGGATGGGGTCTACCGTGTTCTGCCCCTGGGCAAGGCTGTACAGGGGCAAAAGGTGCCCAGGCTTGCTGATAGCAGCGCGCCGATTCCGGCCGGGTACGCCCTGCAGATTGTACCGCTGGAGTATATTGGCGCCCGCGAAATGGCAGAGATACTCCAACCGTTAGCGCCGAAAGAGAGCATCATAAGGGTCGATGCAGTGCGCAACCTATTGGTTATGGGCGGTACCGGCGCCGAGATGGCGGGGCTTCTGGAGACAGTCAATCTTTTTGATGTGGACTGGATAAAGGGGCTGTCGGTCGGTTTCTTCCCCCTGAAGTATGCCAAGGTCTCCACCATCACCAAAGAGCTACAGGCGATAGTCGGCAGTATCGATAGCAACCCCCTGCAGGGCATGTTTCGTATCGTACCAATTGATGAAGCCGATGGTATCCTGGTGGTGACACCACAAAAGCGCTATCTGGATCGTGTGGCTGAGTGGATTCCAAGACTCGACCGGGTCGATACTCAGGACGCCGGAACGGGGCAGCGTCTCTATGTCTACCGGGTACAAAATGGCGATGCAGAAGATTTGGCAAATATGCTTCAGCAGCTCTTCTCTTCCGCAGCTTCAACACGCACAAAAAACAAATCTGCCAAGGTCGCACCAGGAAAAACAAAAAAGACGCTGAGCAGTTCAACAGATAGTGAATCAAAGACTGTATCGTCTACATCCGTGACCCGTATGACCCTGACCGGTACAGTGGGCGACTCATCTGATAAAGAGATCAGGGTAGTGGCCGATGCCAAACACAACTCTCTGGTGATCACGGCAACCCCCTCACAATATGCAAGCATGTTGGAAGCGCTGGAGAAGTTGGATCAGCGCCAGCTTCAGGTAATGGTTGAAGCAACCATAATCGAAGTGGCGTTAACAGATTCACTAAGATATGGCCTTCAATGGGCATTTAATGGTGGTGTGGATGGAGACAATTTTACTGGCATAGGGGGTCTTACCATTGGGTCGGAACCTGATGGCTTTGCAACAGAATTAGCGTACACCCTTCCCGGTTTTAACTTCTCACTGTTACGTAATGCGAGCGATATTCGCGCGATATTTTCTGCCCTGTCTGAAGACACTTTGGTTCGAGTACTTTCCTCACCCTCACTGATGGTACTTGATAATGAGACAGCCTCTATTCAGGTCGGTGACCAGGTTCCGGTAGTGACTACACAGCAACAGTCTACTACTGACAGTACTGCCAGTTTAATTAATAACGTGAGTTATCGAGATACGGGTGTGATGTTAGAGGTCACCCCAAGAGTCAATCCTGGTGGGCTGGTTACATTGGAAGTCTCGCAAGAGGTCAGTGATGCCTCCACAACCACATCGTCGACGGTTGACTCACCAACCATCTCAACCCGGAAGATCGAAAGCACCGTGGCGGTACAGAATGGAGAGGCTCTGATTCTGGGTGGCTTAATCAGGGATCAGGGCAGCAGTGGTAGCTCCGGTCTCCCCTTTCTAAGCAATTTACCCTTGATAGGATGGTTGTTCGGTCAGGAGTCAGACAGCAGCAGGCGAACAGAGTTGGTCGTGGTGCTGGTGCCGACCGTTGTTTCTGATTCCAGTGACAATAGAAAAGTGGTTGAGTCTTTCAGAAGAAAACTTGAAGGATTGAAGGGTACCTTTTAACGACTAAGCTCAGCCGAGGCGGCATGTCAGCGCAGACGTCGGCTGGAGCAACTGGTTATATGGATTTGTACACATATTCCCTTCCTACTATTTTCGGGCTATGTTCTTCAAGCAGCCACTCACTCAGAGCCTTATTGTCTAGTACATTGCTAGATATTCCAGTGGGAAAGCAATATTGTTCTTTCTCTCCACATGTACTTTCGAAAATGTGCCCGTCTTCAGGGTCTAACCCCATGTACACCCAAGTTTGAATATATGGGATTGTCAGATTCTCATCCATGAAGGCCGCATAAAAATAGACAGCCCCCTTCTTTAGCAAAATTACGTTACTCATTTTGTAGCCATATTACAGTGTTGTCTGGAGTACGTTTCATCTTTTGTGAAGCATTCTGATCTAATATAGATTGTTTTGCGCGCGATCCAGACGGCGATAGCCGATAGCTTCACTGATATGTTTGGCGCCAATCTGTGATTGATCCTCAAGATCTGCAATGGTGCGGGCAACTTTGATAATGCGGTGATAGGCCCGCATCGAGAGCCCAAGCTGGTCGATGGCTCTTTGTAACAGGGCTTGGTTGGACTCGGCGATTTGAATGTGAGTCTCGATTTCACTACCGGCCAGGGCCTGGTTGGTCTTACCTTGGCGCTGTTGTTGTCGATCTCTTGCAGCCATAACCCGATCACGTATTGCATCACTCCCCTCCTCTCTATTGGTCTCAGCACGACGCCCAATTTCGATCGGCTGTCGTGGAACTTCAACATGCATATCGATACGGTCAAGCAGCGGGCCGGAGATACGGCTTCTATACCGGGTGATCTGTTCAATAGTACAGTGGCATCGCTGGCTGCCATCTCCAAGATGGCCACAGGGACATGGGTTCATCGCAGTGATCAATTGAAAACGGGCAGGGTAGTCAACCTGGCGGTTGGCCCTTGAGATGGTGATCGAGCCATTCTCCATCGGCTCCCGCAGCACCTCCAGTACATGGCGGTCGTATTCAGGCAGTTCATCCAAGAAGAGCACACCCTGATGGGCGAGAGAGATCTCTCCCGGCTTTGGGTTGCTACCACCACCGACCAGCGCAACGGCTGAGGCAGTGTGGTGGGGGGCGCGAAAGGGGCGTTGGCGCCAGTAGGCTGAATCAAAAGGTTGTTGCTGGGCGACTGAGCGAATGGCTGCGCTCTCCAGGGCCTCTTGCTCGACCATTGGCGGCAGAATGCTAGGCAGACGAGCGGCGAGCATCGATTTACCTGTGCCTGGAGGGCCTATATAGAGGAGTGAATGTGAGCCAGCGGCACTGATCTCCAAAGCGCGGCGCGCCTGTTGCTGTCCAATCACATCTTTCATGTCCGGGTGTGTCACCGGCGATTCGGTTTTGGGTTGCTGATATATGGGAAGTGGCTGCACCCCATTCAGATGTGCACAGACCTCCAGCAGGTGTCTGGCTGGAAAGCAGCTGAGATCGTTGACCAGTGTCGCCTCAGGGGCATTCTGTTCAGATACGATCAATGATCGGTTTGCATCTCTGGCTGCCAGGGCGGCGGGGAGAATGCCATGAACCCGACGCAGTTCTCCCGACAGCGCCAGCTCTCCTGCGAACTCATAGTCATCTAATGACTGTTTGGGAATCTGCCCAGAGGCCGCGAGGATGCCAAGGGCGATGGGTAGGTCGAATCTTCCACCCTCTTTCGGCAGGTCGGCTGGTGCAAGGTTGATCGTGATGCGGCGGGCAGGGAACTCAAACTGACTGTTGATCAGAGCGCCTCTGACACGATCCTTGCTTTCACGCACCGCCATTTCCGGTAATCCGACGATAGAGAGTGCAGGGAGTCCGTTGGCGAGGTGAACTTCGACTGTGACCAGGGGAGAACGGATTCCCTCCTGGGCACGGGAGTAGAGAATGGCGAGTGACATCGGTTCCTTCCGTGGTTTCGCAGGTCGATTATTCCGCTATCGACGATGTTTTGATCTGTTGTTGCTGCGCGATAGTGCGTCAGCCGTGCTTATCAGCTTGCAATGAGCGTGGAGCCAGCCAGCCTAGTCCTGTTGCTCTTCCAACGCTTTTACCTGTTGTTCCAGTTGTTTAAGTTTCTCCCGTGTGCGGGATAACACAGCGGCCTGAACCTCAAACTCTTCCCTGGTTACCAAATCTAACTTGGCCAATCCCGATTCCAGACCGGCACGAAGATTTTTCTTAACATCGCCTTGCAGGGTCTGAATGCCGGCAGGTAGGGCGCTGGAAAGCCGTTGGGCGAGATCATCAATTAGTTTCGAATCAATCATGAAGCAGACAATAGCCAGTGTTGACGCTGTTGTCCAGACGGGCGCACCTGTAGATTAACTGTCTCATTATTACAACAAATATTGGTTGTGTAGTTATCGAGACATGAAGCCGTGACCGGACTCACAGTTTCCGGATTACGCACCGGTTTGGTGCACTGATGCAGTGCATGCCCATTTTTGTGACTACAAATAAGGCACAGAGATTTTATTGATCTCTACTTAACTTCTGAAATATTACAGAAATGTCATGTTTTACAGTCGGTTGCAATGATTGGCACGAAGTCTGATTAGTTAAACGCACATTCGGCTTATCTCACGAAAGAGCTGAACCAAAATTTCAACATTTTAATGATCGATATAAAAGTAGAGGTATTGAAAACCATGAAAATGAATAAACTTGCTCTGGCCTGTGGTGTTGCATTGCTGGGGTTGTCATCAGTTGCTGCAGCCGAGATCAGTACCAACGTTGGTGTAACCAGCAACTACATCTGGCGTGGTCTTACCCAATCAGGTAACAGCACTGCCTTCTCTGGTGGCGTTGATTATGCTCATGATTCCGGTCTCTATGCAGGTACCTGGATCTCTGAGGCTTGGGATGACTATGAGTTGGATTTCTACGGTGGTTATGGCGGTGAAGTCGCTGGCGTCAGCTACGATGCAGGCCTGATCTACTACTCCTACTCAAGTGATTCAGACTCAGATTTCGCTGAAATCAATGCCAATGTTGGCTGGAATTTCCTCTCTGCAGGTTTTGCCTATGTGATCACTGCTGAAGACGCAGTTGAAGCGGTTGAAGAGGATCTCTACTTCTACCTGGGCGGTAGCTTCGACCTTCCTGAAGATTTCTCAATTGGTCTGACCGTTGGCTTTGTTGAGCCAGATGGTGATGGCGATGATGACGCAGATGACTACATGCATTATCAGATTGACGTATCCAAGGCTACTGGTGATTTCGGTGATGTGACTTTCAGTCTCTCTGATACCGATCTGGACGATACCGATGCAGCGGGTGAAGACTCAGATATGCGTTTCTTCGTCTCCTGGTCAAAAGAGTTCTAAATTTTTTGTCCAGCTAAATCATTTGTCCGCCTTCGGGCGGACTAGGTAACTGAGGAGTAACAGCATGAAAATGATTTCCGCAATCATTAAGCCATTCAAGCTTGATGATGTTAGAGAAGCGCTGTCAGACGTTGGTGTGGCCGGCATTACCGTCACCGAGGTCAAGGGTTTCGGACGACAAAAGGGTCATACCGAGCTCTACCGTGGCGCTGAATATGTAGTCGACTTTCTTCCAAAGATTAAAGTTGAAATTGCAGTTGATGACGAGGTGGTTGATCAAGTGGTTGAGGCGATATCCAATGCCTCTAAGACCGGCAAGATCGGCGATGGCAAGATCTTTGTCACCACCCTCGAACAGGTGGTCCGTGTGCGTACTGGCGAAACCGGTTCTGAAGCACTGTAACCGATTAGTAACTGAATATTGGAGAGTATCGTGGAAGCGATTACACAACTAAGCTACGCATTGGACACCTTCTACTTTTTGGTGTCTGGTGCACTCGTAATGTGGATGGCAGCAGGTTTTGCCATGCTCGAAGCCGGTCTGGTTCGAGCGAAAAATACTACTGAAATCCTCACAAAGAACGTCGCCCTGTTTGCCATCGCTTGTATTATGTACATGCTGATGGGTTACAACATCATGTACCCGGCTGACGGCAATGGAATCTTTCCTGCGCTGGATCTGAGCTTCATGTTTGGTGGTGACAATAGTGTCGAAGATGTATTGGCCAGCAATGGCGATACCTACTACTCCGGCATGTCTGACTTCTTCTTCCAGGTGGTGTTTGTTGCCACAGCCATGTCTATCGTCTCTGGTGCGGTAGCTGAGCGTATGAAGCTCTGGGCCTTCCTGGTGTTTGCGGTGGCGATGACCGGTGTCATCTATCCTCTGCAGGGCTACTGGAAATGGGGCGGTGGCTTCCTGGATGCAGCTGGTTTCCAAGACTTTGCTGGTTCCGGTGTAGTGCATCTGTGTGGTGCGTCAGCTGCTTTGGCTGGTGTTATCCTGCTTGGTGCTCGTAAAGGAAAATACTCAGCAGATGGTCGTGTTAACGCAATACCTGGCGCCAATATGCCGCTTGCAACCCTGGGTACTTTCATACTCTGGTTGGGATGGTTCGGCTTCAATGGTGGTTCAGAACTGAAAGTTTCTGATATCGGTGAGGCAAATGCCGTAGCAGCTGTCTTCGTCAACACCAATGCAGCTGCAGCCGGTGGTGTAGTAGCGGCTCTGTTGACTGCCCGCGCATTGTTCGGCAAGGCTGATCTGACCATGGCATTGAATGGTGCTTTGGCTGGTCTGGTAGCGATTACCGCTGAGCCATTGGCGCCAACACCGCTATGGGCAACCATTGTCGGCTCCATTGGCGGCATCCTGGTTGTTTTCGCAATCATCACTATGGATAAGATCAAAGTTGACGATCCTGTGGGCGCTATCTCTGTCCATGGTGTAGTTGGTATGTGGGGTCTGATTGCAGTGCCCTTCTCCAACACCGATGCCAACTTTGGTGCACAGCTCCTGGGTCTCGGCGTCATCTTCGCCTGGACTTTCATTGCCAGCTTTATCGTATGGCTGGTCCTCAAAGTTGTCATGGGTATCCGTGTCAGTGAAGAGGAGGAGTACGAAGGCGTCGACCTTGGAGAGTGTGGAATGGAAGCCTATCCGGAGTTCACCGGTAACCGGGGTTCCGGACTCTGATCTCATATTGATGGGATGACTACACTGCAAAAGGGTGCTTCGGCACCCTTTTCAGTCTCTGCATGTTTCATATCCACTTCTAATCTGCTCCGCCCGCTCGCTCGTGTGAATCACCACACCAGTACATGCTCCTTGTTTTTTGATAGGCTATCGCCTTCATATCGCATTTATTTTCAATTCAAAAATTTTGGTGACAGCTATGGTAAGCCGCACTATCGGGTATTTCGAAAATATAAGGGAATTACTAACCTTCAGAGTAGTAGCGCTCTCTCTCTTCATCGCAATTGTCTACCCTCAAATGCTGCATGCCGGAGTCTATAAGTGGACGGATGAGCAGGGACGGGTTCATTTCAGTGACCGCCCTGTGTCTGAATCATCGACTGAAGTAAAGATCAGACCAGCACCGAGCAATAGTTCAAGCAATGAAATACCGGAACAACGACAGCAGAAAATGAAACGTATGCTGGACAGCTACCAAGAGGATCGAAGTAATAAAAAAGAGGCCCGGCAAAAGGCGAAAAAAGAGAAAGAAAAACGTAAGGCAAAATGTATCTACGCTAAAGACAGATACAAGTCTCATAATCGTGCTAGAGGAATATATAATTTCAAGAAGGATGGCGAACGTAGCTATATGAGTGATGCAGAGCGACAAAGCCATATGAAGCAGTTGAAAGCGGATGTGGATCGTTGGTGTAAGTGATGTCGCTTGTTTGTCGTTGAAGCAACATCAAAAAAGGGCCGTCTGGCCACTGCCGTCCCATTACTTTAACTATTACGTTTGTAACAGATTCATTGCTGTTGGTTTCTATTGCTGATTGAGAATTGAGACATGAAAAGCATCGTAAAGCAGAGGGTTACGGCTAGAAAAAACGTACAAGTAATCAGTATCTTAAATAGGTGGGGATAGAAACCCCCCTCTCCCCTCGCGGGAGAGGGGCTGGGGGAGAGGGGGAGAATGAACACCCTACTTCCCCCAACAATCAGAAAGACAAATATGAACGATTAATGCAGTTTTACTCTTTCAACCACATGAAACACTTCGCCTACACCCTCTCCCCAACCCCTCTCCCGTAAAGGGAGAGGGGCTTTCAGAGTTGTTCTGAGAAGATTGAAAGTTAATGGGGTAGCAGTGGCCGTCTGGCCCCATTATTTGTTCACTTAGTTAACCTTATTCCCAATCAGTGCACACTACCGAAGGATAGATCCAGAGAGTAGGGAGGAAGTGGTATGCCGGCAATTTTACAAGCCTGCACAACTGGTCCTCTAGGGAAGAGACTGTAGAGATATTTTTTACCACCCTTCTGCTTGACTTCGCCTGTCATGGCTTTTAGCACCAGCCTTGCACTGCATGTGGCGCCATTCTCTTCACAGTGATGACGTAGAAAATGTATGACTTCCCAATGGGCATCGGTCAGCTCGATATTCTCTTCTGCTGCAAGCATTATTGCTTGATCCTCTGTCCAATCTTCGAAGCCCTCAGGGGTGTTGCTGTTCTCAACAGCCATAGGATTCATGTTTGGCATCGGTTTATCTCCAGTGGTGATGGTTGTGATTTCTAGAGGTCATTTATATTCGGTTTTAGTGCCTCCACGCCTTAAAGATAGAACAGATTTCTATAAAGACCAAGAAAAATAGTAGGGTATTTCGCAGTATTAATTTCCAGCGTGACCAGCTAGCGACAAGAAGGGATGTTTTCCGCTACCATGGAGCAGTATAGCCGGCTTGGCTTGTTCAACTATTTTTAGGTGTATCAGTTAGTTATGTCTGACAATCCTCCGTTTGTCCTGGTAGATGGTTCCTCCTACCTTTTTCGCGCCTACCATGCGCTTCCGGAACTCAGTAACTCTAAGGGTGAGCCGACTGGCGCTATTGTCGGTGTGTTGAATATGCTGCGACGACTCTTTAATGACTATCGTCCAGAGCATATTGCAGTCGTCTTTGATGCGCCGGGTGGGAGCTTCAGAAATGAGATCTATCCTGAGTACAAGGCAAATCGCCCACCAATGCCTGAAGACCTACGCTGCCAGATTGAGCCGCTACATGAAATCATTCAAGCCATGGGACTCCCTCTGGTGATGGTATCCGGGGTTGAGGCCGACGATGTTATCGGCACCCTTGCTAGCCAGGCGACTGATGAGGGGGTTAAGACGGTGATCTCCACTGGAGACAAGGATATGGCCCAGCTGGTCAATCCACTAGTCAGTCTGGTCAATACCATGTCTGAAACGACAATGGATGAGCAGGGTGTGGTTGAGAAGTTCGGTGTCAGGCCGGATCAGATTATCGACTACCTGGCCTTGGTGGGGGATAGTTCGGATAACATTCCCGGGGTGCCGAAGTGTGGACCAAAGACAGCTGCAAAGTGGTTAAAAAGCTACGATTCTTTGGATAATCTGATCAGTAAGGCTGACGAAATAGGCGGTAAAATTGGCGAAAACCTACGATCCAGTCTCGATCAGCTGCCTATGTCGAGATTACTGGCAACCATCAAGTTAGATGTCGATCTGGATAAAAAGCCAACGGAATACCTCTTAACTGAGCAGAATACCGAGTCATTAAGAAGCCACTATGAGCGAATGGAATCCCCACGCCTGCTCTCCACTCTGGATGAGAAAGGGGAGGGGGAGGTAGAGGAAGTGTCGCAACCTCAGCTTGAAACAGACTATCAGGCGATATTCACTAAAGAGGCTTTCCTGGAGTGGATGGATCGCCTCAAGCAGAGTGAGTTGTTTGCCTTCGACACGGAAACCACCAGCCTGGACTACATGCAGGCAGAGTTGGTCGGTCTATCTTTTGCCGTGGTGCCGGGAGAGGCTGCTTATCTACCCCTGGCCCATGACTATCCGGGAGCACCTGAACAGCTCTCTTTGGATTGGGTGCTGAGTCAGATGAAACCTTTGCTGGAAGATCCGCAACAGAAAAAGCTGGGTCAGAACCTTAAATACGATATGAGTGTGCTCGCCCGCTATGATATTCAGATGCAGGGTATCGCCTATGACACCATGTTGGAGTCCTATGTGGTCGATTCCACTGCGACACGGCACGATATGGATTCATTGGCGAAAAAGTATCTCGACCATAGCACCATTCACTTTGAAGATATCGCGGGTAAAGGAAAAAAGCAGCTCACTTTCAACCAGATAGATCTGGAGCAGGCGGTGCCTTATGCTGCTGAAGATGCAGATATTACCTTGCGGCTTCATCAGAAACTCTGGCCTAAACTAGAGAGTGAGCATTTACTAACAAAACTATTCACTGAGTTGGAGGTAGCCCTTGTGCCGGTATTATCCCGTATCGAGCGCAATGGGGTGAGCGTCAACAGTGAGATGCTGCGGGCTCAGAGTGATGCCTTTTCACGCCAGTTACATGAGTTGGAACAGCGTGCCTATACCCTGGCTGGACATAACTTCAATCTGGGTTCTCCCAAGCAGATTGGCGAGATCTTTTTCAACGAGCTACAGCTGCCTGTAATCAGTAAGACGCCCAAAGGGGCCCCCTCTACAGCTGAATCGGTGCTGATTGAATTGGCTGACCAGGGGCATGACCTGCCGGCAGTCATTCTTGAACATCGGGGCTTGGCAAAGCTGAAGTCGACCTACACCGATAAGCTGCCTGAGATGGTGAACCCAGAGACTGGACGGGTACATACCTCCTACCATCAGGCGGTGGCAGCAACCGGCAGGCTCTCCTCCACCGACCCCAATTTACAGAACATTCCCATCCGCAAAGAGGAGGGCAGACGAATCAGGCAGGCTTTTATACCTCAGCATGGCTGGAAGATGCTGGCAGCAGACTACTCACAAATAGAGCTGCGCATCATGGCCCATCTCTCCCAGGATAGTGGCCTTTTAAAGGCGTTTTCCGAAGGTAAGGATATTCACACCGCTACTGCTGCAGAAGTCTTTGGTGAAGATCTGGACAAGGTCAGCACTGACCAGCGTCGTTCTGCCAAAGCGATCAACTTTGGTTTGATCTACGGTATGTCTGCTTTCGGTCTGGCTCGGCAGTTGGGTATAGAGAGAAAGGCTGCCCAGGAGTATGTCGATCTCTATTTCGAGCGTTACCCAGGCGTTTCAGAGTTTATGGACAAAATTCGCGAGCAGGCGCATCAGCAGGGATATGTAGAGACCCTTTTTGGCAGACGTCTCTATCTACCTGAAATAAATGCGCGGAACCACCAGCGTCGTACCGCTGCAGAGCGTACAGCAATCAATGCACCGATGCAGGGGAGTGCCGCAGACATCATCAAGCGGGCGATGCTCTCAGTCGATCAGTGGATTGAGGGTGAAAAGCCTCCGATCAGGATGTTGATGCAGGTTCACGATGAGCTGGTATTCGAGGTGGAGCCTGGATATTTGGAGTCAGCGGAGAAGATTCTACGAGAACGCATGGAGCATGCTGCGACCCTCGCTGTACCCCTGCTGGTCGAGATAGGGGTGGGCGATAATTGGGATGAAGCCCATTGATCTGAAATTATTCTTAAATAGTTGAGCGATTAGCTGAACTTTTTTTCGCAGGCCTAGTCTATGTTTCTGTAAGTTGTACGGCACGGGTCGCTTTCCTCCCTTTGCGACCCACCCCTTCCCGGTAACCCCATCCGGGAAGATCCGGCCCTGATAGTCTCTCCCCTTAGACTACCAGGGCCTTCTTTTTTCTCCATAAAAAAATTTGTTTCTCATTGATTCCATTGAATTATTATTTGCAGACTAATCTTTTTAGCGGTTACTTGAATCAGCTCTCTTTTCCAGCTCAAACCAGATGTCCATAACTTCATGACAGGTCTCGATACCCTGTTTTTTCAGCGAGGAGAATCTCTGAACAGTAATCTCAGGGTGATCGTTGAGGCTGCGTTCTACCTTTAATTGGGTGTTTTTTGCTGCACCGCTCTTTAGTTTGTCAGCCTTGGTCAGCAGGATATGAGTCGGAAGCCCGTGATGGGTGTTCCATTGCAACATCTGCAGATCAAATTGGGTCAGGGGGTGACGGATGTCCATCAGCAAAATCAATCCCCTCAAACATTCGCGGTTTTCTATATAGTCAGCCAGACTCTGCTGCCACTGTTTTTTGACCGATTCTGCAACTTTGGCGTAGCCGTATCCCGGCAGGTCGACCAGTCGGCGCTCATCATCCAGTGAGAAAAAATTAAGTAATTGGGTGCGTCCTGGCGTTTTACTGGTTCGCGCCAGAGATTTTTGGCTGCAGAGGGTATTCAGGGCACTCGATTTTCCAGCATTGGAGCGACCAGCAAAAGCGACTTCATAGCCACTGTCTGCGGGTGATTGGGATAATTTGGCCGCACTTTTCAGAAAGTGGGCTTGATGATAGTAGGGGTTCATGGTCATCCTTCGATCGGTGAACCCGTAAGTTTAGCCTGTCTGGGCTGCCGGTCACCAGTCTGGTGTACGTGAAAGCACCAGAAGGTTATGTGGCTATTATGGAAGTTAAATTATCTTTACGGAGAAAGATCAACTCCAGAGGCGTTGAATCCAGGACTTTTTGCTCAATTTGGTTTGAGCCCCAGCCTTGATAAAGAAGCCACTGTATTGCATATCCTCTTCCATAATATGTTTTGTCAGCCAGGTTTTGAGAAAGTGCATCAACTCAAAGCCGATGGCGGTCTTGCCCGTTGAGACCTTCTCCAGAAGGTCAGAGACAGACTCGAGTAGCTCTTCATGGATCTCTTTATGCTCATCGTATCCGGGGTAGTTGAGGATACGCATCAGACTCTCTTCAACAGCAAAATGTATGCGAGTGTATTCAGCCAGATCAGCAAGAATGGCCTGGACTACATCACTTCCATGGCGTTGATGTATAGCTTCATGCATTTTATTTACTAAATCGACCAGCATTTTGTGCTGTTCGTCGATCTCTTCGATGCCGACACTTAAAGTGTCAGTCCACTCTACAAATTTGCCCATATGTGCATCCTTACTACTCGAAATTGTCTTCTTAGTTTGTCAAATAAACGGCATTATATTGTGACAGGCTTCACGTATTCGCACAAATATAAGCGGCTGTGGTTTTTTAAACTTTAATCACCCCTTTCCCATGTTCCCGATTTTCCACCACTCTTCTCTATAAGCTGAACATTAAGGAGAGACATTCCCCGATCAACAGCTTTGCACATATCGTATATGGTGAGCAATGTGATCTGAGTGGCACAGAGTGCTTCGATCTCTACACCAGTCTGGCCCTGAGTTTCGACATGGCAACGGCAGTAGATAGTACTGGTCTCTTTTTCCGGGGTGAGGTCGATAGCAACCTTGGTCAGGGAGAGGGGATGGCAGAGTGGAATCAGGTCTGATGCTTTTTTAGCTGCCATGATGCCGGCAACCCGGGCGATACCGAGCACATCCCCCTTTTTGTGACGGCCTTCAACGACCATTTCAAGGGTCTCGGCCTGCATCGATATTCGGCCTTCGGCAATCGCCTTGCGTCGGGTTGAGGCTTTATCCCCCACATCCACCATGTGAGCCTCACCAGAGGCGTTGAAGTGGGTGAACTCTGTCATCAATACCCTGCCTCGCGTTCAATCTGCTTTGAGATTTCCCGTGCCTCGAACGTCATTGCTTGCAGGTCAGCCATAACGAATGTGGCCGGTGATTTACCTACGCCACCTATGGTTCCGGGATTGATCAGGTGTGTGGTACCACCCTGAATATTGGTGAATTGCTCAAACCCAAGTTTATGGCTGTGGCCGCAGCAGACCAGATCCCAGTCACCTGTTGCAGCCATCGCCCGGGCATAGTGGGGGTAGTGCACCAGAAAGATTTTTCGACCGGCCAGTTCAACTCCTGCGTCCATACCATGATAGTGAATATTACTGTCATCATTGTTAGCGAGCCTGGCCAGGGTATAGAGATCTCCGGAGTTGTTACCGTGAATCACATGTATAGGCAGGTCATATTTTTGCAGACAATGGAGTGTACTGGGGGCGACGACATCACCGCAGTGCAGTACAGCCTCAGCACCATCCTCCTTGGCCGACTCAACAGCGGCATCCAGTAAGGGAATATGGTCATGACTGTCAGAAACTATACAGACCTTCATATTTCGCTCCTGGATACCTTGACACTATCTCTGGCAATGAACACTTAGAAGTGTGGTTTTTCAGGTGCGTCTTGGAACATTTTGACCGAATTACTAATCTCATTCTTAGCTGCTTCAATGCCATCCCATCCGGAAACACGAACCCATTTTCCCTCATCGAGATCTTTGTAGTGTTCAAAGAAATGGGCAATACGCTCCATAAGCTCCGTAGGCATATCCTCATAGCTTTTTACATGGCTCCAGCGGCTTGAGACGCTGTCTATGGGTACCGCAACAACTTTCGCGTCATCACCGGATTCGTCGGTCATTTTCAAAACCGCAACTGGACGGCAGCGGATTACTGAGCCTGGAATCAGGGGAAATGCAGTAGGCACCATAACATCGCAGGGGTCGCCATCGTCTGACAGGGTATGGGGAATATAGCCATAGTTGGCAGGATAGTGCATGGCCGTACGCAGGATGCGGTCGACGAACATCGCTCCAGTCTCTTTGTCGACCTCATATTTCACAGGTTCTGCATTTGCGGGGATTTCAATTATGACGTTTATTTCGTCAGGAATGTTTTTTCCCGATGAGACGCGGTCTAGGTTCATTTATCTTACCTTGCAGGTGGAAAACAGCTGTTATCGAATCCAGCCGGTTGGGCCGGTGGTGTTTGAGAAGTGAAGAGTACGGATAACCAGAGCAGGTGTCTAGTGCAGTGTCCTATATTGTTTGATGTTTTTAGAGGCCCACAAATGCAGCAGGCTAAGGGTTATCAGGCTAAAAATGGCAGGCCACTATCCAACGAGATGCAAGCAGCTACCTTGCGCTGCACAACTGCACTTACATGGGTTATATCAGTCAAGCTGCCGAATATAGAAACCGGATAACCACGAATTAAGAGTGGCCTTTGGTCACTAAAAAGGGGAGCCGAAGCTCCCCTGATTCTTGCTTGAAGTGTCCTATTTTAGAGAATAGGCACAATCAACAGCGCAACGATGTTGATAATCTTGATCAAAGGATTGATCGCAGGACCGGCAGTATCTTTGTAGGGGTCACCCACGGTGTCCCCGGTAACGGCTGCCTTATGTGCGTCAGAGCCTTTGCCACCGAAATTTCCATCTTCGATGTACTTTTTCGCATTATCCCAGGCACCACCACCGGCGGTCATTGAGATGGCGACAAACAGACCGGTTACGATGGTACCGATCAGCAAGCCACCCAGCGCCTGGGCACCGAGGAACAGGCCGACCAGAAGCGGTACTGCAATGGGCAGCAGAGAAGGGATGATCATCTCCTTGATGGCCGCCTTGGTCAGCATATCTACAGCATTGCCATAATCAGGCTTCTCGCTGTGGTCCATAATCCCAGGTTTCTCTCGAAATTGACGCCGCACCTCATTGACGATTCCACCAGCAGCTCGACCCACTGCCTCCATGGCCATGGCACCGAACAGGAAGGGCACAAGGCCACCAATGAGCAGGCCAATAAGTACCATGTGGTTGGATAGGTCGAAACTTATGCCGGAACCGAAATGGCTCTCCAGACTGTGCGTGTAGTCGGCAAACAACACCAGTGCTGCAAGACCCGCTGATCCGATTGCATAACCCTTGGTCACTGCTTTGGTGGTATTGCCCACCGCATCCAGTGGATCAGTGATATTACGGATCTTCTCGTCCAGCTCCGCCATCTCGGCGATGCCACCGGCGTTATCGGTGATAGGACCGTAGGCGTCAAGGGCGACAATGATGCCTGTCATAGAGAGCATGGCAGTGGCTGCAATGGCGATACCGTAGAGGCCGGCCATGTCATAAGCGCCCCAGATTGCTGCGCATATTACCAATACCGGTGCCGCAGTGGCCTTCATCGAGATGCCCAGGCCGGCGATGACATTGGTGCCGTCTCCGGTTGTGGATGCTTCAGCGATGGAGCGGACAGGGGAGTATTCGGTAGAGGTGTAGTACTCTGTGATTACCACCATGGCTGCAGTCAGCACCAGGCCAATCATGGCAGATCCAAAGAGTGCCATTACCGGGTCAGTCACAGCGACACCACCGACCACAATGTTCGCACCGCTCATCATGTAGTCAGTGACAAAGTAGAAGGCTATAGCCGCCAATACACCCGCGACAATCAGACCCTTATAGAGGGCTGGCATCACATTGGTATCGGAATCCTTCGCTTTGACGAAGTAGGTGCCGATGATGGAAGCAATAATGGAGACACCCCCCAGTACCAAGGGGTAGATAACCGCCTCGTTACCCAGTCCTGTAACCAGCAGGCTGCCAAGCAGCATGGTGGCAACTACGGTAACCGCATAGGTCTCGAAAAGATCGGCAGCCATACCTGCGCAGTCACCAACATTGTCACCTACATTGTCGGCGATAACTGCAGGGTTGCGTGGGTCATCCTCAGGGATTCCAGCTTCTACTTTACCAACAATATCAGCACCAACATCGGCACCTTTGGTGAAGATGCCACCACCCAGTCGGGCAAAGATGGAGATCAGTGAGCCACCGAAAGCCAGTCCGACCAATGCATGCAGGGCATGGGCGTCTGAGACACCCATCGCGTTGAGGATGTAGTAGTAACCGGCGACACCCAACAGGGCGAGACCGACTACCAGCATGCCAGTAATAGCACCACCACGGAAGGCGATCTGAAGGGCGGCGTTGATACCATTATGGGCAGCTTCAGCTGTACGCAGATTGGAGCGAACAGAGATGTTCATGCCAATGTAACCTGCCAAACCTGAGAAGATGGCGCCAATCGCAAAACCAATGGCTGTAGCGCTGTCCAGTCCGAAGAAAATAACCACCAGCACGACTGCGCCAACGATACCGATGGCGGTGTATTGTCGGTTTAGATAGGCTTGAGCGCCCTCCTGGATAGCGCCGGCGATCTCGCGCATTTTTTCGTTGCCTTCCGGCTGAGCGAGTATCCATTTAACGGATATGAGGCCATAAACCAGTGCAGCTGCGGCACAGGCTAGGGCAAAGATCAGTTCTATATTCACTTAGAGATCCTCCACTGAGTAATGATAAAAGAGTTCAGGTACAAAATAGGTGTGCGACACTTATCAGCCTCCATAGCGTTTATTTTTTCTAAGCACGTACACACAAATAAGGGGGCTGATAAGCCCCCTCTTTGTCGTTGTCTAGAGTTCAAAAGTATCTAGTTTTTTTGGAACTGCTACGCCTTTCATCGTTACGTAGTCAGGCATTCCATTATCTTTATAAGGGGGGTATGCCTCACCTTTGATCAGTGGGTAGAGGTACTCCTTACAGGCATCGGTAATTCCGAAGCCATCCTCGGTAATAAAATCCAAAGGCATCATTTTCTCTACATTGGCGACCTCGCTGAGAGGTGCCTCACCGATATGCCATTTGTAGGGGTTTGATGATTCGCGTACCACTGTAGGCATGATGGAGTTCTTTCCTTCAAGTGCCTTTTCCACCGCAGCCTGGCCAAGGGCATAAGCCTGAGCAACATCAGATTCTGAGGTAAGGTGGCGAGCAGCCCGCTGTAGATAGTCTGCAACAGCCCAGTGGAACTTATGGCCCAGAGCATCCTTAATCATATTTGCTACAACAGGTGCAGCACCGCCTAGTTGGGCATGTCCAAAAGCATCTCTGGTACCCTGCTCAGCAAGGAATTTACCATCTGGCCAGTGACAACCTTCCGATACCACAATGGTGCAGTAGCCATGCTCTTTAACCTTGGCATCGACATTGGCCAGGAATTTATCTTTGTCGAACTCAATCTCCGGGAACAGAATGACGACAGGTATGCCTTCATCCTCTACCAGGCCGCCGGCAGCAGCGATCCAGCCAGCATGGCGCCCCATCACTTCGATGACAAAAATCTTGGTCGAGGTGGCGGCCATGGAGCGTACATCGTAGGAAGCTTCCAGAGTGGAGACCGCGATATATTTCGCTACAGAGCCAAAACCTGGGCAGTTATCTGTGATCGGCAGGTCATTATCGACAGTTTTTGGTACGTGAATAGCCTGTACCGGGAAACCCATCTTTTCAGAGAGTTGTGAGACTTTGTAGCAGGTATCAGCAGAGTCACCACCGCCATTGTAGAAAAAATAGCCAATGTTGTGTGCTTTAAAGATCTCGATCAGGCGCTCATATTCACGCTTATTCTCTTCAAGACTCTTTAGTTTGAAGCGGCAGGAACCAAAGCCACCGGATGGGGTGTGCTTCAATGCTGCGATATCCTCAGCTGACTCCTGGCTGGTATCGATTAACTCTTCAGTCAATGCGCCAATAATGCCGTTACGGCCGGCGTAGACATTGGCAATCTTGTCTGGGTGTTTACGCGCGGTTTCGATAACCCCGCATGCAGAAGCGTTGATTACTGCTGTAACGCCCCCCGATTGTGCATAGAAAGCATTTTTCGCTGTCATGAGTTAGATCCCCTTTATGTTATTGATATTAATATATTTTATTGAATTTGATCTGGCCGTTTAGAGGTCACCTTTCTGCTGGGCCGAATGGTCGGCCTGTGCCTGTAGAAGCGACACAATACACTCTGTCAGGTCGTCATATTCGTGTACCCCGGTACCATACTGCTGATAGCCACGGTAGAAAAACTGGCAGCGATATTTACGACTACCGGTCTTAAAAATGATGAAGTTGCACTCCTCTTGATCCCAGTAGACAACTGGGCAACTGCTCAACTCCCGATCAGATGGCATGAGGCGGATTTCTGCATCCGCGATCTGGGTTTCCACCTTTTGACCATATCGTTCAGTCAATGTGGTTTCGATGATCCAATGCTCAGAATCTGTAATATCTGGGATTTGCGGCATGAGGTTACTCTGCTTACAGTCACTTCGTGAGGCAGAGAAGAATAATCTAATCGAGCCTTTTAGTACATAAAGTCCGTTGACTTTACTGGAAATCTTGGATTAGCTTACCCAACAGAACAAGATTCGGCTAATCCAAAAGTTGGATGGAGTCATGGAATTTCTTAATTAATAAATAAGTGAAATCTGTGACTTCATGCCGGTAAATCTTACAAGTCATTGATCTTAGAGCCATATGTTCCATTCCATATACTCTATTTGCCCCCAAAGCCGGGGATACCGAATTGACCAAAATATAGAGCAGCAGTTAGCCTGTGCCGGGTCAAGTGCCATTGATGTGTCTCAACTCTGGTTCGAGCCGGGGCGGGTCACATAGAATACTGAAATGCAAGGGATTATCCGACATTGTGACCTGGCCATGGGGGAAGTGTAAGGAATGCGTATTGTGATACTCGGGGCGCCTGGAGCGGGCAAGAAAACCCAATCAGCCCTATTGGCGGAAAAGCTCAAGCTCTCCATCGTAACGACTGGCGAACTCCTCAAGAGAGCTGTAGCTGAACAGAACCCATTGGGTTTGGAGGCGAAAGCACAACAGGATGCTGGGCATGTGGTGACTGAAGATATTATTCTTGGCCTGCTGCGTGACCATTTTCTGAAACCCACCCTGAGCAGTGGCTTTATTCTGGATGGTTTTCCAAGGAATCTTTTACAGGCTCTGACACTGGATGAGCTGTTAGTCGAGCTCGAGATGCCTCTCGATAGGGTCATCCTGCTTGATATCGATGTAGACAATCTGATGGAGCGCCTGGTTGGACGACTTACCTGCCGCAGCTGCAATCAGCTCTACAATGCCTACCGGAACCCACCGCTAGTTGATGACGTCTGCGACAGCTGTGGAGGGCGCCTGCATAAACGTTCGGATGACAATGAAGAGACGGTAAGTAACCGCATCCATGTGTTTGATCATCTGGTCGCTCCCCTCATAACCCACTATGAGAAGAGTAACAGGCTGGACAGAGTCGATGGTAACGGTGAGCTTGAAACTGTTTTCCAGGGAATGCTTGAGGCCATTGAAGGCTCTGCGCTCAACAGCTCTGAAACAACACCAAAGGGGAATCAACCTGAAGTCTCGGTTGAGCGTGCGAGTGTGGTGCAGATGCCACCTCCAGCAACTGAAGAAGCAAAAAAGCCCGAGGATGAGCAGTCAAAGCCTCAATCAGAGACAGCCTCAGTAGAGAAAAAATCTGGAATTGCGAGAAAAAAGAAGTCAAAAGTCGCTAAAAAAGCAAAAGCTGCGGGTAAGAGTGTAGTTAAGAAGAAAAAGAGCGTCCCTGGTGCTGGAACAAAAACGGTTACAAAAAAAGCGGCAAAAAAGGCTGAAAAGGTAACTAAAAAGAGCGCCAAGGTGGTAAAAAAGGCAGCGACGAAAAAAAGTCGCTCATCAGTGAGTCGTAAGAGAGCTGTTCAGCTGAAAAAGCGAGTGGCTAAAAAAAGTGCGTCTAATGCCAAGACCAGTAGCAGTAAGAAGGTAGTGGCGAAAAAATCAGTAGTTAAAAAATCGACCGCCAAGAAGAGTCTGAAAGTAACTAAAAAAACCGCAGCCAAGAAAAAGGTAGTGAAAAGAAGCAAGGTTACACAGGTAGGAAAGAAGGCCAGCAAAAAGGCGCTTCCAAAACAGAAGATAGCAAAGAAGAGCAGTAACAAGAAAGTGGCTGCAAAAAAGAGAAGAAGCAAGAAAAAAACAGTTAAAAAGAGGGCGGCGAAGAGGTAAGTGTGATTCTCGGAAAGTGATCAGAGAGAAGCGATAGTTACAACGCATTAGGTTTAAGCAATTCAATAGATACTAATGTATCGAATTAGCCCAGTACAGTTTTTAGCAGCATGGTGGCAGGGCCGTTGAATTGATAAATCTCAATCAATGTCAATATTTACCCCCAGTGTGGAGTTGCTTTAGCTCATATTAAGCGTCGTTTACATTATACTCGGCGGATGAAAATTCCGGCTCTAAGCAATGTCTCTCCAATTTGGCGGCTCTATTGGCTGCTATCAATCATTACAATCATTTTGTCACTTTCAATCGCACGCTACTTTTATAATGACGTACTCGATGGCAAATTTAGGGATCTCGATCAATTTAATACACTAGTGAAAGAGGGATGGGTAGAGTCACGCCTTTTTGCACAAGAGTCAGTATTAAGAATTCTCTCAGAGCGCCTGGTTGAAATGGACGCAATCGCTCACCCTGATCGCTCATTGAATCTCTTAGACTCTCGAGTCAAGAACAGCGCCAATATTATTGGAATGGGTCTTTTTGATTCTGAAGGTAATTTGATTATTGCAACCCACAGCAGCAAAGAAAAGTTTCCCAATCTGAAACAAAATAGCTTAACCGTCAGTACTTTTATAGATACGTTAAACCGCGACCACATGGTGCTGGGACATACTTACTACAATCCTTTCTTTGATAAATGGATACTTCCATTACGTTTATCGTTTCGGTCAGCTGAGGGCAAACAGTACGTCGTAGCCTCGTGGTTAGATGCGGAAAGTGGAAACGCACTGTTTAACCATGACAATATCCCCGTTGATATAGCCTCAGCAGTAATTTCTAACGATTTTTATATGCTGGATTACAAGATCAATTATCCGCGAGATAACATTTTTTTTCAGGTTCCTTTACCGGAAGCTGTTGTCGATCAGTTTAATTTGCGTAAGCTCAAAGGAAAGGAGCGTATACTTCAACCCTATATAGATCGTAATGAGCATCTACGCTACATATCGGTTACCTATATTCCAAAATATGAGATATATATATCTCTAACTCGTGCCCATAGAGAAGCAATCAAAGGGTTCACACCCATCGCAAAAAAGATTGCCCTTGCTACACTCCTCTTCTTTTTGATCCTTTACCTTTTTTTCTACATTGTCTCCAAGAAAGAGAAAAAAGCAATCGCAGCATTAGAGTACCAAGCGAAGCACGATAGTGTTACGGGGTTGTTGAATAGATTTGCCATTAGTCAGCAGATAGGATTGTATATCGCCAAAGAAAAACAGTTCTGTCTCGCCTTTGTTGATCTCGATAATTTTAAAACTGTTAATGATCTTTATGGCCACAATACTGGCGATAAGGTACTCATCCAGATTGCTGATCGGCTTTTGTCAGTAATTGAGGATGATATACATTGTGCACGATTCAGTGGAGATGAGTTTGCACTGATAATTCCTCATGAGCCTGATAAAGCAGTCGATGTCTACCTGAATGTACTTGAGTTAATCAAACTTCCATTCGATTTAGAATATAATTCACTACGTATCAGCGCGAGTATGGGGGTAACTGTATTTCCCACTGATTCCGATAACTCGGAAGAGCTCATGCGTTATGCAGATATCGCCCTAAACCAGGCGAAAAAGCAAAAGGATCGCCTTACCTTTTTCGATCAGGATTTTTATAAAAAAATAGAGCGAAGATCGATTATACAGGAGCTCTTTAATTCTGCCCTGGAGCGTGAAGAGTTCTACATCGAATATCAACCACAGATAGATATAAAATCGAATTCAGTCATTGGTGTGGAAGCATTAGCAAGATGGAACAGCCATGAGTTAGGAGTGATATCTCCCGCTGAGTTCATTCCAATAGCCGAGGAGGCAGGCTTTATCATCCCTCTAGGAATGCATATTCTAGAAAATGCATGCAAAACAGCGCAAAATCTTTGGAAGGAAACAGATCAGGGATTTAAACTCTCAGTCAACGTTTCCGTACGTCAACTAGTTGATGAAAACTTCATTGCCAACGTCAGTCAAATCATTAACAAGCTAAAGTTTCCACATGAAAAGCTGATCCTGGAAGTCACTGAAAGCATAATGATTGACGACAGTGACAAGATTATTCAAACACTTCAAATATTACTCGACAAGGGAATAGGTATCTCGCTTGATGACTTTGGTACAGGTTTCTCCTCATTGAGCATGGTAAGCAAATTACCCATCACTGAACTCAAAATCGATCAAAGTTTTGTTTTTAATTTATTAGTCGATGAAGATAGCGCCCATCTATCTGAAATAATCATTCAAATTGGACAACATCTTAATCTGGATATTATTGCCGAAGGTGTTGAACAGAAAGAACACGTCGAACTTCTAAAGCAGTGTGGCTGCCATATCTTGCAGGGATACTACTTTTCAAAGCCATTGAATGTAGAAGACTTAATTGCATATCTACTTGAGGAAAACATCGGTTCAGGAAGTAAGTCTCTTTAATATACGAAAAAAATTAATGTCTAAGTAGGCTCAATTAAACAAATCAGTAAATGTGGTATTTACAACAAAAAGAAGGGATGCACGAATTTTTTATCTATCAACTTTAAATCTTCTCAGAACAACTCTGAAAGCCCCTCTCCCTTTACGGGAGAGGGGTTGGGGAGAGGGTGTACGCGAAGCGTTTAATGTGATTGAAAGAATAAAGAACTGCATTGATCATTCATATTTATCTTGCTGATTGTTTGGTGAAATAGGGTGTTCGTTCTCCCCCTCTCCCCCGGCCCCTCTCCCGCGAGGGGAGAGGGGAGTTTCTCTCCCTACCTATGTAAGATACTGATGACTTGTGAGATTGGTAGCCTCCTCTTTTTACCACAGTATTTCACGCTGTGTATGTTGCTACCTATAAATCCATTCGAAAGCCAACTTTAAAAGTTTGTCCGCTCCAGGTGTTGTGTACAAATGAGGTGCCATAGTTAATATAGGCTTCTACCCCTCGTTTGAATTTTGCTGAGGTGCCGATCTTTAATCTAAGATAATCTCTGTCGGGATCACTGGTGGTTATTGGAATGGCATTACCATCTGAATCATAGAGAAAAAAGGCATTAAGATTTTGCTCACTATCTTTGTATTCATGCAGCCAATCGATGCTTGAATAGGGCTTGAGTGTGCCCCAGTTCATATCCTGTGTGTAGCTGAGTTTTCCACCCAGATTCCATGCCAGCCAATGTCGATTGATGGCGCTAGTCCGTGAAGCCCAGCCGCTGCCCTGAGCATTAGTATCGACAGACTGTTCCTTAAATCCATCAACATTCGATCTGATGTATTGTAAATCAATGCGTGGTTGAAAGGTCCAGAAATCATTTCTAAAATCGTAACCTGAACCGAAAAAAAGTGTAAATTTGTCACTATTATAGTTAGCCATCATCTGTTGAATAACAGGGTCAGACTGATCAAGTTGATAGCTAATCAGTCGCTGTTGCTGAATGTTGTTTATTCCGTAGCTGGCTGCAAAATCGAGATGGTATTTTTCTCTTCCAGAGTATGTGCCGTAGAGACTAAAGCTGTAACCTTTTGTATCCAGATCGCCTGTACCATTCAGTAAACTGTTATTGGTATCTATATAACCTAAAGCGCTGCCTAAAATCAGTCGTTTTGTAAGACGGTAGTCTGTACCAAAAGTTACGCCCTGAGTGTTAAACTTAAGGCTTGAGTCTGGGTCTACTAAACTACTTTTACTGGTAACGATGTCACCGGTGAAGAACATCCCGTAATTTGAGTCGATTCTCAACTGTTCCGCACTCAAACCACTCCTCTTGTTACGCTGTTTTTCGTAAGCGTTGTTAATTTTACCAATGGGTAATTTTTGGTCATAGATATGTAGATCAAATTCCTGAAGTGACAAACCCCGGCGACCTGTACGCAATGAATTGAATCGGGATTTTAAATTATTAATCTGTGCCACGCTGCCCGCTCTAGCTATCTGATTAGTTTTGCTGGCATGCCTCGGTATAATCTGCAGTAGGGCTGAGGTGGTTTGAGTGTCATTTTCTCGTGCAGCATTGATCAAGGCATTGCAGTCCTGCTGTAAGCGCGGGCTTTTCATTTTATTCATACAGGTCTCTGCAATGGCGTAACTGATGGGGAGTGCATTAGTATTGCCTGATAAATATGGCTGCAGAAGGTTTGAGATAGAACTGACTGTGTCATGCTCTGTATCGTGCCGAGAGGTAATATTACTATCCAAGTCATTCTCAACTATCAGTTGATCTGAGTTTATATCAGATAGCTGTGGTGTTGTTGAGGTAAGTAGATTGCAGGGGCTACTACTATTTAGGCAGGCATCGATCTGTTGTGTCAGTGCATACTTAGGAATTAATAGCATAAGAAAGAGTATGCAATGAACTGCATAAGTACGATCGAAGTACCTTCCTGTAGTATTTTTGCTGAATATAAGCATGTCAATCCTTAGCAACTGAGCTTTAGTAAAAACTCTGCTGTTCCATGCCCTGAATATATGACCTGCTGATAGTCTGGGAGTTGTTCGCAGTACGCGTGTAACAGTCTGTTGCGCCTCTTAGGCAAGGTTAAAAACAGGTTTTAAGTAGTAAAACCTATCGTCATTTCAAGGTGAAATCTTTAGGTGCTCTGCAGAAAATGGAGCAATTTGAGGGGTTTTTCAGGAAGTGGAATCTTTTTTAAGCGTTAGGTTTCCACCTGTGAAATGGTTAGATGGATAGCGTCAAAAAAGAAAAAGAATAGGAGACCCATTTCGATAACACGATCTAAGCACTGTACCTTCAACGTTTACCGCCAAGTCGGTAAAATCCTATTAAGCACCTTTCCATCTCTGTTTTATCAGGTTTTGAATGTTTAGTTTTATCTGACTCAAGCGAGAAACTGTTTCTTCTGCAAGGTAATGAGTGAAAACTCTTAACCATAGGTGGAAATGCCTCCTGCACAGTAGCGGGGACCGTGCTGGTTCGGTCCCCGCAGGCGGGTTAACAGGCGTCGTCTTTCTTCTCGCACTCTTCGTCGAAACAGCAGGCATCGAGGCTTTGGGGCGTACAACTGCGATCACAACAGCACTCGCTGCAGCCACACTCGTCGCAATCCTTTCTCGGTGCTTTTTCCCAGACGGTGTAAGCGAGTAGGTCAAGGGTTGTTTTCGGGTTTTGCGGATCGTCACTCTTGATCACCAGACCCTGGGCCCGTGGGCATTTCTCCTCAGCTTTGTAGCGTATGAGGATGTCGAGGCTTGCGCCCGGCTGGAGCGTTGCAGGGAATGGGTTGTTGACCAGTTTCCAGTACTTGCTCTGACGAGCAAGACCGACATGGGTGATTTGAAGCTGGCAGTGGCCTGTATTCGTGAGGGTGAGTATCTGCTCTCCTACACAGCAGGCCTTGACGCCGCCAATACAGGTCGAGCCGGTGATCGACAGACGCCCTGGAGGCGCAGTGCCAGTGACCTTAATCTTCTTCGGTCCCTGGGGATCGTCACTGTTGATCGTGAGCGTGCCCGTCTTTGCACCGAAATCGGATGGCTGCAACCGAATAGGCAGTTGGAGGCTGTCGCCCGCACCGATGATGATGGGGTAGCTCTGCACATTTGGGAGGACAAATTCGGCGCTCGACGAGGCGATGCTCTGGATCGTCAGCGGACAGTGGGCGCTGTTTGAGAGGGTTAATATTCGATCGGTGAAGTCACCGATGCAGGTGTTGCCGAAATCACCATTGTCAGCGATTGCTGAAACCAGGCGTGGCGGCGCTGCTTTACCAGAGACGTTGAGTACGCGAACCCCGTCAGGGTCGTTGGAGAAGACTCGGATTAACCCCGCCTTATTACCGAAAGAGGTGGGCTGGAAGCGTATGGGTAAGTCAATGCTGTCTCCAGAGGCGATCACGATAGGGTAGGCGATTACGCCGGGCGCAATGAATTCCCCCGAATTCGAAACGATGTTGGTTATCGAGAGCATGCCAAACCCACTATTGGAGAGCGTCAGCATCATATCTTTTGATCTGCCGACACAGGCATTCATGAAGGCGCCAGTATCAGGCAGTACGGTGACAAGCCGTGAGCGGAGTTGTACTGTGCGGATTGCGATGTTGTTGTCATTGGGAACGAGTCGCCAATCCTCGATGGTGCGACCTGCATGGTATTTGTCTGCGTTGTCTGGATCACCCTCGGCCGAGACCACCATCATCATGCTGTCATCGCCGTCTTCGTTCGGGTTCGGAACCCATGCGAAGGGGCCGACTACGATCTCTTCGCTGTCGTTCGGCTGGATCGTGGCTGCGCCAATCTCCGCAGTCTCCATGGCTTTGAAATCTGTGGGCCAGAGATGTCCCTCAAGCGGCTTGCAATGGAAACCCCGGACATTGACCTGATTGGCGGTCGAGCTACCGCGGTTTTTGATCCGGACATAGGCGTAGTTGGTACCGATCACTGGTTCCTGATGCGCGCTGCTACCATCGGGCTGGTGACGGTTCCAGATGGTGGTGGTGGCGCGGTGGTCGGCGAGATATTCATATTCGCCGCCGCGCCCGTCGTCGATATAGACGTCAACTAAGGGTGGATCACCGTCGTTCAGATCCTGTCTCTCGAAAGACCATTCTAATACCTTGGTGTAGGCACCACCCGAGAGGCCGTGTGTTGTCCAGTCGCCTGCATCGGCGGTGAGTAGTGCATCGAGGAAACCTGCCGGGGAGTTTGGGTTTGTCCCAGGGGATAGGGTGCTGACAGCGCGGAGTATAAGATAGGCCATAAGATGGGCCGAGAATTCGCGTCGGGTCAGCGCTGTGGAATCACCGCCGATGCTGCGATAGGCGCGGAACAGCGTTGTCGACAGGATCTGCTCGGAGGAGTAGCTACCGACATCATTGGCACCACCCCAGCCCCAGCCTGCGGCGGGGTCGCGGTCTGAGCGTCGGCCTAAGGCGGAATAGGGCCAAAGCAGGAAGCGGTCGTTGTTGCCGCCATTGTGCCATCCGGAATAGGGGTCATTCAGAATCATGCCAAAGCTATCGCCAGCACTGTGCGCGAAGCCAAAATTCGGGCCGTTCACATGGTCGTAGAGGATGCCGTGCCCACCCAGCTCGTGCAGTACCAGATACCAGTCCGAGGCATTGCCTGTGGGGGTTCCGCCGGTGTTGTCGATTCGGCCGTAGCAGGTATGGTCTATGCCATCTCCATCACCGATGCAATGGCCGTTGTTGCTGCCACTGAACCCTCTGTGGTCGACGTTGATTGGAAAACTCGTACCGTCGAAATAGGTATCGAGTGGGAATCCTAGATCCTGAACCAGACGGAAAAAACGGTCGTTATGATAGTAGGCGTTGACCGCAAGAAACTCATCAGTGCGAACATTGTAGTCAAAATCAACACCCTCAGGCTGGGTGGGTGGTGCAATGTTGGGGTTGTGCACATTGGTCACTTGGACATATTCACCTGTAAGTGATTGTGTGCCGCCTACAGCTGGGTCAAGCCCAAGAAGCTCGACATCGTCCCGCAGCGGATTGAGCACAGCATTGCTTTGGCTGGCGTCGTTTGCTGTGTCACCTGTCGAAACAATCGGGTCGTAAGTGAAGACGAGTCCGTTCACATGAGAGGTGAGCGCCCGCATGTAGAGAATGTCACCTGTTGCGACACAGACCAGAAGCCGCCAGTTCATCCGATGTCCCTCGTAAGGTAGTCGGATGATAAGTTCTGCAACAAGATGCCAGCTACCCTCGTTGATTGAGTCGGGGAGTTTGGGGAGTGGCAGGGTTGGAAGGTCTTCATGCTCAATCTGTTCAGCAGGGTTTTTCTGCTGATTTTGAAGTGGTTCAAGGTAGTCCTGCTGACGTCGTGCGCGGTCAAACTGGTAGACGTAGAAACGCCCGGAGATAAGTTCCGGTGTTACACGCTCTTTGCCCTTTGCGTAGCCATCGAGGCATGAGCCGAGAATCTTGGAGAGTTGTGATGTCGGAGCGCCTGGCGTCTGTTTCGATGAGCTTTTAGCAGAGTTGGGGCCTGACTCACCAGCAGAGAAGAGTTTACGGTAGCGGTTGATGTCACGGGCTGGGGGGAGTTCGGCATCCATACCCGTTTTGCTTGTGTTGACTATCGAAATGATGCGCCCGGTTTTATCATTTCTGGTCGCTGTGATACCGGCGCCCCAGACAGGTGTATCGAGATAGGTCTGGGCATAGACGTAGGTGGTGGTATCAAAGAAGCGCTTTTCATCGGCGAGATGAAAGGAGGGGCCTGATCTTTTGGGCTCGACATGGGTCGCATGACGGTCAAGCTCCCGGAGTTCACCGATGTCGATGCCGATTTCGCCAGCGAGGCGGCGAAGATGGGACTTCGCTGAGGTGTTATTCGGTGTAGACGAGTTATTGTCAGTAAAAGTGAGTGCCCGTATGGTGCCGTTATCATCGCGGGTAATCGTGGCGTTCAGATCTGTTTCTAGACGGTGTTTCATCGCTCTTCTCCATTAATAAGGCAATCAAACTTGTTGGAAATCACGAACAAATAAGCATCCTGCTAACTTCTCGAGCAAAACTTTATACTCAGCTTTCTTTGTCATTTAACAACTATTGTTTCTCCAGCTGGCGTTAGCCGACCCTGAGACGTAGTGGGCCTGAAACCAAGCAGATGAATCGTCGCAACAGAGAACATAAGGCAATGTTCAATCCCTTTGAAGGTCGAACCTAAATTGGTGTACTGTTCACTGAAATGGCGCTTTGCTCAGTCCAAGGTGCCCCACCGGCCATGTTAATCAGTGGTCGAAACCTCTCTCCTGCTGAGTTGACGACGACTCTGGAACGCTTGCGCGGGAAGTTAAATCCTAGTGTAGGAAGAGTACAGCGTCCTTTCAAAGTGAAAGTTACCGTGCAATTGAACGAACAATCATGTATGGGATTTTTATCCTGGATCGGTTGAATATCGACCCGGAAGCTTGACTCGATAGCGTAAAAAACTATGGCAACAAATACAACACAGTGATCGATATAAGGAAGGGATAAAGCAGTTAATTCAAGCAGGAAGAAAATGGTTCAGCGTGAGTGGGTTTTCGTTGCAGATCTATCAGACATCGCCCGCCTGAAATCTTGTAAACCCAGCCTCAGTCAAACGGTAACTGACCTTGAAATCTTGAATATCCCTCCTATCATTCGTTGGCGATGCTCTCCAAATAGGAGAAAGGTAAACCTCTCAGCCAACTTAGGCCTGGGGTGCCAGCTCCCGCCCGGTGCTCATTAACTCCGAGAGGCCATCTTGATTGGCTTGAATCTCCTTCACCGCCTTTTTGTAGAATCCCCGAAGATGCTTTTTCAGGTGCCTGCTTACCGTTGCGTTCGGGATCTCTTTCAATACCGCAAAGAGTGCCAGAGCATAAGTCGCCTCATACTCACTGAGTGCCGCCTGACGGACTGCACTTGGGTTATAACAACTACCGCATCCCCCCTTGAAGGTGAAGGCGCTGTTGGCGAACATCAGCCCAAAGCCCATAAAGATAGCCAGCAGTTCCGTGGTTTCCGGCCAATAATCAGCGCCCCCGGGAGGTGGCTCCTGAGTCATCTGTCCTAGATAGTAGGCAAGGATGTGCGCGAAGCTTGCAATCATTCCTTCTGGGTTATTGATCTGTTGAGGGTTATAGGGAATTGAGAGGCGTTGCGACTGATCTTTCACAATGCTTCCCTCTACATCCCCGCCTCTGATAGGGCCTTGTAACAGTAACGGCCTCTGGTCAATTACTGGACACTGGTTTTGATCGATAACCGAGGTTGGCCAATGCCTGACCCCGGCATATTGTTTAACCTGTTCAAAGATCAGTTTCGCCATGCCTTCCGTGCTATCCACAACACCTGGAAAGTACTCGTTGGTCGGCAACACCAGTCGGGTATCCTTATGGAAAAAATCGGCGTTAAAGTTTCTTAATGACCAGCCAAAGGTCGCAAGCAACCAATCCATGGAAGCTTGATTCAGCAGAGGTTTGTTCTTGATCAGACCAAACATTTTCAAAATGACTACCCCATTCAATAGCCTATCACTCAGCCCACGACATACAGATTCGGCGCCGTTGTATATTGGGAAAGGTATCAACGACATAAAAGCCCCTTTTCCAACTATCTTGAGTATCCAAGGTCACCGGGCGGTCGTCAAATTACCATGTGATGAATGGCGAACTCTGCAAGGCCTTTGTTACCTTCCTGCACATATCGACTGATCCATTTATTTGTTGGTCGACTGACGCCCTAATATCTCGCTAGCTCAGACTTGCTGAAATCACCACTTAGCCAATCGCCTATTAACATCATTTTTTGATCCATTGGGGTCTCTCGTTTTCAGGGCATAGGTCTTTCCTCCTTACCTATGCATTATCTACCTGTAAACGATCTACCCGGTCTAATCTGTAAATGATGTTACCGGTTTGTACCGAAACTCCCCTCTACCCTCGCGGGAGAGGGGCTGGGGGAGAGGGGGGGAATGAATATCCTATTATCCCCAACAATCAGCAAGATGAATATAAACGATCAAAGCAGTTTTTCTTTTTCAACCACATGAAACGCTTCGCGTACACCCTCTCCCCAACCCCTCTCCCGTAAAGGGAGAGGGGCTTTCAGAGTTGTTCTGAGAAGA